>NZ_RYFF01000057.1 GCF_004138165.1 Candidatus Chloroploca sp. Khr17
TGCCCCTACCGCCGCCGCCCCGTCGTGCCCCGCGTAGGGGCACGGCTTGCCCGTGCCCTGCCGCCCCGCCGTGCCCCTACCGCCGCCGCCCCGCCGTGCCCCGCGTAGGGGCACGGCTTGCCCGTGCCCTGCCGCCCCGCCGTGCCCCCACCATCCCCGTCCATCCGCCCATCCAACCGCGATCATTCCATGCCCACGGCAGGGCGCAGCAGCCAAGCGGTGGGCGATGCGGTTACGGCACGCGCCATATGGGCTGCTGCGCCCCTACTCGTCGGCCCATCAACCTCCATCGCCGTGATCGCCGGCCCGGCACCCGCCATCGCCGGGATAGCACCGCGCCACGCATGCGGTTGTTCGCGCCGTAGGGGCGCAGCAGCCCATGGCCCCCCCATGCCCGCAGGCTTGTCCCAGCGCTGCTGCGCCCCACGGCAGCCCCGATAACACCACCCCGCCCCTGATTGACCCCGGCCCGGCCCGGCGACACATCCGACGTGATCCATGCCCCGCCCATCCAACCGCGATCATTCCATGCCCACGGCAGGGCGCAGCAAGAATGGGATGGCACGTGCCGCAAGGGTTGCGTTCGCCGGACCTCTACGTGAGGTCTGGATATCTTTACCAAGCGCCCGTGCCCGCTATGCTATGCTTTGCCTACCATCCCGCTTCATCTCGAAAAAATGCCTTCGCGTTGATGCTCACGACTTCAGTAGTGTCTCAACGAAGGTTTCTCGACATTCCTGGGTACGCGGGCGCGAAGAATGATGTGCTCAAAACGCCCTTTGCGCCTTTGCGCCAAATTATCATCCCAAAATATTCAGTATGCGGAGAAATGTATGCAGCCACAACGCCGTTCAGGTATGTTCAGGCCCCGAACGCCAGTCGTTTCGCTTGTGCTCATCATTTTGTTTACGCTCTCGTTTGTTATGTCAATCAATCCTACCCGTGCCGCAGGCATTGGCTGGGACGCGATGACGATTCCGACGTGGCGAGGCCTCAAGGCGATCTGGGGGAGTGGGCCGGATGATGTCTTTGCGGTCGGCAATGTTGGCGCGATCATGCACTACGACGGGACTCACTGGCAACCGATGATCAGTGGGACCGACGACATGTTGACAGGCGTCTGGGGGAGTAGCGCTACCGACGTTTTCGCCGTCAGCACCCGGGGGGTGATCCTACACTACGACGGCGTTGAGTGGCAACAAGTGTATCGCGATCAAGCGGTGATCTTCTATGCCGTCTGGGGAACGAGTAGCACGAATGTCTTTGCCGTCGGTGGTGGCGGGGCGATCCTGCGCTACGATGGCACCACCTGGACGCGGATGGCGAGCAGCACCACCGCGAGCCTCAATGGCATCTGGGGCAGTGGGCCCGACAATATCTTTGCCGTTGGTGCCTCGGGAGTCATTGTTCGCTTTGATGGGAGCACCTGGCGCGAGTCAACCAGCTCGAGTCGGATTCTCTATGGTGTATGGGGCAGCAGTGACACCGATGTGTTTGCCGTCGGTGAGCAGGGCACGCTCTTGCGTTACAACGGGATCGGTTGGAGCCCGATGGTCAGCGATTCTACCAGCACGTTCTATGCGGTCTGGGGCACGGGCCCCGACAATGTCTTTGCGGTTGGAGCCTCCGGGATCATCTATCGCTATAACGGCAGCAGTTGGGCACGCATGGCGACGATCAATTTCATCGGCAATACACTCGCAGGCATCTGGGGTACCGGGCCTGATGATATCTTTGTCACCAGCGACAGTTCGCAAGGTGGCGTCTTTCATTACGACGGCACAAACTGGGACAAACAGGCCAACTGGTTTGTCAAGGAGATCTTCGGGATGTGGGGCACTGGTGCCAATGAGATCTTTGCCGTCGGTGAAGCGGGCACCATCCTGGCCTACGATGGCCTGATCTGGAGGCCAATGCCAGTGCCACACGACATCACCAATTATCTCTACGCAATCTGGGGCAGCAATCGCACCAATATGTTTGCCGTCGGCGGCGGTGGCATCATCTTGCGCTATGACGGCACCCGCTGGTCACCGATGGAGAGCGGGGCAACGACCCAACTCAGCGCAGTCTGGGGCAGCGGCCCCAATGATGTCTTTGCCGTCGGCAGCAATAACATCCTGCGCTACAATGGTAGCTCCTGGAACCCGATCAGCACAGGGGTCAACGGCATTTTGAATGCCGTCTGGGGCACCGGGCCTGACGATGTCTTTGTCGTCGGCCTGACCGGGGTGATCCTCCACTACGACGGTGTTTCCTGGAGCCAGATGACAAGCGGGACGACCTCGCCGCTGTATGCGATCTGGGGCACCGCGAGCGACAATGTCTATGCGGTCGGCGGCAGTGGGCGGATTCTCCACTACGACGGTACGACCTGGAGCACCATGCCAACCGAGACAACGCGCTTTTTGCGGGCCATCTGGGGCAGCGATGCAAACAATATCCTCGCCGTCGGCGACCAGGGCACGCTGCTGAGTTTCAACGGGAGCACGTGGAGCACGATCATCAGCGGGACATCGTATGACCTCAACACGGTCTGGGGCAGCAGTGCCAACAACCGTTTTGCAGGAGGCTATGCCGGCCAGATCTTCCAGGAAGTCGCGATCCCCGAGATCGTCGTCAGTTCACCGGCGCTAAACGCGGGCAGCATTGAACCAGGCAGCCGTCAGAACCTGCTCTACGCCCTGAAATTTGACCTCACGAATGGTTCAACGATGCTGACCGATCTCAAGATCACGACCCAGGGCAACTACCGCCCCGGCGACCTCATAAACCTGCGGGTCTGGCACTCGGCTGATGCCACGTTCGACCCGGCCAACGCCACCCTGCTGGGCCGCATCAACAACGTGCCCTTTCCTGGGCGGCACAGTTTCGCCGCCTTTCGCTGGCAACCGCTAGCCGAAGGTAGCAGCAGCTACCTCTTTATCACCACCGACGTAGCCAGTGGCATCACCAGCAACGACGGCACCATCGGCGTCAAAGCGCCCTCGATGCAAGATCTCACCTTCGAAGTAGGCCTTGGCACCGGTGCGCCCAGCGACGGCGACGTGCAACGCATTGACGGGACAAAGCGTGTCTATGTGCCCGTGGTGCAGCGATGAGGAGGGGCACGGCTTGCCCGTGCCCCCCACCGCGCCGTGCCCCGCCCCCCGCCGCCCCGCTGCCGTGCCCCATGCAAGGAAGGGCACGGGCAAGCCGTGCCCCTACCGCGCCGTGCCCCCACCGCGCCGTGCCCCTACCGCGCCGTGCCCATTGTCATATACTTAAGCGATGATACCCCCTCAAAGGGGGTGCGGCCTCACGCCGCTGCGGTAACGACTGCCGCGCCGCACACAAACGGAGCATGCCGTATGACGAATGGCCATTTCGACGGGCGATCCACCAGGTGGATGGCGCGCAGCGACAGCAGGAACATGCGCCGGTCAAACTCGTCCACGGGTTTATGGCGGATGGTACCGACGAGGTCACCGAGGGTGACCTCGTCGGTACCATCCGCAAGGATGCGCCCGCTGGCCGTGGGTTTGGGCGGGCGGATGGGCGTGGTGGCCGCAGCGAGTACGCCACCCTGTGGGAAGCCGAGGATGTGGCCGCGTAGGTGCCCATCGAGGCCGAGCAGCAGGGCGAGGTGGAGGTCGGCCAGCGTCTGGCGGAGCCAGCGGCAGCTGGGGCGCTGGGTCCAGGCGGGCCAGACGAGGGTGCTGAAGGTCAGCAGCCAGCGGAGCAGCGGCAGACTGGACAGGAGGAAGAGCGCGGTGGGGGCGCGCCCGCCAAGGAGGAGCAGGAGCAGCACGCACGTTTGGCCCAGCACCGGCGGCAGGGTGCGCTGCAGGAGCGCCCCGGAGCCGCAGAGCGGCGGGGCGACGGGATGCGAACGGCAGCGGCGGTGGCAGATCCGCCGCACTGAGGTAGCGACGGCGACCGACACGGGGAGCCGTTCGGCCGCGTCCCCGGTGCTCGTCACGAACACGAGGGACAGCAGGGCAAGGGCAAGCAGGCGTGCGATCCGGCGCTGCTGCCGGCGGTTCAGTGGGGCAAAAATGGTATGATACACGCTTGCCAGCAGCCGAGGCGTTGACGCCGACGGTCTGGGCGCATAGAGGAGGTTCTGCCGGTCTGACGGCATGCACGAGCAGAAGCTGCCATCGCCCTAGGGTCGAGGCATCGTGCGGCAGACCTCGTGGGTCAGCGGATGGTAGTGGGCCGGAGCCGCCTGCACCTGCGGGGCAACCTGGCTCGGCACAGCTTGGCATCGGCTGCATGGGTCTCGCGCCTCGACGACCAGGCGGCGTGATCGCACCCTGGCTCGCGTGGCTCGCGGCTCGGTCGGGGCGAGCAGGGCCTGATCGTCAGATGCCCCCGCTCCCGCGTGGCATCCTTAGATAGATAGATCCGGAGACCCGCTGGGCCTGGCCGGGCGGTGCGGAAGCGCTGGATGCGCTGCGAGCGCATGGGCGTGCGTTGACGATCTTCGCACCGCTCGCGCGACGCACGCAAGGACTGGCTCATGCCGCTACTCCGGCCTTGAGAACCAACCCCAAGGTTACTCAAGGATGTGGGCCTACCCCATCCTCAACCCGACCGTGAAGTCTCTCTTAAAAAAGCCTTTTCACTTCAGTTCTTGCATAAGGTCACTGAGGTCTCCATAATCATATGGCGGACGCTTTTGTATTGTCAGAACGTCAATGATTTTAGCTTCTTCGGTCACGGCATAGGCGATCCGCCACCGGTCAATGCGCAGGCGCCGTAATTCATAGGACCGTGGCTCCTCGTCGCCCCCAGGTGGTGGCACATCAAGCGCTTTGCTGGTTGACGGACGCGGCGCGGCGGCAAGGCCATCGATCTCCCGACGTAGCCGTTGGCGCATATGGCTGGGAAGGACTTTCACTTCGCGCCACGCCCGTGGGGTAAGATAGATGTCGTACTGGCTCATGCCACGTCATCCGCCACATCGGTCCATTTCACCCACCCCGCCTTGCCGCGGTCACCGCCTGCGGCTTTCAATTGGGCAAACGCTTCCTTGGCAATAGCCACATCCTCCAAGGTTTCCAGCCACTCAATCAGCGCTTCCCAGTCGTCCGCACTTAAAACGGCCAAGCGCTTGCCCTTCACCGTGACAAATTGAACCGATTGCAGCGCCTCGCTTCCGGTCATACGGGCCTCCTCACGTGTGCGTCTTCGCCTGGGCAAAGTGTACCTGATCTTGCGCTCGGGTGCCAGTATCTTGCGGTAACGTCGTACCTTCGCGTCGTCGTTCTGCCGCAGCCCGAGCCGCAGCGTGAACAGCCTGCAGGCCTGCACCTGCCGTGGGGTCGGCGCGGCCGTGTCCGGGGTCGCATCAACAAGCTGGAGTGACTATTATAATGGAGCCAATAATTTAGACACTCACTCGGTCAAGGTTCCGTACCAGATGCAGATGAAAAAGGTTTACACCGCCGCGTTCAAGGCCCAGATAGTTCTGGAGCTCTTGAAAGAAGCGAAATCCATCAATCAGCTCGCTGCCGAGCACGGGGTTGCCCCTACCGTGCTCCGCGAATGGAAGCAAGCTGCCCTGACCAGCTTGCCCGACCTGTTCGAACGTCGGGACTCGGTGATCGAGCTTCGGGCTGCCCACGCCCGTGAGCTGGAGCACCTCTATGCAGAGATTGGGCGCTTAAAAACACATGTTAATTTTCTGAAAAAAAGCTGCCGGATTGACTCGTGCTGAACGTATTGCCCTGGTCGAGCGCACTGCGGATGCTCTTTCGTTACGTACCCAGGCCGACCTCTTAAGCCTCAGTCGGGCAAGTTTGTCCTATCAGCCGGTGCCGCCATCGCCGGAGGAGGTGGCCACCAAGCATCGTCTTGATGCGCTGTACACTGCTCACCCGTTCTATGGATCACGCAAGATGACGGTCATCCTGAACGAGGAAGGAGTCTTGATGAACCGCAAACGGGTGCAACGGTCTATGCGTGAGATGGGCATTGCGGGCATCACCCCTGGCCCCAATCTGAGCAAACGGACCGCCCAGCATCGCATCTACCCGTACCTGCTCCGTGGGGTAACCGCCAGCGTGCCAAACGCGATCTGGGGCTCAGATATCACGTATATTCGCCTGCGGAGCGGCTGGCTCTCCCTGGTCGCCATCCTCGACTGGTACTCGCGCTACGTGATCAGTTGGGCTCTGGATGAGACCCTGGAACTGCCCTTCGTGCTCGATGCCGTGGATCGTGCATTGACGATGGCAACGCCCACGATCTGGAACAGCGACCAGGGGAGCCATTTCACTAGTCCGCAGCTCACGAGCAAGCGAGAGGCCGCAGGAGCCAGGATCAGCATGGATGGACGCGGACGCGCTCACGACAATATCTTTACCGAACGGCTCTGGCGTTCCGTCAAGTACGAGGAGGTCTATCTCCACGAGTATGGAAGTCCACGTGAGGCACGCATGGGGATCGCGCAATACATGCACTTTTACAATCACGAACGACCGCACCAAGCCCTGGGCTATCGTCGTCCCGCGGAGGTCTATCGGGACGGATAAGCCCGTACGGGGCACCCTTCGGCAGTTTTTTCGCCGGGGGTGGGGTGGGGCCAGGTCGCCCCGGCCGGGGCGACCTGGCCCCACCCCACCCCCGGCCCCCGGCCCTGACGCCAGATTGAGACTCACGTGTCAAGGCTTTCTGAGGGTGAAGGAAGGCACCCGCACGGAAAACGGCCAAATGTTGTGTCTTGACAAATGGGTCCACCTTAGACCATCGCCTGGCTCACGCGCTACCAGGGCTGTCGCCGCGCCCGCTGCATCGGGTTGGCCGCCGCGCAGTTTGAACTCTTCCAGGCCTGCGCCGTGCGCAACGTGCTCAGCTGGCTCCACCGGCACGCGCGGAAGGCTGCCGCCTGAGCGAACCCACGCGGCCCCTGCGTCGTCCCCACGCCCCGCACCACGGCTCACGCCCCACGTGCGGCGTGAGCGCCTGCCCAGCCAATGTCACCCACGGGCACATATGCGGTCTGTACGAGTATGGAAGGCCAGATTCTGGGCACCTGCGGGCCCCTGGCCCCGGATCCTGCCCGAACACGCCCGGCCCCCCCCCCGTTGGCGACCACATGTGGCCCGTGCTCGGCAGATGGCAGACCCTATTCTGCACCACTCTCCTGCATACCGATCCTTCCTACCCGCCCCCAAACGCATGGGGAGCCACCCCAACAAGCGCCAGGGAGCCACGACATACCGCCCAAGAAAGGAGTGGCGCGAGGATGCTCAAGCGTAGCGACGAAGATAGGCATAGTATAACATGCTTATCCACCCAGAGAAGGTGCATCAAGATGACAATGTATTGGATACCGTCTCCTCCTGAAGCGTTTGATAATTTCTTCAGAAGCATACACGATGGGCAATAAGGTTGGGGAGGGTGAAGCGGGCGTCGCGTAAGGTGGGCAACACCGGGTACACAGAGTGCCATGGAGCCAACGGCACACCGCAGCATCTGGTGCCGTTGGCGGGACGAATGGGTTATACCGCAGGGTCAGCGTCCATCGGTGAACAGAGTTCAACCAACGTGCCATCTGGGCAGCGCACATACGAGACCACCTGGCCCCACGGCTTTGCCGCAGGCGCTTGCACCTCGATCGCGCCCGCCGCCAGCGCTTTCGTGTGGGCGTCAGCGACCGTGGGCGTCACCAACGCAACTTCAACGCCAAGGGGCAGCATGGATTCACTTGCCGCCACAAACCCGTTGGGCAGGTTCAGCTGCCCCAAGGCATGCGATGCGAACGCGAGCGTGGTTGCGCCCGTCTCAAGTTCGCCGTAATCGCCAGACTCGTGAAGAAAGCGGCGTGCGAGCCCAAAGGCACGTTCAAAGAAGGCCAACGATGCACCGACCTCGGGAACATAGATGATGGTGTAGCCAAATTTCATGCGTCCTCCTGTGTTGGGGCGGAACGGCGACCATGTGCCAACGACAATCTGCCAGCGCTAGCCAAACGGCGCGTTTCCGGCATCGCATTGATTCTGCCTAGGCGTCGTTCTCGAGCCGCTTGCCCAGGCTGATGACGTCGTCTGGGGTATAGCCAAGCGCTCGATAGAACGCAACTGCGTTGGCATTGCCGTTTCGAACCTGCAGATTGACCTTCGGACAACCCAACGCACGCAGACGGCGCTCCGCCTCGCACATCAGGTGCCGGGCCAGTCCGCTTCGTTGGTGCTCTGGTGCCACTGCCACGTAGTTGACCCAGCCGCGATGGCCCTCGTACCCAGCCATCACCGTTGCCACCACGTGGCCGTCGATCAGGCCGACCAAGAACAGATCGCCTTGAACCTGAAGCTTGCGCAACATATCCTTGCGCGGGTCGTTCCACGACCGAACAAGCTCGCATCGCTCCCAAAGCGACACGATGTCGTGCTCGTCCTCAGGACGAAACGCTCGGATTTCCATGCGTTGATGGCCCCTTCAACAACAAAATGACTTGCATATTCACTATCTAACTACTCCACTTCTGCGGAGGTTCTTTCGCTTGCACAGGCGTAGGCGAAGCTCCTCTGATCGGACATTCGCCTGCGTGCGGCTAAGCGTATTTTAGCACGCTCCAATGCGGGATACAAGGCGCAGAACAACCGAAGATGCTGAGGTGACTTGGGCGCCAAAGATTCTGGCAAGCTGCACTGCGGCAGACCCAATCGCGCCGGAAGCGCCGTAGAGCAGCACCTCAGCTATGTGCAGGTCTGTCGTTGCCATCATCGTATATCCTTATGTGGCAAGCCCCTTGCTCCAGTTTGAACAAATCCCGCGCCAGCATGCGGTCGTCCGCGTGATCGAGTGTCGGCGGCGCTCAAGCCGGAAGCACGCTGATGACCACATTGCCCTTTTTATGCCCCTGATCCACGTAGCGATGCGCCGCAACGATCTGCTCCAACGGGTACACTCGGTCAATCACCGGCTTCAGCTTGCCCGCTTCGATGAGCTCCTTGAGCGCCAGGAACGCTGCACGGCGAACATGGCGTGAAGCGTTGCTGTGTTTATGCACGTTCAGATAGATGCCCGTCGGCTTGAGCGCTTTTTTCGCGTGGGTTGGAGGAAGCTTGGCTACCGCGTCGAACACAACATCGTAGATCGGGCCGTCACGCCTGAAATCGTCACGGGTGTAGTCAATGACCTTGACGGCGCCCAGCGCTTGCACCAGATCCAGATTGGCCGTGCTGCACACGCCGGTCACCTCTGCGCCGAAATGTCGGCTGGCCAACTGAACGGCGCTTGTTCCCACTGCGCCGGATGCGCCGTAAATCAAGACCTGCTGCCCTGGTTGGATGCGGCCTCGTTCCAAACAGCGCAAGGCGGTTATGCCCCCGCCCACGGCTGCGGCAGCCTCCTCGAAGCTGAGCTTAGCCGGCTTCAAGGCCAGCATGCCCTCTTCGGGCAGGCATTTATACTCGGCATAGCCGCCGAAATTGACCTCGAAGGTCGAGGCGAAAACCGGATCGCCCACCTTGAAGCGCGTGACCTCCGGGCCGACGGCTTCAATCTCTCCGGCCAATTCCATGCCCAGGATTTTCCGCCTGGGCTTCCAGATGCCCAGGTAGAGGCGGGCAAACAGCCACTGTTCCGGCGGAACGGTAAAACTGCGCATGCGGCAGTCGCCGATGGTGACGGTAGTGGCGTATACCTTGATCAGCACCTCGTTTGCGCTGGGGCCGGGTCGGGCAATTTCCTGTACGTGCAGCACGTCCGGCGGGCCATAGCGGGTGTAGACAACAGCTCTCATTGTACACCTCCCAACTCAGTATGGTTGAGCATGATGACCACCTTGCCCTGTCTGTGACCGGCTTCGACGTAGCGGTGCGCTGCGGCCGTCTGCTCCAGCGGAAACCGTTGCTCCAGCGGTGCCTTGATCTTCCCCGCCTCGGCCAGTTCCTTCACCAGCAGCAGGCTGTCAACGTGCTCATTAGCCAGCGTGCAGATGACCTTTTTACGGTTAAAGAAGCTGGTACGGAACATGTCGAACAGCGCCCGGCTCTTAAAGCTGGCAAAAAGCAAGATGCCGTTCGGGGTTAGCGAGTTTTTGCAGCGGGCAAAGCAAGTACGGCCCAGGATATCCAGAATGACATCGTAGCGCTCGCCGTTCTGCGTGAAATCCTGCTCCGTATAATCAATCACCTGATCCGCGCCAAGTGTGCTGACATATTCCCGGCGCAGCGTACCGCAAACCCCAGTCACGTCGGCCCCATACGCTTTCGCCAGTTGCACCGCCATCCCGCCGATGCCGCCGGAGGCTCCGTTGATGAGAATCTTCTGCCCCGGCTGCAGCCTGGCTTTTTGCAGCAGACTGACCGCCATGATGGCCCCATACGGCAGGGTGGCGGCCTCGTCGTACGCCAGATTGGCGGGTTTGAGCGTCACCGAGCCATGTTCAGGCAGGCAGATGTATTCGGCGTTGGCGCCCATCTTCATGCCCACGTAGGCGAAGACGGCATCCCCAGGTTTGAACTTCGTCACGCGGCGACCGACCGCTGCCACGTCCCCGGCCAGTTCGCTGCCCAGCACGTTGATTTTGGGCCTGTTCCAGCCAAAAGCCATGCGCGCCGGGAGGTACAGCAGCGCGGGCATATTGAATGCGCTGTTGGCAAAGTTACGCGCCGTCAGGTCGCCGTAGTTGACCGGGGTGGCGCACACCCGCACCAGGAGTTCGTTTTCTTTGGGCGTCGGCCTGGGGACTTCTTGAAGCCTTAGCACATCAGGGGAACCGTATTCGGTAAACACAACTGCTTTCATGACGAGCTCCTTACGAGGGCACCACTGGAGTCATGACATTGAAGCCTTGCACCGCAGGTATCTCCGGTATGCCTTTGACTAGAATCCAGACTCCAAGCACCAATTCAAAGGGAACGTAGGGCAGGTAGAAAAGAAACGGGATGGTGTAACCAAACATCTGGCTCAGGGTGCCGACCAGCAGCGGAAACACGGTGACGAGGCCCCAGAGCGACATCCAGCGGGGCACAATCCGGGCCCTGTCGAGTAAAAAATAGAACATAATTGCGCCGAGGCAAAACGCCAGCATGTGGAGGGTGTTGCCCGCGAAATCCATCGCTTCGTAGGCCACCTGCCCCAGGAGCAGCAATTCAGCGGGCTGTCCGGTGGCAACATATGCTTGGCTGAAACGCAGCAGCGCAAAGGTTTCCATCCGGCTTACGGCCAGCAAGGCCACTTCCAGGATGTAGAAGCCCAGGGCGGTCAGGGCGATCTTTTCGTTCTGTTTGCGCAGGGTGAGATAGAGCATCACGCCCAAAAAGGTGACGCCGAGGGCGGTGAGCATATCGACCAGGATATTGGCCCGCACCAACCCCGGATTGGCCGCCATCTTGAGCATGGTTGCGCTCATGTCTTCTGGCACAAACCAGGCTGATTTGAAAAATACGCCGCTGCTCAAGGACGTAATAAACTGAAGGAGAAAGGCAAGCCCCAATAGCCTTGTCGTTTTGGTTGCGGTCTTCATCTTCACGCTCCTTTTGGAGGTTGATTTGCTGCGCCTTCGTCCGGCAACATGTCTGTTGCGCCAGTCGGCCCACATTGCACGGCCAGCAGGGTCAGACCCAGATCGCGCACTTTCTTGAGCAGGCCGTGCAGCGCGGCCTGGTCGGCCACCGGCCCGGTCAGCAGCGTTTCGCCAGTGTCGGTCAGATCCACCGTCAGGCCGTCAAACCAGTCGGCCCACTGGCTGCCGAGGTGCCCTCGGAGCCGGATCTGGTAGAGCATCGGTTGATCCGGGCCGACGTCCCGGTTGCCCTGGCTGCTCATCGCGCTCCTCCTAACAGCGGTGAGCGTGGCGCGCTGGTCACGCTTGTAGCGCCAGTGTAGCAGCAGCCCGTGAGAATGCCTAGACACGTTGGTGTTGTTTGCCGGTGTTGGCGAAGCCGAACAGACCGTGATTACAGCCTCCGTCTTTGCTCTCGTGGATGTATCGGGGCAGTGGATACAGCATCCTCATTTTGCGGATGGCGGCAGATCAACGGAGCGATGCCGCTTGAAGAGCAAGGAGGAAGGGCATCTACAGCAAACCCAGCTCGCGGGCACGCGCCACGGCTTCGGTGCGGCGCTGCACCTGAAGCTTCGCAAAGATCCGGCGATTATGCCCTTTTACCGTGTCCAGCGCCAGATAGAGCCGCTCGCCGATCTCACGATTGGAGCAACCCTGGGCGATGAGGCGCAGCACTTCCAGCTCGCGTTCGGTTAAGGGCTCAATGAGCGGCGGCGTGCTGGTTTCGCCCGGGGGCGTCTCGGTAGCGACGGCGGCCAGCAAGGTACGCACGTACGCTGGCTTGATGCCGCGGGCGGCGGCTACGGCCAGCACCTGCACCAGCAGCGGGCCTGCCTCGACGAAAGGACGAATGATGCCATCGGGGGCCGCCAGCGTCAGCGCCTCGACCAGCACGACAATGGCCGTTTCCTTCTCGCCCAACGCCTGATGCGCCACCGCCTGCAGGATGAGCGCCTTCAAGCGCTCGTCCGGCCACCCGTTGGCCTCGGCCTGCTGCCGATAGGCGGTCAACGTGGTCAAGGCCGCCGCCGAATCGCCCTGCGCCAACGCCACCCTGGCTCGGCTAAGGGGCAGGGTGTGGGTTTGCGCCGACGCGGCGGCGGCAGCCAAATTGCCCTGGGACAGGGCGAGCAGCAGATGAACGGACGCATGCTCTGGCCGTTGCAGGGCAACGTGCGGCTGAACGATCTGCGGCTCGATCTGCATCAGCAGAGCCGCCGCGCCGTCGAGATCGCCTTGTGCTAGCTTCAGGCGCGCCAGAAACAGCTCGGCGGCGACCAGGCGGTCGGTGTTTGCAATCTGCCGTGCCAGATGGCGGCTTTGCTCGACGTGCTGCTCAGCCGTTGCCAGGTCATTCCAGGCGTAGTGGATGCGCGCCAGGCCCAGGTGCGCCGTGGAAGCCACCGGCAGCGGCGGATTGCCGGCCAGTGCCAGCGCACGCCGGTAGTGCTCCGCCGCCAGATGGAGCCGGTTCGCCCCTTCCTGAAGGTCGCCCAGGCCCATCGTCGCCATCAGGGTAATGATGAAATGGCCGAGAGGCTCACTGGCAGCTAACGCTTCGTGGTAGGCTTGCGCCGCCGCGACTCGGTCGCCCTGGAGATACCGGGCATAGCCCAGCGCCCAGGTGACGGCGGTGCGTACCGGCAGATTGTGGGGATGCAGGTAGACCAGGGCGCGGTGCGCCTGAACCATAATCGTCTCGGCGTCGTGCCGGGTTACGGCCAGCGTCGCTCGGATGACCGCGATGTGGCCGATCAGGTCGCGCAGGTCAGGGTCAGATGGGGTGTCCGGCAACACCGCTTCAGCCGCGGTGAGCTTCGCTTCTACGCCAGCCACCTGTTGGACAAACAGCAGGGCAGAGGCATACGTAACCCAGAGTGCGGGATGGGCATCCAGCGCAGGCGTGGGCAGCGACGCCAGCCAGCGCAGCACTGGCTGCGCGGCGCCACGAAAGAGCAGCGGCATGCCCCGGCCCTCCAATAGCCGTGCAGCCCGCGCCACATCATTGGCCGCCGCCGCGTGGTGAAACGCTTCCAGTTCCAGGTCGTTTGCCTCATACCAGATGCTGGCGCGAAGGTGCAACGCGAGCACGGCGTCTGGCTGCTGCTGGTACAACCGCTGGCGCAGCAGGTCGCCAAAGAGGTGGTGGTAGCGGTACCAGCGCCGCTCATTGTCCAGGGGCACCAGGAACAGGTTGGCGTGCTCGAGCGCGTGAAGGATGAGGGATGAGGGATGAGGGATGAGGGATGAGGGATGAGGGATGAGGGGTGAGGGATGAGGGATGAGGGGTGAGGGATGAGGGGTGATGAGATCTTCATCCTTTACGACCGCATCGCACAGGGGGCCGCACAGCCGGTTGAGGATGGCGGTGCGCAGCAGGAAATGCTGCACGTTGGCGGGCTGTTGCTGCAGCACCTCCTCGACCAGGTAATCGAGCACAAAGCGGTGGCTGCCGCTAAAGGTCGCGACGAAACTGGCGGTGTCGGCCCGTCCCTGCAATGAGACGGCGGCCAGGTGCAGCCCGGCGATCCAGCCCTCGGTACGTGCTTCCAGAACAGCGATCTCGGCGGCAGAAAGGTTCAGCCCCATCGCCTGGTTGAGAAACGCCGCAGCCTCGGTCGGCGTAAAACGCAAGTCGGCGGCGCGCACCTCGGTGAGTTGGTCGCGGGCGCGCAGACGGGCCAGCGGCAGCGGCGGGTCTTCGCGCGTGGCGATCACCAAGTGCATCTGCGGGGGCATATAGTCGAGCATAAAAGCAAGCGCCTGATCAACAGATGGAGCGTCAAGGGCGTGGTAGTCGTCCAAGACGAGAAGGAACGTGTGGGGAATCGCCGCCACGTCGTTGAGTAGCGCAGTGAGCAGCGCCTCCTGGGCGGGCGGCTGGGGCGCGTGCAGTGCCGCCAACACGCCCGCGCCGAGGTCGGGTTCAAGCGTTTGCAGTGCGGCGATGAGATAGGCCAGAAAACGGACAGGGTCGCTGTCACCGGCGTCTAACGAAAGCCAGGCGACCGGCCGTTGGCAGTCGGCAACCCACGCGCTGAGCAGCGTCGTCTTGCCAAAGCCAGCGGCGGCCGAGATGAGCGTCAGCCTGCGCGCAGCACCGTGATCGTGGCGCAGCCCGGCATTCAGGCGCTCGAGCAACCGCAGGCGCGGGATCGTCTGCAATCGGGGTGGTGGGATATAGAGCTTGGTCGCGAGAATAGGAACCGTCATGACTACTCATCATACACTATCTGCTTGATCAGCTTACACCGATTCACGTTTCTCTCAGGGCTGATGCAAAGCCACAACCTGACGTTTCTCTCAGGGCTACGCTGAAAATGGGGGAACGTGGTTCCCCCATTTTCAGCGTAGCCCTAACGTTTCTCTCGGTGCCGCTGCGTCAGCCTTTTGGCCGAACACGCCTGTTGCAGAAGAGCCCATCGAGCGTGAGGCCATGCATGGTGACGCTGCTGAGCTCGCTTGCGCACAACGTGCTAGTGTGGGCCCGTGGCTGGCTGACGGCGAGTGCGCCGAAGCTGGCACTGGCTGCGCGGTATGTACAGGACGATGGCGCAGGATCGTGACAAGGTCGCCAGCCATGCACATGGTAGACCGCACGTTTTAACGCAGAGCCGCAGAGGCGCGGCGCGCGCCGGCGACCAGGCTGCGCAGATTGCATCTCATTGGCACTCGTAGGTGCCCAGCCAGCAGGCCATAAAGCAGCCGCCCATCGCCTGGGTTGCGCCGTCCTGGTGTGGCTGAGGTCGGCTGAGCAACGATCCGCCCGGTGTGCGGATCAGCGGCAGGTAGACTGCGCGCTCGCCGGTGCCGATGATGTTGGCGCGGGCCTCGGCCATGGTTTGACCGACGAAGCTGTCGAGGGCGGGCAGCGCGGCGCGCTCGTCAGTGATCGTCTGCCGCAGGGCCACGCTGCCCCTCGCCTCTAGATCGCCCAGGAATGAGTCCAACGCGTCGACCTGCACCTGCGTGATCACCGCGCCGCCGCCGCTGCCGTCGACCAGCGTCTGGAGTCCAGGGAGCCACCCTATGAGCGTGTCGTAGCCCGTCTCGAAGAGCGCACGATCGGCCAGGATTATATCCAGGATCTCCCGGCTGTGGGTGTTGTACAGGTCGATGTAGCGCCGTCCGCGTGCGCTGCCCGCCAGCACACCGTCGCGGATCTGGTAGGCCGTCTGTAGGCCCGAGAGACCCTCGTTGCGCCAGACCTTCGTAGCGGCGCCCGAGTTGGTCACGAGCGCGTCGGCGTCGTTATCGCCGTCGAGGTCGCCCAGCGCCGCAGCGTAGCTGAACAGGTTGCCTAGCCGCTGCCCGCTGTCGACAAACACTCCGGCGACGCCCGCCTGTAAGCCGCCCTGGTTAACCCAGACGGTGTTGGCGTTGCTGCGCGCCACGAACAGGTCACGGTCGCCATCGCCATCCACATCAACGAGCGAAGCGTGGCGGTTGCCGGATGTGCCGAGCATACTCCCGGCGGCGAAGGCGCCGGCAGCCCCTGCCTGCGCGCCGCCCTGGTTGATCCACAGGCGCACGCCGCTGTTCACGCTGGCCGTCACCGCGTCCAGATCGCCGTCGCGGTCGGTATCGCCGAGGCTGACGCCAACCGCAAGCGCGTCGCCAAGGCTCTGCCCCGAGTCGCTAAAAGCGCCCGGCGTCCCGCTTTGCGCCCCACCCTGGTTGATCCAGACCGTATTGACCGCAGCATCGGCCACGAAGGCGTCGAGATCACCATCGCCGTCGAGGTCGCCTAGCGCCGCCGCGCTGCTGCTTCCTGCGCCAAGGATCTGGCCGCTATCGACGAAGCCACCGCTGCCATTATTGAGCCAGACCTGGTTGGGCCGGCCGATATTGCGCACCAGAAAGGCGTCGAGATCGCCATCGCCATCAACATCGCCCAGCGCAACCCCGCCCGGAAGATCGCCGCCGAAGGCCGGCCCGCCCGCGACAAAGTCACCCTGAGCGCCGCCCTGGCTGCCACCCTGGTTGATCCAGATCCGGGCGCTGGCGACCGCATCCTCGACGGCAAAGATATCCAGGTCGCTATCGCCGTCGAGATCGCCCAGAGCGGCGCCAATCGTATAGGCGCTGCCAAAGGTCGGCCCGGCGGCGAACGTCCCGCCGCCAGTGTTCGGCCAGACCGCGATACCGCTTTCAGAGGCCAGCACCGCATCGAGGTCACCGTCGCCATCAAGATCGCCCAGGGCAACCCCCAGGGATGCCGAAAGTGCCTGTCCGCTGTCGACGAAGGTGCCGCTCTGCGCGGTTATCAGCAGGTGCTGCGCCCGGATAGCCAGCGACGCCGGCCCGAGCATCAGCCCGAGCGCGATCACGACCAGCGCCAGTGCGGCAGAGGTTGGTTTTGTTGTTGCCATAGGGGGAGCATACCGGCGGCGGTTTCCAAACATGTTTCCAAAGGTGGCGCGCTCACCCTGTCAACTCGTCACCTCACCCCGCGCCACCCGCGCGTTCAGCGGGTAGGCCAAAAACCGGGCCAGCAGCTGCGGGTCGTCAATCTGGGCGGCGAACTGGTGCAACGTGTCGTGGGCGCGGCGGACGACGGCCAGCGCCGCTTCCGACTGCCCGGCGGCGGCCAACGCCTCGGCGCGGCACATCAGCACATCGGGCTGCTCCCAGACGTAATACTCGCCGGCGAAGGCGTCGAGCAACTCGACGGACTGGGCGGTGTGATCCAGGGCGTTCGCGACATCGCCCTGAGCCAAAGCCAGCCGCCCCAGCCAGGCCAGGTCACTGACCTGGTTCTGGCGCTCGCCCGACTGCAGCCGCAGCGCGCGGGCCTGGCCGATCCGCTCGGTGGCTGCATCAAGCCGTCCGTGGCGCAACTCGATCCGCCCGGACAACTGGGCGGCCCAGCCAGCGACCCAACTGTCCTGTTGGGCGAGCGCCTGGGCCAAGACATCCTCATAGATCGCCCGAGCCGTCGGCGCATTGCCACGCATATCGTGAGCCGCGCCCAGGTAGAGCTGCGGGCGGATAGCTCGCCCGGCCAGGCCGATCTGCTCATAGAGCGCCTGGGCCGCGGCGGCCGGCGCGGCGATCTCGTCCGGGGCGTGGTAAAAAGTCCAGGCGGCGGCCAGGCCAAGCAGCGCCTGGGCCTGACCCAGCTTATCGCCGCGAGCCTGGCTGATCGCCAGGGCCTGGCGGGAGTGGTCGAGCGCCAGGGCGATCTGGCCCAGGTTGAGCGCGGCCCAGGCCAAACCGGCCAGGCAGCGGATCTCGCCGGGGCCGTCGTGCTCGCCGCGGTAGAGCGCCAGCGCCTGCGCGTAGAGTGCGCGGCCCTCGCGGTTGCGGCTCAGCGTGATCGAGGCGCTGGCTGCCTCGACCAAAGCCAACGCCGCCAGGGCCGACTCCTCCAGGTAGAGCAGTTGGCGATGGACAGCGAGCAGCGCCGGGATGGCCTCGGCGTAGTCGAGGGTCAGCTGGGCGCGCACATAGTCGAGCTTGGCAGCGCGCAGCGGCGCGGGGTGACGATCGAGGATCGCCTGCGCCTGTGCCAGCACCTCTTGCTGCTCGGGCACCGGTTTACCGAGCGCCCAGCCATAGGTGAGCCACCACATGAACTGCTCGAACAGCGCGGGCTCGGCCGCAGCGGGATCGAAGTCGGGCCAGAGCTGATAGTGGGCGAAGGCCTCGCGCATCGCGTCGAGCGCGCGCATCATGTCGCTGTAGGCGAACATCTGGCGGGCCTGGGTTGCGGCGAGCGGGGCCCACTCGAAGGCCAGGTCGAATGCCTCGCCGCGCTGCGCGTGGTAGAGGATTCGCCCGGCTTGCTCTTGGCGATCAGCGAGTGACCGGCGTGCCGCGACCCGTTCCAGCCATCCGGCCATCCGCCGGTGCAGCCGCTGCCGACGCACCGGCGAAAGCGTCGCGTACACCGCCTCACGTACCAGGTCGTGGTGAAAGCGATAGCGCACCGGCGCGACGTCATCGGCGGCCAGCAGCAATCTCGCCGCAAGCGCGCGCTCAAGCGCCGCGTCCGTCTCCTGCTCGGTGCGTGCGCTAAGCTGTTGCAGCTGGGCCAACCCGAGGCCATCGCCGGCCACCGCCAGCGTCTCCAGCACATGGCGATCGCTCTGCGGCAGCTGCCCCAGCCGCCGCTGCACTAGGTCGTACACGCCGGAGGGTACGGGCAGTTCGGCCGGCAGTTGCGCGGCGCCGGCCAGATCCTGTAGCACGGCGGTGACGAACAGCGCGTTGCCGCCGGCCGAGCAGGCCAACTGCGCGGCAAGCCGGTCACGCTCGCCGGGAGCAAGCTGCGGGCAGACATGCCCGGCCAGCACGGCGATATCGGCGACGGCCAGTGGGCCAAGCGTCAAACTGGGCACATCGCGGCGGGCGAAGTCGCCGATCAGCGTGGCGAGCGCAGGGGCAGCAACGGCCTCCTCGACGCGGTAGGCACCAATCAGCAGCCAGGGCAAGCGGCCAATGAGCCGCGCAAGGTAGGCCAGCAGGCGCAGGCTCGACTCATCGGCCCATTGGAGATCATCGAGCAAAAGCAGGCAGGGCTCGGGGCGGTTCGTAGGGGTGTGAGCCAGAACGTCAACCACCGCAGTGAACAGCCGCTCTGGCTCATCGATCACGCCCGCAGCGGCGGATGGCCAGCGCCGGGCCATCCCCGGCAGCAGGCGGCTCAGGCAGGCCTGGAGCGTCGGGGCGATCGACGTGACAACGCTCGCATCGAGCCGCTGGATGTGTGCCTCCAGAATCTCGGCCCAGGGCTGGTAGGGCAGATCGCGCGTCGCCTCGCCGCAGCGTCCAACATAGAGCACTGCCGACAGGTGCCGGGCCGCCTCGTAGACCAACCGGCTCTTGCCGCCGCCGGCCTGGGCAGCCAACATCATCACGCTCCCGCGCCCGGCATGGGCGTGCTGCCAGGCGGCGCGGAGCGTCGCCAGCTCGGCGGCGCGGCCCACAAAATCTGGCGCGAACCTGGGCGCGGCGGGTACGACACCCAGCCCCTCGCGTCGGGAGAGACCGCCCTGCCGCCCGCCCAGGATCTCGCGCCACAGCAACTGCAGCGCCTCGTCCGGCGCGACGCCCAACTCAGACTGCAGCAGGTCACGGCAGTGCTCGTACTGCCACAGCGCGGCATCGCGCTGACCAGTCTGGGCGTAGAGCCAGATCAACTGGGTGTGGGCCTCTTCGAGCAGCGGGCTGTGCTCGACCAACTGGCGGGCATAGCCCAGCGCGACATCGAACTGGCCCAGATCGATCCGGCGGCGGACGAGCGCCATCAGGCCGCGCTCTTGTAGGCGGCGCATATGGGCGCGCTGGCCCAGCAACCACAACTCGAACTCGGGCGCATCGCTCAGGGTCAGCCCATCGAGCAACTCGGCCCGATAGAGCGCGACCGCCACCTCGAGCTGATCGTCCGAGTGCGCCGCCAGATCGCAGCCGAGAGCATTCTCGAAAACCACCGCGTCAACCCAGACCAGGTGCCGATCGATCCAGACCAGGTCCGCGTCTGTAAGCAGTACATCCGCGCCGATCTGGGCGCGGATGCGACTGAGCAGCACCGCCAGC
The DNA here is from genome assembly GCF_004138165.1 of Candidatus Chloroploca sp. Khr17. Taxonomy (GTDB): domain Bacteria; phylum Chloroflexota; class Chloroflexia; order Chloroflexales; family Chloroflexaceae; genus Chloroploca. Next base: position 20,048 of record NZ_RYFF01000057.1, read on the forward strand.
GTGCGCGCCGGCGCGTCGGCCTCCTGACAGAAAAGGCTCATCAGCGTGCGGCGCGGCTGGGGCCGACCGCTCATCGCCAGATAGGCCAGTAGAGCACGCTCCTTGCGCCGCAGGGCCGAACCCGGACGGTCGGTGTCGACCGAGAAAGAGCCAAGCAGGAAGAGTCGCAGCGGCGGCGGGGTACTCATAGGGTTTGGCCTTGCATAAGGGTTCATAAAAGGCAATGCCGCAAAAGTAGCGCTGTCAAGCGAAGGTAATGGCTAACAACAGTAGCCATTGGGCCACCATGCCGGTACGACCGTATTGCTCACCAGTGCGGCTAGAATCTGCCCCAGTCTAGCACGTTCTGCGGGGTCTTGCCAACGAGCCAAAGGTAGGTTGCCAGGGCGATTGCAACGTCAGCTCTCCGGGGTCGCCGTCAACGGCCCGGCTCCCGTCGGCGAAGCCGGCCTTCGCCGACGGGATGAGGCCGCGCAGGCGGCCTTCGCGACCCGTAGCCGAGGGCTGATGGTCTTCCAGCAATGAATCCGATAGAGCCCACGAAGGTGGGCTTCGCTTCCCATAGCCGAGGGCTTCAGCCCCACGGCATCGGGTTCAGAGCGGATCATTTCCTGAAAGACCATCAGCCCGACGGTGCTTCGGTCAGGTGGACGTTGCATCAGCCCTGGCGTTTCTCTCAGGGCTCATGCAAAGCCCCAACCTGACGTTTCTCTCAGGGCTACGCTGAAAATGGGGGAACCACGTTCCCCCATTTTCAGCGTAGCCCTGACGTTTCTCTCGGTGCCGCTGCGTCAGCTTTTGCCTGAGCACGCCTGTTGCGGAAGAGCCCATCGAACGTGAGGCCATGCGGGGTTTGGCACGCTTGTTATCTTTGGCATTCCCTTCTTACGCCACTTGCCAGTCGTGGGCTCTGAACGCCTGGGAACAGCCGCCAGCGAGCGCCCATGGGTAGCATTTGCCTATCTCGGCGGCGTCTTTTTTGCGCTGCCCCTCCTGTTGTTAGGGCTTTCGATGCTCTTCTGATCACATCATTAGCCTTTCGACAGGCGGAAAAAAGCGCGTCCCAGCAAGATACTCTAGCGCACGGAACCCAGCCCAAAGGAGGGCGCTTTACGCAGGTTTCGACTGGGCGATGTTGAACAAATAACGCGCCACCAGCAGACACCATGGAACACTGCCAATAGTATTGATGAAAAGGAAGAGCGGACCAAGCGTGGGCAGGAAAAAGCCCAACCCAAGGGCACTGATGACAATGCCAAGCCAGGCGGTCGCTTGGCTAAAGAAAGGGGCTCGCAGCATGAGCGAGCTATTCAACAGCCCGGCGATCATCAGGAAAGCGCTTTGCATAACCCAGGCCGTCCCATCCAACTGGGCGCGCAGCACTTCCCCGGCAGCCAGCAGGCGCATTTGTTCGGTGGCGTCAACGGCTATGGCATAGTGGTCGCTGAGCATCACCAGTTCAACCAGCGGGCGACAGACGATGATCAAACTCACCGCAAGCAGATTCAGCGCCAGGGCAAGCAGTGCCACCGCTTCGTCTACCTGTCGCAAGGCTGCATACAACGCCAGGTACAACAGCATACTGATTGGCCCAATCGCCAGCATCGAAACATCGAGTGCGATGAGGGTACCTAGGCGGTCGGTTTGCAGGAGGTCAAAGATGGCTTGAATTGTTGTCTCATGGGCGCGGTAAGGCCAAATAAAGTACGCGCCGATGGCAAGGACGATGAAGACGGCGATCAGGATGCTGGCGCTGCCGCCAAGGCGGTAGAGGCTTTGGTAGCGTGGGTCGAAGGTTGGCGGATCCATTGTGTGGGCTGGCATAATCTTCCCCTTGCAACAGGTTTTTACGCCTCCGTCTTGCTCTGCAAGAGCCTTTTCCAGCGCCGTTGGCGATGACGGTAGAACAGGTGGGCAAATGCCCAGATGATCCCGGTTCGCAGCCCGGCCTGGATTTCGATCGCATCGGTGTACTGCAATCTGCCATCCCCGACGGCGTGAAACCGAATAGTGTGGTTCCAGACTGGCGCCAGGGTGCCGCTCTCCTTGCTCTCGATCAGGTTGGCCTCCCGGTCGATCGTGACCAGTGTGATCCGGTGTTCGCCAGCGGGCAAAACGCCAAACAGGAACAGCCGCAAAGCATACGTTTTGCCTACGACCCACTCGTCATCAAGCTCGCCGGGAACCAGCGGCTCAAAATGCAGGAGCGGCGCGGACACAAAGCGCAGCGAGTCCGGGCGGCTGATGGCCTGCCAGAGTTGGTCGACTGTAGCATCAAATGTTGTGCTGATACGAGCAAGCATCAGCGTCCTCCCTCCATAGCGGTCACCCATCGAACGGCACTTTATCTATGCCAATTGGAACAGCCGCCGGGCAACCATGAAGTACCAGACGATGCTGGCAATTCCGCCAATCATGGCGAAGATCATGGCGATGTCAAACAGGGCCGGGACAAAAACGGAGAGGATTTCAAAGACCAGCAGGAACCCAAAGCCCAGCATGCCGACATAGGCGCTGGCCCGGCTGAAGACGCCGCCGCGCAGCATCACCCAGGCCATCAGCAAACTGGCAAGCAGGCTCAGCGCAAAAGCCAGGAAAGTGCCGGGGGTATGGCTCTCCCCGACCGCCAACATGGCTTCGCCTGCGGCCACCAGGGCGGCACGTTGGGCGTCGTCGGTGGCCGTGGCGTACCGGTTGCTGAGTGCCAACATGGCAAAACTGCGGTTGGTGGCAAAGAAGACCGCTCCGCCAATCGCAGCGATGACCAGCGCCAACCCCGCCCAGCCGGGGTTGACCGTGCGGTGCGCGGCAAACAGGGCAAACGCGAGCAGCACCCCGAACATGGTCAGGAAGATGTTGATCAGCCCCAGATTGCGCAATTCGAGCAACGGATTGGCCTGCAAGCGTGCGAACCAGCGTGGCACGGTGAGCAATTCAGGGGCGACGCGCTCGCCGCCGGGCACAAACGTAATCAGGATTTCCAGCACGGCAAACACCACCGCCAGCAGCGCGGCGACCGCGCCGAGGCGGTAGATGCTTTTCCAGTTCGCTTCAGCCAGCATCATTCGCTCCTTGTGCCGAGCCCGCCCGCCCAGGCTGCGGCGCGTTCGCCTTCGCCCTCTTTCAGTGGCCCCTGCTCGCCGGTGACGAAAAAGCCTTCTGGCGGGGCAGTTACCACACCGCCCTTTTTTTCGAGCGTTTTGGCAAGCGTGCTGGCGGCGTACCCACCCTTGTCCACCAGGAAACGCAGAGCTCTGGAATTAATCGTCTCCAACGCAATGCGCGTGTCGAAGGCGGCCACCCGCACGCCGGTCAGGTGGTTTTTGGGCAAACCATGCAGCAGTTTAGCCATGCCCTCGGTTGGGCGAAAGCCGCGCGTCGGCGAGCCGACCACCAGCAGGTCAAGGCCGCACAGTCGACCTGCCTCCGCCTGGCTGACGGGAATGGCCTGTGTGCCGAGCGCTGCCGCGATGACCTGGGCGATTGTTTCGGTATTGCCGAAAACTGAGTCGTAGATCACAAGCGCGTTCATCGATGGCTCCTTGCTTGTGCCAGCCGGAACAAATCCCATGCCAGCATGGGGAACCAGACCAGGTAGAAAACGCCCATGAACATCTGAATAGGCGCGGCTACGGCGGGCGCAAACGGGTGCAACAGGTGCTGCACTAGATCGAGGGCGTTGCCCACCAGCCCGCTGATGGCGGTCACTTTGCTAAAGTCGTTGCTTTTCAGCATCACCAGCGAGATGATTATGCCCCCGCCTTGCAGGAGCATCCCGGTCATATAGGAACCAGAACCGTGCCACCACCCCGCCGCTAAGACCGCTTCACCTGCCGCGAGAAATTGGGCACGTTGGGCCTCACTGGTTGCGGCGTGATACAGGTCGCCCAGGTGGAGCAGGGCAAAGGTGGCTTCGCCCGAGAAGCTGAGCGTGACGGCAATGAGCGTGAACATTGTTGCGAAGGTCGCCGCGATTGGGCTAACGTGGCGCAAGTTCCACCAGAGTGCTGGGAACGTGCCCATATATGCGCCGAGCAAGAAGACCATCAGCACGAAATCGCCGCGCAGCAGGGCGGCCAGCGGGTTCATCTGCTGAATGGCAAAGAACTCGGCGGCGCTGGTGGGCCGGGGGCCAAGCGCAACCGCGATCACAATCGAGGCCACAATCGCGGCCAGTTGCACCAGGGCCGCCATCCCGCCGATACGGTACAGGTTTTTGCTGTTGGTTTCGGTCATGGCAATTCCTTTCGCCAGCCACATGAGGTCAGGTTCATCATACCCTTCAGTCTGGTCAGCGGCTATGGCCTTTGCTGCACAAAACATGACATGTGGCGCAAAAATGATGTATCATACGTGCATGATGACGCTTGAACCAATCACTATTTCAGCCAGTGTCCTGGCGCAGATGTTCATCTACCTCGACTCACTCAAGGTGGATATCGACGCATTCCTGCGTTCTTTGGGCATTGAACCGGAAACGGTGCGCTCGCCGGACGCCTATCTTCCGGTCGAGACCTATCTGCACATCCAGGACAGTGCGGCGCAGTACGTCAACGACCCGTATTTCGGCCTGCATATGGGCGAGTTCGCCCAACCCGGCAGTTGGTCCATCCTCGGCTACCTGATGATGAACTGCAAAACGCTTGGCGAAGCCTTCGAGAAATCGGGGCGTTACCAGCGCATCATCGGCAACCTGATTACTGGCCGTGCCGAACTCAGCCTGGGCAAGGTGCGGCTGGTCTACTTCACGCCGCCACACGCCCCACCGATGTCGCGACACTGTTTCGACTCGATCTTTTCGAGCAGCGTGCGCCTGGTGCGGACGCTCTCTGGCCTGCCGCTCAACCCTCTCGAAGTGGCCTTCGTCTATCCAGAACCCGCATCGCGCACCGAATACGAGCGCATCTTCAACTGCCCGGTCTGTTTTGGGCAACGAGAAAACGCGATGACGCTCGATATGCGGATGGGCAACCTGCCCGTCCGTATGGCCAACCCGTCCCTGCTGGAGCATTTCGAGCACTATGCGCAGAACTTCATCGCCCAGATGGAACAGAACGACGCCACGGCCCAGGCCGTAACCAAAATCATCCTTGCGCGGCTGGATGAGGAGTCGCTCTCTATTAAGAAGGTCGCCCGTGAGATGGCCGTCAGCGTGCGCACCCTGCAAAAGCGGCTGGAAGCCGAGGGCGTGGTCTTCAGCGACCTGCTGCGCGACATCCGCCAGCGGTTGGCCAAGAAATATCTGCGCGAAAACTACTCGGTCGAGCAAATCACCTACCTGCTGGGTTTCTCAGAGCCAAGCGTCTTCTGTAAGTCGTTTAAGAAGTGGTTTGGGGTTACGCCAAGAGAGTACCGGGATATTGCCATAGCCTTGACACCTGAAAGCGCCGCGTATTGTACGTGACCATCACATCCTGCTGGTCAATGTCTATGACCACACCGACAGGCGTCAGTTCTGGATCGTGCCGGGTGGTGGGCGCGAACTCAGCGAGGATGCTGAGCCGTGTCTGCGTCGCGAGGTGCGCGAGGAGACCGGGTTGGACATTGAACCACAGCGGTTGCTCTTCGTAACCCCCGATATCCCTGAAGGTAGCTATGCCTGGCTCCACACCTATCTCTGCCTGGTGGTCGGGGGCGAGGCACAGCCAGGGGGCGATCCCGAGGACGATCACGATGGTCTGCTTGGTGAGCCGGTTCTTCAGCTCGAAGGTGATGACCGGCAGGCCGTTGATGAAAATGCACAGGTCGAGGGCGAGCTGCGCCTCGGTCTTGCTGTAGTGGAGTTGGCGCGTGACGCTGAAGATATTGGCGGCAAAGCGCACGGCGGCATTGGCGTTGCCCGGCGAGGGCGTGCCGTAGAAGAGATCAAGGCTGGCTGGGCCGTGCTTGACCCCGTGCCGTAGAACGTGGATCACGCCGTGGCGGGTGATTTCGCCCTGGAGCCGGTGCAGGAACTGCTGGCGGCGCGGGCCATCGCTAGCCAGGCCCAGCTGCTCCACCGCGTTGGGCTGGGTAGCATTGAGGAAGGCTAGCAGTTGGGCTAGGTCAACCGCGTGCTCGCGGTCGTAGTCTTGTGGGTCGCCCTGGATGTAGCCAGCCTCGTCAACCAGGGCGGTGACGATGATCGTTTCAAGCCCGCGCTCGCTCGTGTCGCTCTTCATGGGGTAGCCTTCTCTTGATGGACAGTGGTGCGCTGCACTTGCCTGGCGATTGCATCAGGAGCTCTATACGCCACGGATAGACGATGGGAATGCCACGTAATGGCCCTCACCCCCTGCCCCCTCTCCCACATCGACATGGTACAATAATGCTATCGTTGATGTGTCTCGCGTGAACCCAAAAGATTATATACAGGAGCATTGCATGCCTACACCATATCAAACAATCATTAGCCTTGAGCCAGGCATCCGCAGTGGGAAGCCAATTATTCGTGGAATGCGCATAACTGTATACGATGTGCTTTCTTACCTCGCGGCGGGCATGACGCCCCAGGATATTTTGGACGACTTTCCCTACCTCACCGCAGAGGATATCCAGGCATGTCTCAGCTACGCCGCTGACCGCGAGCGCCACTTGCTTGTGGCCCACGCATGAAACTCCTCTTCGATCATAATCTCTCGCCACGGCTGGTAATTTACTGATGATCCTGACCTCGGTGTCCTGGAACTTCAGTAGAACGGTATTCGTTAGTCTACAGATTCCTCCGCTTCGTCAACTAACTCCAACGCTTGCTCACCAACGTCTTCCTCATCAGCCAGGGCCTCGTCCAGCCCTGCAAGCTCATCACCGTAGGCGGCGAGGTCCACGCCGCGCACATCCAGCTTGCCCGTGACCACGTCGGCGATCAGGCGCGTGCGGTACTCGCGGATGAGGTCGATTTCTTTGAGTGCTTTAGCAATTGCATTATCTAAATCAACCGTATGTTCTCTAACATAGTCAAGTAACTGCTGTTGCTCTTCAATATCAGGCAAAAGCAAGGGAAAGGATTTTAATTTAGTACCATTAGTAGATGCTAAATTTGTTGTTTTTTAGCAGTGATTTGAAAATACATCCGTCCGTGTCTTGATGTCATCAACAGAATAAGAAATTCAGGGAGTAACTGACTATGATCCGCTCGTACTGCAAAAATATGGTTTTGGTGTAGACATCCAAGAATTTCACCACGCCAAATACATCCTCTCCCAAGCTTATCAATATCTCCTCCCTCAGTCATTAGCACATCACCAAATCTGAGTTCATAACTAATTATTTCTGAAGCAGGTACATTAACAGTTGTTATCTCTTTTAAGTCCAAATAGCCATCCTGTACGTTGGCAACCCGCAAGTAGGGTCTATTTTTAAGTGGTATGCCCCCATAACTCTTACCCAGAGTAATACCTGTCTGAACTTTAGCCACGTACTTTAGTCTGGTCGCTTTCCAATGCTCCGGCACCTCCCCCAGCCACGCCACGCCCGAGGGCTTGAGTTTCACATCGGGATCGAGTCCACGGGTCACGGCGCGGTGGATGATCGCTTGCTTCTGCTCGTTCAGCAGCGCGATCATGCGGCGCTTGGCGCGGATGAAGCGGTTGACGCGGCGGTCGATGTGGGTGAGGAAGGCGGCGATGCGGTGTTGCTCTTCGAGAGACGGGATGGGGACAAGCACACTTTTGATTGCATCCTGCGAAAGGCCATATCGCGTTACGCCATTTGCCGCGATATGGTACTGAATGGAAACCCCACGGCTTTGAATAGCGCGCAAGAGAAACGACCCGATCAGGATGTTTGGACGAGGGCGGAGTAATGCAAGACGAGGGCGGAGTAATGCAAGATGATAGCCACAGATAAGATCTTCTGCGACATATTCGACGAGTGAGGGGACGCCGATGTCATTCCACGATTCTGAGTCCTTGGTGATGAGCACATCGCCTAATCGAAGCCTAAACCGGTCAATTTCCGTCGCTGAAGCAGTCGCTCGCATAAACTGAATGCGCTCAGTAATATGATCATTCTTGTAGACATCAACGTAGTTGCACAGGCGGACAGGGGCTTCCCCATCAACTGAGAGCTTGTCAACGTTGCTCACAAGCATGTCGACAATATTCCGCTGACGTTTTATTTCCCAATGCGCCGGGATCTCCCCGAGCCACGGCACGCCGGAGTCCTTATAGGCGGGGTAGGGCTTGAGATTGCGCGTCATGCGCTGACCCCATTCCCCAGTTGTGTTTCAAGCGCCTGTCGTACTAACCCCAGGACGTAGGGCAGTTCTTCGAGCGAAGCGAGGCTCACTTCTACATCGCCATTACCCCATCGCCCAACATTAGTGATGTCTTTGCAAAGGCCTTTGGGGTCATTGATTTCGGCGAAGGCGATATTAAGCGATAGCCGTAATCGTTTCGCCTGCGGCACAGCATCTACAAAATTGGTCTCGGCTTTGTAGGCCACGTAATACTTGAGGAACTCTTCCGTTACACACGGATCGAGTGCCAGCACCTGCTTGCGGAACGCCTCAAAGACCTCTTGGAGCGTCCCATTACTAAGATTTGGATGGTCTTTCATTGTATAGGCTGCCGGTGCTGCTTTTGGCTTGTACGCTATACGTGCATCGGCTGGCAGTACTGGAGCAGCCCAAACATAGAGCGCCATGTCTGCCAGTTTTGCGGCACGTGCCTTGATCGTATCCTCGTTCCACTGGTCAAGCTGACCGAGACCGGCATTGAGCTTGAGCGGGCTTGCTTTGAAACCACCGTCCATATCGCGTTTTTCCGTGAACGATCGGTCGCTGTATTCTGAGTTGTAGCCGGTAAGTGTGAGATTGCCAAGGGTGTGTAGCCACGTCTGCTGAATTCGCGCCCACTCTGGGCCTAATGCTGCACGCCAGGTGGCAGGAAGCGCTTCGTTCTGCGGCAAAATATGCTCGATGGTGTATTCATCTACTGGGACGTGCTCTTTACGGTCATGGGTCTCAAAACGGCGCAGCCAATAGCTACGACTGCGGAAGTTGTAAAGATCGCGGATCTGAAAATCGCGGCGGAACTCCTCATCGCTCGGGAAACGGCGATACGAGGGCAACGCCAACAAATGCGCCTTGATGCTCTCAAGATAGTGTTCCTTCTTAAGCGCCTTCGTAAAGGTGGCGAAGGTCTTATTCATTGAATTGGTGGGGATAGCACAGATAGCACGGCGGAACACATAGGACTCCACCAGGCGTACTGCTGCCACAAAATCCGCAGTGGATAGCACCTTGGCGTTGTAGTCGTGATAGAGTTCGAGTAAGAAGGGATACGCTACCTCCACTTTCAATTCGCGGAGGTCGTGGAAGGCGAATTTCAGATCCTTGTTGGTCTCCGCTCCCAAGGCCATGGCGCAGAAGTAGTGCGCAAATATTCGGATGTCAGACACGAGTGCTTCGACCCCTGCGGTGGCAATTGTGGGCAAGCGGGCATAGCTCTTGAATGCCTCATATACCTCGCGCACGTTTGGGATGTCGCCGGTCTTCACCGTCAGGTAGTGGCGCATAAAGCTATCGAAATACGTGCTGTATGCTTCCTGTCCAAAATCTATCTCCATGGGTCGCCAATAGCAATCATAGAGCCGAGTCTGTAACTGTGGCTCTAACCCCATCAAGATGAAATTGCGAATCAGGTCGGCTTGGGTCAACTCACGGCCAGTCGAGTTCATGCTCTCGAAAATCAACTGAGGGTTATCCTGGTCGCGATTGAGCGCAATGTCTACAACGACTAACTTTGACAACCCTTTGCACACCGCTTTCAGATCGCCCTTACGACTGTCAATCAATGATTCGAAGAGTGCAAAATTCTTCGTGACCCGTAGGGATTGTTCCTTGGGCTGCTCAAGATTACCGACAATAGCAGTAAGCGAATCCTTGTCGGTCTGCGATAAGATCAGCTTGTAGCGGCGCTCCCCTTCTTCTTCCGGGTTCAGTAGGTAGTAGTTGCGTAGCTTGCGCGGTGAAAAACCATCTACTGGCTCACGGCTCTTCTCATCCAGCTTATCTAATGCGTTGGCAAGCGCAGCAATAAGCAACGTGAGGGTGGTAAGACGCTGTTGACCGTCAATAACAAGGAGTGGTGGCTGGGTCGTTACGCTGTAGAGACCCTTCTCGACATAAACGATGGAGCCGACGAAGTGCGCGGATACCGCGTCATCGCTACCCGTGCGAAGGATGTCGCCCCACAACTGCCGGCACTCCTGATCGCCCCAACTATAGGTGCGCTGATAGATAGGAATGACGAACTGAGGCGATTTCTTGAGAAAGTCGAGGAGTCTGGCTTCAGTTGCTTTCATGGTTGATCCTCATCGAATGATATCACTCAACAGCCCCTCGGTCTCTCGCTCAAGAGCCTCGATTTCAGCGCGGATCTCTTCAAGCGTCCGTAGCGGCTGGGGCTTGTAGAAGTAGCGGGTGAACGAGATCTCGTAGCCAATCTTCGTGGCATCCTGGTCAACCCAGGCGTCAGGGACATAGGGCAGCACCTCGCGGCGCACAAAGGCCGCGACACCGTCCGGTTCCAGCAGCGGCACCTGCTCGGTATCGCGCAGTTTGCTGTCTGGCGCGGGGAGCCGTACATTGCCGTGCGCATCAAGCACCGGGTTCGGGCTAAGGTTGATCGCAGGATCAAGAAACTTCTCGATCAGACTGCCAAGGATATCGGCATCCACCAGGGTAGCAAGCTGATTGCGAAACTTGAATTTTTCGAGGATCTCCTGGACATTCGGCGAAAAGCCATCGAGATAGGCCTCGAAATCAGCCTTGAGTTGCTGCTGGCGCGTCCGCGCCTTGAGGTCGCGCAGAGTAAACTTGGAGGTATTGTAGAACGCCTCGCGAGCAGTCTGGCAGAGCGCCGCGTGCTGGTTCGCGACGTCCGCCGCATCGAGTTGCGCCTTCATCTTCAGAACATCCGGCTTGGTCGGCTCAAGCAGCACATCGAGTCGGCGGATCACCGTCATCGGCAGAATGACATCACGATACTTGCCGCGCACATACACATCGCGCAGCACATCATCGGCAATGCCCCAGATAAAGTTGGCAATCCAGCCCAGATTGAGGGGAGTTTCAGTCATAGAGTCAGTTCTTAGCATGTAGCGCGTTCCATCGCCGCGCGAAGATCATCATCGCCCGGCGACACATCCATTCCGGTCGTGGCGATACTGCTCTGCCGCATATGCGACGATCGACAGATGCATGCGTATGCTGTGTGTGTGATGTAGGCGTTAACTGCTGTACTGTAGCACGCGCTTATCGGACATGTCAATATGTGCGTGGTGGCAATGTAGGGCGATGGCACCTTCTGTGTATGCACCCCGCAAGGGCACCCGCAAGGGGTGCCCCTACACCGGCCCCGGCCCCCGGCCCGTCAAAGGGTTTCACCTGCTCGGTCACGGGCGTTCCCGTGCGCGCTATTGCCACATGGCGGCGGGCCACCCCATCAAACCTGCCAGGTGTGCGCCGGGACACCGCTCCGTTCCCCCACGGATTGCGGCGGCGCACACCTGGCAGGTTTCCGACGACGCGACGAAGCCACTCGCCATCCAGACGCCCTCCCGGGCCTCAGAGCGGTTTGACGCCATCTGGTGAAACCCTTTGACGCCCCCAGCCCTGTAGGGGCACCCCTGGCGGGTGCCCGGTTGGTGGCGGGTGCCCCATTGTTGGCGGGTGCCGCCGGGGCATCGGCGCGATCACCATCACCATCGTCACCCAGGAGACCTGGAGCAACCAGGAGGCCGGGGCCGTCGCGCTGGCGCAGGCGACGGTGCGGGTGAACTCTACGCTGCGGTGGGATGCGGGCGTGGGGCGGTGGTTGATGGTCGAGACGAGTCAGATATCGTTATGACTCGGGACGTGCATAGTTCTCTTTTCCCTAGCGTTGTATCGCAGGTACTCAGTATGTAGGGGCACTCCCTACAGGGTGGCCTACGACAC
>NZ_RYFF01000058.1 GCF_004138165.1 Candidatus Chloroploca sp. Khr17
CCACCGGCGGATTGGTGTGATCGCGGCCATAGGGCACGAGTTGGATGGCGAGCAGAAGCACCAGCAGGGTGCCGAGAACCCACGTGCCGATCCTGCGCGGCGACCAGCGGCGGGGCGTCCCCGCGGCGGGCGAGGCGGCTAGACCCAACCAACGAGACGTGCAACGGCTGTAGGCCTGGTCGCACCCATCAACGCAAGATGCCAGCACCCTAACACTAGAACACAACGCTTGACAACTACCCACCAAAGGTGTATTTTAGTGATAGCTAAAAAAGAAATTCGCTGCAAGCTGTGCAGCTTCTACGCTTTAACTAAATCTATATCTTTATGCGCACAACGCTTCGTGAAAAACTCATTCTCTGGGTCAATGGGATCTTTCTCGCGCTTGGCATCGAGCTCGCAGCGCGTACCAGCGGGGGCATGGCAACCGTCGAGGGCATGTTCATCATTGCCGCCACCATCGGGGCGATGATGCTCGCCACAACCTACCTCCTGCGCAGGCCGTGAATGGTATAATATCCCCTGGGATGTCTGTTCTATAGGGGATGCTTATGGGTGCTTCCAGGCGCCTCGCCTTGATTGACGGTCACGCGCTCGCATTTCGTGCTTTTCATGCCTTGCGTGAGGCTGGTTTGCGCTCTTCACAAGGTGAGCCAACCTATGCAATTTTTGGCTTTGCCCAGATCCTGTTGAGTATGATCCAGGATCAGCAACCTTCACACGTTGCCGTTGCCTTTGATGTCGGGCGCACCTTCCGCGATGATCTCTATGCCGAGTATAAAGCCGGTCGCGCTGAAACCCCCGAAGAGTTCCATCCTCAACTTGAACGCATCAAAGAGTTGATCACCCATCTGGCGATCCCGATCTATACCGCCGATGGCTTCGAGGCTGATGATGTGATCGGGACGCTCGCCCGCCAGGCGACCGAGGCTGATGTCGCGACCCTGATTCTGACGGGTGATACCGATAGTCTTCAACTCGTTGATGACTATGTGCAAGTGCTGCTGGCAAACCCCTATGCCAAAGGCAATAAGAATACAACCCTCTATGATGAGGCGGCAGTGCGCGAGCGGTATGATGGTCTGGGGCCAGATCAACTCGCTGATTTGCGCGGGCTCAAGGGCGATGCCAGTGATAATATTCCTGGTGTCCGCGGTATCGGCGAGAAGGGGGCCATCGCGCTGCTCAAGCAGTTTGGCTCAATTGAAGCGATCTATGCGCGCTTTGATGAGGTGCCGAAACGCTATCAGAAACCCCTCGAAGGCCAACGTGAGGCCGCTCTCTTTAGCAAGCACCTCGCCACGATCGTTCGTGATGTGCCTGTGACCCACCTCGATCTTGCCGCATGTGCGCTCGGAAGCTATGACCGTGCGGCCGTGATCGAGTTCTTTCAAACGCTGGAGATCGGGGCCACATCCAATCTTATTCGGAAGCTCCCCCCACTTCCCAATGAAGCCCCAGGCGCACCAGTTCCTACACCCCCACCCTCGGCCACTGGGCCGATCCAGCAACCGCTTTTCGCCGACCTCCCAACTAGTCTGCCCGACAACCGCGCACCATCCACCGCTTCGCTTCAATTGTCGTTCTTTGCAACACCGGCAGAACGACCAGGGCCACCGCCAAACGCACAACTCGGCGCTTATCAGTGCATCACCCAGTCGGCCCAGCTCGAAGCCCTGATCGCCGAGTTGCAGGCCGCCCCAGGTTTTGCCTTCGATGTCGAGAGCAGTGGCCTCCGTCCTTTTGAGAGTGCCCTCGTCGGGATCGCGCTCGCGCATACCCCTGGCGCTGGGTTTTATCTGCCTGTTGGTCATCATCAGGGTGAGCAGTTGCCGCTTGAGCAGGTGGTGACCGCGTTGCGCCCGCTCTTTGCTGACCCAAACAAGGCCAAATATGCTCATAATGCAAAATTCGATCTTGAATTATTATTGAGTGTCGATCTGCACGTCGAAGGCTTACGCTTTGATACCATGCTTGCCGCAGCCCTGCTGGGCAAACAGCGCCTCGGCTTGAAAGATCTCGCCTTCTACGAACTAAAGCTGGCCGAGCCGCCCATGCCAATCCAGGATCTGATCGGCAAGGGCGCAAAGCAGATTAGTTTTGCTGAGGTACCCATCGATCAGGCAACCCCCTATGCCGCTGCTGATGCTGATCTTACGCTGCGCCTTCAACACCATCTGGCGAAGCAACTCGCCGACGAAACAGAACTGCAAGCCCTCTTTACCCGTCTCGAAATGCCCCTCATCCGCGTGCTCATAGCCATGGAAGAGGCCGGCATCACCCTGGATCGCACCTATGTCACGCAACTTGACGAGCAATTGCAACGTCGTATTGGCGAGCTCGAAGCGGCGATCTATCGCGAGGCCGGCGAACAGTTCAATATCAATTCAGGCCAGCAACTCAACCGGATCCTCTTCAATGGCAAACCAGCCATTGATCCGAAAGTATATGGTTTGAGCAAGCTGAAAAGCGGTGGCTATTCGCTGACCGCCGAGGGACTAGAGCAGATGAGCGCAGCGCATCCGATTGCCGAGTTGATCCTGCACTACCGCCAGTTGAGCAAGCTCAAGAGCACCTATGTTGATGCGCTGCCAACGATGATCAATCCCAGGACGCAACGCATTCACACGTCGTATAACCAGGTGGGCGCAGCAACAGGGCGGCTTTCGTCCAACGAGCCCAACCTGCAAAATATTCCCGTTCGCACCGAGGAAGGACGCGCCATCCGGCGCGGTTTTGTCGCGCTGCCCGGACATCAGTTTGTGGCTGCCGACTATTCACAGATCGAGTTGCGTGTGCTGGCCGGGTATACCCAGGATCCCGATCTTGTTGCTACTTTTGTTGAAGGACGCGACATTCACGCCGCAACCGCCGCCCGGCTCTTTGGCATTGAACAGCACGAGGTCGATAAAAACCAGCGCCGGATCGCAAAAACAGTTGTCTTTGGCGTTATCTATGGCATCAGCGCCTTTGGGCTCGCCCAGCGCCTGGGCCTGGAACGCGGCGAGGCCCAGGCCCTCATTGATGGGCTCTTTGCGCAATTCCCGGGCATCAAAGCCTACATTGACACCACCCTGCACCAGGCCCGTACCAACGGGTATGTCGCTACGCTCTTTGGCCGACGGCGGCTCTTTCCGGAACTACGCGGCAACGACCGTGGGCCACGGGCGCAGGCGGCTATGCGTGAGGCGATCAATGCCCCTATTCAGGGCACCGCTGCTGATATTATGAAGATCGCAATGGTACAACTCCACCAGGCCCTCGGTGAACGCCAGTTGCAGACGCGGTTGCTGTTGCAAGTTCACGACGAGCTCATCCTTGAAGCACCTGAGCACGAGGTTGACCTCGCGGCTCAACTTGTGCGCGAGATTATGGAAGGCGCGTATCGCCTGACCGCTACCATGAATGGGGTTACCTACCAGATCCCCCTTGGGGTGGATGTGGAGATCGGGCCAAACTGGGACGCCCTCAAGTGAGAAACGTGCGCATGAAACAGATGAGTACGATGGTTGCAGCTGAACCTGATATGAACAACCAACAACAGGTCACTCGTCCGGTCTTTTCCGTGGTCGCTCCGGTCTATAATGAAGAAAAGCTGATCGAGGAGTTCTGTCACCGCACGGTAGCCACGCTTGCACCACTCGGTGAACCCTTCGAGATCGTCTTGGTCAATGACGGAAGTCGTGATCGTTCCCTCGAATTGATGTATGCGCTCCACCTGAACGATCCACGCATCAAAGTGGTCAATTTTTCACGCAACTTCGGCCACCAGCTCGCCATTACGGCCGGGGCCGATCATGCACGTGGCGACGCCGTGGTCGTGATCGACTCAGATCTCCAGGATCCGCCGGAAGTCATTCCTGAGCTGATCGCAAAATGGCGCGAGGGCTATCAGGTTGTCTATGCCGTCCGCGAAGAACGACAGGGTGAGACATGGTTCAAAACGACGACGGCAGCGCTCTTTTATCGCCTGATTGACCGCATTACCAGTGTCAATATTCCGAGCGATGCGGGCGATTTCCGCCTGATGGATCGCAAAGTCGTTGATGCACTCGGGCAGATCCGCGAGCATCACCGCTTTATGCGCGGGCTCTCGGTTTGGGTCGGCTTCAAAAGTACCGGTATCACCTATCAGCGCCACGCTCGCAAAGCAGGTACGACCAAGTATCCCCTGCGCAAAATGCTCAAATTCGCGCTCGATGGCATTACCAGTTTTTCGTACCTACCCCTGCAACTAGCAACCTATATGGGGTTCATCGTTGCCGCGCTGAGCTTCATCTTTATTCTCATCGTCTTTGCCCTGCGCCTCGGCAACCCCACTGCCGAAGATGCCGCCTTCTATGGGCAGGCCTCAACCCTCTCGATCGTGCTCTTCATTGGGGCTGTCCAGCTTGTGTCGCTGGGCATTATTGGGGAGTATGTCGGACGCATCTACGACGAGGTAAAGGGCAGGCCCCTCTATATCGTTGCCGAAGCCTTAGGCTTCGAGGAGAAGGAGCATACCAATGTCACAAGGTAATTCGCCTTCAGGGAAATCCAAGTCGGGTGGTGGAGCACGTTTGAGCGTGCTCGGGGTCATTTTGCTGATTGTCGTCGTCGTAGGCATCGGGCTTTCGACGATGAAATTCGCCCAGATCAACGAGGGTGAACGGGGCCTGATTGTTACGCAGGGCCGTGTTGAGGGCGTACAAGAACCGGGCATTTTCTTTCGGCCCTTTGCACCCTTTACCAATGTCGAGGTGGTCAATATCCGCCGTCAAACACGCACGATTGCCCAGAATGTCGCGAGTAGCGATAAGCAACTCTATGATATTGATATTCAAGTTGACTATAGCCGCATCGCAACCCCCGAGGCGCTTCAGTCCAGTTATGGTGAGATCGGGGTGGATGATAGTCAACTGAATGCGTTCCTTGATGGCTTTATTAATGACGCGCTCAAGAGTGCGTCAACGCAGTTTACCCTTGACCAGGCGCTCTCGGATCGGGGTGGCTTTGCGGATCGCATTCGCCAGTTCCTTACCAGCAAGGCTGAAGGGCAACGCTCACCCGTTGAGCAGCTGTATGTGCGGCTCGAGGCGGTCAAGGTGCTTGATATCAAGGTTGGTGAGCAGTATGCGCAGTTGCTCGCTGAAAAGGCTAATCTCGAAGTCCAGATCGAGACCGAGCAGAAGCGTCGCGAGCAGATCCAGGCGCAACAATCCAATAATCTCTTCCAGGCCGAGCAAGAGGCCACGGTGGCGTTGACCCGCGAACGCGGTCAGACAGCAGCGGCCTTGGAAGCCGCGAGTCGTGAGTCGCAAGTTCGCGCCATTCAAGGGCGCTACTGGCGCGAAAATCCCGAACTGTTTGAACTGCGCCAACGTGAATTGATGGTCGAGATGATGCAGAATGGGAATATGTGGTTTATTGATCCCAACACCGACCTGACCCTTTTGCTCAATCAGATGGCTGGCTCGGGGAGTGCCGCTGTTGTGCCACAGCCAGCCCCGCAAACGCAACCCGTTGCCCCCGAAGTGACGCCTTAGTTCGACTTTCTCCATTTGGTAGACGAAACACGAGCGGCAGGGTATGCTACTCAAGTCTTGCATACCCTTGCCTTGCCTCATCGCTGATCAATGAAGACTCGGCGCAATCGACCGCCTAAAGACAGCCACTATGAACAATTACGACCACGATCTTCATATCAGTTCACTCCAGCGCATCCTCGATAAGATGCAAGATGCGGTCATGTCTGTTTCGGTCCCTGATCGTCGGCTTCTCTTTGCGAGTTCCAGGTTTGCCGAAGTCTTTGGTTATCCAGCAGAGGTGTTCGTGACCAATGCCGGTTTTTTCAAACAGATTGTGCATCCCGATGATCTCGAAGCCAGTATGCACGCCATGGAGCAGGGGCTTCGCGATGGCTTTGTTGAACTTGAGCATCGCATTATCTGGCCTGATGGGCAGGTGCGCAGGCTCCATCGGCGGGCCTGGGTTGATGTCGACGCGCATGATCGTCCTATGGCTGGACGGAAGCCGAGGCGCTGGGTCATCCGCTTGACGATCTGCTCCAGACCAGATGGCACCACACCTCGCAGCGCGAAGCAGAGGCGATCCTGGCTGCGACCGGACGATGGCAGGGCGAGCTTCAGTTCAGTTCTTCTCATCTGCCCGAAGATGCCGCCCGTATGAGCAACGAATACCTGCCACAGGCCATAGGGTGAATATCTGCTGATGCTCTTCAACGATCTTTTAACCATCACTAGGCTTGATGTTTTTGTGCCGAGACTGTATCTGACTGATGTGAATCGCTATGATCTGTTGACTGATGGCGATCTGGCGTTCTTGCCATCAGCACTCCTGCAAACGATGTTGTTGGATGTTGAACAGGGCAATATGGCTCATCTGCAACAAATGATTGCGCAGGTTGGCATATTGAGCGCACACGGGTTTTTGGCAAGTTGCTTGGCCAGACGTTGCATGCCAACCCTTATTACGCACCGGTGCTTACCGACCAATTCATTGAGACTATCTATCATGCAGCCCCGCTCCAGGATATTGGCAAGGTGGGCATTCCCGACGCGATTTTGTTGAAACCGGGCAAGCTGATGTCCGATGAGTTTGCCATGATGACAAGGCATACCGTGATCGGGGCCGAGACATTGCAGCGGGTGCTCGAACGTTATCCCAACAATGCTTTTATTAAAATGGGCATCGAGTTGACCCGCTCACACCACGAGCGCTGGGATGGCACGGGCTATCCTGATCGCCTCGCTGGTGAAGCGATTCCGTTGAGTGCGCGCATTCTGGCGGTGGCCGACGTGTATGATGCCTTGCGCTCGAAGCGTCCATATAAAGAACCCTTTGATCACGTTAAAACGTGTGCGATTATTTGTGAGAGTTCAGGTTCGTATTTTGATCCGGCTATTGTGGCCGCTTTTGTGACGATTGAGGCTGAATTTGAGCGCGTCTCTGCCGAAATGCAGGAGCGGTGAGCATTTTCATACGTTAGGGAGCGATTGCCCACGAGCTGTGCGAAGGATGATATGTTTCAACAGTTACTCACGACGGTCGGCCACGAGGTGTCGGGTGAGGCCGCACGGGCGTTGGTGGCCCGGATTAGTCAGTGGCATCGGATTCAGGCCAGCCCGATGTACCGCGAGGCGGCCCATTGGGTGCATGACACGTTGCAGGGCTATGGCCTTGATGCAACGCTTGAGTCGTTTCCGGTGGGCGAGGGCCGCCAGGTCTGGGGTGAACCGCTGTTTGATGAGTGGCAGTGTCACGAGGGTTGGCTCGATCTGTTGTTGCCCGATGGTTCGACGCAACGCCTCGCCGATTACCGGGCGGTGCCGTTGTCGCTCTTGCCGCGGAGTGTGAGTACCGACGGTGAGTTTGAACTGGTGGTGGTGGAACGTGGTGATCGGGTTGAGGATTATGCTGATCTGGAGGTTGCCGGCAAGCTGATTTTGACGCGCAGTATGCCGATGAGTGTGCATCGGGTGGCGATCGAGAAGCTTGGAGCCGCCGGGGTGATCTGTGACGGGATGCGCTCGTTGCCCGAGATCTGCCCACCAGGTGATCTGCCCGATGCGATCCAGTATGCGTCGTGGTGGTGGTGGGGCGGCGAGCGGCGGGCCTTTGGGTTTGCGTTGAGTCCACGTGTGGGCGCGGCGTTGCGTCGTCGCGCAGCCCGGGCAGCCGATGAGGGACGTGCGGTGCGCTTGCGAGCGCGGGTGCGCAGTAGTTTTACCGATGGGGCGATCGAGGCTGTCAGTGCGTTTATTCCCGGCCAGAGCAAAGAAGAAGTCCTGCTCGTGGCCCATCTCTGCCATCCTGCCCCGTGTGCGAATGATAATGCCACTGGTGCGGCGGCGGCGATGGAAGTCGCACGCGGCTTGCATACGCTGATCGAGAGTGGGCGCTTGCCCCGCCCGCAACGTGCCCTCCGTTTTCTCTGGATGCCCGAGATGACCGGTACCTACCTTTATCTTGCGCGTCACGAGGGGCGGATCGAGCGCACGGTTGCCGCGCTCAATCTTGATATGGTGGGCGCTGATCAGACGCGTTGCGGCAGTGTCAATACGCTTATTCATACGCCCGATGCGTTGCCGAGTTTTGTTGGCGACTTGCTCGAAGCTATTCGTGCTGGGATGTACGGCGTCAGCGATACACTCTATGGGCGCACCGAGCCGCCGTTGCTGCGGTTGGCGAGTGCGCCTTTTTCGAATGGCAGCGATCATTATATTCTCGCCGACCCGACGGTTGGCATTCCGACGCCATTGATCATCGAGTGGCCTGATCGGTTTTACCATACGACGGCTGATACGCTTGATCAGGTTTCGGCAACAACGCTTCAGCGCAATATGACGCTCGCCGGTACGTACCTGGCGTTTCTGGCGAACGCGGGCCGTCGTGAGGCGACCTGGCTTGCCGGCGAGATGAATGCCCGCTTTGTGGCGCGACTCGTGCAGGTACTCCAGATGGCGCGAACGGCGGCGCTGGCAGGTCGTCCGCCAGTCGGTGCGCCCTGGGAACGCCGCCTCGCCTATCGGTTCGAGCGCCATGCTGCGGCGCTGGCCGCCCTGCAGCGGCTTGACCTCCATTTTGATCCGCATCCTGCCATGCGTGAGGCCTCTGTGCAGGCGAAGGTGCTTTGGGAGACGTACAGCCAGATGCTTGAGCCCTGGCAACTCACTGAGGTGCGGCAGTTGCCCGACGATCAGGCCCAACTGGTGCCCCGGCGGCTCTATCGGGGGCCGGTGAGCCTGCGCCCCCATTTGCGTCGCCTTGATCCACTTGAGCGTGAGACGGCCCAGGCCGCGATTCGGGCAGCCAGCGATTTTGATAGCCTCGTCGCCGATCTGGCGCTCTTCTGGGTTGATGGGCAGCGTACCCTGGGCGAGATCCTTAATTTGGTCGAGCTTGAGACCGAGGTGCGTGAGCCTGAGGCGCTGTTTGCTTATTTTGATCTGCTCGTGCGGTTAGACTTGCTCGCCTGGTGAGGCTGCGTGTAAAAAGCCAGCTTAGCTGGCTTTTTTGCGCACACGCACTTATCCTTCGGCGATGTATTGTTCGATGCGCAGCGACATCATCTTTGAGGCACCGTCGTCACCCATGGTGACGCCGTAGAGTGTGTCGGCGGCTTCGATGGTGCCGCGGTTGTGAGTGATCAGGATAAACTGGGTCTGGTTGGTGAGATGCTGCAAGGCTTCGCGGAAGCGCCCGACGTTGGCTTCGTCAAGCGCGGCATCGGTTTCGTCGAGAATGCAGAAGGGTGTTGGGTGAACGGTGAGGATGGCGAAGAGCAGCGCAGTCGCGGTGAGCGACCGTTCGCCACCTGAGAGCAGGGCGATGTTTTGTTGTTTTTTGCCTGGCGGGCGGGCGACGATCTCGACGCCGAGGCTGCGCGTGTCAGCCGTTTCGGGTTCGGTTCCGTTGCTTGTTTGTCCGTTCTGGCGGGCTGTGCTTGTCAGGATCAGGCGCGCCGATCCGCCGCCAAAGAGACGGGTGAAGCTCTGTTCAAACTCGGCGGCAATGGCCTGAAAGGTCGTGGTGAAGCGATGATTCATTGCTTCGTCGAGTTCGCCGATCAGCTCAAGCAGCGTCGCACCGGCGGCGCGGAGATCGGCGATCTGCGTTGCTAGGAAACGCTGCCGTTCGGCGGTTGTTTCGTATTCCTCCAGCGCCAGCGGGTTGACGGCGCCGAGGCGCAGGATCTTTGTTTTCAAGGCTTCGATGGAGGCCTGGAGGTGCGTTGCGTCGATGGTGGGCCCTGCTTGCGCGTCAGTGATGGCAACGTCTTCCAGGTTGACCCCATCGGCAGCAGCGCGTTCAAAGAGGGCTTCCTGGCGATCAGCGGCGCGTTGCGCATCAAGGGCGGCTTTGCTCTGCGCGGCTTCCATCGCGAGCAGTTGGGTGGTCGTGGCTTCTTCCTGCGTTTCAAGCTGGCTCACGCTGGCTTCGTCGTCGTGCAACGCGGCTTCGGCAGGATCAATGCGCTGGCGCAACTGGTCAAGCTCGGTGAGCAGGGCGGTATGCAGCGCCTCGTGGCGCTCGTGTTGCGCGGCCAGCGCATCACGTTCATCGCGCAGGCTCAGGGCGGCCTGGTCAAGCTCGCTGGTCTGGCGCTGGACGAGGGCGAGGCTCTGGGCGTGGTTGTTGCGCAGTTGCTCGGCGGCGCGCAGGCGTTGCCGGGTGGTGGCAACCTCGGTGCGCAAGCCTGCGAGGCGTTCCTGCACCCGTCGGTCGTTGCTCGCCTCGTGCGCCTGGCGCGTGCGTAGTTCTGTGAGGGTAACTTCGGTGGCGTGGGCGATGTTCTCTACTTCCCCCAGCCGCTGCCGTACCTCGTTCTGCTGACTTGCGAGGCTCTGGCGCTCACTGTCAAGGCGCTCGCGGCGCTGCGCAGCCCAGGTGCGTTCCTGTTCGGCCTGGGCGAGGCGGCGTTCGGCAGCGGCAATCCCGCTGCGGGCGGTTTCCAGCAGGCGCTGGCTTTCGCGGGTATGGCCTTCTACTTCGCGGAGTTGGGTGTTGAGGGTTTTGAGTTGCGTGTCGAGCTTGATGCGCAGCGCTTCGGCGGCTTCGACATTCTCACGAGCGGCGGCGACCTGAGCGGGCAATTCGCGTAGCTCGCGTTCGCGGCGCAACGCACCGCTCTCTTTGGTCCGAGCGCCGCCGGTCAATGAGCCGCCACTGTTGACCTGCTCGCCCTGGAGCGTGACGATGTTCCAGCCGGTACGCAGGCGGCGGAGTTCGCGGCGTGCGGTGGGCAGGTCGCGCACGATGAGGACGCGCCCAAGCAATTGTTCAACCACGGGGCGGTAGGGCGCATCATACGCAATCAGGTCGGCGGCAACGCCAAGCACAGCCTCGTCGTCGAACGCCAGTGGGCGCTGATCATATTCATTGACGCGCAGCGTATCGAGCGGCATAAACGTTGCGCGTCCGACATCGCGCTGCTTGAGTTCGGCAATCGCAGCTTCGGCGTCGCTCCACTGTTCAACGACAATATTTTGCAAGCGCGAGCCGAGGGCGACCTCGAGGGCCGTCTCAAGCTCGGCAGGCGTGCGGAGAAGGCTCTGGACAAGGGCAAAGCCCTGGCGCCCAGTACGTTCGGCCCACTGCATCGCGGCTCGCACGCCGGCAAAGGTGCCCGTATAGCTCCGGGCGAGCCGACTGAGCGACTCGAAGCGGGCTTCGACATCAGCGAGGGTGCGGCGAGCGGTGACGCGCTGTTCATCGGCCTGCGTATAGTGCTGGCGCAGCGCTTCGAGTTCGTGACGCAGAGCTTGTTCCGCCGTCGCCGCCTCGTGGCGGGCGGTTTCGGCATAGGTTACCTGTGCGCGGGCGGTCGCAACCTGTTCGGTGCTGGTTACCACATGCCCTTCGGCCTGGGCGACAGCGGCTTCTAGTTCAGAGGTTTCGCGGGCGAGGCGTTGGAGCTGGGCGTTCATTTGTTCGAGGCGGGCATGGGCTTCGGCGGCAGCTCGCGTGGTACGCAGGGCTGCCTCTTCGGCCTCACGCAGAGCGCGGGCCAGGGCCTGCACCTCATCGGCGCGCCCGGCGAGTTCAGTTTCGACCTCGCGCAGGGCCTGCTCGCGTTCGGCGAGTGCAGCCTCGGCGTGACGCGTTTCGGCCACCGCCTCGGCGTGCTGTTGTTCGGCCTGAGCCTGGCGCAGGGCCAGTTCATGGCGCTGGCGCTCGAGATCCTCGGTACGCCGAGCCAGTGCGGCCACGCGCTCGTTGCCCACGGCCAGATCGCGCTGCACGGTTTCGGCCTGCCGGTGGAGCAAGCTGCTCTGCTGGTGCAGCGCACCAAGCTCGTCGCGGCGGGTACGCAGGCTGCTGCGCAACGCCTGCAGCGCGGTCGTAACGCCGACCTGGGCTGTGCGCGCCTCGGTGAGGCGGGCCTCAGCCACGTCGCGCTCGGCCCGAGTGTGCGCCGTCACACGGCAGGCGGCTTTCCATAGCTCGACATAATATTGCTGCTGCAAGGTCGCGAGTTCAGCGGCATACTCGTGGTACTGGCGGGCCTGGGCGGCCTGGCGCTTGAGCATACGCAGGCGCGGCTCGAGTTCAGCGAGCAGATCGCCGAGGCGCTGCAGATTGCCTTCGGTCTCGCGGAGGCGGCGAAGCGCCTCGGCCTTGCGCAACTCGAAGCCACCGAGGTCAGCGGCGTCCTCAAAGAGCTTGCGCCGTTCTTCGGGGCGCAGGGTGAGCGCCGCATCAACGAGACCCTGGTTAATAATGGTATAGGAACCGCCGAGGGGGGCAGTGACTTCGAGCAGATCGCGGAGGCGCACCCTGGCGCGATTGAGCAAGTACTCATTCTCACCGGCGCGGGTCGTGCGGCGGGTCAGGGTCACCTCATCAAACTCAACCGGCAGCAACCGGTCGCTATTATCAACCGTGAGGCTCACCTCGGCAAAACCGGCGGGGGCACGCCGCCCGCCGCCAGCATAGAGCAACTCTTCAGAGCGTTTGCAGCGAAGGTTCGTCAGGCTCTGCTCACCGAGCACCCAGCGCACCGCATCAGCAAGGTTTGATTTGCCACTACCATTTGGGCCAACGACTGCCGTAATGCCGGCACGAAACTCAAGGATCGTGCGTGCGGCAAAGGTCTTGAACCCCTGGATCTCAAGGCGTTTCAGATGCATGGGCGTTATTGTATGAGGGGTTGCAATGTGCGTCAAGTAGGGGCGCTCTCTGCTCCAACACCGCCGATCTCACGTGCAGCAACACCACTCCAACACCACAAATTCGTCAATGGAGGCCCGGTCGGTTACCAGTTATACCATCTTGCTACCGCTATGCTGTTAGAGCATCCCCACCGCCACAAGCCCCAGAATGAGCACCCCGATAACAATGCGGTAGATGCCAAAGGCGACGAAGTTGTGGCGTGCGATATAGTGCAAGAGCCAACCGATGGTCAGGTAGCCAACAATCATCGAGACAACGGCACCGAGCAAGAGTCGTCCCCAATCGTCGGGTTGCACCTCGGCGAGGCTGCTGATCAGATCAACGAGGGTGGCCCCACCGAGCACGGGCATCGCCAGGTAAAACGAGAAAGCGGTGGCAGTACGGCGATCAAGCCCGGCCAACAAGCCACCAACAATGCACGAACCCGAGCGCGACATGCCCGGGATCAGGGCGAAAATTTGCGCAATGCCAACGCCCAGTGCCTGCTTCCAAGAAACCTGGCCGAGTTCGGTGGTGAGCGTTTGGCGCTGAGGGATCAGTTCAATCACCAGGAAGATGATGCCACCAAAGATCAGCGCCCCGGCGATCACCTCCGGGGTTTCAAAGAGCACCGCTTTGATGAAATCGCGGGCAAGCAACCCGACGATGCCGGCTGGTACCATCGCAATGGCAATGCCAAGCCAGAGCGTCCAGGCAGCGCGGGCCTCTTCACGGGTGCTTCGCCCGAGTAGTGCATTGGCTTGTCCAAAAAGATCCTGGAAATAAAAAGCCACGACTGCGACAACCGTTCCCACCTGGATAAAGATCTCGAAAGTTCCCCCGATGCTGCCCTGATAGTTGAGCAGCTTCGAGACGATGAGCAAGTGGCCGGTTGACGAAATAGGCAGCCACTCGGTAATGCCCTGGACAATGCCAAGCACCACGACTTTCCACCATTCTGGGTCACCAGGAATGACCATGGCGAGGCTCGCGATCAGGGCGACGGCGGCGATAATGATGTACGGAAGTGGCAAATGCGGTGAAGCCACACGTGCGGTGGCGGGTGATTTTTGCATAATAACCGATTACTTGATCATGCCTGCTGCTTTCAGCATGGCAAGTGTGTCGTCAAGAGCGGCGGCAGTGGCGTGTACATGCTCGCTAGTATGCACAGAACTGACAAAAGCACTACGCCCGCGCATCAAGTCGATGCCGTTAATCTGGAGGGCCATACGCAAGGCGAGGGTAATGGTGGCATCACCGCCACGTTTGAGCATCGCGAGCGGAACACCGGTGGGCACGTCACCTGGGCTGACCTGGCTCGTCGGGTCGGCAAAGAGATGCACAATAGAGCCATCGCCATAGGCGGTGAAGCCATGGAGGTGGCGCGTGCGCAAGACGTCGTTCATTGCTTCGGCGAGTTCACGACCGCGCAGGGCGGCGACGTGCCCAGGTTCACCGGTGGCAACGAGTTCGAGGCAAGCTACGCCGGCCGCCGCCGAGAGCGGGTTGGCATTGTAGGTACCCTGATGGCGAATGCGCCCGCGCACATCGCGCCTATCGGGGCCACTCGCGAGCCGATCCATGATTTCGGCTTTGCCGACAACTGCGCCACCGGGCAGGCCACCGGCAAGAATCTTGGCGAGGCAGGTGAGATCGGGGGTGACACCAGCGCGCGCCGCTGCGCCGCCGGGACTCACGCGAAAGCCTGTGACCACCTCGTCACAGATCAGCAGCACATCGCGGTCAGTTGTGAGCGCGCGCAACTGTGGCAAAAAATCATCGGCGAGCGGCACAATGCCATACGCCGCCCCGGTCGGTTCGAGGATCACCGCCGCAATATCATCGTGGGTTGCGAGCGTCTCGGCGACCAGTTCAAGCCTGGCTGGAAGGGTCAGAATATTGCCAAGCAAATCGGCGGAGAGCCCAGCGTGCGGATCATCTGGATCGGCCCCTGGGGCAGCACTATCGTGCCAGCCGTGGAAGTGGCCTTCGAAACGAATAATGCGGGAACGCCCGGTCACGGCCCGTGCCAGACGAAGCGCGAGCATCGTTGCCTCGGTGCCGGACGCGGTAAACCGCACCCGTTCGGCCCCGGGCACCAATTGCTTGATCAACTCGGCCCAGCGCAGGGCGAGCGTATTTTCGCCGCCGGCGTGGGTACCGCGTTCAATTTGCTCGCGCACCGCCGCCACAACTGCTGGATGCCCGTGACCAAGCAACAACGCCCCGTGACCACACCAGTAATCAATCAGTTGATTATCATCAGCATCCCACTTATTTGCGCCTGAGGCTCGTTCTATAAAAAGAGGGAAGGGTGCCGCACTACGTCCATCGTGGGTGACCCCACCCGGAAAATATGAGCGGGCCTTCTCTGCCAGGTAGCCAGAGCGAGCGAAACGGGCCTGATAGAGCTGTTCGAGTTTTTGCATATCCGTTGGTTACATCCCATATTCCAGACGACGGATCAGCGGTCCTGGCAAGCCTGCCTCGACCATATCGCGTTGGGTACGGGTGATTTCATATTCAACGCGGGCAAAGGTGAGCGTACCAGCGCCAGGATCAAAGATAGCATAAGCTGCGCGTGGATCTTGATCCCGTGGCTGACCGACACTGCCAGGGTTAATGAAAAAACGACAGTTGCTACTGAGATCAATCACGTTATTGCGTGGAGGCACGCGCAGCAAATCCGGGAAGAAGCGTTCGACCCGGTCAAAGCCGTGACGTTGACGGAAACCGAGTTGCACATGCGAATGCCCAATGAAACAAATTTGCTGCGTAAAAAGCTCGAAATTCGCCGCAGCCGTCTCCGGGGCCAGCAGATACTCCCACACCGGCTCACGGGGGCTGCCGTGGGCCAGCATAATCGCACGATCAACGATCATCGTTGGCGGCAGCTCTTCGAGCCAGGCGCGATGTTCAGCGAGCAACTGTTGACCGTTCCATTGATTGGCCTTGCGTGCCTCGGGGTTGAAATCGCGGAGATCGATCTTGCCGAGGCAGGCAAGATCGTGGTTTCCTGTGATGGTAAGGGTCGCATGTTCACGGATCAATGCGGCACATTCATTGGGGCGTGGGCCGTAGCCGATGGTATCACCCAGGCACCAGAGCTCATCAAAACGACCGACGGCCTGGAGCACAGCTTCAAGGGCAACAAGATTCGAATGAATATCTGAGACAATCAAAATCCGCATAAAAACCTGCGCTTCGTTGACGCCGTTTACGTGACGGGGCTATAATGACAAATAGTTGCGTTGTTGTTGGAGTAGATAAGCCTTATGGTTGAATCAACCGGCCACTGTCCATACCTTGGGCTCAAACAGAATCAGGCGATTCGGTTTGCTTCACCGACGCCTGAGCATCGCTGTTACGCTGCTGGTCAAGCCCAGGAGATCCCTCTTGTTCAGCCTGATTATCAGACCGCATTCTGTTTGTCGTCTGATCATATCAAGTGCCCATTATACACGGGCTCTGGTCTCTCTTCAACGTCCGTACCTGGACATAGCCTGACAATGGCTCCGGCTGGTGCAACTTCGGTTGGGATGCGTGGGTGGCTCAACGATCTTCCTGCGCGTGAACGGATGATTTATGCGTTTCTTGTGACGGCACTTGCTATTGTCGTTGCTTTTTATGCTTTTGCGAGTGTGGGGCTGATCTGGGGCAATGTGACCCCGGGCAGCGATCCGTCACCCGGCTTGCCTCCAGCTAGTGCAACAGTGTCCATTGAGGTGACTGCGACTGCAACGCCGTCGCTAACGCCGTCGCTAACGCCGTCGCCACGACCCACGTTGACGCCAATGCCGAGCAGGACACCATTGCCTTCAGCGACCCCGACGGAAATCTTGCCGACCATTGAGTCGGTGACGGTGACGCCTGTCCCGACGATTTATGTGCCGCCAGTTATTGTGCCACCGATTATCATTCCAACCCCAACCTTCTTGCCTGAGCCTACTACGCCCCCTGATCTCGAACCAATCCCGACCGAGGAGGCCCCCGGTTGGCCGGATGATCCGTCGCCGCCGGTAGAGCCAACCACGCCGGTAGAGCCAACCGCGCCGGTAGAGCCAACCGCGCCGGTAGAGCCAACCACGCCGGTAGAGCCGACCACGCCGGTAGAGCCAACCACACCGGTAGAGCCAACCACGCCGGTAGAGCCAACCACGCCGGTAGAGCCAACCACGCCGGTAGAGCCGACCGCGCCGGTAGAGCCGACCGCGCCGGTAGAGCCGACCGCGCTGGCACCATAGCGACCTCACTCATCCTTGGTGCGCGTTCCCTGCTCCCGAGATCCATCCAGGAGCATGCCACCGGCTGGAACTGCCAGCGATGCTTTGCTCCTTCTCCGGTACCCCGCCGTTAGCGAAGCATCGCGAGAACCGCTGCGCACGGGCAATCCTTCCCTCTGGCTGCTGCCTCGGCAGCCGGGTACTGCGGCACACTATCGCCACCGTTGCCCGCCGCCGCAACGACGATTGCCCCGCCCGTCGCGCTGCAGTGGTCGTCATCATCGTCGTCACACGCCGCAAGCGCAATGATCTCTTCAAGCAAATCGGTGCGACGGAGCGTCCCCAGGCTGAGGTTGATCACCGTAGCGCCATCATTTGTGGCCGGGTGGCCGTCAGGATCAATCGCGTAGCGCAAGCTCTCAGCCAGCACCCAGATATTGCCGACACCTTGAGGATCGAGTACGCGTACCGGCAAGATCTTCGCCTCAGGTGCGGCAAGCGCTATCAGACCAGCGACATGTGTCCCATGCCCAAAGCCGAAGTCAACGCCATCGATCCCTTCTTCCCTTGGGTCGTCGTCAGCATCAACAAAGTCAAAGCCTGGCAACAAGCGCCCGGCCAGCGCAGGGTGATCTGGATCAACCCCGTTATCAAGCACTGCGATTGTCACGCCCGCCCCACGGTTGCGTGCGTGGGCGGCTGTGAACCCAAGTGACGCCGGAGCCCACTGCGTTGCAAAGGTTCCGGCGTCACCACCGATGACCCATCCGCTGCGTCCGCGCCGTCCCTCGGGGGTTTGCGCCAGATAGTTGGGCTCGGCAAATTCGATCCGCAGATCGCTACGTAGTTGCTCGGCCTTCTCTAGCGGATCACGTCCGTCGGTGATCGCCATGCGAAAGATCGGGCGTGTCCCAAAACGACTAATGAAGGCTTCCTGTAACCCATTCTGGCGGGCGACGTCGGTCAAATCAGCCGTCAGCCAGGCGGAGGGGCAGTATCATCTGGTTCCATAGGCCAACACTCCGCCTCACCAGCATCTGCTTGTGACTCCCAAGGAAACGCTTAGCTCGTCCGCTGCTGATCGAGGTAATCTTGCAGGATAATCGAGGCAGCAACCTGATCGATCTGGAGCTTGCGTTTGTCGGGTTTGACGCCCAATTCGCGGAGCATCTGGTCAGCGGCGGCGGTGGTGAGCCGTTCGTCAACGAGCCGAATCGGGAGGCCCAGGCTCGTTTCGAGCAGGGTGGCAAATTTCTGCACAAGCGTGGCCTGCGGTCCAATTTCGCCTCGCAGGGTAAGGGGCAACCCGACCACCAGTTCGACCACGCCATACTCACGCACGAGTTGCCGAATGCGTTCGAGAGCCTGCGGCTGCGGCTGCGCAGCAATCGTCGTCAGGGGCGAGGCGAGCATCCGCGAGGCATCGCTGAGCGCAATGCCAATGCGTCGCTCGCCCACATCCAACCCGATAATCCGTTCTTCGGCAAGGTACATCTACGACTCGATCTGGATCTGCCAATCCCAGCGTGGCAGTCGTTCAACATCGGGCAAAGTATAGCCGCCAATGATCCCACGCGCAACCAGTTGATCGAGGGCAAGGGCGGCATCCTGGCGCAACTTGCCACGGATCGCATTGCGGATCTGATCGAGCGTCACGGCATCAAGTTCGCCACTACATCCAGGGCTGGTCGTATCAGGGCGAAGCTCGCCATCGACCAGCAAACTCTCGCCATCCCAGCGCCACGCAGTCACCACAGGCGCACGGCAATCACCTGGCGTCAACCGTCCAGCCTGGCGCAACTGTTCGGTCAAGGCTACCGCGAGTTGCGACTCGAGGGGGCGATCATTGGCGGTTGCCAAGGCGCTATACTGCGCCTGCGTATTCAAGACAAACGTCGGATTGACGGGATCAACCACTTGGCCGACTGCTGGTTGCACCAGATACTCAAACCCCTGCAACTGTTCGAGGTCACTCCGTCGGGGCAAGATCGTCGAAGGCTCAAGCACGAGATTCCGCGCCCGAGCGAGCGCCTCTAATTGCCGGCGGGCCTCGGCATCAAGCCCTTCGAGGGCTGGCCCAAGATTTGCCTGCACATCGCTATCACGAACGATGCGCACCTCTTCCTCGGTGCCACCGGTGAGTGGCGGGTGATCAACGAGAATGCCGCCTGAACCGACAGTAAAACTGACACCCCCAGGTGGCGTAATGCGACGGACGCGGTTCCCATCGACATTCGAGCCACTACCCGGCGAACGGGCGAGCACGTTGACAAAAGCCTGACCCCGATTGGTCACAATCTGCGCCCCGGTATCACTTGTGGTTGCCCCCGGGACCAGCACCTCGACCGTACTGAGGAACGGTACATCCTGCCCATCGCCTCTGACGGCAACAAATTCGGTGCCCGCTGGCAAGAGGATCGCCTGGTTATTGGAATTGAAGATGGTCAACATGCCGCCTGCCGTCCCCGACGGCGTCATGGTGCCTTCCGTGACCTGATTGCTCACATTGAAGGCCACATCGCTGCGCAAAGCCTCGGCCTCAATCGCCGTAGCTGCCCCACTGCCCGGCAAGACCAGCGGTACCGGCAAGCCAACAATCGGCTCGGTTGTTTCAGACACAAGCGGCGGTGAAACCGCTACCGTCACGCGGCTGCCGAGCAACAAGACACTAGCGATCAGCAGCAGCAATGCCAGCAGCAGCGTTGTCAGCGCAATGACTGGCCAGGAACGCGCCTTCCGTGAGGGCGGGGCAGTGATCGGTACTGGTGGCACGGCATTGGATGTAGGGCGTGGTGGTGCGGTTTCAGCATATGCGGCATAGGTCGCCCTAGAACGTGTCGGTGGCCCAAGGCGGCTTGGCGGAGGCGGGGGTGGAGGCACCGAGCGAGACGGCGGGATGGTGGGGTCAACGCGAGGAGGCGGCAGATCGCGCACCGGCTCAGCCGGAGGAAGCTCATTCACAACGCTCTGCGGCAAGGGAATACCGGTTAGCGCTGCCTTGAGACTCGCGGTGGCGGCGGCCACTTCATCAACCTCATCAACCTCATCAACCGCCCCGAGCGTACCGCCTGGTTTGGGCTGCAGCAGATCAAGGTCATCGAGGGCCGCCAGAAAATCGGCATCCTCATCCCGTACCTGGTTCGCTGGCGCTTCATCGGTGATCCGGTGCGGCGCAGCAGGTTCTGTCGGGGGAGGAGCAAGGCCCGCCCCTTGCTCTGGGCTTGGTGCCAGAGCGGGTGGCGCTTGAGCGGTACCCGACGATGGATGAGCCAGCACACTGGCCCCTTGCACCGCAATCGTTTCAAACCCAGCGGCACGCGCTGCCGCGAGCAGCGCAGCATCAGAGCTAATCACCATCAGACTGAGGCCATCATCAGCCGCCAGTCGAGCGAGGTGGGCTAGTTCAGGGTCAGCATGCAGGGCGGTGCCACTTTCGGGCACCAGCAACTGCAACCGGGGTGCGCCTGTTTGCCGAATGCGCGCATAGAGCAGCGCCACTGGCTCATCAGGCAACACCAGGATCAGCGGGGTTTCACGCATATCAAGCAACATAACCCAACCCCTTACCCCTTACGCTGGGCTGCAACCAGCGTGGGCACCTGGTGAAGTGCGTCAGACAGGCGTTCAGGATCTTTGCCGCCTGCCTGGGCCATTTCGGGACGTCCACCGCCACCACCACCAACCACCGTAGCAAGCGCCTTGACGAGCTTGCCCGCGTGGTACCCCTGCGCCACAAGATCAGGTGTTACCATTGCAAGAAACAACGGCTTCTGATCAATCACGGTTCCAAGCACAATAATCGCCGAACCGATCTTGCTCCGCAGCCAGTCGCCCATCGTGCGGAGTTGCGGAATATCCTCGGCCTCGACATGGGCCACCAGGGTGGGCACGCCCTCATCGTGGCGCACCTGCACTAGCAACCCTTCGAGGGAAGAACTGGTCAGTTTTGCCCGCAGCACATTGAGCACCTGCTGTTGGCGGCGATGCTCGTTCAGCAGCTGATCGAGGCGCTCGGGCAAGGCCGTCGGAGCCACGCCGAGGCGGGTGGCGAGATCGCGGAGCAGCTGGGTCTGCTGTTCAACCCACTCTTCGGCGGCACGGCCAGTGACGGCCTCGATCCGGCGCAAACCACTGCCAATGCTGCTTTCGCCAAGCAACCGCACATACCCAAGCTCGCCAGTACTGCGCACATGGGTACCACCGCACAACTCACGGCTATCGGTCGAGGCAATCAGATCGATCATGCCATCGCCGCGCTCGATCGTTACCATGCGCACCGTCTCGCCATATTTCTCACCAAAGAGCGCAATCGCCCCCTGGTCAAGCGCCGCCTGATAGGTCGTCTCTTCCCAGCCAACCCAGCCATCGGCGCGAACCCAGGCATTGATGCGCGCCTCGATGTCGCGCAGTTGGGTCGGCTCGACGGCGCGATTATGGGTAAAATCGAAACGCAGACGCTCAGGGGCAACCAGTGAACCAGCCTGGGCGGCATGCTCGCCCACCACATCACGCAACGCACGATGCAGCAAATGGGTCGCCGTGTGGTTGCGCTGAATATCGGCCCGGCGCGAAGCATCAACGGCGGCCACAGACGTTTGCCCGAGCTCAAGATGGCCGGCGGTCACCTTGCCGTAATGGACAATCAGCCCGGGGGCGGGGCGCTGGGTATCTTCGATCTGCACGATCCCAGTAGGCGTCGTCAGCGTCCCGGTATCGGCAACCTGGCCGCCGCTCTCGGCATAAAAAGGCGTCTGATCGAGCACCAGTTGCACCGAGTTGCCCAGCGCAACGTGCGCAACGGCATCACCCTCGCTAATCAAGGCAAGGATCTGCGCCTCGGCAGCGAGTTGCTCGTAGCCGACAAACCGCGTCGCGGGCAGCGCCCGATCCGCCCAGAGCTCGGCATCGCCGCCGCGGGCAAACTTCGCTGCCGCCCGCGAGCGCTCGCGCTGCTCTTTCATTGCCGCAGCATAGCCAGCCTCATCAACCGTGAGCCCCGCGGCAACAGCGATCTTCTCGGTCAAATCAAGGGGAAAGCCATACGTATCTTTGAGCAAAAACGCATCAACCCCTGGCATCGCCGTGCCACCCGACGTGCGCACCTGATCAATCACCGTCTCGAGGCGTGACAGGCCACTCGTCAGCGTCCGCAAGAACTGACGCTCTTCGGCATCAGCCGACTCGAGGATAAACTGGCGGCGCGTCTGGAGGTCGGGGTAGGCCTTGCCCATCTGGGCAATGACCACCTCAATCACCTCGGCGAGGAAGGGGCGCTCGAAGCCAATGCTGCGACCCTGATAGGCGGCCCGGCGCAAAATCCGGCGCAGCACATACGAACGGCCCGCATTGCCGGGCAACACCCCATCGGCAATGAGAAAGGCCACCGCACGCGCATGGTCAGCGATCGCCCGATAGGGCGCAAAATGGGCTTGATAGTGGGCCTCATCGCTGCCGAGCGAAGCCATAATTTGCGCAATGATCGGCAGAAACACATCAGTCTCATAATTGGAATGCACGCCTTGCAGCACCATCGCCATGCGTTCGAGGCCCATCCCGGTATCAACCGAAGGGCGGGGCAGGGGCTGCATCGTCGCACGGTCGTACTGCATAAAGACGTTATTCCAGATTTCGACATAATCGGGATCGTCCGAATTGACGCCCTCGGCGCGCATCTTGCTCAGATCATCACCGATATACATCGTAATCTCGGAACAGGGGCCACAGGGACCAGTATCGCCCATCACCCAGAAATTATCACTCCGCCCAAAGCGCAGCACACGGCTCGGATCGGCCCCCTGGGCAATCCAGAGCCGCGCCGCCTCTTCATCGGGGGGCACCTGGTCATCGCCCTCAAAGACCGTAAACCAGAGGCGCTCAACGGGCAGGGCAAACTCTTCAGTCAGCAACTTCCAGGCCATGGCAATCGCCTCGGCCTTGAAATAATCGCCAAACGAAAAATTGCCCAACATCTCAAAAAAGGTCTGATGGCGTGGTGAGGGCCCGACCTCTTCGAGGTCATTATGTTTCCCCGAAACGCGCAGACACTTCTGCGCTGTCACCGCCCGGCGATAGGGGCGCTGTTCAAGCCCAAGAAAGAGATCCTTGAACTGCACCATGCCCGAATTTGCAAAAAGCAGCGTCGGATCATCGGCAACGACTAGCGACGAACTGGGCACAATCGTATGGTCGTGACGGGCAAAAAAGCTCAGATAGCGTTCACGGATCTGAGCAGAGGTAAGCTTCTGCATAACAGCCAGTAACCATCAGGTGAAAGAACCAGAATCCATACACGAAGATCAGAAGCTATTGTAGCCGATTGATACGTACGGCGTCAACTCTATCGCTCCACCTACCAGGGCGCTTGCATCATACGAAACCAGATACAAAAAGACGCTCTCTCAGGGCACCCGTAAGGGGTGCCCCTCCAGGCCCCTCCAGGCCGAAAAAGACGCTCTCTCAGGGCACCCGTAAGGGGTGCCCCTCCAGGCCCCTCCAGGCCGGGGGCAGGATCGACTTCCTGGACCGCGTTGGCTCCGTTCTTGGCGGTGCCCCTCCAGGCCGGGGGCCGGATCCGGTGTAGGGGCACCCCTTGCGGGTGCCCTGGCGGGGTGCATACACGGAAGTTATGCACCGGCAGCGCCCTGCCCCAGGAACCGCCTGCCTGGGGGAGGATCCTGGGGTAGGTGAGGCTCTCCGTTTAGGTGGTTGATACGACAATTTTTTCGTGCTACTATTGTCGTAAACTAATCGCCACTGGAGGTCGCGGTGCGCCAATTGCGCTCGTTTGCCCAGGTTGGCCCGCGTATGGTCGCCTTCGGCACGCTCATGCCCATCGTGATGGGTATCTTGGGTGGAACGCTTGGCGCACTGGCGGGCCTGTCGGTGGGTGGTAGCTTTATTCTGGCAGCGATCGCGGCCAGTGCCTCGTACATTGATGCGCCTGCGGCAGTCCGGGCCACGTTTCCACAGGCCAACCCGAGCATTTATCTCACCTCATCGCTCGGGATTACGCTGCCCTTCAACCTGATCATTGGCCTACCCTTGCTCTATGCGTACACCCAATGGATGTGTTCTGGGCTTGTAGCATGCCCGGTACTTCCCAGCGGGAGCTAAGGTGGTTTTAGGTTTTGGTCTGCTGTGCTGGGCCTTATCGTGTGCAATGTTCGTACGTGGGATAAGGCCATCTTCAAGCTAATCTATTGAGCAGAAAAGGAGCGCTATATGAGCCAACTCGCCACGATTACGCTGGTGACGATCATTGCGGAGGGGGTGCTCCGCGAGCGCCTGTTGGGCGAACTCGCCCAGTTGGGGGCGCGTGGTTACACTGTTGGCGAGGTCACCGGGCAGGGGACGAGCGGCGTGAGCGCCAACTTCTGGGCGGGCCACCAGGTGCGGATCGAGGTCCTTGCGATGCCTGCGGTGGCCGATCTTATCATGGATCATCTGCAAGCGCACTACTTCGACACTTATTCGGTGGTCGCCTACCTGAGCGAAGTTCGGGTGGCCCGCGCCGAGAAGTATCTGTAGGGCATAGAAGGAGGGACACAGCACCACGAAAGTGCCCGCCACTTGGATCCGCCTTCCCCGGGCATCAGGACGCGCCCGTGACGGTGGAACGGCTTTGGGATGCGCCCGGGGCGGGGGCTTGACCCCGCCCACGGCCGCGTGGCTTTGGGATGCGTCCGGGGCGGAGCGAAGCCCCTACGCTTGTTCAGTGACATCCTCTTCGGCGCGCTCGAGGGCGCTGCCGATGCTGAAGTATTTCGCTTCAGGATGGTGGATGACAATCGCAGCCGTCGATTGTTCGGGAACCAGTTGGAAGGCGTCGGTCAGGTTCAACCCGATCTGGTCGGCGGGCAGGATCTGGAAGAGCTTGGTGTGCTCGGCGAGATCGGGGCAGGCGGGATAGCCCCACGAGTAGCGTTTGCCCCGGTCTTCGCCCAGTCCGAGGCTCTGCCGGATCAGGCGATTGGTGTGTTCGGCCAGCGCTTCGGCGAGCGAAACGGCGAGCCCGTGGATGTAGTAGCTGCGGCTGTAATCGCCCTGATGCTGCAACGCCTCGGTCAGGTCGTCCACTTTGCGGCCCATCGTCACGAGTTGGAACGCGGCGACATCGTAGTCGCCGCTGGCGACGCTCTTGAAATAGTCGCTGAGGCAGAGCCGTTCGCGGGCGGGTTGGCGTGGGAAGGTAAAGCGCGTCAATTCACGGGCGCGGTCGCTTGGGTCATAGACGATCAGGTCGTGCCCCGCAGATTGCACGGGGAAGTAGCCGTAGGCGACCTGTGGTTCAAGCCAGCCGTCGCGGGTGGCCTCACGGATGAGCTCGCGAACCTTCTGGTCAAACTCGGTCTTGAGTTGTTCCCACTCGGCACCTTTGGCATTCTTGGCACCCCATTGCAGCCGATAGAGCGCGTTGCGGTCGAGGCAGGCGACGACATCATCGAGGCGAATGCGGTTCGTCGCCTTGGCCCCCCAGAAGGGCGGTACGGGCACGGTGATATCGGTACGCACCGCCGAGCGCACGTCGGCACTGGTCATGCTCGCCTTGCCGATCGCATCGAGCGCGACCCGTCCGGTCTGGCGCTGCTGGAGCACCCCGGCAGCGGCGGCGAGCGTCGCCTGCACAAAGTTGTCGCGTTGGGCCGGATCGCTCAGGCGATCCATCGTCTCGAGCCCCTCGAAAGCATCTTTGCAATAGAAAACCCCGGCATCATACGGCTCTTCTTCACCAACAAAAGAGATCCGTTGACCATACTGTTTATTGATCGCCGCGCCCCCAACCAGCACCGGAAAACTGAGCCCGCGCTTGTGCAATTCTTGCACGCAAAGGGGCATCTGCTTGCTGGTACTGACGAGCAGGGCCGAGAGCCCGATCGCATCGGCCCCGACCTCAAGCGCCTTCTCGATAATCGTATTGATTGGCACCTGCTTGCCCAGATCATAGACGGTATAGCCATTATTGGACAAAATCGTATTGACGAGATTCTTGCCGATATCGTGGACATCGCCATAAACCGTCGCGAGCACCACCTTGCCCTTGGTTGAACCTTCGAGTTTATCGAGGTACTGTTCGAGGCGGGCGACCGACTTCTTCATCACTTCAGCGCTTTGCAACACAAACGGCAGAATCAGTTGCCCCGAGCCAAAGAGATCGCCGACCTCTTTCATTGCTGGCAGCAGCACATTATTGAGCACTGCCACAGCCTCGACGCCCTG
Source organism: Candidatus Chloroploca sp. Khr17 (assembly GCF_004138165.1). Taxonomy (GTDB): domain Bacteria; phylum Chloroflexota; class Chloroflexia; order Chloroflexales; family Chloroflexaceae; genus Chloroploca. The sequence goes on from NZ_RYFF01000058.1 coordinate 26,097, forward strand.
GGCCGACGCACCCTCGGCATTCTTCAGGCGCACCTGCGGATCGCTGAGGCTCAGCCCGTGAACCTGGAGGCGCAGTTCAACCGCCTCATCAATATCGGCCTCGATGCCCTCCTTCTTGCGATTGAGGATCTTCCAGTGCAGGCGCTGATCGACGTGCATGTCGGCCGTCGGATCAGTACGCTCCTGCTCGTTCGTTTTGCCATGCTGCTCGAAATAGTTAATAAAGCGTGCCAGCGCATCCTCGCGCCGATTAAAGATCAGATCCTCGCAGAGTTCACGTTCCTCGGGGGGGATCTGGGCATACGCAGTGACGTGGGCCGGATTGATGATCGCCGTATCGAGGCCAGCCGCGACCGCGTGATAGAGGAAGACCGAATTGAGCGCAGCGCGGGCATGCACAGCCACGCCAAAGCTGAGGTTGCTCACGCCAAGGGTCGTAAAGCAGCCGGGAATGTGGCTCTTGACGAGCCGAATGCCCTCAAGCGTTTCGACCGCTGCATTGCGCAACTCTTCCTGACCAGTGGTAATGGGGAAGGTCAGCACGTCAAAGATCAGGGCTTCGGCGGGCACGCCATACTCATCGTGGGCAAGTTGGGCCAGGCGTTGGGCCACGGCGAGCTTGCGTTCGCGGGAATGGGTCATGCCCTCTTCGTCAATCGTCATTGCGACCGTCGCGGCCCCGAAACGGGCAACGAGCGGCATCACCTGATCAAACTTTTGGCCGCGCCCGCCTTCGAGCGACACCGAATTGACGATCGCGCGACCGGGATACATCGCCAGCGCAGCCTCGAGCACATCGGGCTCGGTCGTATCAATGACGAGCGGCAATTCGACATTCATCGTCAGCTTTTTGAGCAGCGTCACCATCTGTTCGCGCTCATCGGGACGCTCGGTCATCGCGACACAGACATCGAGCATATGCGAGCCGCTATCAACCTGTTCGCGGGCGACCTCAAGCACGCCATCATAGTCATCATTGATGAGCAGGCGCTTGACCTTGCGCGAGCCAAGCGTATTGACGCGCTCGCCAATCATCGTCAGCGTGCCATCCTGCTTGAGCGCAGCGGCACGAATACCCGACGAAACACTCGGGATATACTCGATCTCACGCAGCGTTGGGACTCGATTATAGCCAATCTGCGCCCGCAGGGCTGCGATATGGGCAGGGGTCGAGCCACAACAGCCACCGATGACCGCCACGCCATACTCATCAACAAACTCACCGAGAATGCGCGCAAAGGGTTCTGGCGTCATCGGGTAAACCGTCTGCCCATCAACCTCCATGGGAAGACCGGCATTGGGAATGCACGAGATCGGCTTGCGTGAGTGCGCGGTCATATACTGAATAGCCGCACGCATATGCTCGGGGCCAGTCGAGCAATTGAGCCCGATCACATCAGTCGGCATCGCTTCCAGCGTGGCAATCAGGGCGGGCACATCAGTGCCGAGCAACATGCGCCCAGAGAGATCGAGGAAGACCTGGGACTGGACGGCGACATCGGGGCGTTGCAACGCGGCCTTGGCGCGACGAATGCCATCGAGGGCCGCCTTGACCTCGAGAATATCCACACTCGTCTCGACCAGCAAGAGATCGACGCCACCCTGGATCAACCCAATGGCCTGCTCATAGAAGATCGCGCTGAGTTCATCAAAGGTAATATCCGAGAGCGCCGGATCATCCGAAGAGGGGAGTTTACCGGTCGGCCCCATCGAACCGGCGACATAACGAGGGCGACCATCGGCGGCCTCGAAGCGGTCGGCCACCGAACGAGCGAGGGCCGCAGCGGCCCGATTGAGCTCGATGGTCTGCTCACCAAGCCCCCACTCCTCAAGGCGCAGACGGGTCGACTGGAAGGTACAGGTCTCGAGCACATCGGCCCCGGCCTCAAGGAACGACGCATGGATCGCCCCAATGACATCGGGGCGGGTCATCACCAGATAATCCCGATTGCCAAAGGTTTGCTCGCCACCATAATCTTCAACGGTCAAATCGTAGGTATCAATACTAGTGCCCATCGCACCATCAAAAATCAACACACGCTGCGTCAGGGCTTCCAGATAGGTCGGCTTCTTTTGGCTCACAGGAATAGCTCCATTATGTTACGTTAGTTTGTTAACAGTATACCCGATCTAGCACCTTCCACAGCATAACACGTGGGTGTGTACCAGGGTTGATGCAAAGTCCCAGGAGGGTTAGATAGCGTCCGCAGATTTCGCAGATGCGGAAGCTGTAATCTGCGAAATCTGCGGACGATCAGAATGTCTTTGCATCAGCCCTGGCGGAACAGCCCTCGCACGAATAAACACGCTCTCGGTATACTACAATATGGTGAGTAGCATACCGAAAGTTATGCAGCGCTGTCCGTAGGATACCCTGATGCCATTTGATATTCGACTTTCCAGCGATGCCAAGCGCGACATCCAAGCCTTCCGCGTGGTTGACCGGCGAAAAGTGCTCAATGCGCTCGATATAGCAGTCCTGTTTGGATTGTAAACAGGAGTGCCGGCTTTAGTCGGCTAAAGCCGGCACTCCGCCTGAGAGTTGATGAGATTCGCGTCTTTTACGATGTTATTGAGCAGGATGTTGTGATTATCGCCGTCATTCACAAAGCATTCGCCGCTGCATGGCTTGCGCGTGAAGGCTTTGTCGCTCCTGAAAGCGCACGACCGCCAGAAGGCGAAGACGAGGAGGATAGCGCATCATGAAAACGATCAGTGTGACCGATTTACAGCACGCGACGGCGCATTATCTTGAGCTTGCCGCAGAAGAGGATGTGATTATTCTCAAAGACGGCAAGCCGCTCGGTGTGCTCCGTGGCCTGACAGAAGCGGATGATCTGTTCGATTATCAGCTTGAAGCGCATCCGCTCTTCATCGAACGTGTCCGACGTGCACGAAAAGAATACCTTCTGGGGAAAAGCGAGCGTCTTGACGCCATACGTGACGAGCTTTTAAGCGCACCAGACCCGGAATAAGCAAGGAAGCGCTGTTCCGGTGGACAAGGTCAAGGTCAAAAAGGATCCCATTCTATGGGATCCTTTTTGTGCAATGCGGGTGTTCACGCTGATCGCTCCGGTTGTTGCAACGGATCAGCGGCGATTGCATTTTGTGGGGAATATACGGACGGCATCCGTACCTCCGTTTAGAACCGCACCTCCCAAAGATCGCGCTCGGGCTGATAGTGTTGCGAGGATGTTCCCCCGACACCGTGGTAGTGCAGCATGCCAGCGTGGGTCATGATCTGCTTGTACTGCATATAAATGGAGGTACGATATGGTACGTGTGGACACGTCAAGCCCCTTGTTCAAATGAACATGCAAAACGCGTGGATTATATTGGGACAAAAAGCAAAGGAACATCCCGGCTAATAAAACCGGAGGTGCTCAAGAAAGTTCTCTTGGATTGGGAGGAGTCGGAGATTTGAGAAACTACGATGCAAAGGCATCTGTAAAACTGCGCAAGCCATAGTGCCCCCACAACTGCTCCCAGAAACAAGGAACGCGGTACAGCGCTGAAGCTGTACCGCGTTCTGATGTGGAGCGGGCGACGCGACTCGAACGCGCGACCATCTGCTTGGAAGGCAGATGCTCTACCACTGAGCTACGCCCGCGTTGGGCTTATTCTACTATAGCCTGGCTCTTGTTGCAAGATCCGAAAGGGTTGTACCCAGGGCAATTGCATCATACGAAACCGGATACAACAAGTCGCTCTCTATCACACTCGCTGTTTTCAAACCACTTTCGGCAAAGTCGGGATCATCCCCGCGCTGCCTGGGCATCGACGACTTCGCGCTGCGCAAAGGTCAGGTCTATGGCACGCTGCCGCCGCGTACTTGCTCGCGCTTCCGAAGCGACGCCTCCTGCACGGAAAGTGCGGGAGAGCCACTTTTCACTTGACAAAAACACAAAAAGCCGTGCCTGAGGAGTATGGCGGGCACGGTGCCAACCCGCTGGAGGTGGCCTTGGCTCAGGAGCGCCTGGCCCGCGGCGACGGCGCGGTCGCGTTGGCGGCCACGATGCATCTTGGCTACGTGGGGATGCAGACTCAGACGCGCTCGTGGCCGTCAGCTCTCTTTGCCCGAATCTGCCGCGAGGTCGTCGCGGAGGGTGCGCTGATCAATACCGCTGCGAGCGAGCCTGTATGCAGGGCAGTTGCCAGTTGGCGCGAGCGAGGCGCTGGTGCTCAATGATCGCAACGGTGAGCCTGACCAGGATGGCATCTCACACTGTCTCAACGATCTCCAGATTGGGAACATGATTGTGACGGTGCAACACCACCATGATATGCGCACGGTGCCCTGTCTCACCCCCGGCGAGACGGTCAGGCTGATGACGCTTGTGCAGTAACAGGCGCAACTATAGGCGCAGCTCAGGCCGGGAAGCCTCGCTACGCCAATGGGGAGCCGCTGCTTGCCCACCGCGCTGGCGGCTCAATCATCCCCGCCACGCGACTCGCCGCCGCCCTCATCACCAAAGGTGGCGATC
>NZ_RYFF01000011.1 GCF_004138165.1 Candidatus Chloroploca sp. Khr17
GGCGGTCTGGTGCAACCTCAAGGGACTTTCGTTGCCCCGCCTGCGCGAATCGGGGCGCGGCGTTTCACACAAGGTTTGACGGAGCGGTATCCTGGCGCACACTTGGCAGGTTTGCCCACGGCGGTGAACCGCACGGGAACGCCCGTGACCGAGCAGGTGAAACCCTTTGAGAGGGGTGCCCCTACAGGGCCGGGGGCGGGGCTCGGTGTACAGGCACCCCTTGCGGGTGCCCTGGCGGGATGCATACACGGAAGATGCAATCGCCCTGCCAGGCGGGCGCGACCCACAGCTAGCAAAGCTGGCTTTGCGCCTCACCGAGACCACCCTGATTAGGGTGTAACGTACGTTCCAGGCCACTGAATGACAGAACAATGAGACGTGTCTGACACAATACCGTGTTGGGCGCGTTTGTCATCATTTGATCATCGCACGATCTTCTCAGCCTTTCTGCAAGCCTCTAGAATCGGAAGCAGAACGACAGTGGTGCCACTATAGGCACCCCTTGCATAGAGCCGATGGAGCTGGCAAGGACCTGCGGTTACTGCCAGCCACAGCGCAAGAGTTGAGGAGATCATGATTACGCAGACGATCGAGAGGTGCGCTCACCCACAGACTGGTGCCATCCACCCACCCACCCCATCAAAGCAGCGTCACCCGCACAACACCCCGTCGGTGGTCGATGCAACCCTGCTGGCCGAGATGGACTTGATAACGCTGGTACGCTGCTGTGCAATCGAAAGCGAGCGTTTCTATCGGGGTCAAGCCCACAATACATGGTACAGCTACGAGCTCTTCCGGCGGGCGCTAGTTGAGCGTGACGAACAAGCCTGGGCACAGCTGTATCACCACTATAGCGTCCTTGTTGAAGGGTGGATTCGACGGAGTGGAGCCTTCGTCAGCAGTGGCGAGAGCAGCGAGTATTTTGTCGTCGGTGCCTTTACCAAATTCTGGCGGGCGATTGGGCCCGAGCGCTTCCCCTCATTTCCCACCCTGGCTGCCCTGCTGCAATACCTGCAACTCTGTGCAACGAGCGTCGTGATTGATAGCGTACGCGCTCAATCCTGGTCAGAGATGCTACCCGAAGAGACTCTGATCTACCATCATGAAAGCCTGACGTCGCCTGATGAAGAGGCCGTCAATCGCGTTGACCGGCAGGAATTCTGGCGTTTCATCGACGAGCAACTGCAGAGCGACGTCGAACGCATTGTTATCTATAGCTCGTTCGTGCTTGGTCTTACCCCACGAGCACTCTATGGGCAACACCGCGAACTCTTCAACTCGGTCAACGACGTCTACAACGTCAAGCGCAATGTGTTAGGGCGCTTGAGTCGCAACCAGCAACTACGTCAACTCATCAGCGAGTGAAAATCGGTAAAATCCAGGTTCAAGTTACGTTTCATACCATGCGGGACAGATGGCAAGACCGGCCATGAATGCCAGGAGCGCAGAGGTATGAGCATTGAGGAGTATGGGAACGAAGGCTGCATCGACTCGCCAGCACTGAGTGGCATCGCCCTGCTTGCGGTAGCTGACGGGGAAGCAGACGAAGAGACGCTCGCCCACGTACGCACATGTCCGCACTGTAGCCAGTGGGTCACACGCTTGCGCAGGATGCAAACCCTCTTACGCCAGCGGCTCTACCGACTCGAGTGCCCTTCAACCGAGATGCTTGTTGACTACTGTCAGGGATTACTTGACCCGGAAGAAGCAAGTGCCATCAGACAGCATCTCAAGTACTGTCCACACTGTCACGCCGAAGTCAACCTATTAGAGTCATCGCTCATGCCGAATGAACTGACTGGGCAACCATCATTTTACCGCTGGACACTACTGCCTTGAACAACAAAAACTGCCAGCCTTGCTGGCAGTTTTTTGTTGTACCGACAGAGCTAGTTTAGGCGAAGTGATCGGCAATATAGGCCGTGAGGTTGGCAATGCGCACCGAGTAGCCCCACTCGTTATCATACCAGCAGATGACCTTGAAGAAATCATCGCCCATGTTATGGGTAAGGGGCAAGTCAACGACGGTACTGAAGGTCGTACCGATAAAGTCGCTACTGACAAGCTCTTGATCGCTGACGCCAAGAATGCCTTCGAGCTCTTCGCTCTCGGCGGCCTCACGGAAGGCAGCATTGATCTCTTCAACGCTCGTCGGGCGATTAAGCATCACGGCAAAGTCAACCACCGAAACGGTAGCCGTAGGCACACGGATCGCATAGCCGTGGAACTTGCCCTTGAGCTCGGGGATGACCAGCGCAACAGCCTTGGCGGCACCGGTCGTGGTGGGCACCATATTGACAGCGGCGGCACGGGCACGGCGCAGATCCTTATGGACATTATCCTGCAGGTTCTGATCCATCGTATAGGCATGGATCGTGGTCATCAAACCACGCTGAATACCAAACCGATCATTGAGCACCTTGGCCACCGGGGCGAGACAGTTGGTCGTACAAGAAGCATTCGAAATGATATGATGATTGTCGTGGTCGTATGAGGTTTCATTGACGCCCAGGCAGATCGTAATATCCTCACCCTTGGCAGGCGCGGTGATAATCACCTTTTTGGCCCCTGCTGCGAGGTGGGCTTTGGCCTTTTCGGCCTCGGTAAAGCGCCCGGTCGACTCGATGACAATATCGACACCCATCTTGCCCCAAGGGAGGGCAGCGGGGTCACGCTCAGCGAGCGTTGCAATCTCATAGCGAGTATCGTCATACTCCACGATGAGCTGATCTTCGGTCACTGTCACCTCGCCATCAAACGGGCCATAGGTCGAGTCGTAACGAAGCAGATGTGCAAGGGTCTCGTTGTCGGTCAAATCATTGATCGCGACGATCTCGAACTCATCGGGATGATTTTCCAGCATTGCTTTGAAGCTCTGCCGACCGATCCGGCCGAAGCCATTGATCGCAATACGCACCATGGAGAGAGCCTCCTTCCCATTCGCGGTTATTCAGTGCCTTTCATCCAACTGATGCCACTCTTTTTGTAGCTGTCTACTTTGACAATCAGTGAGGGATCAGGCATAGGGGCTATTATAGCATGCTTTATGGGCTGAGATCAGGGAGTTTTGGTTTTTCGTATGGGAACCCTGTCCGCACGCCGGGCAGGGTTCCCATACGAATGAAGTGAAGCCGCTGGTAAGCGCTTTGAGGGCCTGCGGCCCCTGGAAACAAACACGTGTGTGTTTGTCTCCAGAGTAAAAAATATGCTATAATTGGTAGTAATTATCGGGTAAGGAGCACCCCATGGCTCTGAGCATAACGGTTCTGGTGTTACTGGCTATAACCGGGATAGTTGGTGGGTTGCAGGGAATCCGGCGAACGATGCCCACCCTGGCGGGGACATTGCTGGCCGCGATCGTCTTTGACCTATGGCATATACGGCTCGGCGAATGGTTTAGTGCAACCTTTCAAGCCACCCAGACTGAATGGCCCCTCTTTTTGCTGATTACGCTGGGGTTTCTCACCATTACGGGGGTGATTGGCTATGGAGGCAGCAGTTTGCTCCGTCCCAAGCGAACACGGGTGCAATCACTAAGTCTCTTCAGCCGTGTCTTTGGGGTCGTACTGGGCGTTGTGAATGGTGGGTTGCTGCTTGCCTACCTGCTGCGTTATGCCGAACAGATCTGGGGTGTCAGCGCAACCCAACTGATTGCGGACTCGGCCCCGGCTGATTTTCTGGTACGCGGGTTGCCTTGGTTTGTCTTGGGCCTGGTCGCGAGCACGATCCTGTTCATTGTCGTGCAGCTTATCCGCAATGGGCTTGAGCATCAGGCTGCACGAAAGACCTCGGTCGCCGAGGCACCAAGCCTCTCGGAGGCTGATCGCCGGTTGAGTGAGAAGATCGAGCGCACGATTGGCAAGCGCTAGCGTGTGGGCAGAGGCGCGTTTTTTTAACGCAGAGGCGCGGGGGGTTTAACGCAGAGGCGCAGAGACGCAGAGGGGAGCAAGAAGTATTTTTACTTTATGCGCTCTGCGTCTTTGCGTCTTTGCGTTAGAACATGTTTAGAATTAAAAAGAGATCGCTTTATCGCCAAGGATGGTACCAGGCCAGATGCGAATACCGCGCTCGAGGCGATTTTCGGCCCCAAACGAGCAATCGTCACCGATGATAGCCCCATCGGTGAGATAGGTTTTGGCCCCAATGGTATTATTGGCCCCCAGCACACTATTGCGAATCGTGACCCCCTCTTCGACGATGTTTTTCTCCCACAGAATCGCCCCTTCGAGCGAGACATCCATGCCCAGTTGGCAGCCAGGCCCGATGACGGTCGGGCCAATAATGCGTGCGCCGCGCCCGATCACCGTGCCATTGCCGATGACCACCGGGCCAACCATCTGCGCGGACGGGTGAATCGTTGCGTCACCTTCGACCCAGATACGATCGGCAATCTGTTCGCCACGAAAATCATACTTGACTTTGCCAATGAGAATATCATGGTGAACATCAATATAGGTCTGCGGTTTGCCAATATCCGTCCAGTAGGCGCGGGTTGAATAGCCATACATAGGATCGCCGATCTGCATGATGACGGGGAAGAGGCCACGCTCAAACATATAGAACTGATCGGGTGGCACATAGCGCAGCACCTCGGGATCGATCACATACGTACCGGCATTGATCAGATTGGTGGTAATATCCTCAACCCGCGGCTTCTCGAGAAAGCGCTTGACCCGATCATCACGCTCGGTCTCAACCAGGCCAAACTGGGTCGGATCTTCCACTGGCGTCAGGGCAATCGTCACTTTGCTCTGCTTTTCTTGATGGTAGGCGAGCATCGCCCGCAGATCAAGATCGGTCATCACATCGCCATTGAAGATAAAGGTTGGCCCATCGAGCAGATGTTCAACATTTTTCACAGCCCCTGCCGTGCCACGGGGTTCGGGCTCTTCCACAATATGCAGTTTCATCTCAAGACGCGAGCCATCACCAAAGGCATGCCGAAAGCGTTCGGCCAGATACTGCACGGCCAGAACGACTTCAGAAATGCCCTGGTCACGCAGACGCAAGAGCATCCACTCGATAAAGGGCTGATTCACGAGAGGTATCATCGGTTTAGGCGTATTGCAGGTCAAGGGTCGCAGACGAGTGCCAAGACCACCAACGAGGATGACGGCTTTCATACGTGCTCCTTAGCGTCATTGCAGACTGATGTTGTCTGAGAGAACCGACTTACATAAAAATAGAACGAGGCGAAGAAGACATTCCTCCGACGGTTCACATTTTTGAGGCATAGCTGAGGGTACACATGCATCATAATGACGCCACGACCTGAGCACGCCAGAAGTCAAGAATATCACCGAGCGTCTGGCGCAAAGGGATCTGAGGGTGCCAACCCGTAGCCTCTTGCAAACGGGAGGCATCACCAACCACCAGAGGAATATCGATCGGGCGCATTAACGCGGGATTTTGGCACACTTCGATGGCAAGGCCACTGGCGTCGAGCAACATATCAAGCAGGTCGTGGATCATGACGGCCTGACCTGAACCTACATTGTAAACCGCCCCGGCTTCACCCTTTTCAGCAGCGAGTGCATACGCACGAACGACGTCACGGACATCAGTGAAATCACGGCGGGCACTGAGATTGCCTACCTGGAGCGTGGGAGGTTGAAGGCCGCGCTCAATGCGGGCGATCTGGCGCGCAAAGGCGGCAGTGACAAAACGCTCGTTCTGGCGCGGGCCAATATGCGTAAAAGGACGCAACCTGATCGTATCGAGGCCATGGCTCAGATGATACTGATAGGCGAGCAAACCCTGGGCGGCTTTGCTGACACCATACGGATTGGTCGGGCGCAGGGGCGTCTGCTCGGTCAGAGGCAGATCGGCCTGGGTAATGAAGCCATACTCTTCATTGGTACCCACCACCAGTACACGGGGCGAAGCTTGGAGCGCGATCAGGGCCAGAAAGATATGCAACGCACCAAGCGTATTGGTTTGAAGGGTCGCCGCAGGATCGCGGAACGACTCGGGCACAAAAGGCTGCCCCGCGAGATGATAGATCACCGCTGGCTCGGCCTGTTCAACGGCGCGAAGGGTCGCCGCAGCATCAGTGAGGTCGGCATGGATCTCGTGAACCTGCCCAGCGAGAAAGGGCGGCAGGCGACCGGGCGCACGGGTGACGCCCCAGATCTGCACCTTGCCCTGGGCGAGCAAGTGTTCAGCCAGATAACTGCCAACGAAGCCATTGATGCCGGTAATAAGCACATTCATGACACTACTATAGCCGATTTTTGGCAGTTGACAAGCGGAAGCGGCGGTTTTTTTGACGCAAAGGCGCAACGGCGCAAAGGTGTTCGATCTTTTGCCCAGCAGGCGCAGCGGCGGGTTTTTTTGACGCAACGGCGCAAAGGAGCGAACATTTCGCTTGAACTGATGCACCGCTTACAGTCGATGCATTTCTGGAAAACCATCACGGCAACGGTAGAAGCTGAAAAGCACCAGGCGGCCTCAGACAAACACCATCGCGAGTAAAAAGCCGAGCAAGCCGAGCGAGCCACTGAGATAGAGCCCGCGCATGGCCTGACGCCCGTCGGCAGGGGTTTGACTGCGCAAGAGTCTGACGACAAAAAAGATGATCAGCAGATTCGTGACAAGGATAGTCAGCACTTGCTGGAGCAGCAGATTGCCGAGCACAACGACGAGCAAGGTCACTACCACGACAACACCGAAGAGCACTGCCGCAACGCGCAGCGCAGTGGCGCGGCCATAGATCAGGGCCAGCGAACGTGAACCGAGGTACTGATCGCCCTCGGCATCCATCGCATCACCAGCGATCTCTTCGGCGAGATCAAAGCAAAACGTGATGCCCGCGAGCAACCAGATCGCTGGATGCCAGAACTGACCGACGCTGATCCCGCCAAGGAGAAACGTACTACCCACTGACGTACTAACCATCAGATTGCCCCACAACCCGGTCGCCTTAAACTTGGCGTTATACGCAAAGCCAAGCAACCAGATCAAGACACTTACGCCAAACGCCACCGGGCCCAAAATCCACGCTGCGCCAAGGCCCAGCAGAGCCGTCGCAAGGCCAAGCGCCATCACCTCAAACGGGGTGAGCAGACCGGACGGCAGCGGACGCTGGGGCGCATTGATGCAATCAACTTCGCGATCAAAGTAGTCATTGGTGATCAACGCCGAAGCTGAGAGCAAGAAGCCGCACCCAAAACCAAGACCAACAAGCGACAGAGCAGGTAGGTGCCCCAGGGCAACGACCTGCCCAATGACCACACACAACCCCGCCGCCAGCGGGAGTTCAGGGCGAAACAATTGCAGTGCGCCCTTGAATTTTTGCCCTAGTGTTACTGACTGTTGCATAGGCCCTCCTTGACCGGTATGATACCAAATTCACACCTTCACTATATAGCGTCCGCAGATTACGCAGATTACGCAGATTATAGCTTCCGCATCTGCGTAATCTGCGGACAATCAGGATGACGTTGCAATCAGCCCTATATGTGCCGGGATGGGCGAACAGGAGCCATCTCACCCGGCGGTGTGTCACCCTGAGTACGAAATGGCCCGCGGGCCAGTGATGCCGTGAGCAACAGACGCCCATGGGAGCGCGGGCTGCCAGCCAGCGTGGGGTTGCGGGCTGGCAGCCCGCGCTACTATGGCGCACGGAGCGTCTGTTGCTTAGGAGCGCACGCGAAGGGTCTTTCCCGGGCACGGGGGCGCGGGGACGCGAGTTACAGAGGGTTTATGAGACCTCACAAGGAAAAACTGAGAAGTACTATCGAGGCAACAGAAGCGAGGGCGATCCACCAGGCTTCTGTAAGCTTGCCCACAAACAGGGTGGGGTTGATCAGCTAGAGTGGAGTTGTGCTCTGGCAAGCGGGAACGGCCTCGGCGCTGGATGCTGACTCGGTGGCGGGAGGACGTGACGTAGGCACTGCCGCTGCGTATCACCGGGTGCTTGAAGGGCAGCGTCTGACCTTTGCGTTCGACGGCGAACGCCTGAGAGACCAGGAAACGGGAAGTAGCTGGGATGTGCTTGGGCGCGCTGTTGATGGCCCCCTTGCCGGTGCCCACTTAGATCCCGTGGTTGCCGTCAACCATTTCTGGTTCTCGTGGGCAGCTTTTCGACCTGACACGAGGATCTATCGCTAAATGCTTGCAAGCTGCGCTTGCAGCATTGCAGAGGTAAGGAGTTTTTTCAGGGAGGGCAAGCCCTCCCTGAGACCCTCCCTACCGCAACGTCTCCCTGAGACCCTCCCTACCGCAACGTCTCCCTGGGAGCATTTAGGCTTTTGGTGGCAATGACATTGCATAGGCCACGCCCTGCATCACCCACGACTGCAGGGCTTCGTCCGACGCGAGCCCTGCGGGGGCTACGACAACAACGCCGGTCATCGTGCGCCCGGCGAGCGAGCGGATGCGCGCATAGGGTTGCGCCAGCGCCGCGGGATAGCGCTCGGGGCCAACCCGTACCAGCAACTCGTCACCGAGGATCGCGCAGCACATGTTGCCGGCCAGCAAAAACGCCAACCCACCAAACATCTTGCGTTCACGCAATGCAGGCTGTTCCGCTAGCATCTCCCGCACCCGTCGCGCCAGATCGTCATCAAACGCCATTGTCGTGCTCCTTTGACCTGGGTGGCCCTATGTTAGGCATATGCTGAACTATCCGCAGATTTCCGCAGATTACGATTCAGATCATAATCTGCGGAAATCTGCGTCATCTGCGGATCCTCCACTAACCTTATCCACGCGCCCGATTGCATTTGGCACCTTCGTGCTCCATGATAGATCAACGCGGCAATCTGCAATCTAAAATTGAACACGATGATACGGTGGGACCGGATGATGCGACGCCGGTCATCATTATTTCGGTCGGGCATAAAGAACTGCGTGGAGTGAGTGCGGCGTGCTACAATAGACACCGGATACCTGCCAAGGAGAATCACGGATGGATCTTCGTATGACGACCAGGATGGATAAGCGCCACTTCTCGATCGTCTCATTGACTGAGGAATCGGGCGATCAAGCGTATTGGCAGCAACAGCACCCGCTCGACCGAATTGCTGCTCTGGAATTGATGCGTCAGGTGATGTATGGCTACGATATTACTACCGCCCGACTTCAAAGCGTTCTTACAATTGCTGAACGACCATCAAGTTGAGTATCTACTGCTTGGTGGCTATGCGGTTGGGTACCATGGTTACCCGCGGGCGACGGGCGATATGGATATTTGGATCGCCATGCATCTTGATAATGCGAATCGGGTGGTGGCGGCGCTACATGCGTTCGGATTTGCGGCACCGGATGTCACCTCAACGCTCTTTTTGGAAGCCAATAAGATTATTCGGATGGGAAATCCACCACTGCGCATAGAAGTCTTAACGAGTGCGTCAGGGGTGGATTTTTCCGTGTGTTATGCGAAGCGCATTTTGGAAATCATTGACGGTGTCGAAGTGCCAATTATTGCGCTCGACGACTTAAAACAGAATAAGCAAGCAAGCGGGCGTCTGAAAGATTTAAATGACTTGGCCAACCTCCCTTAGCCTCGCGGCGGCAATGACGTTGCATATCCCGCACCCGTCGCGCCTTATTTTCTACAAACTCTTTCGCCCACTTGTCAACGTCAAAGGGGCAATGACGTCGCATATCCCGCACCCGTCGCGCCAGATTGTCATCAAACGCCATCATCGTGCTCCTTTGCATTGGTTGGCCCTATGTTACGCATCTGCTGAACTGTCCGCAGATTACGATTCAGATCATAATCTGCGAAAATCTGCGTAATCTGCGGATATTTCACATCTGCGTAATCTGCGGATACTCTATTAACCTTATCCACGCGCCCGGTTGCATTTGACACCTTCGTGCTCCATGATAGATCAACGATGCGAAGGCAGCATTGCCGTAGCGCTGCACCGCCGGGCAACGGTGCCGTCCCCCGTATGTAGGCCCGCTCACAGTCCTTGCCACACCTCAGGGTGTACACTGCGAGCAACCGAGCGACACGTTGCGCGACGGAACATCATAGTGGCTCCCAGGGGATGGGTACGCTGGCAGAAAAAATAAGTTTCATTGGTATGCCCCTGGAGCAAACCCAGAGTTTGAGAGGAACAAGATAATGGCCGAGCAATTTGATGTGATCATCATTGGTGCGGGACAGGCTGGTGTGCCGCTTGCGGGGGCTTTTGCCCGCGCTGGACGCCGAACGGCGCTGATCGAGGCGTCGCACGTGGGCGGTACGTGCATCAATGAGGGTTGCACGCCGACCAAAACAATGGTTGCCAGTGCCCGCATCGCGTATCTCGCCCGTCACGCTGGGCAGTATGGGGTGCAGACTGGTGCGATCCAGGTCGATCTGAAGTCCGTGCGCCAGCGCAAGCGCGAGCTTGTCACCAGTTGGCGGACGGGTAGCGAACAGCGGTTGCACCATGATGGCGTCACCTTGCTGATGGGGATAGCGCAGCTGAGTGGTCCCAAAACAGTTACGGTCACACTGAATGCAGGTGGGACGCGGCAATTCACCGCCGATACGATTGTGATCAATGCCGGCGCTCGCTCATCAACCCCTGATCTGCCTGGTCTCGCCGAAGTGCCGTTTCTCGACTCGACCTCGATCATGGAGCTTGATGCGGTTCCCGAGCATCTCCTTGTACTGGGGGGCGGTTATATTGGCCTTGAATTTGGGCAGATGTTCCGTCGTTTTGGCAGCCGTGTGACGATTGTGCAGCGCGGTGCACGTCTGTTGGCGCGTGAGGATGGCGCTGTTGCCGACGCTGTTGCCGCACTGTTACGCGAAGATGGGGCCGAGGTCTTGCTCAACACGACAGCCCGTCGGGTGAGCCGCAGTAACGATGGTACAATTCACTTGACAGTGGCGAGCCCCGCTGGCGAGCAGACGATCGAGGGGTCGCACCTGCTCGTTGCGGTAGGCCGTACGCCCAACAGCGACCGATTGAATCTTGCAGCGGCAGGCATTGCCACCAATCAGCGCGGCAACATCATCGTGGACGAACGCCTGGCAACGAATGTTCCTGGCATCTATGCAGTCGGCGACATTACTGGTGGGCCGGCTTTTACCCATATTGCCTACGACGACTTCCGCATCCTAAAGGCGAATCTGCTTGAAGGAGGGAACAAAAGCACCCGCGGACGACTGGTGCCCTACACCGTCTTTATTGATCCACAGTTAGGCCGGGTAGGTTTGGGTGAAGAAGAAGCACGGGCACAGGGGCGCACAGTGAAAATCGCCACGATGCCAATGAATTACGTCGCCCGCGCCATTGAGGTCGCCGAAACCCGTGGCCTCGTCAAGGCTGTCATCGACGCCGAGACTGATCAGATCCTCGGCTTTACGATGCTGGGCATCGAGGGCGGCGAAATCATGAGTGCCGTGCAACTGGCAATGCAAGGGGGCTTGACCGCCAGCGCCCTGCGCGATACCATCTTTGCCCATCCAACGCTCGCCGAGTTGCTGAATACGCTCTTTGCCCAAAGCTAAAGGCTAGGCTCCGGCGCAGTACCTTGCAAAGAAGGCGTTTTTTTGACGCAACGGCGCAACGTTGCTAGCGATGATATTGGGCTTCGGCGGCTGGAGAACGAGGCCAGCTTTGCAGGCCTCGTTCCCCAAACATAACAAGAGCACAAGTGCATAAAAGAAGGAGTCTCTGCGATGAATAATCAATCCGATGCGTTGGTGAACGAGACGCTACCGTCATACGCAGCCGATCTAGCGGCGACAATTGCGCCTGAGCGTCTGGCGCGTTCGCAGGCCGTGAGTGCAAAGCTGGTCGAGGCGCATATCGAACGCAATGCCCTTGGCGTCGGAGCAGTCGCCCCGGATTTTCTGCTCCCAGATGCCAACGGGTCACTGGTTCAGCTCAGTACGCTGCTGGCGGAAGGCCCGGTAGTGCTCGCTTTCTACCGAGGGGCCTGGTGTCCCTACTGCAACCTGCAACTCCGTGCCTATCAGCGGGCACTTCCGCAGATCCAGGCTCGTCACGCAACGCTGGTCGCTATCTCGCCCCAGTTGCCCGATGGCTCGCTGACCACAGTTGAACAGAATGAACTCGCTTTTCCGGTGCTCAGCGATGTTGGCAACAAGGTAGCGCAACAGTATGGGCTGGTCTTTCAACTCGATGACGACGTGCGCGAACGCTATCTCGCGATGAAGATTGATCTTGAGCAGAGCAATGGCGATACGAGTTGGCAATTGCCTATGCCGGGAACTTTTGTCATTGGGCGCGACGGTATCATTCACCTGGCTTTTGTTCACCCTGACTATACGCAGCGCCTTGAACCAGCCGCGATCCTCGCTGCGTTATAACATGGCGTTCGTTTTTTTCGTACGAAGGTGGCGGTGTCGTTGGCCAAGGTTCGGGGCACAAGCGTCGCGGCATGGGGATGGGTTGCTGGTTCAGTTCCCGCACCAAGGGGAGCCAACGCCATCCATGTCATTCCGAACGCAGTGTTATAACATTTTAGATTGCAGCTTTTGGATTGCGGCACTGCCTTGCCAAGAAGGCGTTTTTTTGACGCAAAGGCGCAAAGGTTGGTTTGACGCAAAGGCGCGAAGGCGCAAAGGTTTTCGCGTCGGTGAGCGAACCCTTCGCGCCTTTGCGTGAGCTTCTTTGCACGCTATTGGGATGAGAGGCTGTCTGAAAAGACGAAGTAGTGTGTGACGTACGTTTCTTGATACCAACGGGGGCTTCGGCAGGCTCAGCCTCCGTCCGTTCGCAACGCCCATCGTCCGCCGTTGGCTGAGCTTGTCGAAGCCAAGCCCGAGAGCAGAAAGGCGGTCGGTGGCGGGGTCGCATGCCATTCGCGCAGGGCCTGCCCTGCCGCGTGCGCCCCGGCTTCAAGGGCAGCCCCGCCAGCAAGTTGGTGGAGGGCGACGCCGGGCAGCGCTTGCCAGCGCATGACGCCGTTTGCTTCGTCGACGCTGAGCAGACGCGGGGTGACAAAATGGCGTGGGCGCAGGTTCGCCACAGCCTCGCCCAGGGCTGCCAGCTTCGCGGTGCGGGCAGGCCTGACGACCCTGGCAAAGACGGGGCGCTCTGCTTCGATGAGACGGACGACGGCGCGCCGCTCGGGTTGATGCACAAACAGGCGTGCGCCCGGTTGTCGTCCCAGCGCGGCTAAGCCAACAAGACGGCGATCAGCCCCGTGTAGATGCAAGCTGATGCGACCCCCAGTCGTGCCTGAGTCCATTGTCACCATATTTTCCGCCTTCATACCCTGAGGCAGCGACTCGGCAGATGGGGCCAGGGCATGCCATTGACCAGGGACGATCATGCCGCTACCGGGGGCTTCATACTCCAACAAAAGATGCTCAGACGAACGCGGCCAGGCGCGCCGTAGATGCAGCGTGCGCTCGGCAAGGCCAGCATGTGCCGCAAGGTCGTATGGCACGGTCAGGGTCGCAAGGTTCGCGATAGGGTTAGCCGACATAGGCATCCTCTTTGATCTGGTATGGCGTCGTTTGGGCAACAAACGCACGCGCAAGGATCGCTTCAGCCGTGGCAACGATGGCATGAATGCGCATCGGCCAGTCTGGTTCGCGATAACGAAAGGGTTCAGGTGCAAGCCGCAGCAGGCCCAGGGCTGTGTAGAGGCTGATGCGCTGGTGACTCGGCGGAGGCGCAACTTCGGCGTAGCCTTCGCAAAGAACCTCGGTAAGCATGGACGCCCGGTCGCTTGGCATGCGGCCAAGGGCGACCTGGCGCTGCAGGTGCGCCGCAAAATTGCCGAGATCGGCAGCCGGATCGCCCCAGTGGGCATTGTCAAGGTCAAGCAGCGTCGCCGTACTTCTGGCGGGATCAATTAGGATCTGATCGGCATAAAAGTCGCCATGCAGTGACTACGGATGGCGCAGACTCTGCGGCAGTTGCGCGGCAAAGACCTGGCAGAGGCGCCCGATCTGCTGCTGAAGCTCAGGACAGAGGGCGATCAACGTGCGCGCATTCGCGTCAAGTGCCACCAAGGGCGTTGCCAGGGCTGTCTGCGGCAAGCCGGGGGCTGGCTGGCAATGCAGGGTTGCGAGCGCGGCCCCCGCAAGACGAACCGCGCGCAGATCGTCGCGTTCATCACGCACGAGCGTATCGAGTGGTTCATCGGGACGCCACGGGAAGATGAGGCCACGCACGCGTTCGCTCGCCCCGCATGGCTGCACAATCGCAAGCGGCCCTTCGCTCTGGAAGGACTCGGCGGCCCTGTGCGCCAGATGATAATCATTGGCCGCATAGAGCTTGAGCAGCGCGTCACCCCCGGCGGCCCCAACGAGCCGCCCAACATAACGGCGCTCAGGGCGGTAGCGTAGATGCACCAGAGCGGCATGGTGGAGATCCGTCCGCGCTGGGCAGAGCTCGCTCAACAGGCGTGCCCGTCTACGTGGCCTATTCAACCGCGTAAGCACAGGCAAAGCCTGGTCATGCGGCCAGCTATAGAGCGCAATCTGCTCTTGGTCAAAAACAAGCCCGCCAACGCCAAGCGCCCCCGGTTGAGCGGCCAGTTGGGATGCACGGGCAAGTTTGGCCTGGCCTGAAGGGCCGACCAGAGCCACGCGTGTTCCCGGCGCAATGTTGAGGCAAAGGGTGAGCCGATTGATCAGATCGCCCGTGCGCGCTTTGCTGTGATAACTCAACGAGAGCCGCTGGATGTGACGGTAGAGATCGGCCCGCACTTCAATCATCACGCGGTTGCCGGCCAGGGCAAGCGCAACCGTGCTGAGATAGGCCAGCAGCGCACGGCTACCCGCGACAACAAGCACCATCAATGCGGCCACCGCGATGAGCAGCGGCGGATCGAGTTGCAACGGACGCTCGGCCAGACCGCTGACCTGCGGTACAAGCACATAGTCCACCAGCAACTTGAGCGGCCAGGGTTCCAGCAAGCGCATCGCAATCTCACCAAGCAAGGCGAGACTGCCGCCTGCAATCAAGGACGCCTGAGGGCGCAGGTAGGGCTGGAAGCGACGGACAAGCCGCACGCCATTGGCGATACGGTCTTGAAGCATCGCAACACGGGAATCGAAACCGAGGCGTCGCACCCGTTGCTGACCAGTCGCCACAAGACGCGCCCAGATCACCAGAAACTGCGCGAGTAGCGCGGCGACACGCGATTCTATATGCTGCCGCAGCGTTGACCATCGTTCGACGACGGCCTGCACACGGGGATGCTGAGCAACATTACGCATAGCTGGCCCACTCCTGCGCTACCAGTTGCCCCTGGGCAATCGCGAGAATACGCCCGGCGACGGAATCCCAGGTGTACTGACCGAGCACCAAGTGCCGTCCGGCTGCGCCAAGCTTGACCCGTAGCGCAGGGCTGTCGTGCAACGCGACCAGCGCATCCATCAGTGCCTCAGGATCACCCGGCGGACAGAGCAGACCGGTTTCACCATGGGTAAGGATGTCGGCCACCTGCCCAACCTCGCTTGCCACAACGGGCAGACCGGCGGCCAGATACTCAAAGAGTTTGAGGGGCGAAAAGTAGCAGCGCTCACGCGACGGGTACGGCGCAGTCGCCACATCCATGCGCGCCAGCAAGCCCGGAATCGCCTCGGGCGAGACAGCCCCGGTGAACTCGACAACCTGGACAAGGCCGGAGGCGTTGACCTGAGCCTCCAGTTTGTCCCGTTCCGGGCCATCGCCAACAAGCAGCAGGCGCGCCGAAGGCAGGCGATGGTGCAGTTGGGCAAACGCGGCCAGCAGCACCTCCAGGCCATGCCAGGGTTTCAACGTGCCAACAAAGCCGACGGTATAGGTCGCACGCAACGCTGGATGCGGCCCCATTGGAAAGCGGTCGGGATCAACGCCGTTGGGCACCACAACAATCGACGACTCGCTGGCAAAGGTACGCAGATACGCGGCCACCTCTTGAGAAACGGCCAGCAGCGCCGTTGCCGTACGAAACAGCCGTTGGGCAACCTGCATCGCTCCGGCACGATTGATCAGCTCGCGGTGACGGATCTGCTCGTCAATGAGGGGAGCATTGACCTCAAGCAACCCTGGCACACCCGTGCGCTGCGCATACCCCATAGCGGCATAGCTCCAGAGGCTATAGCGCTCATAGACCAGATCAAACGGCCCTGAGCGCTCCAGCGCAGCGGCCAGATCTTCGTTCGCGGCGAGCAGCGCGGCTTCACGGATGTGCGTAGCGCCCTTTGGAGGACGGGGCAACGCGAAAATCTCAAGCTCGGTACCGGCAGCCTCGTGCGCCAGGATCTCGCTCACAATAAAGGTCTCGGAAAAACGCGGATAAACTTTCAACACATACCCAATGCGTGGCGCAGATTCAATCAGCACAGGGGCTCTCCTTGATATCAATCTGATGAAAAACCAGGGCTTGTACCAGTTCAGCAACGTGATCGAGCGCACCCATATCGAGTTGGAGGCGCGGTTGGAGTGCAGGATCGGGCGTACGGGCAAGCCAACTCGTAAGGGACGCAGGCGAGACCCGGCGAGGATGCAGCATATCAACCAACCCCAGATCGCGCAGGCGTTGCGCCCGGATCAACTGCTCACGGCGGGGGACGACCCGTGGCACCAGCAACGCACGGCGAGCAAGCGTCAGGATTTCGCAGACCGTGTTATAGCCAGCCATTGCAATCACCGCATCAGCACGTCGCATCAACGGGGTCGGTTCTTCCAGAAACGTCACCAAACGCAACCAGGGGCGTTCGGCGACCATACGCTGTAACACCGCTTGCTCGCTGGCTGCCATCAACGGCCCGGTCAGGATGACCCCAACCATGCCCTCGGGCAAAGCCGCCCTGGCGAAAGAGCGGGCCAGCGCAAAGCCATCCTGACCGCCGCCAACACAACAGAGCGCCATACGTGCATCTTCGGGCAAGTCGATCTTCGCGCATAGCGCCGCTTCCGCCTGCGGATCATCATCAAGAAAGGCGGCCCGATTGAGATAGCCGGCATAGATCAGCCTGGCTGCAACAGCAGCACTGAAGCCATATTCACGGACAGGATCAGCGATGCGTCGATCGCCATAGATCCAGACCTGGTCATAATAGGTTTCCACAGCGGCATTATTGCCCTCAGCCGCCCATTCGCGACGAGCAACGGCAGGCTCATCAAGAATCTCACGCAAGCCAAGCACGCAACGAGCCTTCTTCCGCGCCCGTAACCAGTCGAGCGTCGGACGCAATTCGCCAAACGCCCCCAGCGGCACTTTATCGGTCAACAACAGATCGGGATCATACGAAGCGACCGCCGCTTTGATCGAACTGGCCCGCATCTCAAGCATCCGCCGCAACGAAATAGAAAGCGAACGGGGACGGTACAACCCATCCGCCTCTTTGTGCAGAGCCGGCAGCGTCAGGCAATCAATGCCCTCAGGGATCGCAAAAGCCCCCATCTCACGCGCACCACCAATCAACAAAATATTGGGGCACGGCGTCAGACGCAGCAGTGCTCGTGCAAGCAACAGATTACGGCGCATATGGCCGAGTCCCTAGGTATCGTGCGAGTAGAGCACAATCCGGCGAGGACGCGTTGCACTGGTGAGCCAATCTGTTGGAACATAGCCCGGCTCAAGGTGCGGCTGAGGGATCAGCGGATTGCTCGCATTGAGCAGATGAGCATGCCTATCAATCACATGGGCCTCCTCACATTGGTAACCAGTGGCGAAGAACGTGTGAACAACTGCACTGGACATGGGCTTTGATCAGGTGGTATGCCCAAACAGAGGCGCCCGAACAGCAAAAAATACATCCTCGGCGTCACGGATCACATGCACGCGGAGGATAGATAATAAAGTGGTGGCGCACCTGACCAGTTTTGCTGGTCAGGTGCGCCACCACCAACGAGATGCCTGGGGGCCGTAGGCCCGCAAAGCACTCAGATTAGATCAAGGGCCAGCTTCAGATCATCGATCAGATCCTCAGGGTTTTCGACGCCAATCGAGAGCCGGATCATCGCCGGGGTGATGCCCATTTCGATGCGTTCTTCAGGATCAACATCGGCGTGCGTCATCGTGGCAGGATGCTCGGCAAGCGACTCGGTGCCACCGAGGCTGACCGCCAGATGGAAGAGCTTGAGTTCATCAAGCACGCGGAAGGCTTCACGCTCGCCACCCCTAACTTCAAACGAGATCATGCCGCCAGGCCCACTGCACTGACGCTGGAACACGTCATATTGAAGATCGCCAGGCTTCAAGCAGCCCAAATAATGGACGCGCTCAACAGCGGGATGTTCACTGAGAAAAGCCGCCACATGGCGCGCCGTCTTCATCTGCGCCGTCATCCGCAATTTCAGGGTCTCGAGACTGCGCATCAAGAGCCAGCCCGTCTGCGGCCCAGCCATCGTGCCCATAATTGTTCGCATCAACTTGACCTGGGTCATCAACTCGTTGGAACCAAGACAGACGCCGGCAATCACATCGCTATGGCCGCCGATATACTTGGTCGCCGAATAGAGCACCAGATCGGCCCCGTGCTTGAGCGGCTGTTGCCAGAGCGGGCCGAGGAAAGTATTGTCGACCGCCGTAATCACACGCTGATCGCCCCCGAGACGCTGCGCAAAAGCCGCATACGCGGCAATATCGACCAGCGCATTGGTCGGGTTCGCGGGCGTCTCGATCAGGATCATCTTGAGGCGGTCGGCCAAGCCAAGCTGACGCAACCGCATCTCGGCCTCCTCGGGCGGTGCACCAGCGGCAAAGCCTACGACCCGAATCTCAAACTGCGGCAACACATGCTTGAGCAGAAAATCGGTGCCCCCATAGACCGGCTCACTATGCAGAAGCACATCGCCCGGGCGCAGAAAAGAGAGCAACGTCGTACTGATGGCCGCCATGCCACTGGCAAACGTCGCCGCATCCTCAGCATCATCCCAAAGCGTCAGGCGATCTTCAAGAATCTCAAGATCAGGATTATTCAAGCGACTATAGATTAGGCCCATCTCTTCATCGGGCCGCTGACGACGCAACCCATACGCCAATTCAAAAAACGATTTGCCCTCCTCAGCCGTCTTGAACACAAAGGTCGACGTCTGAAAAATTGGACACTTCACGGCACCCTGCGAAAGCGATGGCTTGTAGCCATAACTCATCATCAGACTCTCGGGGTGCAACGGACGCCCCTCAAGATACCCCTCCGGCTTACGTTCAGCCATTCTGCGGCCTCCTTGCAGCTAAAACAGAGCCTCAACGCTCTGCTGTCGATCTCATGGTACGCTTCACCCACAAGCGGCTCTAGTTGTAAAAACACAACCTCTGGTTACCCTATGCCCAGATACACAAACGAGCGCGGGGCAAGCCTGTGGCTTGCCGCCCGCGCTCACGTCTGGGCAAGCAATGCGTTGCCACCTACCGGCGACGCAAAACAAGTCGTGCGATCCAGATGACCAGCATGGCACCAAGCACCGAAACAATCAGACTCGTGAGGTTAAACCCCGAAGTCAGATCGATCCCAAGCAACAGGCTACTCAACGTACCCCCAACAGCTGCGCCGGCAATCCCCAACAAGAAATCCACATACCAGGGATAGCTCGACTTCATCACAAGCCCTGCCACACTGCCAACAATGATGCCCATGACAATCCATGCTCCTTGTGTCGCTACGTCCGATACCCAGCAAAGCTTGCGAAGATTCGAACGCTTTTCAGTATAACCGAATCTGTCCCTATAACAACCAGAGCGATACCGTATAAATAAGCAGACCGACTAACCCCCCCACAATCGTCCCGTTAATGCGAATAAATTGAAGATCGCGTCCGAATTGAAGCTCGATTTTCCGCGTCACTTCATCGGTTCCCCAGGCATTGACCGTCTGGGTGACAAATTCGCCAGCCGTACGCCCGTAACGCTTAATAATATAGCGCGACAAATCTTCAGTCCATCCATCAATGCGAGCGCTCCATTCCGGATCATTTTCCAGGAGATCACCGAGGTTTGCGAGGCCACGCGCAATCGACTCACGGAGCGGCGAGCCAGCCATTGTGCTCTGGGTCAACAGACTCGTCTTCAGATCTTGCCAGAGCTTGCCGGCCACCTCGCGAAACATCGGATGTTGCAGCAACTCTTGCTTCAACGCCTCGCCCTGTGCGCGTACCTCGGTATCATACTGGAGATTCACGATCCACCGGTCGAGCGTCTGGGTAAACTGCTCATAGAGCGGATGGTCAGGATCTTCGCTCAGTTCGGCCAGGGTACGACGGGCCCCATCGAGCAGACGCTCATAGATCTTCTGGTCAACAATGCGCGGCATCCAGGCTGGCAATTCGCCGGCAATGCGCTTGCGAATTGCCTCCTGATTCGCTTCGACCCACTGGGTCAAGACCCGGGCAAGCTGCAGCAAGACATCGCGCTGGCGCTGTTCGACCACAACCACCCCAAGCAGTTGTGCAATCAGTGGCGTTACCGGAACCCCGGCAACCCGATCACTGAGGGTACGTTGGATCGCGGCACCGACTTCGTCATCATTCGCCACCCGCAGCAAGCCGGTCAGACTCTCGGCGGCCAGATCAGCAAGCTGGTTACTCCGCTCGGGCTGACGCAACCAGCGCGCCAGACGACTGGCAACATTCTGTCGCCGCAACCGCAAAGCGATTTTGTCAGGATCAAGAAAGTTGCGCTCGATAAACCGACCGAAACTCTCGGCAATGCGATCTTTGCGCCGAGGGACGATAGCGGTATGCGGAATGGGAATGCCAAGCGGGTGCCGAAAAAGGGCGGTCACCGCAAACCAGTCAGCAATCGCCCCAATCATCGCCGCTTCAGCAAAAGCGCGCACAAAACCAATCCACGGGGCCATCTCGCGGTAAAACGACGTGATGACGAAAAGGATGCTCATGGCAATGAGCAAGCCGGTGGCAATACGTTGCATCTTGCGCAGCGCAACTGCGCGTTGAGCTTCATCCATAGCTCTGTCTATTTCTCACTCAAACCAGGGTTGGTCTCATTCAACAAGATTCATCTTCCTCTGTGATTGTACAGCACCTTGAGGATTCGCTGTAGCATGATCCCAAGCATGCACCCCGTCAGACCGGGCGAACGCGCCCATGCGTCCAGACCGTCGGCGTAATGGTCTTCCAGAAATTAAGCCGCTGAAGCCCACCTTCGAGGGCTTCAGCGGCGGAATCAGGCCACGCAGGTGGCCTTCGCTGCCCAAGCGCCGAGCCGTTTACGGTGACGGAAGAAACTGTCATCACCCGAGGCAACAGCCCTTGTGAACAAAAAGAAACTTCGCCTTATGGTATATTAACGCCATGCACTATCAGGTTATCCGGTTGACCTTCTTGCAGCTTCTGTTAGGCGGGCTCGCTCTGGCGCTCATCCTCGCACCCCGGGCGATCCTGGCGCAGGATGGGCGATCCCATCCCTTTGTGGTCTACCTACCCCACGTTACTCAGGCTGATGCTTTTACCCAGACACCAAAACTCTGGTCACATACTGATCCTCCGGCACGACACGAGGTGACATTGTTGCGCTGTACGTTGCATCTCTCAACTCCGTTGAACGAGGCCGAGCTTCAGGTGTTTGCTGATACGCGCTATCAAGCCTGGGTGAATGGAGTGGTCGCAGGCCGCGGGCCAGCTCGGTTTTCCCGTGTGCGCCGTGAGTATGATCGCTTGCTCCTGGCTAAGTTGGCAGCAGGCCCACTCGTGCTGGCCGTACAGGCCCAGTGGGCACCCAATCTGCGTCGCTCTGAGTCGGTCGATCCGCATGTCCAGATGCGGCTGGTAGCACCTGGTTTTACGCAGGTACTCACGCCTGAAGAGTGCCGTGCCTGGCGAAGCACGGCCTGGAACCCTCATCCAGCCCATGTTCACGCCTGGGGCATCCTTGGGCCTTCCGAACAACTCGATCTCCGGTTGTTGCCTGTAGCCTGGCAAGCACCAGCTTTTGATGATCGGGCCTGGTCACCGGCAGTTCTCCGTCCCGGCCCTAACGCAACAACAGTGTACCAGCCGCGCTCGATCCCGCAACTTGTTGATGTTCCTATAACCGCCCGTGTTCACACCGCCGGGTATCTGGCCCCCGGTTTGCGCATTGGGGCCTTGCCTCCCCAGAACGATGGGTCGGCCCAGTATCGGTTTACCCTCACCCAGACAACGCCGATCACGCTGATGATGCTCGCTAACCCTGGCTATACCCAGCCGCCATCGTCGGTCAACCTGAATGCCGTGCCCCTTGTCTGGTCACCTGTGCCCAATGCTCCCCCGGATCTGCGTCAGACTCAGACTCAACTCGATCCAGGGCAACATCTGCTGCAAGTGAACGGACTCAACCCCGGCGATGAGCCCTGGGCTTTTGCCATCAGTCAGGCCGCAACCCAACTGACGCCGCCACCGAGCCAAACAAACCACCCCGGACGACGCCTCTTGCTCGCCGATCTCGTTCCCGCTGAAGGGGTCGTTGAGATACGCCCAGGATCACAACTCGACCTTTTCTTTCAACAGGGGCCAGCCTATGTGGTGCTTGATCTCGGGCGGACGATCCACGGGCGTCTCGTGGCCGAGGTGGAAGGACCAGCAGGAACCGTCGTTGATCTCGGGTGGGACGAGCGCCTCTGGAACGATGTTCGCCCGTTGCCGCATCCCGGTTCGCTCCATCCGGAATGGAATCAGGTCGATACCTGGGTGCTGGCCGAAGACACCCATACGTTAACCACGCTTGATACACGCGCAGGACGCTATGTGCTAATTGCGGTCTGGGGCGAAGAACCAGTCACGTTGCGGAATGTTCAGGTCTACGAAGAACGCTACCCGGTCACGTTGCAGGGAAGTTTTACCAGTTCCAATGCGCGTCTCGATCAGATCTGGATGCTTGGGCCAACGACGCTCTATCCTTCAATGCAGGATGCCTATGCCGACCCCTGGCGCGAACGCGGCCAGTGGTGGGGTGATGCCCATATTGCCGACCGCGTCAATCAGGTCACCTTTGGCGAAACAGCCCTGTTGCGGCGCGGTCTCCAACAGATCGCAGATTCTGTTACCGACGGTCCGCCAACGGCGTTTGCCCCCAACGGCACCGAATTTCTGCTCGACTATGGGATGCTCTGGATCCAGAGTGCCTACGAGTATGGAACACTCACCGGCGATTGGGCTTTTGTTGCGTCCCTCTATCCCAGGATGGTGACGTTTATGCACTTCCTGGCGGCCAATGAAGATCCTCAAACAAACCTGCTCGATCTCAGTCGGATCGATAGTCCGATCCGGATTGCCTATTTTGATTCGATCAGTTACTGGGATCGCATGGGCCAAAGCACTGCGATCAATGCCTTCTATTATCGGGCCTTGCACAATATGGCCGCCATCAACCAGGCCCTG
Source organism: Candidatus Chloroploca sp. Khr17 (assembly GCF_004138165.1). GTDB lineage: Bacteria > Chloroflexota > Chloroflexia > Chloroflexales > Chloroflexaceae > Chloroploca. The sequence continues at coordinate 23,241 of NZ_RYFF01000011.1, forward strand.
GGCCGCGACGACGAAGCTGAACGCTGGCAAGCACGTGCCCTTGCCTTGCGTACCCGCGTCAATCAGTTGCTCTATCGGCCTGCCGAAGGACGGTATATGGCCGGCTTGCTGAACGGCACCCTTACCCCGGCCACCCCCCAGGCCCAGTCGGCAGCACTCACCTTTGGGTTGCCGCCCGACGGCACCACTGATCGCGTGGCCGATGCGATGCTCGAAATGCTGGGTACGCCCGACCAACCCCGTGTGCAAGTGCTCGGCCTCTACTATGTCCTTGAGGGTCTCGGGCAGGCCGGACGGATTGATGATGGCTTGGATGTCATCGAACGCTTCTTTGGCTTTATGCTCGACCGCGGGGCCACAACCTGGTGGGAAAACCTGGGGGCCGACCAGACCTACAAGGCCAGTCTCTCGCATGCCTGGGGAGGCTCGCCAACCTGGTTTCTCTCAACCTACGCCCTCGGTGCGCAACGGCTCGACCAGGGGCGCTGGCGGGTCGATCTCCACCACTCGCGCCTCAGCGAAATGCACGGCACCATTCCCCTCGCCGAGGGCCTCCTCAGCGTCCACCGGGTCGTCAATCCTTGCCAGGAAATGACCGTAACGCTGACCGCTCCCGTTGGCACTACCGGCGTCGTCCGCTTGCCTGACGCCGCTCACATCGTGAGCCTCGCCCTTGATGATCAGGTCATCTGGGTGCGCGACGCAGCAGCAACAAGTACCAGCGTGACCCTTGTGGACACAGCGCTGGAAGTCGCGCTTGACGGGGGAAGCTATCAGTTGCACACCCATCGGCACTGTGATCGTGCCATACCATAGGAGAACATAGCTATGCAATGGTCTCAGCGTCTGATCATCCTTATAATCATGGCCCTCCTGGTCACTGCCTGTGCCTCCCAGCCTGCCGCAGAACCAGATGAACCCGTCAGGACTCCTCCTGTCTTCGGCGTCGAAACAAGCCGCAATGTGCTCGGCAGATCAGAGGTCGTCCAGACCAGAGCCGCTGAACTGGGCGTCGCCTGGTTGCGCCTCAATAGCGTCAGGTGGGACGAAGTCCAACCTACGCCCGACAGCGACTATGATTGGAGTGTCCTGAGTGGTTTTGAAGCCGATCTGCAGCAGGCCCGCGAACTTGGCATGGAACCGACGGTGATTATTCGTGGGTCACCTCACTGGGCCACGGTGGTACCCTCGAATTGCGCTGCCGTCAAAGAAGAGAGTTTCCCCGCTTTTGCCGCCTTTATCGAGGCCCTCGTGACGCGCTATCGCGACGAGGTACAGTACTGGGAATTTGGCAATGAACCAGATGCCGATCCGCGTCTTGTGGCGATTGACCAGGTCTACGGCTGCTGGGGCGATATTGACGACCCCTACTATGGAGGCGAGCACTACGGTCGTATGTTGCAAGCCGTTGCCCCGGCGGTACGGCGAGCCAACCCGAACGCCCAGATTGTCATCGGCGGCCTGATGCTCGACCGGCCCGAGACGACCGACCCGACCAAAGGCAAACCCGAGCGCTTCTTTGAAGGCATTCTGCGCTCGGGTGCCGCCGACTCATTTGATATTGTTGCCTTCCACAGTTATCCCTTCTTTGCCCGCCCGGGCTACGACCACGATCTGGGCCTTTTTGATCCCGAGATTATTGTGTTCGATGATCGTTGGGGTTCACTGGGCGGGTTTTCAGTCGGCAAAGTGAAGTTCTTGCGCGAGGTCATGGATCGATACAGCGTCGAGAAACCGCTCTGGCTCAATGAGGCCGGGCTTGTCTGCCATTCGCGTGATGACCAGTGCGATCCTGAGTTGCCAGAACACTTTCAAGCGCAAGCCGATCATATTGTACGCTTGGTGGCCCGCGCTGCCGCACATGACGTACGCATGGTAACATGGTACACCCTCAATGGCCCTGGCTGGCGTGGGGCCGGTCTGCTTGACCGTAGCCAGGAACCACGCCCGGCCTTTGTTGCCTATCGTCATATGATTGCCACGCTGCAAGGCTATCGCCGCATCGAGCCGGTTGATTATGGTCAGCCTGACACGATCGAAGGCTATCGTTTTCTCAAAGACGCGACCGTCGTCGATCTGCTCTGGTCACGGTCAACGATGAACCAGACGGTCACCCTGCCCGCCGATCAGGTGGTCAGTGTCACCACGCTAGACGGAACGGAACTGTCGCCATCGCTCGTTGCCACAAGCGATGGCTTGATTGAGCTCCCGATCGGATTTGATCCGATCTATCTCGAACGGCTCCCCTGAAAGGATTGAGTATGGCCTGGTATCAGCGCCTTCTTCTCGTTAGCCTGGTTTTGTTAATCGTCGTTGGTGGGGCCGCAGCAACCTTGGCCCAACCGCCTACTCCGGCCCAAGCGCCTTATACGCTCTATTTCCCGGTGATGGGGCGCAGCGGGGCAACCCCGATCTTTGGGATTGAAACCTGGGCCAATGCGCTTGGCAGTTCAAGCGAGTTGCGCACCCAGGCTGCCAATCTCGGGGCGACCTGGATACGCCTCAACAGCGTCCGGTGGGATCTCGTTCAACCCGAAGAGAACGGACCCTACAACTGGGCAGCGTTGCAAAGCTTTGAACGCGATCTCGCGGCGGCCCGTCAGGCCGGGTTGACTCCAACCGTTATCATCCGTGGTTCACCACGCTGGGCTACCATCGTTCCTTCCAACTGCGCAGCCATTAAAGATGAGTATTTCCCGGCCTACGCGGCCTTTGTCGAAGCCCTCGTCACTCGTTACCGCGATCAGGTGCAATACTGGGAATTCGGCAACGAGCCAGATATTGACCCCATCTTGCTCGCACCCGACCAGATTTTTGGCTGCTGGGGCGATATTCGCGATCCCTATTATGGCGGTGATCGCTATGGACGGATGCTCAAGGCCGTCGCACCGGCCGTACGTCGGGCCAATCCACAGGCCCAAATTATCCTCGGCGGCCTCTTGCTTGATCGCCCCGATACAACCGACCCCACCCGTGGCAAGCCTGAACGCTTCTTTGAAGGGGTGCTGCGGGCCGGTGCCGCCGATGCGTTTGACATCGTGGCCTTTCATGGCTATCCATCCTTCACAGGCCGTTATCCCCTCGACCACGACATACAGGCTAATTCGGTCTGGACACCGCTGGGCGGGGTTACCTTGGGCAAAGCGCGCTTTCTACGCGAGGTGATGAGTCGCTATGGCGTGGATAAGCCGCTCTGGCTCAACGAAACGAGTCTGCTCTGTACCAACTGCTCCGATTTCTTGTTCCCAACCTTCTCGATTGCCCAGGCCGACCACGTCGTGCGTGTGATGGCACGTGCTGCGGGCAATCAGATCGATATGGTCGCCTGGTATACCCTCAATGGCCCCGGTTGGCGCAATTCCGGCTTGCTTGATGCGCAAAATCAGCCCCGGCCCGTCTTTATTGCGATGCAACATATGATCCAGTTGACCCGCGGCTATCAACAGGTAGCGATCATTGATTACGGCCAACCCGAGGTGCTCGAAGGCTATCGCTTCACCAATGGCCCCCGCGAGATTGATGTGCTCTGGTCACGCTCGGACGAAACCCAGACTATTCGCATCCCTGCCGACCAGTTCGTCAAGGCAACATCACTCGATGGGGTGGAATTAGACGAGTCACTTATGCAACGGGTGGGTGACGAGTTTCAAGTTACCGTCGGCTTTACCCCTATCTTTATCGAGCGTCGGAAGTAGCAAACGGAGGCCCGTCATCTTTACGATTACGCATCGTGACCCAACGTCGCAGGCGCGTTGTGGCATGCTCACCACCGCGCATGGGCAGGTGGCAACGCCTGTCTTTATGCCGGTCGGTACCCGTGGCACCGTCAAGGCGTTGACCCCCCACGAGTTGCACGACCACGGGGCCAGCATTATCCTGGGCAATACCTACCATCTCTATCTCCAGCCAGGTCACGAGTTGCTGGCCCGTCGCGGGGGCTTGCACCGTTTTATGGGCTGGGATGGCCCGATTCTTACTGATAGCGGGGGCTTTCAGGTCTTCTCGCTCATCTATGGCGGCATCGCCGATGAAGTCAAGGGCCGCCGCCCTCAACACACCCAACGCCTACCCGAGATGGTCAAGGTGACCGAAGATGCGGTCATCTTCAAGAGCTATCTCGATGGCTCGCGCCATGTCTTTACACCCGAACGATCGATTCAGGTGCAACACGGCATTGGCGGCGATATCATCCTCGCCTTTGATGAACTGCCGCCCTTCCGCGCTGGCTATGACTATACCCGCGAGAGCCTGGCCCGCACCCATCGTTGGGCCGAGCGCTGCCTCACGACGCATCGCGAGCGCGATCCGGCAGCCTTGCCCAACCCCGACCAGCGTCTCTTTGGCATTGTCCACGGGGGCGTCTTCCCCGATCTTCGCCAGGCTAGCGCCGAGTATATTGGCGCGATGGGCTTCGATGGCCTCTGCATCGGCGGTTCCCTCGGGGCCGATAAAAGCCAGATCTACGAAGTCGTCGCGATGACCGTGCCCCACATGCCCGACGGTCTTGCCCGCCATTTGCTCGGTATTGGCGATGTCGACGACCTCTTTGAAGGGGTCGCCCGTGGCATTGATATGTTCGACTGCGTGAGCCCTACCCGCCTCGGGCGCCACGGCACCGCGCTGATCCGCGATCCCAGCCGCCGCTGGAAACTCAATGTGCTCAATGCGCCCCTCCGTGAAGACGATGCGCCCCTGCAAGAGGGATGCCGTTGTTACGCCTGCCAACACTTCTCACGCGCCTATATTCATTACCTCTACCGTGCCAAAGAGATCCTCGGCCTCCGCCTGGTCAGCCTGCACAACGTCGCCTTCTTGCTCGACCTCATGGCCGAGGTACGCGCCGCCATTGCCGCCGGAAGCTTCGCTGACCTCTATGCTGCCTGGATGGGCAAGGCGCTTACATTGTGAAGTCGGGCAGGCTCTAAAAGCGGTGCTTACTAGTCTGTGAACGGAGTTTCCCGGTAGCGTCGCCGACCACGAATACCGCTCCGCAACGCCCATATTCGTTTATTCGTGATTAGTATTCGTGGTCGGCGGTGCTGGCGGAAAACTTTATCGGGTGAGCCTTCGCCCCCCGAATCGCGCATAGGCGACCGCCCTCAAGGTATGGTATCCTAAGCACAGACAGCACAGCAACAGCCAGCGTGGCCTGTTGCAATCTGTACCCCACCAGCGCAATGGAACAACTATGGAAATTGAAGCAAAATATCGTGTAGAGACCACTGATCTTGGCATCGTCGCCACGTTGCAAAGCCTAGGTGTTTATCGTCTCGACCCGGCCCCCGCCCCCGAACAACAAGAGAATGTATACTATGATACCGTTGATGCCCGCCTCACCACAGCCCGCTATGGCCTGCGTGTGCGACGGATTGGCTCGCGTTCGCTGATTACGCTCAAAGGCCCCGCCGAAGTAGCCGCCGATGGCGTGCATCGTCGCTCTGAATTCGAGTTCCCTGGCACCAATCCCCAACCCTCAACCTGGCCCGCCGGGGTGGCGCGTGAATTGGCCCTCGCCTTGACCGGGGGAGCCACGCTGGTGCCAACGGTGACCATTACGACCCAACGCCAGGTGCTCTATGCCCAGCGCGAGGGTGTGCCAGTTGCCGAAATTTGCCTCGATCACGGGATGCTCGGTGTTGGCGCGTATGAGCAACCCTTTAGCGAGCTTGAAATTGAATTGCTCAGCGAAGGTGTCCACGAAGACCTCGTCGCCCTTGCGTCAGCCCTCAGTTTGCATATTACGCTTATACCTGAACCACGCACCAAGCTTCAGCGTGCGCTCGAGTTGCGAGCCCACGCGTAAGGGAAAGCGATGATGAACATTGATGCACTGTTGACAACCTATTACGTTGATCAAGCTCACGCTCGTCGGGTTGCCGATCTGGCCCTCGCGCTTTTTGATGCCACCGCCGAACCGTATTCGCTCAATGCTGATGGACGGTATCTGCTCGAAGTTGGCGCACTGCTCCATAATGTTGGCTTGACCACCAATCCTGCCGAGCATCACCTCGTGGGTCGCGATCTTGTCCTTGGTCAATTGACCGACGGCTTTGCCCCACGCGAACGGGCGATCGTGGCCGCACAAGTCGCCTTTCATCGCAAGAAGGTGCGCCCCCAGGTCGAACCAGCCTATCTTGCCCTAGGCAACAAAGCCCGCATCGAGACGCTGCACTACGCAGCCATCTTACGTGTCGCCGATGGCCTGGATCATAGCCAGTCACAAACCACCGTGCTGCACACCGTAAGCCGCACTACCAGTGGCTTTTGTCTGCATCTCACCGGCCCCTATGCCCAAGAGGATGGCGAACGGGCCATGGTGAAAGCAGATCTCTGGGCCAGGGTCTTTGGTGAGTCGCTCGCTATGGTGGTTGAAAATGCTGGGGAAGAAGCACCGCACGGGTTTCAATGGGGCAAAGAAGCAGCCCAACCCGAGCAAGCCCAGGCTCTGGATGCGCCGATCACGCAACCCGACGATCCCGAGGCAAGCGAAACTGGCATGCTCCAACCATGGTATGCGCAGGCGACAACGCCGCTGGCCGAACTGGGCCGCGTCTTGCTGCGGCGTCAACTTCGCCGGATGTTGCTCGCTGAACGCGATGTCCGCGCCGATACCGACATCGAGGCCGTCCATGCCCTCCGTGTGGCAACGCGACGCCTGCGTGCGATTCTGCGCCTGCTTGCCCCGGTCTATAGTGGCAGCGACCTGCGCAAGTACAACAAAGGCATCGGGCGCATTGCCCGCGAAGCAAGCGCTGTCCGCGACCGCGATGTCTTGCTCGACGATCTCACCCGACAGGCCGCGTCACTCCCTCTCGAGTTGCAACCCGGCCTTGCTACGCTGATCGAACGTCTCGGTAGCGAACGCAAGGCAGCCTATGCCGCCCTGATCAAGCACCTTAACCGTGACGATCACGCGGCGTTTGTCCAACGTTGCGCCCGTATGATGAATGATCATACCCAGTGGGACGACCAACCCCGCGTGTGCGACCTGGGTGGGAGTACGATCTGGCGGCACTACGAAGCCCTCCGCGCCTACGACCGGGGTGGCTTGCCAGCCGACATTGCCCAACTTCACATGATGCGCATCGAGGGCAAACGCATGCGTTATGTGCTCGAGCTCTTCAGTGATACGCTCGGTGAACACGCTGAAACAGCGGTGAACGCGCTCGTCGGTTTCCAGGATCATCTCGGTGAACTCAACGACCTCGATGTCGCCCGCGCCCTGCTCGCACCGCATCGCCGCGATGCCACCACCGGGGCCGCCGTCGCCGCCTATATGACCCTACGCGAAGAGCACGGCCACCAACTCATCGCCGAACTCCCCGAGCGCTGGACGCAACTCAACAGCCCCGCGTATCGTCAGATCCTGATCGATTTGCTGCTCAACCTGTAAACCAGCGACGCTGGCGTACAAAACTCTCGCCCATGCAAAAAAGCCAGCGACGCTGGCTTTTTTGCATGGGCGAGAAAGAACTCTATTCCTCTAACGTACTCACATCACCCTCAGGCAGGCCCTGGGCACGTGCCTTGAGCACACGCCGCATAATCTTGCCCGAGCGTGTCTTGGGCAGCACAGTGACGAACGTAATTTGATCGGGGCGCGCAATCGGCCCGAGCTCGTGACCAACGTGGCTCCGCAGTTCATCTTCGAGCTTGGGACTACCCTCAAAGGCCGCCCGCAGAATGACAAAGGCATGGATCGCATTGCCCTTGACCTCGTGCGGCAAACCAATCGCCGCGGCCTCGGCCACCGCCGGGTGGCTGACCAGCGCACTCTCGACTTCTGCCGTGCCAAGCCGATACCCCGAGACCTTGATCACATCATCGAGACGGCCAATGACCCAGATATAGCCATCGGTGTCTTTGCGGGCGCTATCGCCAGCAGCATACATGCCGGGAACCTTCGTCCAGTAGGTATCAACATAGCGCTGCGGATCATTCAGGATCGTCCGCATCATACCAGGCCAGGGGCGCTTGATCACCAGCAACCCATCCTCATCTGGCCCACACGAAGAGCCGTCCTCGTGGATAACATCAACCTCGACCCCCAGGAACGGCCGCGTTGCACTCCCCGGCTTGAGCGGCACCGCAGGTGTTGGCGTAATCATAAAGTGGCCCGTCTCGGTCTGCCACCACGTATCCATAATCGGACAGCGGCCCCCACCGATCACATTATAGAACCACTTCCACGCCTCGGGGTTGATCGGCTCACCGACCGAGCCAAGCAGACGCAGGCTGCTCAAGTCGTGGCGGGAAGGCCAGGCCTCCCCAAAGCGCATCAGGCCACGGATGGCCGTTGGCGCCGTGTAGAGAATGCTGATCGAGTGACGATTGACGAGCGACCACCAGCGGTCGGGGAAGGGATAGTTGGGGGCACCTTCGTACATAAACGACGTTGCGCCATTCAACAACGGGCTATAGACAATATAGCTATGGCCGGTGATCCAGCCCGGATCAGCAGCACACCAGTAGCGATCCTCTTCTTTCAGGTCAAAGACCATCTTGAGCGTCGCATAGGTACCGACCATATAGCCGCCGTGGGTATGCACCACACCCTTGGGCTTGCCGGTTGTCCCCGAGGTATACAGAATAAAGAGCGGGGTCTCGGCATCAAGCACTTCGGTCGGGCACTCGGCCCCGGCAATCGGCAGGCTCATCAACTCGTGCAGCCACAGATCACGGCCAAGTTCCATATTGACCTCGTGGCCGGTGCGCTTCACGACCAGACACGTCTGCACGGTGGGCGTACGCGCCATCGCCTCATCGGCAATCTGCTTGAGTTCGATCACCTTGGCGCGCATAAAGCCGCCATCGGCAGTCACCAGTACCTTGCTATGCGCATCAGCCAGGCGGTCGGCCAGGGCCGCTTCCGAGAAACCGCCATACACCACGCTGTGGGCGGCCCCGATCTTCGCACAGGCAAGCATAAACATCGGCAACTCAGGAATACGTGGCAGATAGATGGTGACAATATCACCCTTCTTCACACCCACGCTCTTGAGCACATTCGCCATTTTGTTGACTTCGCGGTTCAGCGCATGGTACGAAAAGGTGCGCTGGGTACCATCTTCACCTTCCCACACGATCGCCAACTTGTTCTTGCGCCACGAACGGGCATGGCGATCAAGTGCATTATGCACAATATTCGTCTTGGCACCGGTGAACCATTTGAAGAAGGGCTTGTCACTATCATCAAGCACCTTCTCCCACGGCTCAAACCACTCCAACTCACTGGCCATATCGGCCCAGAACTGCTCATTGTTATCGAGTGTCCACTGATACAGTTCATCGTAGCTCGAAAGACCCTTGGAACGGGCGTAGGCCATCACATTGGACTGTTCGACGATTGACGAGTCCGGCGTAAAAACCTCATCGTGATGGTACGTTGCCACATCGCGGGGCTCGGTCATGGGGTAACCTCCTTGTTCCACAACACACAACTACAGATCGCCCTTGAGCAGATCAACCGCCTCGCGCACCATATCAACGGTGGCATCGTCTTCGATCGTGCTCAGATCACCAATATTATCGCCCTGATAGACGGCTCGCATCACACGGCGCATGATCTTGCCCGAGCGTGTCTTGGGCAACATACTGACAAAGTGAATGGCATCAGGTGTGGCGATCGGCCCGATATTCTCACGCACCAGTTGGGTTAGACCGCGCGAAATGCTGTCACGGTCAGCAGCCGCAATGTGCTGCTTGAGTACCGCGAGCACCAAGACACCCTCGCCTTTGAGTTCATGACGGACGCCAATCACCGCTGCCTCGGCAACGGCGGGATGGCTCGAAATAACCTCTTCGATCTCACGCGTGCCCAGGCGGTGCCCCGACACATTCAAGACCTCATCGGCGCGACCGAGCATCCAGTAGTAACCATCTGCATCCTGGATCGCATAGTCGCCCGACATATAGACCGTCTTGCCCTTGAAATGCTCCCAGTAGCTCTTCAGGTACCGATCATCATCATTCCAGAGCGTCATCAACATGCCGGGAGGCAACGGGCCATGCTCGATCAAAAAGCCTTTTTCCCCACGCGGGATCGAGTTGCCATCGGTGTCAACAATCTCCAGGTTATGCCCAAAGGCCGCCACCGAGGGCGAACCAGGCTTGACGGGCATCTGCTCAACCCCAACCGGGTTGGTGAGCATGCTCCAGCCGCTCTCAGTCTGCCAATAGTGGTCAATCACCGGCACACCAAGGGTATCTTTGGCCCACTCGTAGGTCGGCGCATCAAGCGGCTCACCAGCGGCATAGAGAATCCGCATCGAACTGATGTCGGCATTCTTCATCCACTGATCGGGGAACTTGCGCAACGCCCGCAACGCCGTCGGGGCCGTAAAGACGTGAGTCACGCCATACTTCTCGATCACCCGCCACCAGACGCCTGGATCGGGATGGTCAGGCCGACCCTCATAGACCACCGTCGGCACACCCTTGAGCAGCGGTGCATAGACAATATAGCTATGCCCAACAACCCAGCCAATGTCCGAGGTTGACCAGTAGACATCGCCATCACCACAATCATAGATGTGGCTCATCGAGGCGTGCAAGGCCACCATATACCCACCGGTATCACGCACGACACCCTTGGGCTTGCCGGTTGTGCCCGAGGTATAGAGAATATAGAGTGGATCAGTCGACTGCACGGGGGTTGGCTCGATGTAGCGCATGCCACGCTTCTCGAGTTGCTCGGCCCAGTCAAGATCGCGGCCCTTCTTCATCTCGATTGGCACAAGCCCACGATCGAGAACAAGCACATCACGCACACTATCCGAATCCGCCGCCTCGATCGAGCGATCAACAATCTCTTTGAGCGGAACAGGCATACCTTTGCGCATCCCGGCATCGGCGGTAACAATCAAAACCGGCTCCGCATCATCAATGCGCGACGCCAGCGACGTGATCGAAAAACCACCAAACACAACCGAATGGATCGCGCCAAGACGCGCACAGGCCAGCATCGAAAAAATCGCCTCGGGCACCATCGGCATATAGATGATCACCCGATCACCCTTACGCACGCCCAGGCTATGGAACACACCGGCGAGCCGGTTCACTTCGCGGTAGAGTTCAAAGTAGGTAAGCGTACGCGACTGCCCAACCTCTGGACTCTCCCAGATCAAAGCCGCCTGACCGCGACGCGGCCCGAGTGCGTGCCGATCAACGGCGTTGTAGCACATGTTGGTCTCACCACCAACAAACCAGCGATAAAAAGGGGCCTTGCTATCATCAAGCACCTTATCCCACGGCTTGTACCAATGAAGCTCAGCAGCAAGCTCCCCCCAAAAGCCCTCCGGGTCTTCGATCGAGCGGCGGTGAAGTTCCGCGTAGCCCATACAAACGCCTCCTCTCTGAGGAATTCGGTTCCTGGACAAGGAAATTGTACACAGTGTTGCAGAACAATACCACGCAATGCGTGGTATTGCAAGAGTTGCGCTTTCGCAAAACACTGTGAAGATTCGATACCAAGTCTGCGTGACTGTTTTTCTATTGTAATCCCTGAAAACGCGATCGCAGGGAGAATACATCTACCTTTCTGGTGAAGAAAATTTCACCATTCGCACCGTGGTTCAACGCCTTCAGCAGGTGATGGTTCTTGTTTTTGCCCTGACAGGCCTCTATCTCTTCTCGCTGCCCTGGTGGGTTAAGTGGCAGCGGAATAAACAGAAACAGCGTAATCAGGCCGCCAGAGTGTCCGCCCCAGCTAAAATGCCTCGGCCCACGACAAAACTGCCAGCAGTGCTGGCAGTTTTGTCGTGGGCTGAACTAAGGTACAAACAGACGCTAGGAAGCCTGTTGTTCGCGCTGAACTTCCTCTTGCGTTGCGCCACCAAGCTGGTTTGCGTGGACGATTTCGGCGTACCGACGTGTGCTGCGCGGATCACGGTGGCCAAGGATCCGCCGTACGACCTGCTCGGGATAGAAGGCGATCAGTTCAGCGGCAGCCGTGTGACGCAAGTGATGCAATGTGTACCGCGGTACTTCGCGTCCATCCTCAATGTCAACGAGGTGAGCCTGCTTGCAGACCTGTACCCAGCGGCGATGCAATGTGTCATACGATGCACGGTTGCCCCGCGATGAACGAAAGAGCGGTGTCTCCGGGGGAAGCGTCTCGGCCATTTCACGCATCCAACTCCGCAACCCACGGAGGCTGCGCGGCATCACATCAGGCGTCAACACCACCATTCGTTTGGTGCCACTCTTGCTATCCTGAACCAGCAGCACTTCGCGTCCGGGCTCAAGAATGACATCGCCAACATTGAGGTTGAGCACCTCGTCGGTACGTATGCCAATTTCGCGCAAAAGAATAAAGATCAAACGGTACGGCTGCGATGAACTGGCAATCGCACTGTCTAACGCCCGCCGCTCGGCTTCACTGGCAATAGGCTGTGGACGATGTTCGGTATGATAACGTGCATTCACCTGCTCAACCGGGTTGTGCAAGGTTAAACCTTGCTTGACCGCCCAACGAAAAAACCGCCCCAGACTCGCAATCCGCCGGTTGGTTGTCCCCGGCTGTTCGTTGCGGCTGGCTAAAAACTGCGTGATGTCGTCAGCCGTAATCGTCTCGAGTGGAGCCTCGATCATTGCTGCGGCCGTGCGGAGATCGCACCGGTATGATGTGATCGTGTTTGTGCTCAGACCATGCTCGTCTACAACATCGCTGAGAAATGTCTCCATTTCAGTTGCGATCGTACGCGGACAATGGAGTGAGAGATTAGCGTTCGTGGACATGTCCACCCTCCTGTGTGACGCTCCGGGCCCGCGTCTTGCTGCTGCGCACCCTATTTCTTCCTGGCGTCACCTAGCCATCTGCTGCTATGAGCATCAGTTGGCTATCACCTAAGAGCCATGGGGCTCTGTCGTTCACGCGCATTATAGCAAAAAGTTAGTGATAATTCTAGTTCACGTCTCTGAATATTTGAAGCCTCATATATAAAGAGGTTGTCATATTTTCTATCCCCCCACCCACGGCGTTTCTTGCTCTCCTCAAGCATCTTTTTAGCTCATTGCAATCAATTCTACGCCTTGTCACCCGTGCTGGCACAAGGCCTACGCGACAAGCCGTTCCCAACGAGGTTGACGCTGAAGATGTCCTGTGGTACGGTAAATATATCGTAACCATATTACTCATATTCCTGAAACTGTATAATTACTGCTTTGCTGGAGGTTTTTGTATGCCGATGTTGAAGGTTGGCGAGGCAACCGTCGAGGTTGCCCAAGGCACACGTCTCGCGGTGGCAATTGAACAGGCCGGGGTCGAAATTGGGCATCGTTGTGGCGGGCACGCGCGTTGTACCACCTGTCGTGTGACCTTTGCCGATGGTGAGCCGACAACGATGACCCACGCTGAATACGCCAAACTGAGCGAACGAGACCTCCTGGGCCAGTATCGCCTCGCCTGCCAGATTACCTGTGACCACGATATGATCATCGCCGAGGTTCCGATGACGAAAGCGAGCCAGAACTGGACCGATACTGGCCCCGCCCTCGAAGCTGAAGTGACCCCCGAAGCCGTCTTCTTCCCGCTTGATCAACTCACCTGATCAACTGGCTCAAGGCCGCCATACGAGCCAGAAACCGTTCAACGAAGGCCGCGCTGTCAAACCGGGCCACATAGCGAACATTCGCAGGTTGCCCGGTTACCCCCCGAAAATCACCGACGGTCTTGCCCATGGTCAGCTCACTCACTGTCTCTACCGTGACATAGAGTTCGGCCAGTTCGGCGAGTTCGGGCCACCAGACCAGGGCAAGGGCCGCGGGGTCGTTGATGGCACAGCCCGCCCACCCAAAATGTTCGCGGTGAAAGTCCATATAAAACCGGGTTGCGTCAGCAATAAACTGGGGCACAGGCCCACCATGCACACGCAGGGCTTGCACCTGCTCCTCTGTGACCCGCACCTGCTTGGTGATGTCCCACGGCATGATGGTGACCGGCATTCCGCTACTAAAGACAATCTGCGCTGCGTGGGGGTCGGCATAGATATTGAACTCGGCAAGCGGGGTCGTATTGCCTTGATCGTGCAAAGCCCCACCCATGATGATGCATTCGTGTACTGCTTTGGCGATCTGCGGCGCTTTGCGCAGCGCCAAGGCGACATTCGTGAGCGGACCGACCGCCACCAGCGTTACCTCGCCTGGGGCAGCCAGGATCTCGCGGATGATCATATCCACGCCATGCTCGGCCACGGGCACCGCCGGGCTAGCTGGCAAACTGGCATAACCAAGGCCGCGCCCGCCATGCGTCTTCCGTGCCGTCACCGGCTCACGTAGCAGCGGACGCTCGCACCCAGCCGCCACCGGAAGATGTAGGTGCCCGGCAAGCTGCAAGACGGCCAGCGCATTTGCCACCGCATCTGACAACGGGCAATTCCCATGCACGACACTTAACCCGGCAAGCTCTATTTCTGGCGAAGCAAGCGCCAGCAAAATCGCCAGCGCATCATCAATCCCGGGATCAGTATCAAGAACCACCCGGCGCGGACGTGAAGAGACCATATCCATAGCGCTTCCTCTCTATCTTCGCCACTCTGCCGCCCATTATAGAGCATAGCGCCTTCAGCGATCTGCATTGACGCCTCTGGCGCAAAGTGTCATAATGACCCTGCACATGGCAATACTTTCGCGTCCCGCATCAGTAGTTTGTGAAGTAAGTTTCCTGGGGTTGTATCACCCTGAGTACTACATGGCCTTCAGACCTCACAGGTCTTGAAGACCTGTGAGGTCTCAGGCCGATTTTGTTGCTTCGACATGGATTCAGGGTGTTGTAATAACGACTATATATGCATACACAAGTCCTTGATGGACGCTACGAGCTTGAGCAGAAGATCGGTGAAGGAGGAATGGCCCGCATCTATCTGGGCCTTGATCGGCGTCTCAATCGGCGCGTAGCGATCAAGATCCCGCATCGCCATTTTCTCAGTGAAAAAGATTTTCTTGAACGCTTTCGCCACGAGGCGCAAGCAGCAGCGATGCTCGCCCACCCCAATATTGTGGACATCTATGATGTCGGCCAGGATGGCGATGTTCACTATATTGTGATGGAATATGTGGATGGCACGGATCTCAAGACGCTTATTCTGCGCGAAGGGCCGTTGCCAGTCGCCAGAGCCATTGATCTCGCAACCCAGATTGCCCGTGGTCTCCAGGCCGCGCATCGTGCCGGCATGATCCATCGCGATATCAAACCCCAGAATGTGATCGTCACCCACGATGGTCAGGCCCACGTCACTGATTTTGGCGTCGCCAAAAGCCATCTCTCGACCGCCCTCACCGAGACCGGAATCTCGTTTGGAACCGTCGATTACCTTTCACCTGAACAGGCCCAGGGGCGTCCTGCCACCGCCCAATCTGATATCTATGCCCTTGGCATTGTGCTCTACGAGATGGTGACCGCACGTCTGCCTTTTACCGGCGATAACGCGGTGGCCGTCGCGATGAAGCATGTCTCTGAGGCACCGGTTCCGCCACGTCGTTTGAATCCGGCGATCCCGCCTGGGCTTGAGGCCCTCATTTTGCGTGCGCTGGCGAAGGATCCCGCCCAACGCCCCCGCGATGCCCAGGAATTCATCAATCTGCTGAGCAACTACAGCCAGTTGGCCCAACAAGCGACGACGATGAATCCGTCGCTGGCGCAAACCACGATCGCCACCCCGCCAGTGCGTCCATCCTCAGGCACCAGTAGTTCTGGGCGTTTCCCGGTACCACCAGCACCGCGCTCGACACCAGCACGTGCCCCACGGCAGGAAGGCCCGGGCTGTGGAGTCTTTCTCGTTGGTATGCTCGTGCTTGGGGTGCTCGTCGGAATGATCTATCTTTTCAACAGTGGGATGTTTAATGGTTTCATCGGTAGCCTTTGGGGCGCAGGAGGCAATCGCCCAACGCCGACGGTACCATCAGCCGTCACGCCAACGAGCGCGCCGGATGCGCCAACGCCAACGGTATCACTCGACGTGGGCATTCCGAATCTGATCGGGCTCAGTGTCGAAGCTGCCGAAACATCGCTGCGTCAATTGCAACTTGAACCCGTTCGCCGTGAGGCCTTTGATGCCACCGTCGCTGCCGGGCAGGTTATGAGCCAGGAAATCGCCCCAGGCACCCTGGTCTTGCCAGGCGAGCGGGTGACGTTTACCGTCAGTCTTGGCCCGCAACTCGTTGAAGTGCCTGATCTTATCCGTACGCCCGCTGCCATTGCTCGTTCACGCCTGACCGGGGTCGGCCTCGGCGTCGAAGTCGTTGAAACACCAAGCACCACGATTGACGCAGGTTTTGTGATTGGACAGACCCCGGGGCCGGGCCTCCGTATACCACAAGGCCAGGTGGTCGTGCTCACCGTGAGTCAGGGCGATGTCGTGCGTTTCCCCAATGTGATCGGGTTGCAACGCGACCAGGCCGAGCAGATCCTCGCTGATACACCGGGCATCACGCTGATCTACGTCGATGAACAAGGGCGTGATCGGCTCATTGATTATGATCGCTTCCGCGACAACGAAGTCGTGAGTGCCCAGATTGCCGATGGGCCACCGGTGCGCAATGGCGACATGGTTCCTCGCGGCAGCCAGGTGATCCTTGGGGTCAAAGCTCCCGGTGGCTAAAAGAAACCGCCAGCAAAGCTGGCGGTTTCTTCGTCGTATCAATGAGAGATAGGTTTAATCTTGCTGCGCCTCAGCAGCCACCTTCTGCAGTTTTTCAGCCTCTTCGAGCAAAAGGCGGCGCTCAGAAACAGCAAATGTGCCATCAGCCTGCTTGCGCCATTCTGCGTTAACTTCATACGCCCACTGACCAGCCGGTGTGCTGATCCAGCGAGGAGCCTTATAACGTCGTAGTTCCAGGGATGATGACATGAACGGATCTCCTTAACAATGTCTTGTTGCTCATTCTACCCGATTGTAGCTGAAACAGTTACAGTAGTGTAGAATCAAGTATACCATTGCTTGATAACAAGGTGTTTGCAGGAATGTGCTCGCGAGGTAACAAAAGTCTTATGTACCCTTTTGATCCCCACCACGTACGCCCTTTGTTTCCTGCCCTGTCCGAGCTCGTTGCCGGTCGCCAGGCCGTCTTCTTTGATGCTCCCGGTGGTACCCAGGTGCCCCAGATGGTGATTGAGGCCATCAGTGACTATTTGACCCGGCGCAATGCCAATACCCACGGGGCGTTTCTGACCAGCCAGCGTACCGATGAGACCCTTGCCGCAGCCCACGCAGCCATGGCCGATCTGCTCGGCTGTGCCCCCCACGAGACGGTCTTTGGGGCCAATATGACGAGTCTGACGTTTGCCCTGAGTCGCGCCCTCGGGCGTACTTGGGGGCCAGGTGATGAGATCATTGTGACCCGCCTCGACCATGATGCCAATGTGGCACCCTGGCGTGCCCTCGAAGAGCGCGGCGTGACGATCCGTGAAGTCGATGTTGATGTCGAAGATTGCACCCTCGATATGGCAAGCTTCGCGGCCTTGCTCTCACCACGTACCAGGTTGGTCGCTGTGGGCTATGCCTCGAATGCCGTTGGAACAATCAATGATGTCGCCACGATCATACGCCAGGCGCGCCAGGTCGGGGCACTCTCGTTTGTTGATGCCGTGCATTATGCCCCCCACGGCCCCATTGATGTGCAGGCGCTTGACTGCGATTTCCTCGCCTGTAGTGTCTATAAATTCTTTGGCCCCCACGTCGGTGTCCTCTATGGCAAAGCCGAACACCTCGAACGCCTGCAGCCCTACAAAGTCCGCCCCGCCGCAAATACCTCGCCCGAACGCTGGATGACCGGTACCCAGAACCACGAGGGGCTGGCCGGCACCGTGGCAGCCGTTGCTTACCTCGCTAGTCTCGCCCAACCAGGTGCCCCCAATCGCCGCGCTGCCTTGCAAGCGGCGATGCAGACCATCCAGGCCTACGAACGCACCCTGAGCGAGCGCCTGGTCAGCGGGTTGCTCCAGATTCCCGGGCTCACCTTCTATGGCCTGCGCGAACCCGAGCGCTTTGCCACACGCACACCCACTGTCTCTTTCCGGCTAGAAGGCTATACCCCGCGGGCCATCACCGAGGCACTAGCCGCCCGCGGCATTTTTGCCTGGGACGGCAACTACTATGCGCTGAGCCTCAGTGAGCGCCTCGGCGTCGAAGCCCACGGGGGCATGGTGCGCATCGGTCTGGCCCACTATCACACGATCGAAGAAGTCGAGTACCTGCTTGCCGAGCTCAAACAGTTAGCGACAACCCACTGATATGCAAAAATCACCCCTGCTGGCGATCTTTCTGGTCGTCTTTATTGACCTGCTCGGCTTTGGCATTATTCTGCCCCTTCTGCCATTTTATGCCGAACACCTCGGGGCAAGTGAGGTGCAGGTTGGTTTGCTGCTGGTCACCTATGCCGCCGCGCAGTTTGTTGGCGCACCGATCATCGGGAGCCTGTCGGATCGGTTTGGACGCCGCCGCATTCTTGTCCTGAGCCAGGTTGGTACCGTTCTGGGCTTTGCGCTGCTTGGCCTGGCAACCTCGCTGCCGATGCTCTTTCTGGCCCGTTTTGTCGGCGGCATCATGGCCAGCAATATCACGGTCGCCCAAGCCTACATCAGCGACGTCACCGACGAGAGCAATCGCGCCCGTGGCCTGGCGCTGATCGGGGCGGCGTTTGGCCTGGGCTTCATCCTCGGGCCAGTCTTTGGTGGGCTACTTGCCACGTTCAATTTTGCTCTGCCCGCTTTTGCTGCTGCGGCCGTTGCGTTCCTATCTCTGCTCGTCACCATTACGGTCTTGCCGGAACCACCCCAGCGCCGACGCAGTGGCCAGGGCGGCCCCATCGCAACCTTCAAGGCAATCTTCAGGCTCAGCCAACGCCCTTTGTTAAAGCCCCTCTACCTGACTGGTTTCCTGAGTGCGCTGGCCCTCATCTGTTTCCAGAGCTGTTTCGCCCTCTACGGTGAACGTCGCTACAGCTTTGGCCCACGTGAAACCGGCCTGTTGCTCGCCTATGTCGGCGTGGTTACCGTCATTTTGCAA
This sequence comes from Candidatus Chloroploca sp. Khr17, assembly GCF_004138165.1. Taxonomy (GTDB): domain Bacteria; phylum Chloroflexota; class Chloroflexia; order Chloroflexales; family Chloroflexaceae; genus Chloroploca. The sequence continues at coordinate 42,245 of NZ_RYFF01000011.1, forward strand.
GCAGGCTTTACCGGGCGCCTTGTCAAACACTTTGGCGAAGAACGCCTCATCATCACCGGAACAATCCTGCTCTATGCATCGTTGATGATCACAGCGATCGCCTGGATCTGGCCCATTCTGCTTCTCTCATTGATGCTGGTGGCCCTCGGCTCGGGCTTGATTGGGCCAAGCCTGCAGAGCCTCTTGATCCGCACCAGCGAAGCCGACGAACGCGGCCAGGTACTGGGGGTCTACACGTCACTCGATAGCCTGGCCCGCATGGTTGCGCCTATTCCCGCGACGTGGATGCTCGGCGCCGTTGCTCCGGGGGCCCCGCTGTTGCTCGGCGGCGTGCTCGCCGCGCTCGCGGGGGTCGCGGCCTACGGCGTCTACCGTCGGCGTCCCGTCCTCTCCCAGGCCATCTGAGCCGCTGGCTCTAACCCCATCAAACCTGCCAGGTGTGCGCCGGGACACCGCTCCGTGCCCCCACAGAGCGCGCCGGCGCACACCTGGCAGGTTTCCTATGGCGCGACGAAGCCGCCCGCCATCCAGACGCCCTCTGGTCAAACCCTTTGACGGGGGCCCCGTCTATCAGGGCACCCGCAAGGGGTGCCCGAGCCGGGGGCCAGGGGCCGGGGGCTGGGTAGGGCACCCGCGAGGGGTGCCCCGTCTATCAGGGCACCCGCAAGGGGTGCCCCGTCTATCAGGGCACCCGCAAGGGGTGCCCCTACTTCGCGCCTCTGCGCCTTTGCGTCACCGGTCTTCCTACCAACTCACCACGCAATTGCGCCCCTGCGCCTTGGCCGCGTACAACGCCTGATCGACACGATCAATCAGGCGTTCAATCGACTCGTCACTCGGCAGATGCTCAGCAACCCCGATGCTCACCGTCACCGTGATCACGCCACGCTCGGTCACCACCTCAAGTTGGCTGATCTGCTCACGTAACCGCTCGGCCGTCGTCATTGCTGCGTCAAGCCCCGTATTGGGCAACAGCACAATGAACTCTTCACCGCCATAACGCCCAATCACATCAGCCGACCGCATTTGTTCAATCGTCACCCGCGCCACCTCTTGCAAGACCAGATCACCCGCAGGATGCCCAAAACGGTCGTTCACCTGTTTGAAGTGATCAATATCAAACATCATCAACGCGAGCGGACGATGATAACGGACTGCGTTGTTAAAATTGTGTACCCCCAGCGCAAAAAAATGACTCCGGTTGAGCACCCCCGTCAGCCAGTCCGTGCGCGCAAGATACTCCTGCCGTACCAGGGCCTCTTTCAATTCGCGATTGGCAACTTCAAGGGCTGAGCGCGCCTGTTCCAGCGCCAGGTGGGTGCGTACCCGTGCCAGCACCTCTTCGGGGTGAAACGGCTTGGTAATATAGTCAACCCCACCCACCTGAAACGCTTTGAGCTTATCATCCGTATCGCCAAGGGCACTCAGGAAAATAATCGGAATGCTGCGCGTCGCCTCGTCGGCTTTCAGTTGCTCACACACGCTGTAACCATCAAGATCAGGCATGCGAATGTCAAGCAAAATAAGATCAGGTGCTGCTGCCCGCACTGCCGCCAGAGCGGCGGTTCCCTTGGTCACAGGGCGAACTTCATACTGATGGTCAGCAAGCAGTTGTGCAAGCAAGCGCAAATTCGCAGGGGTATCATCAACGATCAAAATCGTTGGTAACTTTGGTGTTGTCATAGTGATTCTGACCCTGGTATCTCCAGCCAGGCAAGCAAGGTTTCATACGCAAAGTCATCTATCCAGGTTGCCATCTGAGTAGCTAAATCAGGATAGCTTACCTTTATCTGATCGATCAGCGCATACATCTGGGTAACATTGGCTTCAACGGCTGCCTGACGTAATTGATCACGCCAGATCGGATCAAGGCTATACATTGCGCGATCGCCCGCAGACGGATGCGTGCCGTTCGCTGGCTGGGCTTCATAACAAAAGTGGGCACCCAGATACTGTTCGAGCTTCAACACAATTTCGTGCTCACGAAATGGTTTGGCAATGAAAGCATCGCAACCAGAAGCTAAAATATGTGCCTGAGCCTCGCCAAAGACACTCGCCGAGAGGGCAATAATCACCGGACGCAACAGCGCCGGATCATCATCACACGCCCGGAGGATATGGTGAGTGGCATCAATGCCATCCATCACCGGCATCCGTAGATCCATCCAGACAACGTGAGGCTGCCAGGTGCGCCACCGCTCGACGGCTTCAGCGCCATTTGGCACACCCTCCGCTTCAAAGCCAAGCTGCTGCAGCAGTGTCACCAGCAAGCGTGCATTTTCAGGGCGATCATCGGCGACCAGCATGCGGTAGTTGGGTTGGCCTGGCTCAAGCCCAATTGCCCGCGCATAGCTCGGCAGAGGTGCCAGTTGCCCGGTTGCCGAGCTTTCCACCTGCAACGGCAGTGTCAGGGTAAAGACCGAGCCTTCACCCGGAATGCCCCTACTCGCCGCAACCAGACTCCCGTCAAGCAACTGCGCAAACTCATAACTAATCGTCAAGCCAAGGCCGGTACCTTCACGCATTCTATCAGGCATCGATGATTGAATGAACGGGTTGAAGATCGACTCTAGATCATCAGGCTCAATGCCAGTCCCTGTATCCTGCACCTCGAAGATCAGTTGCGGGACAGGTAAGATCTCGGCGCGTACCCGCAGGGCCACCTGACCAACGGTGGTAAATTTGATCGCATTGCCCAACAGGTTGATCAAGATTTGCCGCAGTTTGGCCTCGTCGGTGGTCACCCACGGTGGGACAGTCGGTGCCGCCTCGATGTTCAGGGCCAGCCCTTTGCTCTCAGCACGCAGCCGAAAGAGGATGCGCAGGTCGTCAAGCAGCCGCTGCAGGTCAACCGGGCCAGCCAGGAACGTGTGCCGGCCCGCCTCGATCTTCGCCATATCGAGCACGTCGTTGATAATGTGCAGTAGGTGCTCGCCACTCCGGTTAATCGTATCAAGATTCTCGTGTTGCGCCGGGGTCAGGTTGGGATCACGTGCCATTAATTGCGAAAAACCGAGAATCGCATTGAGTGGCGTGCGCAATTCGTGACTCATATTAGCAAGAAAGACGCTCTTGGCATGATTGGCCGCTTCGGCCTGCTGCTTGGCAACCAGCAACGCCTCTTCAACGCGCTTGCGCCCGGTAATATCCTGGCCCTGGGCAATCGTCGCCAGCGGCGTTACCCCGTCGGCCTCAAACAGCGTCGCCGAGTTCCAGAGCACCGTCCGCACCGAACCATCACGATGCTGGATCTTGATCTCTACGGTTTCCCACCGTTCACCCGTCAGCGTTTTGTGAATGAGCGTCATTGATTGCTCGGCAAGTTCCGGTGGAAAGAGCAGCTTCAAGAGTTGATCTTTAACCTCGGCCTCACGCCAACCAGTCAGGTGTTCAAACGCACGATTAAAGCGCGTAATGCGAAACTGCGGATCCCAGACGATGATCGGCGCATTGGCATAGTTGATCAGGTTCTCGAGGTAGGCGTTGGTCTCACGTAACGTCATTTCAGTCTGTTTACGCTCGGTGACATCCCGCGTCACGCCCAGAATTTCGACCTCACGCTGTTCGTTCCATACATAGGTTGTAATTACTTCCGTATGGATGATATGGCCGTCTTTGTGCGGTTGATCAATCTCGTTGATGCGCGCGATCGTTCCTTCAGTCAAAGCAAGAAATGCGCTCAGATGCTGGCGCAGTTCCTCCTCCACCACACGCCGCGACTCCTCGGTCAGGGCTGCCGTCACCGGTTCAGCCATGATCTCTTCGGGGGTGTAGCCACGTAGCTTCTGCACCGACGGACTCACATAGGTAAAACGGCCACTCAATGGATCCATCAGCCAGATCACATCTTGGGTATTTTCTGAGATCAGCCGATAACGTGCCTCACTCTGTCGTAGCGCTTGCTCGATCCGCTTACGCTCGGTGATATCATGCATCACCGTGATCATGTGGGGCACCCCTTGCAACGAAATAACTTTGACCGAAACCATCGCCGTGAGTTCCGTGCCATCTTTACGCAAAAAATCCACCTCAATGTCCTGACAAAAACCTTGCGTCCGCATCAGATCGAGCATCGGGTAGCGATCTTCCGGGTTTTTCCAGATCTTGATCACAGCCGCGTTCTTCCCAATAACATCCTCGGGGGTAAACCCAGTCAGCAGCGTAAAACCTTCATTGAGCTTGACAACATGCCCCCCCTCTAGCTGGGTAATGATCACGGCATCAAAGCGTGCATTAAAAATGGCTTCTAGGTTTTCGCGTGCTTCACGGCTTTCACTATGCAACTGCTGGTTGACCAGTAGAATAAAGCCGAAGGTCCAGAGGGTGGTCGTGCCAAGCGAGAGCAAATAGGTCACGGTTTCCATCGGCGAAAGCTGAAGCATCGCCGCATCCAGGCTATACACCAGCGGCTCGAAGCCACGCAAGCTAAAGAAGACGCCATTGATCAGAAAGACCAGCGCCAGAAAAGAGGATGCGCTCGGTACCAAAGACCCTTTGTTGCGCCACAACGTCCACGCGATCAAACCCGAGAAGAGCGCTACGCTGAACGAGAAGAGCATGCGACGGGCAGCCAGGCTGTCAAGACCATAGCTCAGGGCGACAAGGGCCAGCAGAAAGCTCGCCCAAAAAGCGATCAGAAAACCACGCTGCTCGCGCCCACCAAAAAACCGCACGATACCAACATAGATCGCCGTCATACCTGCCAGAAAAAAGATGTTGTTGGCAAAAATGACCACCGTGCCAAGAATGCGCTGCTGAAGCAAGGCGTAGGTCACAAAACCCAGGGTGATCGCCCCCATACCCGGTGCCCACCAACCCACGCCAGGGCGGCTCTGGTTGACCCAGGCAAGGCCAGTAAGCGCCACCACTTGCAGCAGGTTGGCAATGATCAAGGTGATCGAGAGGGTGAGTGCATCAATATTCATAAACGTATACAAACTACTTGTTACTCTCTGAACAAAGTTTTCCGGGTGTGGTCACTCTGAGCGATGAGTCACCCTGAGCATGAATCAGAAAATGCACGTTACACACCACTTATATGCCATGATGAAGTCATATAATTAAGATTAAGTATAAATATATGTACGCACGTTGTCCATCAGTACTCATACGGATGCATCTGTATGATTCGCGCCGCGTACGGTCAGTGTCCATCCTGTCTGTTCACGTACACGCGTGACGGCCTCGGTCAAGGCAGCCCTGCTGCACGCGCCCTGTACCCGCACAACCACCTCGCGGGTGGCGTTCTGCAAAGCCGGCGAACTCTGCGCCGTCAAGCCAGGTGGCAAGGCTTCCCGCGCCGCTCGCATCAGCGCCTCCTGGTGCGGCTGCGGCCAGAGGCGTACAGTCCAGCCAATGAACGCCGCCAACTCAGCCAGTTGTGCTGCATAGGATGAACGAGCAATCAGGGGAAAATGGAAACGTAGGGTTACAACCCGCGTTTGCTGATCCGCACTCGCTTTGTAGCATCCGCTCTCGGGTCCAAACCAGGAACGTGCGGTGCTCAGGGCAAAGTTGAGTTCGCTTGGCATGGCCCCTTCAGGCGGCGCAAAACTCGCTTCATCCACCGCCACCGCCGCCTCCTGCGGCACCCCAGGCACTCTGAGCGTCAGACGTAGCCCCGTCCGCTGCTGAAAGGTCGCGTCAACCGCGGCAATGGTTGCCGGATCGACACGACCCTGGCAACGCACTTCAACCCGTCCTTCATCATGGTAGATCGCCGGACTCCGCTCGGCTTGCAGACCCTCGGGGAGCAGTTCGAGCGCCAACGCAGTCAGTTGCGCCTGATGCGGATGCGGCCAGACCGTCACGGGTACGTCTGCTTGGGCAGCGATGCGCTTGAGCGCCTCGGCATCACGTTCCGCAGCGACCACCGGAAAGAAGTAGCGGAGCGTGACCGCCCCGGTCTCGGCATCAATGCTGCGCTGGTAGAGATCGGGGACCGCTCCAAGGTGCTGATCAATGATCGCCTGGATGCCTGCACTATTGATCCGTGGCCCGGTGCGACGACCACCGCCCGCTGCCAATACCCGTCGCACCTCGGCAGGCGCAGGCAAACGCCACAGCCCGGGCGCAAGGGGCAACGGCACAAAATAGGCGCTGCCAGCTTCCAGGATCGCCCCGGCCTGCACTTCCTGCTCACTGGTAACCTCCGGGCCATACCAGACCCGCGCAAGCTCACGTATACTCATCGTCTGCATGCCCGAACCATCGCGCAGCGTCGTCCAGAGCCGTTCGAGTCCGGCGGTCTCAAGCACCTCACCGTTGCCCAGGGCATGGGCAGGCTCGGCAGGTTCGGGCGAAGGGGGAAGCACCACACGCCGTCCCCCACGCGCCGCCGGCACAATGGTCAACGTCTGACCATTCTGAGGGGCGACCAACTCGGCCAGGCCAGCGAGACGGGCCGCCAGCGCCGCACGCGCCTCGGGATCGCCATGCACCAGTGCAACCGTACGCGGCTTGAGCGTGCGCACCAGCGCAGCCAGTTCGTCGCCATCGGCATGCGCACTGAGCCCATAACGCCCGATCTGGCAGGCCACCTGCACCGTACGCGCTCCAAACGTCATCTGGCGACGCTCAGGCTGCGCATCAGCCAGATCAAGCAAACGGCGACCTGGGGCCTCCTCGTCGAGGTAGCCGCTAAAGAAGATCGCCGCCTGCGGCTGCTCGGCAAGGCGCTCGGCATACCAGACCGACGGGCCACCGGTGAGCATCCCCGACGAGGCAATGATCGCAGTGGGCGGCCCGGTCAGCACACGTTCACGCTGGATCTGGTTCTCGACGGGCTGAATACGGCTGCTAAAAAAGGGCCGCCCACCGCCCAACACATAACGACGCAGCGCGGGGCCAAGCGCATCAGGAAACGCGGCGTAGGCCGCACAGACGGAACGAACCAGTCCATCAACAGCAATGGGAAACGGCGGAATCACGCCATCGCGTTGAGCGGCGCGCAGAATCAGAATCACCTCTTGCGCCCGCCCGAGCGCAAAGGCCGGAATCAAGCAGTGACCACCGCGTTCGATCACCTCGGCCACCGCCTCGGCCAGACGCCGCTCTTCGATCGCCCGATTAGGATGCAACCGCGCCCCATAGGTACTCTCGAGCACCAGCAAATCCGGGCGTAGCGGCGCAGGCGTCGCCGCCCCCAGGATCGTCCGTTGCGGCGTGATGCTGACATCACCGCTGATCACCAAACGCCCATCCTGCGCCTCAAAGCCGAGGCTCACCGCCCCAGCGATATGGCCGGCACGCTGCGCATAGACCAGCACATCGGGCAACTCGGGCAAGCGCTGCTCGCCAACCGCAAGCGGGCGAAGGCGGCGCAGCGTCGCGGCGACCAGCGCATCATCATACAGAGGCAACTCAAGTTCGTCGGCGGCACGGCGGGCCATCACCCGCACGGCATCACCAAGCATCACCTCCATCAAGCGCAGGGTCGCCCCCGTCGCATAGATCGGCACGCCCGGAAAGCGATCAGCCACCAGGGGCAAAGCGCCAATATGGTCAGCATGGGCGTGTGTCACCAAAATAGCATCAAGGTGAATCCCATCGAGGGCAGCCAGATCAGGCAAACGATCGCCGCCATCCATGCGCACCCCGGCATCAACCAGCACATGCCGCCCGCCAAGCACAACCACTTGGCAGGTCGCACCCACGCCACTCGCACCACCAAGAAACTGGATCTGCATATCATTCACCTGCTGTCAGCTACGCTGGCAGCGTGTGCCAGCAAAAGAGTCGTTCCTTCGCGGAAGCAACCAGGAGGGAGTGCCGACTTCAGTCGGCTTCCGGCTCAGCCGACTGAAGTCGGCACTCCGGTACGCCCGATGGAATGGGTAAAACCCAGAACGCCTCGGCGACGGTCTGCAAAGCCGACCTTCGCCGGCTAGATGAGGCCGCGCAGGCGGCCTTCACAACCCGTAGCCGAGGGCTTCAACCCGACGGTGCTCCGGTCAGGTGGACGTTGCATGAGTCCTAAGAGCGACGCCGCTCTAGCAGAAAAGCCCGCTGCAAGCATGTTACAATACCATAAGAAGATATTCACGCCTAGGCTGAGGAAGCTGTGAGCCCAGAATTACCCCAGGGTGTTGCCCCTGCAACACCTCTGCTGACGATGCAACGTGAGGCGGTACGCCAGGCCATGAACCGGTCGTTTGCGTTGACCGTGGACGAACTGCTGATTCTCCGCGACCTCGATGGGCAACCAATGCGCCCAATGCAACCACCGCCCGGTGTCACGCCCCGCGACTCAGCGGCCCTGCTCCTGCTCTATCCGAGCGAGGGTGAACTCTGGCTGCCCCTGACCGTACGCTCGGCCCGCCTCACCACCCATCGCGGCGAGGTCTCGCTGCCAGGAGGACGCACCGACCCGCAGGACGATGGACCTATCGGCACCGCCCTCCGCGAAGCCTGGGAGGAATTGGGCATCAAGACAAGTTATGTCGAGCCACTTGGTACACTGACGCCTTTTTATATCCCACCAAGCAATAGCCGTCTCACCCCGGTGGTCGGCCTCAGCCTCGTTGAACCTGACCTCAACCCTAACCCCGACGAGGTTGAGGCGGCCTTCAGTGTGCCGCTGAGGTGCCTCTTTGACCCGGCGATTATCCAGGAGGAGATCTGGGAGCGTGGGGCAGTACGCATGCGAGTGCCCTTTTTTGCCCTCGAAGGCTATAAAGTCTGGGGGGCCACCGCACTCTTGTTAAGCGAATTATTAGCCCGCATGCGGCGCGTCGGTTTCAGTTGACACGCCCCCTGGCTAGGGTATAATGAACCTACATCAAGGATCTCTACAAGGTACCTTGCTATGCCGTGCGCACTCATCAGAGGGTTGTTCAGGCAAAGATAGCAAAAGGAGTGAATCATGTTAGGACTCGGATGGGGCGAATTAATTGTTATTCTGGTGATTGTGATTGCCATATTTGGTGCCGGACGCCTTGCTGGCCTCGGGAGCGCCCTTGGGGGCAGCATCCGTGAGTTCAAGAACGCCGTGAAAGACGATGATGGAGCAACAATGACAACGAGTGAGCCCAAAGCAGCAATCACAGCTCCTGCGACCAAAACCGAGGGCGAAACAAAGGTGTAATGCCCTACCTACGGGCTGCTAGCTTGAAAGATGCGTTGCACAGCCTAGGGCGTCAGAGAGGTGTGATCTGATCACTTCTCTGTCGCCTTTTTGCTGTAACACTAAGTTACACACCAGAACTAAGACAGCTTTCCGCTTTGTGGAAGAAAAATATGGCAGTTGATTATTTTGACCAGGCGACCATCCAGGTACAGGCCGGCACAGGCGGATCTGGCGCAGCAACCTTTCGCCGTGAAAAATTCGTCCCCCGCGGTGGGCCCAATGGCGGCGATGGTGGCCGTGGCGGGCACATCTATCTGCTCGCCGACCCCAATCTCAATACGTTGCTCAGTTTTCGTTACGAGCGCTCTTTTCGCGCCGAGTCGGGTGGCAATGGGCAGAAGAATAAGATGTATGGGCGTCAAGGCAATGATCTGGTGGTCAATGTCCCGCCAGGAACTGTTGTCCGTGCCGTAATCGATGGCCAAACCTACGAGGTTGACCTCGCACGCCCTGGGCAGCGCTTGCTTGTTGCACGTGGTGGGCGCGGGGGCCTTGGCAATGTTCACTTTACCTCATCGGTGCGGCAGGCACCGCGCATCGCTGAACTCGGTGAGCCAGGCCAGGCGTTTATGGTTGAACTTGAATTGAAGCTCATTGCCGATGTTGGTCTGGTTGGCTTTCCCAATGCCGGCAAGTCAACGCTGCTCTCGGTCATCAGTGCCGCCCGCCCCAAGATTGCGAATTACCCTTTTACCACGCTCCAACCCAACCTCGGCATGGTTGATGTGGGTGAATATGATCGTTTTGTGGTGGCCGATATCCCCGGTTTGATCGAGGGAGCCCACGCGGGTGTCGGCCTGGGACACGCTTTTTTGCGCCACGTCGAGCGTACCCGCGTGCTCATTCATATTATTGATGCCGCCGGGGTCGATGGGCGCGATCCAGTCACCGATTTCCATCAGATCAACGAAGAACTGCGCCTCTATGAGCCTGAACTGGCCCAACGTCCCCAGGTCGTTGCCTTCAATAAAATTGATCTGCCCGAAGCCCGCGCAAACCTCGCCCGTCTGCAGCACGAGCTTGGCCTTGACCCCGAAGATTGTTTTGCGATCTCGGCGGCAACACAGCAGGGCGTTGAGCACCTCTTACGCCGCGTGGCGACCCACCTGCGGGCCATGCCTGTCTCCCATCTCGCACCGGTTGAACCCGATGAGCCACCCCTCACTTGGCCGGTACCTGAGGTCGAAGAGAATGCCTTCTCGGTTGAACCTGAAGGCACTGGCTGGCGCGTGCGCGGCATCAAGATCGAACGGCTACTCAAGATGACTAATTTTGACCAGATCGAGGCCGTTGACCGCGTCCAACGCGTCTTTGAGGCAACCGGGATCAGTCAAGCCCTCCTTGAGGCTGGCCTCCACGAGGGCGATATGGTCTATATTGGCGATATCGAACTCGAATGGGATAGCCAACGCTTTGAGTGAGCTCACACACGATGACACAGGCAGACTCACCCAACCGCCTGTCCAGGATAATCGTTCGTCTCTGGCCACAGGCCGGCAACCTGCCAGTCCGCGATTTCACCATCTTGCAACGCGAGGTGGTTGGCACCCTCTATGGGATGGTGCTCTTCGCGTGTATGCTTGGCTGGCTCACCGTCGCCACTGATCGCGCTGACTTGCAGGCCAACTGGCTGCTCATGCTCAGCGGGATCATCTTTATCGTCATTATCAATCAGTTGAGTTTCTTCTGGATTCTCCGCCAGCCTGATGGCGAGACCGAGATGATCAGTGGCAATCTGAGTGTCTTGATCGGCCTGGCAACGCTGCTGATTGTCGGTCCCGGCCTGATCTGGATGCTGTTGCTCGCGCATCTCTTCGAGCTCGCCCACCGCCTCTGGCAGTATCGTCTCTTTGTCCAGCGCTGGAATGTGATCCGCAATTCGCTCGTCTCGCAAAGTACCCTCGGGCTGAGTTACCTGAGTTGCTACTATGCGTTCATGATGCTCGGCGGTAGCCTGCCCCCGAACGATCTTGGGCTGATAACGCTTGGCGCGATGCTCGGGGCCTTGCTTGTCTTTAGCGCGGTGTTGCTCGGTTGTTTTGCGCTGCTCTTTCTCCTGCAGATCGTGCTCAAGCAGACCGCCGGACGGCGCATGGGTATGCAGTACCTCACCCGTTTTATTGGCTTGACGATCATGCCCCCATTGCCCTTTGCGCTGCTCGGGGCGGTTGTCTACAGCGCCTATGCCCTGACCGGCTATCTCTTCTGGTGTACAAGTGTCGTGATGATCAACCTGATCGCCCACTGGCTCAGCAAATCGGTCGCCGCAAGTGATCAGCGTCGCGAAGAACTGGCGCGCCTCGAAGCGCTCGGTCGCAGCATTTTGACCAGCCCGCCCGAGCTTGCCGCTCTCCCCACGTTACTTGTGCAGCACGTGTCCGGTATGTTCCGCGAACGGCGGATCTGCATTGGGCTCTTTGATGGTCAGATTTTGCTGCGACGGCCTGCCGATGAGCCAGTTGATACGCACCTACTCGCCTGGCTCGCGGCGCATCCAGGCGAGCGGATCTGGCAACCGCATGAAAACCCACCCTGGCCCGGGGCCGAAGGACGCTTTGTGCGCATCACCGTGCCGATCCGTGCCGTCGAGAACGAACCAGCCATCGGTATGATCTTTCTTGAACTGGGCACCCTCGAAGGCGATCCCGAAAGTATGTTGCCCGCCCTACAAACCCTGGGCGCAACAATTGTCTCGGCGATTCATCGAGTCGACGAACACCGCCGCACGCTACGGCTCCATCGCTTTGATCAAGAACTGGCGATGGCCGGGCAGATCCAGGCCAGTTTTTTGCCCACAAGCATCCCCGCCATCCCCGGCTGGCAACTCACCGCAACCCTCCGCCCTGCCCGCGAGACCTCCGGCGACTTCTACGATCTCCTGCTGCTTCCCGGCGGCGGCCTCGGGCTCATTATCGCTGATGTCGCCGATAAAGGCACCGGGGCCGCCCTCTTTATGGCGCTCTCACGGACGCTGCTGCGTACGTATGCGTTTGAGTATCGCGATGATCCCGCGTCGGTCTTGCGTGCCGCCAACGAACGCATCCTGATGGATACTGACAGCACCATGTTTGTGACGGTCTTTTACGGCATCCTCGACCCGGCAACCGGAACCTTGCGCTACGCGAATGCCGGCCACAATCCGCCCTTTTTGCTGCGTCACGATGGCTCACTTGCCACCCTGACCAATACCGGCGTACCCCTCGGCATTGATCACGAACGCACCTGGGCAACCCGCGACATCACCCTTGCGCAGAGTGATGTGCTCGTCATTTATACCGATGGCATCACCGAAGCCCAGAATGAGCACGAAGAGATGTTTGAAACGAGGCGGTTGCTCACCGTTGCCCGCACCACCACCGACGCCCATCAACTGCAAGAGCACATTCTGGATGCAGTGACGACCTTCGCTGGCAACGCCGCACAATCCGATGATATTGCGCTGTTGATCCTCGCCCGCCACTGAGTGGTGTGTAACGTACGTTTCCCGGTAGCGCCGCCGACCACGAATAGGGGCTGCTCCATGCGCTATTCGTTCATTCGTGGCCCCAATTCGTGGTCGGCGGTGCTACCAGAAAACTTTGTTGACAGACTACTTATGAGCCGCCCGGCCAAAGAGCTACCAGTTCTTGCCAGAGATAGACAAAAAAATCGGGTAGGCGGGCGAAGAAGCCGGGATCAAAAACAGAGATCAGCGTCAACCCTACGACAAGGGCCAGAAGGATGGCCAGAATGACAACGAAGCGACGCGAGATCATCCGCGGCATCGCGATCCCACCAAGGGCTGGCGGCGGTTCACTGATTTCAACATAGTGCAAGCGCCGAAACTCGTCCATGATCTCTGGCGTCTCAAGCCCCAGGTAGCTCAGATACGAACGGAACATCTGCAATGCTGCCGGGCCACGCGGCAAGAGCGTGAACTTCTCGTCTTCCATCGCCTGCAGATAGGACATCCGGATTTTGAGTTCGTTCTCGATCTGCACCAGGGTCAAATGCCGACGCTGACGCTCGTGTCGGATCCGTGCTCCGATGCCCGCATGCTCATCAAGATCAGGGGCAAGGGTCGTTTTGGATCCACCCGAAGCAGCAGGCGGCATGCGGAGCATCGCCATCTCTTCGGCTTCCGTCATAAAGACTCGATCTTCATCAGGAGGGTTGCGTTGGGGGCCGGGGGTCACCGGCGGTGCGTCAAGCGAGGCTGGGCGAACCGAGGCAGGCGCACCCGAGGCAGGCGCACCCACAGGTTGAGTAGGCGTTGTCGCGACCAAAGCCGCTGAGGGTATCGGCGACGGCTCGCGCATTGACGGAGCAACAGACGCCGGCTCAACGACAGGAGGCGGGGTTGTCGCAACAGGACGAGCATCCGCACTTGCGCCACTGCTCATCTTGCCAGTCGCGCCTGGCGCTGGAGCCTGGGCAGGCGCAACCGTACCAGGGGTAGCCATACCAACTGAGCGGGTCTTCGTCGCTACGGCGGCCACACGCGCACGCAACCGTGCCACCAGTTCGGCGGAACGGTAGGGTTTGCTCACATAATCAACCGCACCCAACGCAAAGGCACGAACCACATCCTCTTCACGCGAAGCAGCACTGAGCACAATCACTTGGGTGCGGCCAGCCAGCCGTTCAAGTACCGCCCAGCCAGCCTCGTTCCCCGAACGAACCTCGATCATCACCAGATCGGGCTTGTGTTTATGAAAGAGTTGCTCGCCATAAACTAGATCACTGCTGTTGATAACTTCAAAATCAGCAAGTTCAAGCTGGATGCTCAGGCGCGTCAACAAAGTCACATCATCGTCTATAATCAGAATAGAAGGCAAGCCATCGCTCCTCACCGGTTTCAGCAGACGGTGATACACTCATCCGGTCGTGGCGATTATACCATAGTAACTATGCAACATTTATATGATGTCATTGTCATCGGGGCCGGTCACGCCGGGTGTGAAGCGGCCAATGCAGCGGCACGCCTCGGCTGCCGCACCCTGCTCCTCACGATTGATCTCGATAAACTAGCCCATATGTCGTGCAATCCAAGCATCGGTGGGCCAGCCAAGGGCCATCTCGTGCGTGAGCTTGATGCGATGGGCGGGCTGATTGCCCGTGTGACCGACCAGACGGCCATCCAGATCCGCCTGCTCAACGAGAGCAAAGGGCCAGCCGTGCAGTCACTCCGTGCGCAGTGCGACAAGCGGCTCTATGCCCAGGTGATGAAAGAGACGCTTGAACGCATGCCGGGGCTTGATCTGCGCCAGGCTATGGTCGAGCAGATTATCCCCCTGCTGCCCACTGACCCGACCGATCCGAGGGCAGCACGCTTTACCGTTGTCACCCACACTGGCTGGCAGTACCAGGCACGGGCGCTCGTGCTGACCACCGGCACCTTTCTGCGTGGCCGTGCGGTCACAGGCCAGGCGGCATGGGGGGCCGGGCGGGCAGGCGAAGCACCGGCCATGGCGCTCGGCAATGATCTCGCCTCACTCGGCTTTCCGCTGGTACGCCTCAAAACCGGCACACCTCCACGGATCGATGCCCGCACCATTGATTTTAGCCAGACCGAGATCCAGCATGGAAGCCGCGTACCCTCCTATTTTGGGTACTATTATGCCGATCTGGAAGCCCCTCCCGCCCCAGCGTACCACGGCGAGCCAGCCGCCATCTATCCTGCGGCCCTGCGTGAAGGCTGGCGCCCCCAACTCCCATGTTATCAGGTCTATACCGGGGCAGACTTTCATCGCCTGATCCGCGCGAATCTCGACCGTGCGCCTCTCTTCAGCGGAGTGATCGAAGGCGTTGGCCCACGCTATTGCCCAAGCATCGAAGACAAGATCGTCCGCTTTGCCGACAAAGAACGTCACGGCTTCTTTCTTGAGCCTGAAGGCTGGAAGACCCACGAAGTCTATGTGCAGGGGTGCAATACCTCGTTACCCGAAGATGTGCAGTGGGCGATGTTGCGCACCATTCCAGCCCTGCGCAAGGTGGAGTTGATGCGCATTGGCTATGCAATTGAGTATGATGCCGTGCGCACCGGCGAGGTCGGGGCC
The DNA here is from genome assembly GCF_004138165.1 of Candidatus Chloroploca sp. Khr17. Taxonomy (GTDB): domain Bacteria; phylum Chloroflexota; class Chloroflexia; order Chloroflexales; family Chloroflexaceae; genus Chloroploca. Next base: position 57,410 of record NZ_RYFF01000011.1, read on the forward strand.
GATCTGCAAACGCGTCGCCTTGCCGGGCTCTTTCTGGCGGGGCAGATCAATGGTACCACGGGCTACGAAGAGGCGGCTGCGCAGGGGATGATGGCAGGTATCAATGCGGCTCGTTTTGTCCAGCAGACCCCGGCGATCATCTTGCGCCGCGACCAGGCATATATCGGGGTGCTCATTGATGACCTCGTCACCAAAGAGATCCACGAACCCTATCGCATGTTCACAAGTCGTGCCGAACATCGTCTGTTGTTGCGCCACGATAACGCCGATCTCCGGCTGAGCCCGCTGGCCCACGAACTGGGGCTGATCGACGCTGCCCGCGCCGCCGCCGTTGAACGTCGCCACGCCGCTGCCGAAGCCCTCTACACAACGCTCAGCGAGCGCCGGATCTTCCCCTCAGCCGATACCAATGCCCGACTCACCGCAGCAGGCATTGGCAGTCTGAACAATCCAGCCAGCGCCGCCGATGTGCTTGCCCGGCCACATATCAGGTATCCACAACTGCGCGCCGCGCTGGATCTGCCTGAAGCCTCGCCAGAGATCGAAGATCTGGTCGAAGTCACATGCAAATATGGGGGCTACATCGAACGGCAGCAGCGCGAAGTCGAACGTATGCGTAAAATGGAAAACCGGCGCATCCCTGACACCTTTGATTACCGCGGGATCAATGGGCTCCGCAACGAAGCACGCCAGGTCTTGCTGCGGTTCCGTCCGGCAACGCTTGGGCAGGCGAGCCGTCTCGCAGGCATCAACCCTTCTGATGTCGCTATTTTGCTCTTTGCCCTAGAACGCCGCAACCCTGAAAGCAGGCTGTAACCCGTCGATCTATACTAAAGGGGAAGGGCAACATCAAACCCCTCTGTATGGTCGCATCTTCCAGATCCAAGCCAAGGAGCGCTCGTATGCAGAGCCCGAACAGTGTCGCCGGGCAATTTCGCACCCTCGAGATGACGGTGCTTATGACGCCGGATACGGCAAACTTCTCAGGCAACGTTCACGGTGGGCATCTGCTCAAACTACTCGATCAAGTTGCTTTTGCCTGTGCCTCGCGCTATGCAGGATCGTATGTTGTCACGGTGTCAGTTGACCAGGTGGTGTTTCACGAACGAGTTCATGTTGGGGAACTGGTCACCTTCATTGCTTCCGTCAATTATACCGGCAAAACGTCGATGGAGATCGGGATTCGGGTTGTTTCAGAAAATATTACCGAGCGTTCCATTCGCCACGTTCTGACCTGCTATTTCAACATGGTGTCCGTTGATGAAGAGGGCAATCCAAACCCAATTCCATCGGTGCCCATTGAAAATGCCGAGCAGCGTCGCCGCTGGGCTGCGGCCAAGCTCCGTCGCGATCTCCGCAAAGAGATCGAAGCACGCAGCCTGGAGATTCGCCAGCACCCCGAAGATATGCTCAGTGAACTGAGCCCCGAGTCAGCTTGAGTCGTGCTTGCCTGACCGCACCGCAACGAAAAAAGACGGCAACCAGTTGGTTGCCGTCTTTTCTGTCCCGAAGCAGTGTCGAAGACATGCAAAAGACCTGTCATCCAAACCCACCGTGATGACAGGTCTCTTCACAGGTCAGGGGCATCTCGTCCTAGTTCATCAGAATATCATCGCAAATCAACTCGACACTCTCAATTTGGCGACGCCGATCACCCATAGCCTCTCCACTCTCGAGATGCTCGGGCCACGCCCCGTGGAAGCGCCAGCGTGCGCAGGGGCGACCAAACTCGTCAATCGCAACAATCGAACCGTCGTGGCGCTCGATATGACCTTCAGCATTCGCATGTTCCCATTTCGGCAACATATCATCGAGCGCGATTCCCTCAGCCAGCACTACCCGCTCCTCGTGATTGGGAGAGTAGACATCGAAGAGATCAATGGCATCCGGGCCAAAGTAGAACTCGACATGGCGATGCTCAACTTCAAGACCACTGCAATAGCCAAAGACACCCCGCGGAACACCATCAACCTCGACAAGGTAGCGAACATTGGCAAAGGGATTGGGCAATTTTCTGTACGCCATGGTGAACTCCCTCGTAAATGTAGTCCTGTCAACAGATCCTGCAAGATCCTGTCTAACGAACCTCTTCCCGCTGTGAACAAAACGATACATGCCCTGTTCCATGCAGTATAACCCCACAGGAGCGGCTGTAGGGTGGTAAGATGCATCCTAAGAGTTAAGAGAGCATTACAGGGAGGCAAGGGGCGTGGATGGGGACAGGAAACCAGAGCCAAACAGCCCCCACGACCAGCACAACTGGTCGTGGGGGCCAACAAGAGCTTAACATCCAACCTGCTTATTCTCGTCACGCAGAGGGGTATTGAGGGTATTCTCAGACTGGTGACGGATTTCTTCGGGGTCAAAGCCACGAGGAATAGCCCCACCGAAGGTGATATCGGCCACCAATTCGGGGTGATCTTCCTTCAACGTACTCAACTGCTCCATCGTAAAGACACGCGACTCATCAAAGGCCAGGTCGACTTCCATCTGTGTACCATTCATATGGACACGTCCGAGGTCATAGAAGCGCTTGGTGACGGTCGTCTTCATAAAGGCACGGAGACAACCGAGCATATATTTACGCTTGACGGGGTCTTTGATGAAGGGGTATTCAAAGAAGGCCTTGCGCATATAGAACCGGGCATAGTTGCGTAACACACCCTTGAGCACATCTTCGCGATCCATTGCCTCGGGCTTCATGATCGGGGTGACAAAGTTGTACTTGCTATAGTCACGCACCTCGACCTTATCGCCCAGTTCCTCGAAGAGTTCGGCAAACGGCCACGGCGTATACATATTCCAGTTGGCCATGTCCGGCTTCCAGTCCTGCGAGAGGCGGTAGGTCTCTTCGATGGTTTCGGGCGTTTCGTTCTCCATGCCCATGATGAACTGCGCTTCGGCAACCATCCCATGGGACTGGATCATCTTAATCGCCCGCTTGTTCTGCTCGATCGTCGTCTGCTTGCGGAAGCGGTCAAGGTTCATCTGGGCGGCTGCCTCGGTGCCAAGCGAGATATGCATCAACCCCGCCTTGCGCCAGAGGGGCAACAGGGCTTCGTCACGCATAATGTCGGTCACGCGAGTATTGATCCCCCAGAGCACGGGCAACTTGCGACGCGCCAGTTCTTCACAGAGCGCCGTAAATTTCTTGCGGTTGAGGGTCGGCTCTTCATCGGCAAGAATAAAGAAGCCCACGTTGTAATCGCGTACCAGCGTCTCGACTTCATCGACAAACTTGAGCGGGCTGCGCGAACGATATTTGCGCCAGAACTTCCACTGCGAGCAGAAACGACAGGTAAAGGGACACCCACGGGCAAAGTTGGGCACGGCGACCCGCACATTCATCGGAACATAAATGTACTTGTCCCACTCGAGCAAGCTCCAGTCAGGCGTCAGAGTATCAAGATCGGCAATCGGATCACGTGCAGGCGTCGCCACAACCTTCTCATTCTCGAGATAAGCAATGCCCTGGATCGTCGCCCGATCTTTGAGATCACTCCCGGCCTCAATGCTCTTGAGCAACTCAACAATGATCTCTTCACCCTCACCACGCACGATGTAGTCAACCCACGGTGCCTCAGACAAAACCTGGGCATACATAAAGGTTGGATGGACGCCACCGAGGATCAACTTGGTGTTGGGCAACAACTCACGCGCCATCTTCAGGGTTGCCTGGGCCTTGATGATCATTGGGGTGATCGCTGTTGCCAGAATCACGTCAGGCCGGTTGCGCTCGATGATGACCCGCAATTGATCATCGGGGATGTCGAGCGTCATGGCGTCAATGAAACGAACATTGTCGAATCCGGCCGTCTTAAGCGCGCCTCCGATATAGGCGACCCAACTCGGCGGCCAACTGCCCGCGATTTCAGCTCCGCCCGCGTGGTAATTGGGCTGGATCATCATGATCCGCATAGCGGTCTCCCTTGTTGATGGGGCCATAATGGCCCTGCGACTGACAACAGACTCTGTACTACAAAAACCTACGAGAACGGAGGCCAGCGCCTCCGGCGAACGCCCCTATTCAGGGGATGGTCACCTCGAACGTACACGCATCAGCACCCATCGCGCCACATGCTGTTTCGCGAACGATGAGCCGCGGATTGATCAAGGGACGCAAGAGAGCTTGAAAACAGTGGGTGTAGTAGTGACACAATGGTGCATCAGTTGCCATCCCACGACACTCGGGGCTGTCGGCCAGACAAATGGTGGCCCCTCGCCGCCCCACATCATAGCTGAAACGGCCGCTGCCAGCAAAGGTCCAGGCATGACCAGCGATCGCCTTCAAAAAGATGCGCAAACCGAGTGAAGAGGGCAACCATGGTAAAAGGATCCGGATCGGCGCAGGAATACGGTTGGCGAGCAAATAGTCGGCAGTGCGTTCGCCTGAACGGGCCAGCACCTTGCCGGTCGCCTCAAAACCGAGATCAGTGCGCAAGGCGTTGATCAGCGCCATAAACACTTGCTCATCAACCATGTCGGTCGGCAATTGCTCGTTCAACGCGCTGTGCCCAATCCGCTCCAGGATCGCCCGGGCGTCCTCGGCACCATATACCTCGTTGAGCGCCCCCACCGTCTGGATAATTGAGTTCGGGCCAATGCGCACAACACCTGCTGTCGCGTGTGTTGTATGCATAACAGAACCTTTCACCATGAAAACAATCCCATGACATTTCATATCATGATAGCCCGCGAGAAGTCTACCACGCAGGCTCGTGTCAAAGGGTAATGATCGCTCAACACTACGTAAGGTTTTCTTCTCTGATCAGGATGCGCCAGGATGCTACCATGAGATAATGTGAGCGTCATAGTTGACGAGATAGGGACTGCGTATGGCTACTGCCTCTCCCCGCGAGGTACCCACCGACCAGGCGAATGACAAACGCCTCAAGATCCTTGAGGCGACGATGAAACGCCACCAGTACCGCGCTGATGCGCTGATCGAGGTCTTGCATAAAGCGCAAGAATTGTATGGGCATCTGACCGAAGATCGGTTACTGGCGATTGCCCATAGCCTGCACCTTCCTCCGAGTCGCGTCTATGGGGTGGCGACGTTTTATCATTTCTTTAGCCTGACCCCTCAAGGCGAGCACAGTTGTACCGTCTGCCTTGGAACGGCATGTTATGTCAAAGGGGCGATGGAACTGCTCGCGGCCCTCGAAGCCGAGAGTGGCCTGCGGGCGGGGTCAACTTCTGCCGATCGCAAGCTTTCGCTATTGACCGCTCGCTGCCTCGGGGCGTGCGGCATTGCGCCTGCGGTAATCGTGGATGGCAATGTGACCGGCCATGCCGATCCCGAAGTGATGCGGGCACGAGTGCGTGCGTTGCTTGATGAGGAGTGAGGGGGTGTGATGGAATTTCAAGATCTTCAGATCATGGCCGAGCAGGAACGAACCCGCCGGAAGGCGATTCGGATCCACTGCTGTACCTCCTCGGGATGCCAGGCTTCGGGTGCGCTTGAGCTCTTTCATCAGTTGCAAGCGGCGGTTGAGGCGGCAGGACAGAACGAGCGGGTTGACATTATTGGCGTCGGGTGTATGGGCTTTTGCGGCCAGGGGCCGATGGTGAGTGTCGAAGCTGACGGGGTGCTCTTTGAACATGTGCGCCCTGAACAGGCCCCCGAAATTATTGCTTCACTTGATGGCGGCCCGTGCAACGTCAAACAGGGCGACCACGCCCATCCGTTTTTTGCCCGTCAAATGCATATTGTGCGGCGCAATGGCGGCGTGATCGATCCCGAACGGATCGAGGAGTATATTGCGGTCGGTGGCTATCAGGCACTCTATCATGTGCTCCACGAGATGAGTCCGGCTGAGGTGATTGATGCGATCACCCGCAGTGGTCTGCGCGGACGAGGCGGGGCCGGCTATCCGACAGGCCTGAAATGGGCGACGGTCGCCAAGAGTCCCGGTGAACGCAAATTTGTCATCTGCAATGGCGATGAGGGCGATCCCGGGGCTTTTATGGATCGCAGTATTCTCGAAAGCGATCCGCATCTCATCCTTGAAGGGATGAGCATTGCAGCCTATGCGGTCGGGGCCGATCAGGGCTACCTCTATGTGCGCGGTGAGTATCCGCTCGCGATTGCGCGCCTGCAGAAGGCTATTGCCCAGGCCAGAAAACATGATCTGCTCGGGAGCCAAATCTTTGATACGAGTTTCAACTTCCGGGTTGATATTCGGGTCGGGGCCGGTGCGTTTGTCTGTGGCGAAGAGACGGCCCTGATCGCGAGTATCGAAGGCCGCCGCGGCCAACCCCGGCCCCGGCCTCCGTATCCCGCTGAACACGGCCTCTGGGGCTATCCCACGCTGATCAATAATGTCGAGACCTTTGGCAATATTGCCCCGATTATCACCAATGGCGCCGACTGGTACGCCGGCATTGGCACCGAACGCAGCAAGGGCACCAAGGTCTTTGCGCTGACCGGCAAGGTACGCAATACCGGCTTGATCGAGGTACCTATGGGCATGACCATCCGCGAGATTGTCGAAGAACTCGGCGGCGGTACCCCCGATGGAACCCCAGTCAAAGGGGTGCAGACCGGCGGCCCCTCTGGGGGCTGCATTCCCGAGGCTCTCTTTGATACGCCCGTTGATTACGAGTCGCTTGCCGAGGTTGGCTCGATTATGGGTTCGGGGGGCATGGTCGTGATGGATGCCACCACCAACATGGTGGAAATTGCCCGTTTTTACATGGAATTTTGCATGGACGAGTCATGCGGCAAGTGCATTCCATGTCGCACGGGTACCGTGCAAATGTATCGCCTGCTGAGCAAGATCAGTGCTGGGCAAGCAACGGCAGCCGATCTGGCGACCCTGGAACAACTCTGCCACCTGCTGCGTGAGACGAGTCTCTGTGGCCTAGGCCAGTCGGCACCCAATCCCGTGCAGAGTACGCTGCGTTATTTTCGTGAGGAGTATGAACGGTTGCTCCGCAAACGGGTGACGATCAATCTGACCAGTCGCTGAGTAGTGTGTAACAAAAGTTTCCCGGTAGCACCGCCGACCACGAATATGGGCGTTGCGGTGCGGTATTCGTTTCTTCGTGCCCCTATTCGTGGACGGCGAACGACCCCAGAAAACTTACGTTACACACCACTGAGTGGTCGGGGAGCTAAATTTTCTGATGTTTCTGCACCCTGGGTGCGCGAACGATCACCCGCCGCCTAGCGCCAAAGGAAGATGGCATGGCCGCAAGAACCTTGACGATTAATGGAACGCTGATCAGTGCCCGCTCGAATGAGACGGTGCTGGAAGCAGCACGTGAGGCCGGAATCAGCATCCCGACGCTTTGCCACCTGGATGGGCTCTCTGAAGTGGGTGCCTGTCGGCTCTGTCTGGTTGAGATCGCTGGCTCGCCCAAACTGCAACCCGCCTGTCATACCACCGTCACCGAGGGGATGGAGGTGCAGACAGATACGCCCCGCCTCAAGGCTCACCGCCGGGCGATCGTTGAACTGCTCTTTGCTGAACGCAACCATATCTGTGCCGTCTGTGTCGCCTCAGGACACTGTGAATTGCAACAACTGGCCGTCGAAGTTGGGATGAGCCATGTGCGCTACGAGTATCTCTCGCCAGATTGCAGCGTTGATATCAGCCACGCCCGCTTTGGCATTGACCATAATCGCTGTGTGCTCTGTACCCGCTGTGTGCGCGCCTGCGACGAGGTCGAAGGCGTGCATACCTGGGATATTGCGGGACGCGGAACAAATGCGCGGCTGATTACTGATCTCAATGTGCCATGGGGCGAGGCGACGAGTTGTACCTCATGTGGCAAGTGCCTCCTCGCATGTCCGACCGGGGCCATCTTTAGTCGTGGGAGCACCGTGGCTGAGCTTGAACGCGATGCCAGTCGTATTGCTACGATTGTGGCGGCCCGCAATGAACGCTGGTGACGCCGAAATGGAGAGACTATATGAACCGTCTGAAGCTTGCAACTGTCTGGTTAGGAGGATGCTCGGGTTGCCATATGTCGCTCCTCGATCTTGATGAATGGCTGATCGATCTTGCCGCCCACGTCGAACTGGTCTATAGCCCGATTGCTGATCAGAAGACCTTTCCCGAAGGTGTCGATCTGACCCTGGTCGAAGGCGCGATTGCCAATGATGAGCATCTCGAATTGATTCAGGATGTCCGTGAGCGGAGCCGCATGGTTGTCGCGCTCGGTGATTGCGCGGTGACCGGCAATGTGACCGCGTTGCGCAACCCGCTCGGCGAGGCGCGCAGCATCCTGCAGCAGGTCTATATTGAACACGGCGACCCACGTGGGGTTCTGCCGAGTACGCCAGGGATTGTCCCGATCCTGCTTGATCAGGTCATCCCGATCCATATGATCATCCCCGTTGACCTCTTCCTGGCAGGTTGTCCTCCTTCTGGCCCACGCATTCGCGCCGTGCTCGAAGCCTTGCTGGCAGGTACACCACCTGAATTGGCCGGAGGGTTCGGGTAAGCGCGACACCCAAGCAACGCACTTGGACGCATATGGCCCTCGCCAGAGGCCTACAGAGGAAAACCTATGACACAGACTATCGTGATCGATCCTGTCACCCGTATTGAGGGACACGCAAAGATCAGCATCTATCTCGACAATGACGGGTCGGTGCGCGATGCCCAGTTTCACGTCACCGAGTTTCGTGGCTTTGAGCGCTTTTGCATCGGGCGGCCCTTCTGGGAAATGCCGGCGATTACGGCTCGCATCTGCGGTATCTGCCCAATTAGCCACATCCTGGCGTCGGCCAAAGCAGGCGACGCCTTGCTGGCCGTTGAAATTCCGCCGGCTGCTGACAAATTGCGGCGGCTAATGAATCTCGGCCAGATTATTCAATCGCACGCGCTCAGCTTCTTTCACCTCAGCGGGCCCGATCTCTTTCTTGGCTATGAGAGTGATCCGGCGAAACGCAATATCTTTGGGCTGATTGCGGCTGAACCAGACTTTGCCCGCGGGGGCATTCGGCTCCGTCAGTTTGGTCAAGAGATCATCGAGGCGCTCGGTGGACGCAAGATCCACCCCGCCTGGGCGGTGCCCGGCGGTGTCCGTTCGGGGATGAGTGAAGAGGTGCGGGCGGCCTTTCGCCAGCGTTTGCCCGAAGCAATGGAGGTCACCCGCAAGGCGATGGCACGCTTCAAGACCGTGCTTGATACCAGTGACGAAGAAGTTGCCAGCTATGGCTTCTTCCCGAGCCTTTTTGCGGGCCTGGTGACGCCCGAAGGCAACTGGGAACATCACGGCGGCAAACTGCGCGTGCGTAATGCCGAAGGCCAGATCCTGGCCGACCAGGTCAAAGCTGACGACTACCAGCAACTCTTTGGCGAAGCATCGGAAGCCTGGAGCTACCTGAAATTCCCGTATTATCAACCCCTCGGCTATCCCGACGGCATCTATCGGGTGGGGCCATTGGCGCGCCTGAACGTGTGCGACCAGGTGGGGACACCACTGGCCGACGCAGAACTGACCGAGATGCGCCAGCGTGCTGGGCACCGGATGGTGACGGCAAGCTTCTATTATCACTATGCACGGCTGATCGAGATCCTCGGGGCGCTTGAATTGGTCACCCAGTTGCTCGATGATGCCGACCTGAGTTCGAGCGTGTTGCGCGCCGATGCCGGGGTCAATCATCTCGAAGCCGTCGGCTGTAGCGAAGCCCCACGGGGGAGCCTCTTTCATCATTATCAGGTCGACAAGAATGGCCTGATCACCTATCTAAACCTGATCATCGCGACAGGGCAGAACAACCTGGCAATGAACCAGACCGTCGCGCAGATCGCCCGCCGCTACCTGCGCGGGGATCGCCTCGAAGAAGGTTTGCTCAATCGGGTCGAGGCCGGCATCCGAGCATATGACCCGTGCCTGAGTTGCTCGACCCACGCGGTAGGCCAGGCGGCCTTTGCGATCAGCCTGATCGGCCCCGATGGGCGTGTAGTGGATCACGCGGTGCGGTAGGGTGTGGGGGCCAGCGGCCCCAAGAATCTTCCTTGTGCTGGCGAAAACGGCCAACTTTGTTGGCCGTTTTCGCCAGCACAAGGAAGGCTTTTAGGGCAACCGCCCTAACATTGGAGCCAAGTCCCCACGAAGCACTTACGCAGTTCTATGCTATAATTGCGCCACACAATAAAGCTACATTGCAACGCCTGTGGTCAGGTATCGAGGAAGAAGCAAGGAGCACCTGCGCCTTCCTTGCCACGGGTTCGTTCTGTACCCGAGGAAAGCAGCTTTTCTATATTAAAGGCAAGCACGTCGTATGAAGTTGACCTGTCTGCAAGATAACCTCAAACGTGGCCTCGCCACAGTCAGCCACGCGGTCGCCGGCAAAAGCACCCTGCCTGTCCTCTCTAATGTATTGCTTGCCACCGACGAAGGTCGGCTGAAACTCGCGGCAACGAATCTCGAAGTTGGTATTACGCACTGGATCGGGGCGCAAATCCAGGACGAAGGTGCCGTGACGGTGCCAGCAAAATTGCTGGCCGATGTGATTGGGAGCCTGCCCAATGACCGGGTGACGTTGACCCTTGATGCTCGTACGCAGACACTCAAGGTCGAATGTGGCCGTTTCACAAGCAATATCAAGGGTATTGAGGCAGACGAGTTTCCAACGATTCCCTCGATCACCGGGCAAGAGCCACTCACCTCGCTGCCCCCTGATGTGCTGCGGGAAGCGATTGACCAGGTCGTCTTCGCGGCCGCAACCGATGAGTCGCGCCCTGTGCTTGCCGGTGTGCTCGTGCGGTTGAACGATACGCGCCTCTTTTTCGCCGCTGCCGATGGCTTTCGTCTGGCAACACGAAATGTGCCCCTGCCTGAACCCGTCACGCGCCAGAGCGAATTCATTGTGCCTGCCCGCACGCTTGCCGAGTTGGCACGGATCGCTGGCGAAACTCAGGGCCAGGTGAGTATCACCGTCGCCACCGGGGGCAGCCAGGTGCTCTTCCATACCGAAACGACTGAGCTTGTCTCGCGACTCATTGATGGACGCTTCCCCGATGTCGAGCGTATCATTCCCCAGCAGCACATGACCCGTTCGGTGCTCGAAACGAGTGAGCTCGCTAAAGCGGTCAAACTTGCCTCGTATTTCGCTACGGCGAGTCAGAACGTTGTGAAACTAACGATGGAACCCGGCGGCGAACTTGGGCCAGGACGGGTGATCATCAGCGCGAATGCCGCCGAAGTTGGTGATAATACCGGCGAAATTGATGGTATGATTCAGGGTGAGGGTGGGCAGATTGCCCTCAATGTCAAATATTTGACGGAATTGCTCGGGGCAATTAAGAGTGCCCAAATCACCTTGGAGACCCAATCACCCCAGAGTCCTGGGGTCTTTAAGCCTGTCGGTCAAGATGGCTATATCCATATTATTATGCCCATGAGCATTCGCTAGATTGTCGAAAGACGATCCATCAGCTATACTATTGAGTCAGTTCTGAGAAATGTAGCATCGTAACGCTAGGCATAGCTCGTCGCGATTTACGTGCTCGTGCGCACTCTGGATCAGTGCAAGGGAGCCGTTCTTGAGTATCACTTCGATTGTACTTGTACATGCCCATACGATTTTCCGCGAAGGGCTACGCCATCACATCATGGCCTTGCCTGATACAATCATCGTTGGGGAAGCAGGGCATGGTCAGCAGGCGATCCAGCTTGTTGATCATAGTAACCCTGATCTGGTGTTGATGGATGTTGATCTGCCCGGGGTCAATGGGCTTGAGGTGTCACGGGCGTTGAAACGCACGCACCCGCAAACTGGCATTATCCTCTTTAACACCTCAATGGAAGGTAGTTTGGTGGTGAAGGCAATCCGGGCCGGGGTAGCAGCCTATGTGCCACGGAATATTGCCTGGCCCAATTTACGCGAGTTGATCCACGAGGTACGCAATGGAGGCTATCCGATCAACGATCTGGTGCTCTCGCTGCCCGAGGTCGCCGCTCAGGTGATTGCTGCGTTTCGCCAGATGGTCGTTGATGAAGATACGCAGAGTATCTATTCGCCACTTTCGCCCCGTGAGCTTGAAGTGATCGAGTTGGTGGCCGCCGGTCGTACAAATAAAGAAATTGCGTCCAGGCTAGATATTAGCAATCAGACGGTTAAAAACCATGTCTCTTCGATCCTGCGCAAGCTTGCCGTTAATGACCGAACGCAGGCGGTCGTCTATGCGATGCGCCGCGGCTGGATCAAGGTGGTGCTTCCTGGTGATTGATCAATGACTCTAAACCGCTTCTCGCGCGCTCTGCTCGCGCTTCCACTGATGCTGATGTTGCTGCTCGCCAGTTGTGATTTGACCACGGCTGGGGAACGTGAAGAGATCGCTGGGATCGAGACGATCCTGGCCCTGACTCCTTCGCCAACTCCGACCGCCAGCAGTACACCCGCGCCAACCAGTACGCCGACGATCACGCCTATCCCTAGCCCAACTCAACCACCGACGCTCACGCCGTTGCCAACAAGTACGCCGTTGCCCCCAACCCCTACGCCGAATCCGGCACTCGTCGGCTTCGGCTTCTGCGATCAATCCGCTGGTGATCTGCGCGGCCTCTTTTCGGCCCGCCTCGTGTCCGTTGAAATCAGTGGCAATCCGGCCTACGAGCAGGTGGTGCTGAATTTTGAACCCGCTCCTGGGTCCAGTCCTATCGGTGCGCTCGCCTCGTGTGTGAGTGCTAACGACAATGATCAGACACTCCATCAGCTTGAGGTCTACCTCCCCGGTTGGATCAGGGATGCTCGCTTCGAGGAGTCGGTCGCTGCGCTAACCCAAGCGGTCACCAGAACACGGACGCTTGCTGGGGTACAGCTTGTGCCTGCCAATGATGGTGAGGCCGGGGCGGTGGTGCAACTCGCCCTGAATGAGCCGCTGCCGTTTCGCCTGAACCTCAGCGGTGATCCGGCCGCCCTCACGATTGCGGTTGCCCGTACGTCGTCGCTAACCAGTGCCAATGATGCGCTGGCCCTCGGCGTTGATGCTGCCCGTGCTGAACTCGCAGCCCCCCTCTTTATGCTGCTTGATGGCGATATCTGGCGCATCGAACACGGAACTCAGGCCGCGACCGATGCGATCAGGGCCGAAAATGCTGGGGCCGTCAATCTGACTGACTCGCCCGAGACCGAGACGCATCTGGCGGTTAGTCACGATGGCTCGCTCGTGGCGTTCTGTCGCGCGTTGCCCGGGCTTGATCCTGCCGAAACCGAGCTCCCTGTACCAAGTGTGCTCTGGTTGATGGAGACAGATGGCACGAATCAGCGCCCCATCGCCCAGATTGGCGTCAGTTGTGCCGATCCTGCTTTTAGCCTTGATGATAAGAGTATTGCCTTTGCCGTCGATGAGACCGGGGCAATGCCGATCCAACGCGCTATTTATAGTGTCCCTACCACCGCGAATACGTCCCCACGCCGCATGCACGAAGGTGTGGATGAGTGGGGTCGCTCTAGCCCCCAGTGGCTCGATAACGGTGATATGGTGATCGCGGCTACCTCACAAGATGGGCGGAGCACGCTCTTTTTGCGGCGCGCCAATGGCACGGTCGTTGATGTTGGGGCAGCTATCTTCGTACGCGATGATGGCGAGACCCCCTATAGCGCACTCGGGCAACCCCTCGTCGCCCCTGATGGCAAACGTTTTGCGGTTGAAGCATGGCGCAATGATGAGCGTGGCGCCGACTTGGTGGTTCTCGATGCCGATGGTACGATCCTTGATATGCTCGGCACAGAAACCTTGATCGACATCGCGCCTGGGCCCAGGCTTACCCCGACCATCAGGCCCACCAGTACCGCAGTGCCAACGGTGACGCCGACCAGTCTCCCCACCGAGCCAGTCACCACCACCACGACCGCCGAACCAACGCTCACCCCAACAGCCACGACCGAGCCAGAGCAAACGGTGACGCCTACCGCGACACCGCTACCAACGGCCACGCCGATGCTTGAACCAGTGCGGGAGGGACCTTTCTGGACAAGGGCACTTGGCTGGGATGATAACGGCCATTTGGTCTATCTCACCACGCTCTGCGCAAGTCAGGCGGTACAGGATTACCAGATCTACCGGTGGAACGGTGCGCAACGTACCGAACTGATCCTGGCCGGCCAGCGTAGAGGTGGCATTGGTCAGACAGTGATGCAAGGCGATCAACTTGCCTATGTGCTGACGGGCTCACCAGCAGGGCCACGTGTTCCAGTTGCGCTCACTCCGCGCAACCCGGTTGAACTCTGGCTCTGGGATCTTGCCGAGGGTACGCGTGGGCGGTTGCTCATCACCGAGCGTGGGATGGCTGCATTGCAGCGCTAAACACCTGATGTTATGGTTGTGCATGGAAAAAAGCCAGCTACGCTGGCTTTTTTCCATGCATCATCAGGCGTCAATGGTCAGGCATGAAACGTTACGACGACTTTCCCAAACTGGACTTTGGCCTGGTCGGGGAGTGGGGTTGGGACGTTGGGGGGCAAGCGCTCGCCGTTGATCCGGGTGTGGTTGGTGCTATCAAGATCGGTCAGCATCCACTGACCGTCTTTGTGCGTGATCCGTGCATGCTTGCGGCTGACGCCACCTGTTTCACCGCCAAATGAGGTAAGGTCAATCTCGGGAAAGATACTACTCACCGGATCTTCGCGGCCGACGATAATTTCGGCCCGATCAGTGGGCAAGGTCAGCATTTGCCCACCATCAGCGATGACAAAACGCGGGCCGAGCACAGTCGGCGGCGGGGCGACCGGGGCCGGGGGCGCAACGGGGGCCGGGGGCGCAACGGGGGCCGGGGGCGCAACGGGGGCCACCGCAACCGGGGCTGCATCTGGCGCAAGGCCGAGTTTATGCAATTCATCCTGGGCACGGGCCAGCACCTCGCGTGCTTCGGCGAGACCAGACGAGACCGCCGCAGGGGTTGCTGCGCCAAACGTGGCCTGCATTTGCTCAAACTGACTGATGATCTGTTGCTGGCGGGACACCGTTGCCTTCAAGTCACTGACCACCGCAGGGTCAACTGTCGGTGCGGGAGGGACAAGCGCTGCCAACGAAGCCTCGATACGAGTATAAGCCTCCCGTGCCTCGGCCAGACCAGCGACAACCGCAGCGGGCGTGTCGGCCCCAAAAGTGGCTTGCATCTGCTCAAACTGAATGATGATTTGCGCCTGGCGGGCAAGCTCGGCCTCGAGTTCGTTGCGCTGTGCTTCGTAGGTCGCGCCATCCACTGGCGCAGACGGGGCCGGCGCAGACGGGGCCGGCGCAGCCTCGCTTACCGTTGGCGCCGCCTCGAGCACTGGTGCAGGGGCAACTGGCTCAGCCACGATGGGCGTGGGAGCCGCTAGTTCCGCCTCAGGTTCATGGGCAACCGGCACCGCTTCCATCACGGGAGTGACCGGCTCAGCCGCGACGGGCGCAGGGGCAACCGGCTCAGCCGCGACGGGCGCAGGGGCAACCGGCTCAACCGCGACGGGCGCAGGGGCAACCGGCTCAACCGCGACGGGTTCGGCCTCGGGTTCATGGACAATCGGCACCGCCTCCATCAGCGGGGCAGGGGCGACCGGCTCGGTCGGGACGGGGGCAGGAGCCACCGGCGCGGGCGGCGTTGGTGCTGCCTCAGGGACGGCTGGAACCTCAAGGGGAACCTGAGCAAGCGAAGGCGGTGGCGCTGGTTGCGCCGAAGCAGCGGCAAGTTGCTGCCAGAGCATCTGCAGATCGGCACCACAATTGTCACAAAACGCCTCACCGGGCAGCACCGAGGCACCGCAACTCGGGCAGACCGGTACCGTCGGCGGGACCGGGGCAGGGGCAGCAGTCACCGCCACGGGGGGCGGCGGCGAGGCCGGCAGATCATTGGTCAAACGAGCGCCACACTGGTCACAAAAGCGATTGGCTGGATCATTCAGCGCACCGCACGAGGGACAGGTAATCATCATGACTCCTTCACACATCTGCTTCATCCAATTTCTGGGTCAACCGGCGGGTCGCATAGCGCAACTCTTTCTGGCCTTCAGCACTCAACCCACTCCCCTGTTCAAGCTGATCGGCCTGAGCGGTCGTCTTCGCCGCAAGATCTAGTTCGCCGAGATCGAGCAGGCGCGTTGCGGCAGCACGAAGCTTCTGCGTTGCCCCAGAGAGATTGCCAAGCTCAGCCTCGGCGAGCGCCCTGGTCTGCAGCTTGAAGGCGGTGACTTTCTCGACAAGATTCATCACACGTGGGTCATAGGCAGGGGCCTCAGCCTCGGCAGTGAAGGACAACAACAGATCCTGTTTCACCACCTCAGGCGTCGTTGCACCAGGAAGAGTAGCATGCAATTCGGCCTGGGCAATACGGAAAGTACCAGCGGCACGTACGGGAACCATCAGATCGAGCACGACACTATTGACCTGTCCATGGACGAGATCGCCGAGTTTGACCGCAACTTCGCTCTCGCCAATGGGCTGATAGCCAAGATTGGCAATAGTTGGGGTTGCACGATGCACGGCGCGGGGAACAACTTCTTTGGCGAGCCGGAGCAAGAGACGGGCATCCGTAGCGGCTGTGCCCTGGGCACTGCGTAGCGCACGCTGAAAGAAGGTTGCAATCTGTGCCGGTTCAGCGATATAGTCAGAGACCCCGCCGGTCGCGTCCGCGAGATCATCAAGCAACTTCTCATTCCACTCGGCCCCGAGGCCCAAGGCCGTCATGCGGACACCAGCCTGCCCAAGGTCATTAGCAAGGGTACGACAGAGATCCTCATCACCCCAGGTCTGCCCATCAGTGAGGAGCACGAGATAGCTGAGGCGGTCGGGGCCAAGGTATTTTTGCAACTCGATCTGGCCGGCTTGCAGACCAAGGGACATCGCAGTGCCACCAGACTCGGCAATCGTATTGACCGCCGCAAGGAGGGCCGCAGGATCAGTTGCGGGCGTCGCTGGCACAAGGGTCTGCACCGTATCATCAAAGATGACAATTGAAACCACATCCGCCGGGGTCAACGTCTCGATGACGCGGCTTGTGGCGGCCTTCATACTCTCAAGCTTGGCACCCTGCATCGAACCCGAGCGGTCAAGCACAAAACAGAAATTGAGGGGCACGGGCACCGAGGGTTGGATCGCGGGGGTAGCCTCGACAAGCAGATAAGCTACCTGGGGCGTACCGGTCACAGGTAACGGCGCACGCCCCCATGTACATGTCAACGTGACGGCATCAGCCATCATATGCCTCCGGGAGTATCAGCAAAACGAACCAGAATCGACGCAATATTATCTTCACCGCCGGCGCGATTGGCTGCGGCGATCAAGTGCTCACAAATCACGTAGGGATCATCATCAGCGGCCAGCAACAGTTCCATCTCGGGATCGTGGGTCATCTCCCACTGCCCATCAGAGCAGAGGAGCAGGGCATCGCCGGCGCGGACGCGCTCGTGAAAGACATCAACTTCAACTTCACGGCGATCGCCGAGCGAACGCAACACGGCATTGCGTTGGGGATGGGTATAGATATCTTGATCGGCAATCTGACCAAGATCAACCAAGCGTTGCACCAGCGAATGGTCTTTGCTGATGCGAATGAGACGCCCCTCGTGATAGCGATAGGTACGACTATCACCAACATTGCCGACGGTCACCCGATCACCAACAACCAGCGCCATCGTAAGGGTCGCGCCCATATCATTGCCCTGGGCACGGGCCTCGTTGACCACCGCCTCATTCGCGGCCAGCACCGCACGGCGGACAAGTTCGCCGACTTCCACCTGGTTATAGCCGCGCTCAGGATCAAGCGCCTGGGACAGGTAGGCCTGCATCACAAGGTGCGCCGCAGCGCGCATCGCGAGACCACTGGCGAGCTCACCCGCCGCGTGGCCGCCCATGCCATCCGAGACCAGATAGAGGCCAATAGCCTGGAAAGAGCTATTATTATTCGCGGCGAGTTGCAAGGTCAAGTAACTATCTTCATTATGGTCACGCACCATCCCAACGTGCGTTGCGGCCCCAACGATCTGGCGCAAACAAACAGGCAAGGCACGCTCAGCCCGCATCGCTTCGAGATGCGTCAGCAACGTAAGCGCATTGGGACACTCGCCGGTACGAACCTGACGCAACAACAGCGCCAAGCCCGGCTGTTCGGCCTCGGCAGCGGCGGCAGCCTCTTCACTCAAGCGACGGGTTGTACGCGGCGTGGCCGTCAACTGCTCGAGCAATTCAGCGAGGGCCATCAGATCGATCCGCACCGCCGCCGAGGCCTGGTCAGCCTCGACCCGACGCAAGCCAGCGGCATCACGGAGGCGCACCCGACCACTAGGCATCACCTCGAGATCGGTCATTGCCAGCGAGCCGAGCGCCAGCCCGTGGTCGTGCAAATAGACCAGCAGCCTGGCGAGCGTCATGCCAAGATCAAGCGCCGCAAGTTCATCAAGCGGGGCTGCGAGCGTCGTTGGCCCGTGATCGTGCAAAAGCGTCAGGACGAGATCATCCTCGGTAACCTGGGCAACAACCTCGGGCAAGAGGAGGCGCACCTCTTCAGCATCAATCGTCGGCACAAGGGCCGGGCCAATGAGGGCATCGGGCGCGGTCAGGATGGCCCGATAGCTCCGCTCATCAAGGGCTGCGCCACAATCATTGCAAAACGCATCACCAGCCTCATTAGAGCGCGAGCCACAGGCCCAGCAGCGTTGCCAAGGCATCGTATCGACGACACTGATCGTACCAGAGCGATCGCCCTCGGGGAGCACATAGCGGTCGGCAAACAGATTGGGGGCTGACTGGTTCATCATCTTCTCCTGGGGGCCTCGCGGAACTTCACCACAAGATCAGGCCACACGGGCCATCACAACCGTAATATTATCCTTGCCCCCGCCCTCGTTGGCGCGAGCGACTAGCTGCGCACACGCCTGAGCAACCGAGGAAGCATCGAGTACCATGCGAGCGAGTTCTTCATCCTCAACATGGTTGACCAGGCCATCCGAGCAGAGCAAAAGTGTATCACCGGGAGCCAACGCATGGCTACGCGTATCGACCTCCAGGGTCGGATCACCACCAAGCGAACGATAGACCACATTGCGTTGCGGATGCGTCCGCGCCTGGGCGGGCGTGATCTGCCCGATATCAACCAGGCGGGCCACCAAGCTATGGTCAGTCGTCAGTTGCACCCAGGGCAAGGCCTCGTTGACCACCCCAGCCGGATTGATCAGATAGGCACGGCTATCGCCGACGTGCCCAAGATGCACGCGCCGACCGACAACGAGCGCAACGGTCATAGTTGTTCCCATGCCCTGCTGGTAGGAATGATCCTGGGCGTGCTGATAGACTATCTGATTCGCCTGCAAGACGGCCCGTTGCAACAATTCATGCCAGCCGACATCAGCGGTGGGCACCCCATGGCTCAAGGCACTGGTGAGATAGGTTTTCAGCGTTGCCGTTGCCAGGGTCGAAGCCACGTCGCCCGCCTGATGCCCACCCATCCCATCGGCGACGATCAGCAATGTGCCAATTGTATCATCAGCAGTCGTAAATTCACCAGTATAAAATGTATCTTCATTGACTGGCCGCACCTTCCCGATATCAGTACGTGACGCGATCTGCAACTGTGGCAAGGGCGGCACACGGGGCACTGCCTGGCGATCAGGTCGCAGCGGGGTTCCGCAGGCAATGCAATACCTGGCGCTGGCGCGATTACCTCGGCCACAGACAGAGCATGGGAGTGGGAAGAGGCGCTGGGCGGGCAAACGCCCGGTCACCTGCACCGTCTCACGCCCGAGCGCGATCTGGGTCGCCAGGCCATCAAGGATCTGCGAGAGATCCTTGATGGCTGCTGCGGCTGTCGCACGAGCCACCCCATCCGTCGACGCGAGGCGTTGCCTCCAGAACGTCACCCCCGACTCAACGACAGCCAGTAGTTCACGCAAACTAAGCGTATCAGCGGCAAGGTGGAGGCGGCGTCCCCCCGACAGAGCGATCTCTTCGGGTTCATCGCCCACAACGGCACCGCAGCGGGTGCAGTAGCGTGCCCCCGGGCTAAGGCTTGTCCCACAAACAGAACAGGATCGGGAACCCACAGCGGTCACTTGTTACGCCCCTTTGAGCTTGCACATCGCACTGAGTAGGACGTTGGAAAGGGTAAAAAGGATGCAGCCTGAAGCTATGCTGATTATAGCATACCCGCCAGAGTATCTCCTGGGTATTGACTTGAAAACCAGGCGTTATTGTCTATAGTTCAAGACGACACGCACATGCCCTTTGCAAAAATGCAAGCAGAGGGCCAAAAAAAGCCATTACGATGCCAAATACATAACCAGGCAGGGGTGTGCACATCCTTGACAGGCCAATTTGCTTTACGTATAATACATGAAGGCTCTAGAAAGGTACCTACATATAGTACCGGCCAAAGCCCTTCAAAAGCATCCAATAGCCTCGGAAGGCGGTACACAATGTCGCTCGGACAAAAAATCGGTCGGCTCCGCCAGGAGCGTGGGCTGACCCTGCAGGAAGTTTCAGAAGGTTCCGGGCTGACGCCTTCATTTCTCAGTCGCCTGGAACGGGACAAAGTCAATATTTCGGTCGCTAATCTGCGTAAACTAGCGCAATTTTTCAGTGTGCAGATGACCCATTTTTTTGAAGGTGAAGATAATCAACAGGTTGGGCAAATGATGCGCACCAGCGAGCGCATCAGGCTGAGCCTCGATGAGGCACCTGTCCAGGTCTTTGCGCTACTCCCACCGAATGGTGATCTTGAGGCGCGCTTGATCGAGGCCAGACCAGGCAGTGGGCAACAGAGTTTCTCGAGCCGTGGCAGCCAGATGGTGCTGGTGCTTGATGGAGCATTAAACTTTACGCTCGGTGATGAAGCGTACGAGCTCAATACAGGTGATACGCTCTTTTATCGCGACGATGTACCCAATAGCTGGGTCAATACGGGGACAACGATAGCACACGTTTTAACGATCAGTGTCCTCGGTGGACGCGAGGATCGGTAGCGCAAAACCCGGCCTATCAGGCGCAGATAGCCTGCCCCAGGGATGGTATGAGAACTTTTTTAGCTCGCTTTACGGCACGGGATGTTTCGCGCTGGGCGCTGGTACTGGCTGCCCTCTACATCATTGGATGGATGATTGTACAGGCGCTGTCAGCACTAATCCCCTTTATCTTTGGGGCGATCCTCGCCTATCTCTTCCTCCCTCTGGTCAATCGGTTCAACCCGCATATGCCACGTTGGGCCGCCATTTTGCTGGTCTATCTGATTGTGCTTGGCCTCGTCGCAACGTTTTTTGCCTTCCTGGTGCCACCACTAGTTGATCAGGTTGGACAACTTATTCGTGCGATTCCCGATATTCAGGTTATTCAACGCTGGGTCACGACCGTTATTGATGAGTACGAGCAGTTGCTCGCGAATCTGCCTGAAGGTATGCGTGATCAAGTGCGGAATTCGGTGACGGAGATTATTGCTCAGGCAGCTACGACGCTCCGCACCAACTTCATTAGCTATGTTCAGGATATCGGTAATTTCTTGATCGACAGCGTCTTCTCGGTTGTCAATACCGTCTCGTTTTTGCTTGGGTTCTTCTTAATCCCCTTCTGGCTCTTTTATGTATTGATGGATCAGCGCGAGGGGCGCGATAAGCTTGATCAGTTCCTGCCCAGGTGGATCCGTACCGATTTCTGGACGGTGCTGACGATTATTGATTATGATTTCAGTGGTTACCTGCGCGGTCAGTTGTTGCTCGGGGCAGCCGTGGGCAGTGCAGCTGGAGTTGGGCTGCTTGCCCTGAATCTCGTAGGTTTTGAGATTCCGTATGTGTTATTGCTCGCCGTGATTGCCGGTGTCACCGAACTTGTCCCGATCATCGGGCCGATTCTTGGCTCGATTCCGGCGATTTTGCTCGGTTTTCTCGATTCGCCAACGACAGGGATCGCGGTATTGATCCTCTACGTAGTCATCCAGCAACTCGAGAACAATTTCCTGGTGCCCCGTATTGTCGGTGATAGCGTCGGGCTGCATCCGGCGGTTCTGATGATCCTGCTGGTTGTTGGGGCGCAAGTCTTTGGCATTATCGGCGCAATCTTGTCGGCACCCGTTGGGGCAGTGGCCCGTGATATCTTCAGCTATGTCTATGGTCGGCTGCAAGAACCGCCGCGTGCGGCCGGGCTGCTTCCCAAACGAATGCACCTCGCTGGGATGCCCCTGCTGGTGATTGGGCCTCAGACCAAGAGTGTGCCTGAGCAAGAGGCTGCGGAGGATGATAAAGAGGCGTAGGTTTTAACGCAGAGGCGCAGAGGCGCAGAGGCGCAGAGGCTGGATAACTTCCATCTCTGCGTCTCTGCATCTCTGCGTTAAAAAAGCATCCTCGGGCGAAAGCAGCACCGCAGAGGCTAGACTTCTTCGTGGAGGAGGCGGAAGAAGAGCTCGACGACCTGCGGATCAAAGTGCGTGTCTGAGAGGCTCGCGAGGTGTTCACGCACGCGGTCTTCAGGCCATGCCTCGCGGTAAGGACGATCCGAGCGCAGGGCATCCCAGACATCAACAATCGCAAAGAGGCGCGCCGCCAGCGGGATCGCTTCACCCTTGAGGCCCCGAGGATAGCCCGTGCCGTCCCATTTTTCGTGGTGGCAGTAGGGAATAGCGAGGGCCGGGCGCAAATAGGTAATGGGATAGAGCAACTCGTAGGCATAGGTCGGGTGGCGCTTCATAATCTCCCACTCTTCGGGGGTCAGCGGCCCAGGTTTAAGCAAGATCGCATCGGGGATACCCATTTTGCCAATATCGTGGAGCAACGCACCCCGGCGAATATGGACAAGTTCCTCATCGCTCATCCCGACGGCACGGGCCATGAGCAGCGTCAATTCAGTGACCCGCAGCGAATGGCCTTCCGTCTCTTTATCACGTAAATCAAGGGCATACGACCAACCCTCGATCGTCTTATCGTAAGCAAGGGCAAGTTCCGTATTAGCCCGTTGCAGATTTTCAAACATCGTCGCATTATCAATGGCAATCGCCGACTGACCGGCAATCACCTCGAGGAAGTTCATCCAGTCCTGATCTTCGGGGATCGGCTTGCGGTCAAAGATCTCGAGCACGCCTTGCACCTGACCTTTGGCGATCAGCGGCAAAGCCAGATAATGCGTAAAGCCTTCCCGCTCATAGAAACGGTCACCGAGCCAGTTCCCTCCCATCTCCTCAGCACTATAGGCCCGCACAGGGCGCTGCTCGAGCGCAGCCGTGCCAGAGAGGCCTCCCCCAACCTTGACGAGCGAATGTTTGACCGCATTGGTACGAAAACCACATCCTGCCGCAAAGCGCAATTCATGGGAATGGGGCTGGAGCAGCAAAATAGTTGCCGCGGCCACATCTTGCAGCGCCGTGACGCGGTTGACGATCAGATCAAGGATAATCCCCAGATCCATACTCGACGTAATCGCCATGTCAATCATGCGCAGAGCCTGCTGCTGCTCGATCTTCTTGAGCGTTTCGCGGAAGAGTTCCGCATTATGCAGCGCAATTGCCGTCGTATTCGCAACCCAGGTCAACAATTCAGCATCGGCCTCGCCAAAACGATTGACCTGACGATCCTGCAGCGCCAGCACACCAACCACGGCATCCTTGACGAGCATTGGCACAAAGATGGCCGACTGGATCAGTTCAGCCCCTGTATCGGTGAGAGGGGATCTGACCCGCCTGAGCGCCTTTTGATAATGAGGAAGAATCACCGGTCGCCTGGAGTGGATCGCCTCGCTATGGGTGCCCCAACCAGGCGGCTCAAGGGCCAGAGGAGGAACGTGCGTGAGATCTTCGGTTTGGCCATCATGGTAAATGTGCGCCGGGATGATGATGCGGCTCTCGGCATCATAGCGACTCAACAAAATAGCTTCGACATCAGGAAAGAGCTTTTGCACCGTCGCACTGACCGTCGCATAGATCGTCGGCAGATCAAACGTACTCGAGAGATCGCGACCGAGTTGATTGATCAGCGCAAGGTGTTCGGCGCGCATCTGCGCATCCTGCTGGAGGCGCACCCGATGCAACGAATTGCCAAAAATATCGAGCAAGGTCGCAAAGAGATGGGGGCTATAAGAGCGCTCACCAGAGGCAACCGGCGTGGCAAGAATGAGTACCCCCTCGATCAGATTACTTGACTCGACCACGGCACAGATGCCCTGCCAACCGGGCGGCATCTGGTGACGCAATGAACCATCAATGCGCAGATCGGTCTGAAAATCGTCGACCAGGAGGATTTCGCCCGCATTAATCAAGGTTTCAACGACCGCCTCACCCTGTTCGAGGGGGAACAAAGGCAAATCAGCAAAATCACCTGACATTGCCATTGGGATGAGTTGATGCGCGTTGAGATCGCGCCACAAGAAGAAACTGGCCGTAAAATCCAGGATCGTGCGTGATTTTTCTAGAAAGAGATCGAGTAGCTCGCGGTAGGTAGGCACCACGCGCAGCGAACGGACAATCGCATAGACCGCTTCGAGCTCATTGAGCCGCTGGCGTGTCACCACAAGCAACCAGTCCTGCTCAATCACACCTGCAATCATCTGGTTGATCTGGATCAAGACGGCTTCATCGTCAACGCTGAACGCACCTGAAAAAGCACGCGAGAGCATGACACAACCCAGCGGCTCGCCATTGTTGCCATGCAGCAAGGAGGCCAGCAGACCATCCCAGAGCAGGCATGGCTCGGTGCGGCTAGAGAGTTGACGCAAAGGGGAGAGCTGTTCAAGCTCGGCCTGCGTCAGACGCACCAGATGGTGATGCGACTTCAAATAGGTCAGCACAACTGAACCAAGCGCGACCTGATCAGGCCGTGGGCACTGTGCATAATCAACACCAAAGGACGGCATGAGCAGAGGATGCGTCAGGCTGCGCTGGGCAGCGAGAAACGTAAGCGCAATGTGGGCACCAATCGCCTCACGGAGACCATCCGTCAGGATCTGCAACTTTTCTTCGAGCGCCATCGGCGCAGAAATTTGCACACTGAGGCGGGCAAGAATCTGATGACGCCGGGCATTTTCGGCAATGCGCTGCTCATCTTCTTTGCGTCTGGTAATATCCATCAAGCTCACCAGCACCGTGCCAGTGTCACTATCGAGTGAAGGAAAGACCATCGTCTGCAAGACAGAGAGGCGTTCGAGGGAAGCTGTCGAGAGCATCATTTCCGTTGCAAAGACGGTCTCGCCATTAGCAAAGGCGAGTAACTGCTGCACAAAGCCTGGCATGGTTTCAGGGATGGCAAACTTGGTCGCAATCGACTTGAGCATCTGCGATTTCGACTGCGCCTTGAAGATCTTGAGGGTTGCATCATTGACATCAAGGACACGAACCTGATGCAGCGCCTCGTTGACACGGTCGGGATGCTGCGCAAAGTAGGCCTGGAAATCAGTAACCCCGGCTTGGCGCAACGCTTTGATCATCGCGATGACTGCCGTCCAATCTTCTTCCCAAATCGAAACCGGGACAAACTGAAAGATCGACTGGTAGCGTGAGCGGATGCGCTTCTGGTCTTCGAGCAGACTGAGCAGGGTGCGCCGGGCACGTTCGGACTGTTCCAGTTCCACGCGCGCCTGATGTTCCACTTCGAGGGAGAGTTGATGGCGTCGTTGTTCGGTGAGATCAGTGGCAATAACACAAAACAAGTGTTCGCCATCAGCGAGTTGCACCTCACTTGAGGAGAGCAACACGGGCAGCTTCACATCACCATGGCCTTCGAGCATAAACTCGCCACGCCCGCCGCCATAGAGCAGCGACTGAAAAAACTTGCGACTCGTGGGGGTAATCCAATCTTGCAGACGTGAAGCCGTCACCCGTTCGGGGATCGTCATCAGCATCTCGGCAAAACGCCGATTGCAATAGATCACAATGCCCTGTGGGCTAATCAGGAGGGCACCCTCGCTCATTGCCTCAATGAGGATTCGGTAGGTCTGATCGGCGCTTCTGACGGTAAAGATTTGCTTACCCCAGGCACCACTCATCACCAGGGCATCAACCTTGCGATCACGGACTGCACCGATGACCTCTTCGAGTTCAAGCAGACGAGCACGCAGATCGGCATTTTCGCGTTGTAATTGAGCAACGGAATCGGCATCAGTGCTCGTGACGGGCTTATCTTCCATGATAGACTCAGATTCCGTGGGTTAGAGATCGAGGGCAATGAGCACACGTGCCGTATCAGAGAGATCACCAACAATGCGGCAGGCAGGCAGTGGTTGCTGACGCACCAGCGTCGGCACCGCAATGATACGCTCTTTTTCAGCAAGTTGGGGCTGCTGATAGAGATCAATAATCTCTAATTCATAGCGTCCCTTGAGGTATTCTTCACAGATCGCTGTAATATTGGTCACCGCACGGAAGGAATGGGTCGTCATCCCGGTAATATAGAGACAGAGGATATACCTTTCGTGCTCCTGCGCCACCACAGGGTGAAGATCGACACTTGCATAGCGTGGGGCTTTGCCGGTATCTTGCAGCAGATGGTTGATTTCACGCTTGAGAGCGATGATGCGCTCTTCATTATCGAGGGTCAACAGATGCCAGCGTTGCAACTCGGCCAACTGGGTGCGCTGTTGTTCCTCAGCCTTACGACGCTCGCTGATATCCTGGAACGCCCCATGTACCAGGATAATCGTACCATCAGCATCGCACACCGCTTCACCAATCGCACGCACCCAAACCCGGCGACCTTTGGCGGTGATGATCTGCAATTCTTCGTCGTAGGGCGTGCCATCGCGGGCGCAGGCTCCAAAGAGTTTGGCAATGCGCTCACGGTATTCGGGAGCATAATAGTTGATGCCCTGATCGAGCGAAGGTGAAATGCCGGCGGGTTCTTCGTGGATCAAGGCAACCTCATCAGACCAGATCACCCGATTGTCGTGGAGATCAACTGACCAACCGCCGAGACGCACCATGCGTCCCGCAATGTGCAAGAGGAGGTTCCGATGATAAAGATCCTCCTCAGCATGTTTGCGTTCGGTGATATCGCGAAAATTGATCAAGAGCGCACCAACACTCGGTTCGGCAAGAAGATTGGTAAAGGTTGTCTCGATCCAACGCCACGATCCATCACGGCGCTGAGCGCGATACTCAATGGTTGGGTGCAACTCAGGATGCTTGATCGCCTGGGTGCGCGCCTCAACAACACGCGGTAGATCATCAGGATGCGTCGCCTGGATGGGTTTGAACTCAACCGCTTCATCTTCAGCATAGCCAAACGTACGCCGAGCCGAAGGGCTGGCAAAGATCAGCGTGCTATCTTCTTTGACTAGCACAATGCCATCAACGGCGTGCTCGATCAACGCACGAAAGTACTTTTCACGCAACGCAAGCTGCAGATTAGTCGCTTCGACATAATCAAGATGTGCTTGCTGAGTCGCCTCACGCGCCTGTTCAGCTAGGATCTGCTGGGTAATGTTTTCGTGGGCGGTAATAAGGTGACTACCATCGATAAACCGGGTCACACGCAAACGAAACCAGCGCAACTCGATGGGTGAATGACATGCATAGATGTGGATAAACTCATCGAGCTCGCCTGTGATGACCTGGCGAATGCCTTGCGGGATCGTTTCATCGCATGTATTGTCGAGAGCGTGCAGATGCGGATCAGGCCTGGATTCGCAGATCGTAAAATAGTTTGAGCCAAGGCCATAGTTCACCGGCACTGGTGGATTTTCATCGGCGAAGGTACACCAGGCCTTATTGACGGCGACAATCTCACCATTGAGATCCAGGATCGCAATATGGGCAGAAAGACCGTCCAGAGCAGCCTGAATGAAGTCCTGGCCCTCTGTTATCACCGAAGATGTCGTGCGCATCTGAGCCTCCCCACCCAACGTCTATAGCTTTCTATTATACGTCAGGTAAGCAAGGGATGCTAGGGGGCATAGCTTGTGGTCAGGGCGATCGCATCTTCCGTAACCGGAGACAAAAAGACGCGCTACCAGGGCACCCGCCAGGGGTGCCCCTACTATGCGTCCTCCCAACATGATCTTCATCAGTTCTAAACATGAACAAGCTATGCTAACAGTATTGAAACCTAGCTTGAGATCAGTGAGGTCTATATGGAAGCAAAACGAACCCCAGTGCGTCGGACAACCATCAATCTTTTGATTGACGGGGCAATGTTTCTCGCGTTTCTGGTCGCCACAGCCCCGCATCTCTCTGGGCTTGCCATTCACGAATGGCTCAGTCTTGCCCTCGGGGTTGCCCTTATCACCCACTTGCTTTTGCATTGGAACTGGATTGTGCAGGTAGCCCGCCGCTTTTTTGGCAAAGCATCCTGGACAGCACGGCTCAACTATCTGCTGAATAGCCTGCTCTTCATCGCCTTCAGCACGATCATTGTCACCGGCATCATGATTTCCGAGGTGGCCTTGCCCTTCATAGGAATCAGCTTTGCGCGCGATGCTTTCTGGCTCGGCCTGCATCGCATGGCAAGTGATGCAACGATCGTGATCCTCGGGTTACACATTGCCTTGCATTGGAATTGGCTTGTCAATACAACCCGTCGGCTGTTTGCACGCAGTACGCGCAAAGCGGGAACATCCGTTGCTACGCAACCAGTTGTGGCTGCAAGCAGATCACAGGAGAGAACCTCATGAAACTTGTTACCCGTATCCTCCTTATTCTGGCGGCTGGCTTGCTTGTTGCGGCAACCCTCTTTGGGTTGAGCCAAGCGAACACAATCAGTCAGTTGATCGAAGCCAATGCTCATGAAGGCCATGGTGAACGTGGTGCGTTCACTGAACAGACCGTCGAAGGTTCGCATGAAGAGGGTGAAGGTAGCTTCGCCAGCCGTCCGGGGCGAGGTATGCGTGGTCGGCCCGAGGGTAGTTTCGGCGAAGGTGGAAACCATGGCAATTGGGAACCGAGTCTGGCTGGCTTCACCAATGTTGGTGTGACTCTGGTCAAAATCGGTGCCATCATTGCCATCTTTACGCTCGTCACATCGCTCTGGAATAAACGCCAACGCAAACAACCTGCAGCAGGAGGATCAGCATGAGTGCCGCATCACCAACCCAACGTCTTGCCGGGCAGAAACTAGGCCGAAAGGCACGGCAGCGCAAACGGATCTGGTGGCTCGGTGCCATAATTGTGGTGGTCGCAGCAGGCAGCTTTGGCCTCTGGCGTTTGACCCAGAACGCGACTACCAGTACTGTTATGTCAACCGGAACCGTACAGAGAGGCACGCTGAGAATCACCGTTGCGGGAAGTGGCACCGTGGAGCCTGCGGAAAGTCGTGCGGTCGCTTTTGCGGTTTCAGGCACCATTGCCGAGGTGCTGGTAGAGAGCGGCGATACAGTGACGGCGGGGCAGGCCCTCGCACAGCTTGATACCACTGAACTGGAACTGGCAGTGCGCCAGGCCGAAGCCAACCTCGCCTCGGCACAAGCCGGCTTTGCTGCCGCCAATGGGGAGGGAGCCACCCCTGAGGAAGTCGCTGCTGCCGAAACGCAACTACGTTCGGCGCAAGCGCAGTATGCGCAGACAAGCAATGGTGGCGTCACGGCAGCGCAGCTTGCCAGTGCCGAAGCGCAACTCGCCAGTGCACAGGCGAATCTGGCGACCCTGCTTGCCGGGCCAACCACCGAGAACCGTGCGTCGGCGCAGGCCAGTGTTGACCAGGCCCGTCTGAGCCTCGCAGCGCAACGAGCAAGCCTCGCGACTGCCAAGACCCGCGCTGAAAGCAATGTCACCACTGCCGCCAATGCGGTGCGCGATGCGCAAGAAGCCTACAGCACAATTTACTGGCAAAATCGTGAGCTTGAACAACGGCCCAGTGGGTTAGCGCAGACGAACATTGATAACGAAGCAGCGGCGTTACGCGCCGTCAGCAATGCCGAAGAGAGCCTGCGTCAGGCCCAACTCGCGTTTGAGCAGGCCGAGCAAGATGAGGCCATCGGGTTGCAGCAGGCCGAAGCAACGCTGCGCAATGCCGAGATCCAGTTCACAGCCGTTGAAGACGGGGCAACCGCAGCCGAAATCGCCTCGGCCCGCGCAAGTGTCGCCTCGGCTCAGGCCAATCTGTCTGCCCTGCGACAACCCGCAACCGCCGAGCAACTGACGATCGCCCAGGCAAGTGTTGAGCAGGCACAATTGAGTCTTGAGCAACTGAGTAGCCCCGGTTCGGCGAGCAGTCTTGCCAATGCAGCAGCCAGCCTCGCCCAGGCCGAAGTTGCGCTTGAGACCGCACAACTCAATCGAGAACGAGCGACGCTCGTTGCTCCATTTACCGGTGTGGTTGCCGACGTCACGATGAACGCTGGCGATAGTGTCAGCGCCAATGCAACCGTCACCATCATTGACCAATCAACCCTGTATGTCGATCTGAGTTTGAGTGAGAGCGATATTGCCGACGTCGCAGTCGGCCAGTCTGTAGAGCTTACGTTCGACGCGCTGAGCGATGTTGCTATCGAGGGCACGGTCGAGCGGATTGCGCCGGTGGCAACCGTAACCTCGAATGTCGCAACCTATCCGGTACGCGTCGCTTTTGTCGCAGGGGAAGCACCGGTCAAGATCGGGATGAGTGCCAGTGGCACGATTATCATCGAAGCACGCGACGATGTGGTGCTAGTACCGAGTCGAGCAGTGCAAACTGGCGGGCGCGCCTCGTTCGTGCAGGTACAACAGGCTGAAGGGCAAGCCCCGGTGATGGTACGCGTTGAGACCGGAGCGACGAGTGGCGGACAGACTGAAATCGTGCGCTGTCTTGAGACTGGCGCGATGTGCCTGCAAGATGGCGATACCCTCCTGATGACCACGGCCACGAGTAGCAGTACAACGACCAATGCCGACACACTCCGGCCCGGCATGCTTGATGGCGGCGGCATGGGCGGGCCGCCGCCAGGAATGGGGAGGTAATGATGCAATCGATGATCAAGGTGCGAGATCTGGCCCGCACCTACCAGATGGGCGACATCGAGATTCATGCGTTACGTGGCGTCAGCTTTGACATCCATCGTGGTGAATTTGTCGCCATCATCGGCCCTTCGGGTTCAGGCAAGAGCACCCTGATGAACCTGATTGGCTGCCTCGACACACCCTCTGCGGGCAGTTACGAACTCGATGGGTTGCCGGTCGATCTGCTTGACACAGAACTGCTGGCCGCCGTACGCAACCGCAAGATTGGCTTTGTGTTTCAACAATTTCACCTGCTGGCGCGGGGAACCGCGCTGGCGAATGTTGCCTTGCCACTGGCCTACCGGGGCGGCATTTCATCACATGAACGGCTGGAACGTGCTGCGGCGGCACTCGAACGCGTTGGCCTGGGCAACCGGCTTGATCATCGCCCGCACCAGCTTTCTGGCGGTCAGCAGCAACGCGTCGCCATCGCCCGCGCCCTGGTCAACGACCCGGCGCTCTTGCTCGCCGACGAGCCAACCGGCGCGCTCGATACCGCCACCAGCGCCGAAATCCTGGGCCTCTTCAGCGACCTGAACCGTAGTGGCATGACTGTCGTGCTGGTAACCCACGAACCAGATGTCGCCCGCGCCACCCGGCGGCTGCTCGAAATCCGCGATGGTCGGCTGATGCGTGACGTGCCAACAAGCGAAGCCTGGACGAGCCAGCCGGTGCCAGCACAACGCCGACGACGGCTACCAGTGCGCCAGCAATGGAGGATAGCGCCATGACAGCACAAGATAGCGCAGGTGAGCTAGGCACGCTACGGGCACACGAGGCAGCGACCCTTGATGCCGCCATTGACGACCTACTTGCCGGGGGCATCAGTTGGCGTGAAACGGCGCACTTTGCGTTTGAGACGCTGCGCACCAATCCAGTGCGTACGCTGCTGACCGCCCTTGGTGTCTTGATCGGCGTTGCGGCCGTGATCGCGCTGCTCGCCATTGGGCGTGGTTCGCAAGAATCGATCACCAGCAGCATCACTGCCAACGGGGCCAACCTGATCACGCTTCGGCCAGGTGCCTCAACGAGTGGAGGCGTACGCAGTGCTGTCGGCGAAAGCGGCAGCCTGACCCTGGACGATGCCGAAGCGCTGGCCGATCCGATGCGCGCCCCAAACGTCGCCCTGGTCTCACCAGAATATAATGGCTCGGCCCAGCTTGTTGCGGGCAGCAACAATGCGAACGCCCGCGTCACCGGGGCCACCCCGGTCTACGCCGAGGTACACAATACTACCGTCGAAGAGGGGGGGTTCCTCACCGAGGCCCAGCATCGCAGCGCCGAGAACGTCGTCATCCTTGGGGCCAATATTGCCACGACGCTGTTCCCTGATGGCGGCGCCGTCGGTGAGCAGGTGCGGCTGAGTGGGCAAAACTTTACCGTGATTGGTGTGCTCAAGAGCAGTGGTGGCACTGGCTTTGGCTCGGTCGACGACGGCGTGATCGTGCCCCTGACCACCGCGCAGCGCAAGCTCTTTGGTGCGCGGGCGGTCGGTGGAAGCTGGAGCGTCTCGACGATTGTGGTTCAGGCAACCAGTGCAGAAACCGTGGATGCAGCTGCCGAAGAGGTCGCAACGATTCTCCGCGAAGATCACGACCTGCCCGCCGACGGCAGCGGCGACACCTTCAGCGCGATCAACCAGCAAACAATCCTAGAGACCGTAACCCAGACGACGCAACTGCTCACCCTCTTTCTTGGTGCGATCGCGGCCATCTCGCTGCTCGTTGGCGGCATTGGCATCATGAACATCATGCTCGTCTCGGTACGCGAGCGCACCCGCGAGATCGGGCTACGCAAAGCGTTGGGGGCCAAAGAGAGCGACATTCTCTTGCAATTCCTCTTCGAGTCGCTGGCCCTCAGCGGCGTGGGCGGGCTGGCAGGACTGATCCTTGGCAGCGCGATCGCGCTCTCGGTCAACCTAACGGGCCTCGTCACCGTCAGCCTGAGTTGGGACGTGGCGCTGCTTGCCTTTGGCTTTGCGCTGGCGGTCGGCCTCTTCTTTGGCATCGCGCCGGCCCGCAGCGCAGCCAAACTCGACCCGATTGTCGCGCTACGCTACGAGTAGGTGAGGCAATCGATCCTGGAGTATACTGCACACAGACACGTCAGCATGACAAGCCTGGGGGCGCGGGCGTCCCCAGGAAAGTCGGAGACCTTTGTTCCCAGACTACAAAGTGGTATGTAACAGAAGTTTCCTGGTATGCTGGAGTGTCGGCTTATTAGTGTGTAACAAAAGTTTCCCGGTAGCACCGCCGACCACGAATACTGATCACGAAGAAACGAATAGGGGCGGTGCGGTATTCATTTCTTCGTGGCCCCATTCGTGGTCGGCTGACGACCCCAGAAAACTTACGTTACAGACTACTTATGGTCTTCCAATAAATGATCCGCTATGAACCCGATGCCGTGGGGCTGAAGCCCTCGGCTCTGGGAAGCGAAGCCCACCTTCGTGGGCTAGACCGGATTAATTTCTGGAACACCATTAGCCGGCTGAAGCCGGCACTCCCTTCGGCAGCAGAGCAGAAAACGAAGTGGCCTATGCGCGCAACAATTTTGATTATTGATGACCATCAGAGTGTGCGAACGATGGTGGCTGATTATCTGGCCGAGCAGGATTACCACGTCGTAACTGCGGCTGATGGAGAGGAAGGGCTGGTCGTTGCCAAACGCACGAAACCAGATTTGATTTTGCTTGATATTATGATGCCAAAATTGGATGGGTTAGGCTTTCTCCAAGCTTTTCGCCGCGACAATACAGCCCCGGTGATTATGCTGACCGCACGCGTCGAAGAGACCGACAAAGTGGTAGGGTTAGAACTGGGGGCCGACGACTACCTGACCAAACCCTTTGGCATGAAAGAATTGCTCGCACGGGTACGTGCCCATTTGCGTCGCGTCAAGCTTGCCAATCTTGGGCCATCGACCGAAGAACTCATCCGTGTCGGTGACCTGAGCCTCAACCGGGTGACGCGGGAAGTGCTGGTCGGCGACCAGCCAGCCAATCTCACGCCATCGGAGTTTGGCCTGCTTGAGGCAATGATGGCGGCACCGGGGCGGGTCTTCAGCCGTGAGCAGTTGCTTGAACTGCTGCAAGGCAACGCCTACGAAGGCGTCGAGCGCACGATTGACGTTCACATTCGCAACTTGCGACGCAAAATCGAAGCCGACCCAACCCATCCCCACTACATCGAAACCGTCTTTGGCGCAGGGTATCGCTGCCGCCATCGCCCCACCTAGCGGGAAGGGGAGGGGCCTGCGGCCCCAAAGAAAGCTCTGCTTTGCCAGCAAAGCAACGGGTTTTAAGGGCGGCAAGGCGTCAGCCCTACACTCTCTCAGCCGCCCGCAGGGCATAAACATGAAATCGCTTACCACACGTCTTGTGCTCGCCTTTGCCATCACCAGCCTGGCCTCGATTGGCCTCGCGGCGATCTTTGTGCGGCAATTTGTCACGACGCAGTTTGATGCGTATGTACTTGAACAGCGCCGCGATGCGTTTCTCACACGGGTCGCCAACTACTATGCGACCCACGGAAACTGGGACGGCCTGACACCAGCGACTTTGGCCGAGAACCGCAACGGCGAACCATCAGGGCCGGGCGGATGGTCGCCTGATGGTGACCACTTTGAGCGCATCGCCTTTTTTATTGCCGATGCCGAAGGGCGCATCGTCTTGTCACCGAATCCGCTCTGGCGGGGGCAGCCAGCGCGGGCCGATGATCTCGCCCGCGGCACGCCGATTCTGGTCAATAACGAGCAGGTTGGCACCTTTGTCCTGCTCGAACCACCGCTCGAGCGCAACCCTGCCGAAGAAGCGTACCTGAGGCGGACTGATCTCGCACTTGGTGCCGCAGCACTCGGCGCAGTGCTTGTCGCCCTGAGCCTGGGTTTTATCCTGGCCCGCCTGATGACGCGCCCGATCCAGGATCTCACCCGAGCAACCCGTGCGCTTGCCGCTGGCGATCTCGGACAACAGGTTCCTGTTCGCTCACGCGACGAACTGGGGCTGCTCGCCACCCAGTTCAACGCGATGAGCGCCGATCTTGCCCGTGCGACCGAATTGCGTCAGCGCATGACCGCCGACATCGCCCACGATCTGCGCACGCCACTGACGGTGCTTTCAGGGTATCTCGAAGCCATGCGTGACGAGAGCCTGCGCCCAACCCCGGCCCGTTTTGCCGCGATGCACGACGAGACGCGGGTGCTCATGCGCCTCGTCGAAGACCTGCACACGCTCTCGCTCGCCGACGCAGGTGAATTAATCCTCAAACGCCAACCCACCGAGCCAGGGGCGCTCCTTGAGCGTGTCGCCACGAGCTATCAGCACACGGCCAAGCAACAGGGCGTCGCGCTGATCCTCAATGTGCCCGACGGCTTGCCAACCATCGAGGTAGACATCGAGCAGACGATCCGCGCCCTCAACAACCTCGTCGGCAACGCCCTGCACCACACCCCATCAGGTGGCGAAGTGATGCTCGCCGCCCATCGCGAAACAGCGCATCTCGTCTTCGAGATCTCAGACACCGGAACCGGCATCGCACCCGAGCACCTGCCCAACATTTTCGAGCGCTTCTACCGCGCCGACGCCTCGCGCCAACAAGCCACCGGCGGCTCGGGCCTCGGTCTCGCCATCGTACGCTCGATCATCGCAGCGCACGGCGGCAATGTCAGTGTCGACAGCGCCCCCGGAGAAGGGACGATCTTTAGGGTACGCGTACCGCTGTCCACTCCTCAAGCGTGACGTACGGGCACGGCGGCGCCGTGCCCCTACTCCGCTCGTTTACGCCCAAAGCGCAGATACGCCAGTGGGCCAACAAAGCTGACGAATGAGGCGAGTGCCCACACCCAGCGCGGGCCGTTGACCTGCTCGGGCGGGCGGAAGAAGAGATCGACCAGCGCGGTCGCTAGCAGACTCAACTGAATGCTCGTCAGCACAAGCAGGATGGTTCGTTGTTTGGGTGAGAGGTCGCTCCAGGTCATTTTTTTCATGATCGCCTCCGTTGGATCAGTTTTTCAACCTCGATCAAAACAAAGAGCAATATGCCCAGGCCCACACAGATCAGCATGTCGTTGAGCGTTAGTGGCAACAGGCCAAGAAAGAGACCCAGTGGGCTAAAGAGGGCGAGCACCTGTAACCCGACTACGAGAACAATGATACCCCACATGACGCGGTTCGAGAAGACCCCGATGGTGAGAATCGACTCAGTATTCGAGCGAGTCGCCAGGGCTTGAAAAACTTGCAAGAGCGTCAGGCTCACCACTATCATCGTCTGCCATTGCGCTAGGCCCGCCTGGTAATACCAGAAACCCACCCCCAGCGCGAGCGCGCCAATCACAATCCCAACCCACGTCACCTGCCACCCCATGCCGCCCGCAAAGATGCCCTCGGTCGAAGAGTGGGGCGGACGGTGCATCACATGCCGCTCGGCAGGCTCCATGCCCATGCTCAAGCCGAGCAGCCCGTCCGTCATCAGGTTGAGCCAGAGCAACTGCAGGGGCAAGAGCGCGACGGCGGCCTGCGTTGGCATGCCCACGACAAAAAAGAGTAACGGCCAGAGCAGCATCACCAGCACTTTGCCAATATTGCCCGCGACCGCGAACTTCACAAAGCGGCGCAGATTATCATAGATCACCCGGCCCTCTTCGACGGCAGCAACGATGGTGGCAAAGTTGTCGTCGCGCAGCACCATCGCCGAAGCTTCTTTGGAGACATCGGTGCCGGTGATGCCCATTGCCACGCCGATATCGGCTTTTTTCAAGGCTGGCGCATCGTTGACACCGTCGCCCGTCATCGCGACAACGTGCCCCTGGCGTTGCAGTGAGGCGACGATTCTGAGCTTGTGCTCGGGGCTGACGCGGGCAAAGACGGCGGTCGAGGCCGTCGCCTGGACAAGTTGCTCATCACTCATCGCGCTCAATTCGCTGCCGGTGACGACGGCTTCGTCAGTTGCAATGCCAAGCGTCCGCGCAATATAGCTCGCGGTCAACGGATGGTCACCGGTAATCATGACGGGCCGAATGCCAGCCTCGCGACAGGTTGCGACGGCCGCACGCACCTCAGCGCGTGGTGGATCGATCATACCGAGAAGACCGAGGAAGATCAAATCGCGCTCGACCTCATCAAGGCCTTCAGTTGAAGCAAGGGGCCGAAAAGCCACCCCGAGCACCCGAATCCCATTACGCGCTAGCCGCTCATTATCGGTCAAAATCGCCTGACGCCACGTCTCGGTCAGCGGCTCGGGGCCATCTTCAGTCCAGACCTGGCTCGTCACGTCCAACAAGCCATCGGCAGCCCCTTTGGTCACCGCAACATGGGCCATCTCAGACGCATACCCATCACGCCCCCAGATCGCAGCGAGGTGGGCATCACTAATCTTGTGGGGGCGACGATGAACGGTGGTCATCCGCTTGCGATCACTATCAAAGGGCAACTCGGCCACGCGAGGCATGGCGTGCTCAAGATCATGTTTGAGCAATTGACCATGCGCGGCCGCCACCAGCAACGAACTCTCGGTTGGATCACCCACCAGTTCATACTGACCCGTAGCGGGATCAAGGCTCAGCGTTGCATCATTGCAGAGCGCCGCCCCGGCCAGCAAGAGTGCCGAGCCGACGGGTTTCTGGGTGCGCAGTTCCTGCATGGCCGCATCAGGTTTCAAGATCGCAACCGAGCCGTGGTGACCATTGTTCAGTTCAACCAGCATCCCCGGTAGGACAACCATCGTTACGGTCATCCGGTTCTCGGTGAGCGTCCCGGTCTTATCCGAACAGATCGTCGTCACCGAGCCGAGCGTCTCAACCGCAGGCAACTTGCGAATCAGCGCATTGCGTTTGAGCATCCGCTGGGCACCAAGCGCCAGCGTAAACGTGACCACAGCCGGTAGACCCTCGGGGATCACCGCGACAGCCAGCGAGACGGCGGTAAGCAGCATGATCGTCACCTGCTCACCCATCCAGAGGCCAATGCCAAAGATAAGCACCGCCACAATCACGCCCGCAACGGCCAGTTGCTTGCCAACCATATCGAGGCGCACCTGCAGCGGCGTCGCCTCGTTGGGCACGGCCTGCAGCAGATCGGCAATCGTGCCAAGCTCGGTCTGCATGCCCGTTGCCACCACCAACGCACTCCCCCGGCCATAGGTGGCCGTCGTGCCAAGATAGGCCATATTGCGACGATCAGCGAGCGGAACCTCGGCGCGGTTCAGTGCTCCGGCAACCTTCTCAACGGGCTCTGACTCACCAGTGAGCGCCGACTCTTGAATGCGCAGGTTAATACTTTCGATAATACGGACATCGGCGGGCACCAGATTGCCCGCTTCGAGCGCAATCACATCGCCAGGCACCAGTTCGCGTGCGGGTAGCTCAAGCAGTTTGCCATTGCGATAGGCGCGCACACTGGGCACGGCAAGCTTCTTGAGCGCCGCAATCGCTTTCTCGGCGCGGTACTCTTGAAAAAAGCCGAGTACCGCAAAGAGCACCACAATCGCCAGAATGGCCCCGGCCTCAAGGAATTTGCCAAGGAAGAGCGAAAGCACCGCTGCCGCAATGAGGATCAGTACCATCACATTGGTAAACTGTTCCCACAGAATCTTGGCGGGATGCTTGCCGCCGCGTTCGATTAATTCATTGGCACCATACTGAGCCAGACGAACCTGAGCTTCGCCCTGATCCAGGCCAGTGGAGGCACTTGTCAACCGCTGCAGAGCAACCTCGGGGGGCAGCGCATACCAGGACTCTGCCTGTGGCGTCGCCGACAGCGTGCCGGTGGAAGGATTGTGTTGCTCAGGTGAAGAAGGGGGGGCAACATTCATCGGGGAACCTCATCGCTACGGGTGATGGTTCACACAATCATGCACAAACACCACCACGATATCTTGTTATCGTGGTGGTCTTGCCAATCGTGTTGAAACACGAATCGATTGCCGAGCGGGGGCACCGCTGTCTTGACGACAATCGAACCTGCGAGCAGGTGGCTACTCCCCAACCAGGATCTAACAGCCCTCATACACAGTATACTTCATTGGCTCATTGTTGATCTAGAGGCGAAGATCTTCACCATACGTTATGGAATCTTCTCTGTGGGTGACGCCAACTGCGTTGGCGTCACCCGCAGAGAAGACCGTCTTTTTGCGGGCTCAGGCGATCAGGCGGAGCGAGCTTTCAGGGCGCACATGTTTGCGTGCGCCCGAGAAGGTTGCGGCGAGTTCGGGTGACATATGGTGGCGGGCAATCTCGTGCAGGGTAGCATCATCAACCAGCATTTGGTCGGGGCAACCCCGGCGTGCCGCACGTTGATGACGCCAGACACAGAGATGGGCATAAATGGTCTGTTCGAGAACGACGGATGGCGAAGCAGTGGGCATCTGATGGGTAGCGACAGACATAACAACTCCCTGGCCCTGTGAACGCCAGCACCCGATGCAGCTATCAAGGGCTGTGATTTCACAGAGCATCCACCAAGACAAAGTTTACAGTGAGTGAACCGTACCAACTCGCCAAAAGTTACGGGGCACCCAACGGACAGTTACTTCACCCCTCCTGTGTTTGTGGTACCATTCTTGATACACCGTTGCCAAGCAGAAACGAGGAGACGATGGGACACCAGGAACATGAAGCCCAGGCACAGCGTGAAGCCCCGCTGACAATTCGGTGTGGGGTGCTGACGATTAGCGATACGCGCACACCTGAAAATGACACCAGTGGCAGCACCATTCGTGCGGCACTCACTCAGGCAGGGCATGATGTGGTAAGATATAGCGTAGTTCCCGATGAACCTGACCAGATCATCACACTGGTACGCAGCTATGCCGCTGACGGTTGCAAGCTGATCATCACCAACGGTGGCACAGGCATTGCCCGTCGCGATAGCACGGTTGACGCCATTGACACGCTGCTCGAGAAACGTCTGCCTGGGTTTGGCGAGTTGTTTCGCATGCTTTCGTACGACGATATCGGCCCGGCGGCAATGCTCTCACGGGCCATCGCGGGTGTCTATGGTGGGGCGCTGATCTTCTGTCTCCCTGGCTCAACTGCAGCCGTCAAGCTCGCGCTTGATAAGCTGATCATTCCACAGACAGCCCATCTGATCTGGGAGACAGTACGCCAGTGATGCGAAGGAGCACGCACGCCAATGACCTCTGTAGATGCTTTTCGTAATCTGCATTATCCTAATCGCATCGGTCGTCTCTGCTTTCTGTCATTGGAAGAGGTGATGGGCGAAAACGGGGTCAAGGCGTTGCTGCGCCTCGCTGATCTCCATCAATATATTGATGCGTATCCGCCCAATGACTTGAAACGCGAGTTCCCCTTCGAGGCTATTGCGGCCTATTCGGTGGCGCTTGGCA
This sequence comes from Candidatus Chloroploca sp. Khr17, assembly GCF_004138165.1. Taxonomy (GTDB): domain Bacteria; phylum Chloroflexota; class Chloroflexia; order Chloroflexales; family Chloroflexaceae; genus Chloroploca. Next base: position 97,561 of record NZ_RYFF01000011.1, read on the forward strand.
CTATGTATGGGCCGCGTGGCGCACGTGGCCTAGAGTTACGGGCCGGGCGGGTCGCGTTTTCGTTGGGCCTCAAAGAGTTTGGGCCGTTGCTCGGGATGGCTGATCTAGCGCTCAAGTTGATGCCGGTCACTATGAAGTTGAAGATTGTGCTCAATGCCACGGCCCAGACGTTTGACCGCTTCAGTGACCAATCCAGCCATGTCGAAGAAGAGCGCGGCCAGTTTAGCTACCATATCACCCGCTGCTCGAATTGTCTTGACCGCCCCGAACCGGGGCCGGTCTTCTATATTGCCCGTGGCATCATTGAAGAGGCGACGTTCTGGGTCTCGGGTGGGCGTCATTTTGCGGTGGAGCAGTGTAGTTGCATCGCTCAGGGCGCTTCATCGTGTCGTTTTACCATTAGCAAGGAGCCGCTTGAATAATATGTTCCGCTGGTTATTGCTTAAATTGATTCGTTTTTATCAGCTTGCTATTTCACCATGGCTCCCTCCAAGTTGCATCTATCATCCAACCTGCTCGCAGTATGGTCTCGAGGCGATCAGCAAGTATGGTGCCGTACGTGGGGGCTGGATGGCAATCAAACGCATTTCACGCTGCCACCCCTGGGGGCCAGGTGGGCACGATCCTGTCCCATAACCAGCATAGACTGCAACTTTTGACCCAGGTCGTACGTCCTACTTTGTGACGGGAAACCTCCAACCAAAGTTGAGGCCCGCACTCTGTCGCATGAGCGATGCCCGTTGGCTGTAGTTGTGCGATACTCTTTCTAGCACAATCAGCGACGGCGCATACGCGCCAGGGAAAGGTGTACGGTGGCTGAACCATCTCGTGAGTTGATTGCACAGGCCCAGCAGGGCGACCCGCAAGCCTTGACACAACTGGTGCTGAGTCAGCAACATTATGTCTACAGCATTGCGATGAGTGTCCTGAAACATCCCGAGGATGCGGCAGATCTCACGCAAGAGTCCTTTATCCGGCTGTTTCGGGCGCTGCCACAATATAATGGTGAGAGCAGGTTTACCACCTGGCTCTACCGGCTTGTCGTTAACCTGGGCCGCGATGAGTTGCGACGGCGCGGGCGGCAGGTGCCTCTGACCCCGCCCACGCTCGAAGAGGACGAAGCCGATCGGTTGGCGAGTGTGGCCGATGAGGATCGTTGGACGAGTCCCGAGCAGTCCCTTGATTCGCAAGAGGTGCGTAGCCAGGTACGGCGTGCGCTTGAGCAACTTGAAGAACACTATCGCCTGGTCTTAACGCTCTACTATTTCGATGATCTGAAGTATGCTGATATTTCCGAGATCCTCGATATTCCGCTCAACACCGTCAAGAGCCATATTCGCCGGGGTAAGGATCGTCTGGCCGCCATCCTGGAAGCAGAAGAACAACCTCCTCCTGCCCAGGCCGTGCCGCGCCAGCCGCGCCATGATGCCGATGGCCCCCGAACGGGTGCGGTGCCAGTGCGTTTGATGTTTGGCGGTGCATAGAGGTGAACAGATGAACGATCTGATGAAAACTCCTTCCCGTGACCCTGACGACCGCCTCGATGCGGTGTTACGTCAAGAGTTGCACTGGGAAACTCCTCCCGAGGTCTCAGCACGCCTGCTGGCTCTGGTGCCTGGCAACCAGGTACCCGCTCGAGCTGTGCCAGCACCAGCACCACCACGTCCACAGTCGTGGTACAGCATGCTCGTGCTGGTGTTGACGGCAGCGGCGGTTGGCCTGTCACTGGGGATTGCCTGGCAGTTTTATGGTACGGTTGGGGCTGAACTCGGGCTGGTCGCGATGTTTGAACAATTGCGCTACGCGCCGCTGATCGGGCTGCAACGGCTCTACGATGCGTTGCCTGCCTCACGTCAGGTGGTAGCGATCCTGCTGGTGATCCGTGACCAGATCCATTGGCTCCTCCTGGCGATTATGCTCTGGCTCGCTTTTGACCAGCAACCCCAACGCCAGACGGTACGGAATTGAGTGTTGGCTCAACGAAAAGGCCGCCCCAGTGGGGCGGCCTTTTCGTTGAGCCATCTGGATGCAAAAGGGCGCTATTCCAGCTGGGCACTCGCACGACCCAGCCGTGGCGGACGTTGCGCCATGCGCCGCCGCGCCATGACGGGAACCGGGGTGCGACGCTCGATCTCCAGCGGAACCGAGAAGCGCTGAGGTTGATAGCCGAGCAACTCCATGATTGACGCCTGATCCTGCTGCGGGACATAGCGGGTCTGCAAGCGCCCATCAAGCTCACTGATAATGACCCGCCCCGGTTCGGGGCTGAGGCAGTGATGCGCCCCGCCACGCCCCGCGATCATCTGCTGATAGGCACCGACACCACAAATGGCAAGCACCAGGCCCGCCCCAGTGTCAGGTAACATCAACGGGGAAGCGTCGGGTCGCGGGTAGACATCGTCGCTATCGCAGGTACGCCGCCCAGCCAGGCGCACCGGGCGCACCGGGCGATCCCAATCGGTCAAGGGAAAGACGACAAACTCCTGACCTTCGACCAGCAATGCATCGGGCAAGGTCACCATCATGCTTCCGTTGATCAGGTACCAGTCAGGCTCATCCGGCTGACCGGCTTTGACGGCCCCAACTTCGAGCAGGTAGACACTGTGGGTTGCCACGGTGTAGCGACCAAATTCACCAATCAGATCGGGGGGCGGAACATCGTAGGCGGCACAGGTCGCCTTGATTTCGTGCATCAAACGCATGAGAAAACCGGCATAATCAAACGCAAAATCGAGACGATAGCCAGCGGTTGGGATCCCGCCACCGAAATTGAAATAGCGCAGACTCGGCACCCGACGGCGCAGCCGGCAATAGCCGGCCACCGACTCGCGCAGCGTCGCCAAGAAATGCCCCTCGTCCTCGATCTGGCTCCCTACCATCGCATGGTAGAGCACAAGATCGTGGTGGCTTTTGGTGATCCGAGCAGCGGCGACGTCGATCTCCGCACTCGTCAAGCCAAAGCGGTCATTGCCAGGATGGCGTCCATCGCGATTACCGGCGGCCCGCTCACGCACGCCAAAGCGGAGTGGGGCGGACGTGTCGAGCAGCACCTCTAGTTCGGCAAGATCATCGAGTACCGGGATCACATTGGTGCAGCCATCAAGACGCAGACCACGGATAGCCTCAAGATAGTTTGGTTCTTTCGAGCCATTGCAGCAGATCAAGCGATCAGTTGGCAGCAAACCCTGACGGTAGAGACTGCGCGCAATGGTCACATCGGCAGCCGCCGATGTCTCATAGTGAACGCCGGCCCGCAACGCCGTCTCGACGGCCTCGGCAGCAAAATTGGCCTTGGTCGCATAGGCGTACAGAAACCGACCGGGATAGGCACTGTTTGCCCGTGCCTGGGCCGCCCATGCTTGCATCCGGGAAACCTGAGTCGTAATCTGGGGCGTATAGACGACCTCTAAGGGAGCGCCATACTGCTGCGCCAGCACATTCAAATTGACCCGCCCACCCAGCATAAGCTCGCCACGTTGACGTGTCATAAAACTAGTCAACGCACCATCACCATCAAGATCGAACTGCTTCTGAAGATAGGTGGTATATGTCTGCTGCTTCAATTGTACCAGAACCCTCCTTACGGGATAAAGATCAAGACGCAACAAGCCAGGCCATGGGGGATGAACCCTCACGGCTTGCGAACAAGCATGGAAAGCGACACCATGGGAAGGCACAAAAAAACCCCTGCGCCGATGGCAGGAGTTGTTGGGGGAAGAGGCGTTCGTCACGACGCCTCAGAAGTGCGTTATGACATTACCAGGGTAGGCGAAGAAGCCAGCCCCCAGCGATCTGCAGATCGGTACGATCAACTTTTTTGTGCCGCACATTGGTGCGTACATTGTCACTACCGTCCATAGACCCTCACCATAGCCCGCTCGGCACCCTGGAAACAGAAGCGGCAACCGACACTGGTTACGCTTCTCAGAGCGACATCCGTTTCGTGTTCGATGTTGCGTGTTGCGCAGTGCCGGGTGCCTTCCCGGAACGCGAAACCCGTCACCAAAACGTAACGAGGGGCGCGAATAAACTGGCTGCTTGGCTCAGCCTTGTGGATTATACACCCATCAGTACCCTATGTCAATACGCGTTTTCCTGCTTGCCAGTGAGGAAATTCGCGCTTGTGCGCAGAATAATTTTGAGATCAAAGAGGAGCGACCAGTTCTCGATATAGTAGAGGTCATAGCGCGTGCGTTCTTTAATGCTGGTATCGCCGCGCAGGCCATTGACCTGGGCCCATCCGGTGAGGCCGGCCTTCTCTTTATGGCGTCGCATATAGCGCGGGATCTCCTGGCTAAACTGTTCAACCCAACGCGGCTGTTCAGGGCGGGGGCCAACGATGCTCATTTCGCCAATCAGCACATTGATCAACTGGGGCAATTCATCAAGGCTCGTACGGCGCAGAAAGCGGCCCACGCGGGTGACGCGGGGATCATTTTCGGTAGTCCAGGTACCCAACAACTCGGCATCAGGGCGCATCGTACGGAACTTGATCATCCAGAAGGGCTGTTTATCCATCCCGACCCGCTCCTGGAGAAAAAAGACCGGACCTGGCGACTCGAGGCGGATCGCGAGCGCAATAAGCATGAAGATCGGTGCGCCAAAGAGGAGGAGCAGCGACGCCACGACCAGATCAAGGGTGCGTTTCAAGATCCGGTTCCACGGGTTATCGAGGGCGGCATTTTTGACGCTGACGAGGGGGAGGGCACTGAGATCGCCAATCGAGAGTTCGTTATTGGTAATCAACTGAAACGTATCGGGATAGACCTTGATCGTGACCGCCTCATCCTCTGCCAGCGCAATAATTTCCAACAGATCCTGGGTCGAGCGAGCGGAAAGCGCAATAATGACCTCGTCGGCACGGGTTGCCCGCACAACCCGCCCAAGCTGAGAGGTACGGCCGAGCACGGGCAGATCGAGCACCAGACCCCCAATCGGTACAGTATCCGAGACAAACCCTTGCACACGGTAGCCAAGTTCGGGGCGCTGCCGAATAATATTCCAGACCAGTTGACCGGGATCACGGGCACCAACAATCAAAACACGCCGGATATCAATGCCATGTTGGCGTAGCCAGATGACAACCGAGCGATGGATCGCTCGCACCAACACGCATGCCGCAATCGCCGTCGTCCAACTCCAGGCGAGCACCTCGCGAGTCAAAGGCAACTCATCAGCGCCAATCTGGGGCAAGAGCGTATTGATCACAATCGCACCGATAGCGACCAGTGAGATAGCAGTAAAGACCTTGAACGCCTCATCTACCCGTGACGCCCCACGGCGCATCTCGTAGAGACCATTGAAAGTAAAGACCGCGAGCGCCATCAGATTAAAAAAGAGCAAGAAGCGGGCAACGACAACCGGATCAGAGGGCATAATCGCCCCTGACGCCTCGATCATGGGCGCAAAGAAACGATAGGTGCCAATCAACGCACCATTCAGAGCAAGCAGATCGCCAGCGATCAACATGAAAAGCAGCAACGCCCGCCAGGTGCGTGGGCGCAAGTGTGGACGCACCTTAGGCGACGCGACGTGCGGCTGGGGGGAGGAGGAGATTGCGGCCAAGTGCCATGAACTCCTTGAAACTAATGCCAACTTCAATCAAGAGATTGAGTGGCGCAGCGGTCGTAGCCGCGTAATGTTTGCGATGAAAAATGCGCATCGCAGCATAAAAAGCATGGATCGACGGGATGGCGCGGCGGGTACTCGAAGCCCGCTTATAGTGATGAACGATCACCTGCGGATAATAGACAACGCGCCAACCATACGCTTTGATGCGATAACACCAGTCAAGATCCTCACCATACATAAAAAATTGTTCGTCAAGCAACCCGACCTCATTAATCACCGCGGCCCGCAAGAGCATGCACGCCCCGACAACCGCATCAACCTCGGTTTCACAGGCCGGGTCAAGATAGGTGAGATTGTAGCGCCCAAAACGCCGACTCTGCGGAAAGAGCGCCGCCAGCCCTGACATGCGATAAAAGGAGATCTCGGGACTGGGAAAGCTGCGCCGACAGGCCAGATCAAGGCTGCCATCGGGCAAAAGCAAGCGCGGCCCGACAACCGCCACCGCAGGATTGGCAACAAGATAATCGACCAGACCATCGAGGGCACCTGCCGGTACAAGCGTATCATTGTTGAGCAGCAACACATAATCAGCCGACTGCTCGGCACTGATCGCCCGTAAGGCTAGGTTATTGCCATATGAGAAGCCGCCATTGATTGGGCTGACGATCAGGCGGGCCTGAGGAAAGCGTTCGCGAACGATCGTGACGCTCGCATCACTAGAAGCATTATCAACCACCCAGACCGTCAGGTCGCACCGGGTGGGAGCAGCATAGAGCGAAGCTAAGCAATCAGCCAGCAAGTCAGCCCGATTATAATTCAGAATGACAACCGCCAAGCGCGACATAGCTTGCTCCAAGGCAACAGGGCCAGCCATCGAAAAGCGGGTATAGTATACCATACTGGCTTTGCTCGCAACAAAGCCAGAGAGGTTGCCTCCCAGGGCTGAGGCAACGTCAACTCTCCGGGGTCGCCGTCGCCGTCAATGGCTCGGCTCTTGCGTGCCAAGCCCGCCCGCGCGGGCTGGATGAGGCCGCGCAGGCGGCCTTCGCGACCCATAGCCGCGGGCTTCAGCCCCACGGTGCTCCGGTCAGGCGGACGTTGCATCAGCCCTGGGTTGCCTCCGGCGGTGCGGTTTGGGGGGCCTGCGGCCACCAGGGATCGCGCTTGTGCTGGCGAAAACGGCCAGCTTCGCTGGCCGTTTTCGCCAGCACAAGCATGGGTTTTGGCTGAAAGAAGAAGGTATATGCATTCATCGCTTGCCCGTTTGATTGTCTATGCGTGCCCGTTGGGGCCACTGGCCGAGCAGATCGCGGCGTTTTACGATGCCAGTCGTGCCCAGTTTGGGCCAAACAAGGCCCATGCTTACCCGCCACATATAACGCTGACAGGCTTTTTTCAGGATGAAGCGGCAGCGATACCCGTGTATGCCAGCGCCCTCGCGGCGGCCTGGACAACAGCCATGGTGCAACGGCCCGATCCGCCGGTCATCGTCACGGAACTGGCCTGCACTGAAGCCTTTCACGGCCTTTTGATCGTTTCACCATGGCTCGAGAGCCTGACCGCCGACTTTGCGGCGCGGGCAGTCTCGCCCACCAGACACGAGGCCATCCGCCTCAAAAGCCAGTTGCATCTGAGTCTGGCCTATGGCTTCAACGCCACCGATGGCCCAGCACTTGGGGCCATGGCTCAGGCCATGGTCGATCCAGCAGCACCAGTGCAATGGGAGGTGCAGCTGTACGAACAAGGTGAGGCGTGGAAGATGCACGGACTGGCCCACGGCTTATAATACGATGCACGTGGTATCAACGAAACTGAGGCCTGTATAATAGGGATGGATAGGCTTGTTTTATGAGCCGTCCCGTTGACAACCATTTTCATTGCACCCTCCTCAGTGAGCAGGTTATGAGCAGACAGTTCCAGATGTACCTTGGTGACTGGCTTGGACGGCGAGCGCAACTCTCGCCCGAACGTACGGCACTCTACGACGCTCAGAGTGATATGCGCCAGATCAGTTACGGTGAGTGGAATGCGACCGCGACGCGCACGGCAGCTTTGCTGCGCTCGCTCGGGGTCGAACGGGGCGATCGCGTGGCCGTGCTGGCCCACAACAGTCTCGCGTTTCTCGATCTCTGGTTTGCCTGTGGCAAGCTTGGGGCGATTATGCAACCGTTGAACTGGCGCTTGACCCCGGCTGAATTGGCTGGTCTCATTGACGATGCAAGCCCTTGCATTTTTGCCTATGGGCCAGAATTTGCGGCTACAACGCTCACGCTACGTACCACGGCTACGTCGGTGCGCCATTGGATCGCAATAGAGGCACCGACTGTGGCGCATGCCGCTGATGTGCCTTTGACAGCCCGCGATGAGCACCACGAACCCGTTCCGCCAATCGAGCTTGGGTTTGATGATCCGTGGGTGATCTGCTATACCGGCGGTACCACCGGGCTGCCCAAAGGGGCTATTTTGACCCACGGCAATCTGACCTTCAATGCGGTCAATACCGTGATGAACTGGGGGCTCAATGCCGATGATACGACGATCCTGAATATGCCCCTCTTTCATACAGGCGGCCTCAATGTCTTTACGGCACCCCTGGTCATGGTAGGCGGGGCTTCGATTGTCTGCAAGAGTGTTGATGTCAATCAAATCTTTGACTTGATCGCGAATCGGCTCGTCAGCATCTTCTTTAGTGTGCCGACGATCTTTCTCGCGCTGCAACAACACGAGCGCTGGAACCAGGTTGATTTTAGCCCCTTGAAACTCGTGATCAGTGGCGGCGCACCTTGCCCGCAGCCCGTGTTTGAAGAGTTCTGGCGGCGTGAGGTTGATTTCAAGACGGGTTATGGCCTCACCGAGGCTGGCCCCAATACGTTCTGGCTCCCCCCCGAAGACGTACGTCGCAAGCCGGGTTCCGTCGGTTTTCCGCTCTTTTTCATTGATGTACGCATTACCAACGAACAAGGGAGCGCATGTGAACCCGATGAGGTCGGTGAACTCTGGATACGCGGTCCTCATGTCTGCCGTGGGTACTGGGGCCGACCTGAAGAGACCGCCCGGGCCATTACGCCCGATGGGTGGCTACGGACAGGGGATCTCGCCCGCCGCGATGCCGAAGGGTACTATACCATCGTCGGGCGGCTGAAAGAGGTGATTATTTCAGGGGGCGAGAATATTTATCCTGCCGAGGTCGAGAGCGTGCTTGCAGCCCATCCGGCGGTCGCCGAGACAGCCCTGGTGGCTGTGCCCGATCCGCACTGGGGCGAAGTCGGTTGGGCGGTGGCCGTGCCCCGGAAAGGTTGCCATTTGCAGGGTCCTGACTTGCTGGACTTTGCCGGAACACGTCTCGCCCGCTACAAATTGCCCCGTCATGTGATTATCCAGGCTGAACCGTTGCCCAAAACGGCGGCAGGCAAAGTTGATAAGCATGCGCTGCTCCGCACGTATCTGCACAATGATGCGCATCAGTAAGGTGATACCCGGTTTGGGTGTGTGTGTCGGCAATGGTTGCGTCACCAGGATGTAGCCCCTTGTTGACGTGTTCACTACGCACGCAGATGCCGGATTGAATAGGAACCATATCTGGAAAGGTTGTCCGATGATCAATCTCCCCACTATGCCTGGCATAACAACGCAGCAGGTCACCACCAGTCGGCTGCTCCAACACGTCCGCCTGAGCGGCCCTGAGTCCGGCGAGCCGGTGATCTTCATTCATGGCAATGTGTCCTCCGGCACATTCTGGGAAGAGACAATGCTGGCCTTGCCCGAGGGTTTTCGCGGGATCGCCCCCGATTTGCGAGGGTACGGCGAGAGCGAATTCAAGCCCGTCGACGCGACCCGTGGCCTCGGTGATTTTGCTGATGATGTCCTGGCCCTTGCTGATGCGCTGGGGTATGATCGCTTCCATGTTGTTGGTCATTCGATGGGTGGCTCGGTCGTCTTCCAGTTGTTGGCGACGGCACCTGAACGCCTGCAGACGATCACGCTCGCCGCGCCTGGCTCACCCTATGGGTTTGGGGGCACCAAGGATCTCGATGGAACACCATGCTGGCCTGATTTTGCCGGCTCGGGGGGTGGTCTGGTGAGCCCTGAATTTGCTGGCCTCCTGGCAGCGCAAAACCGTGGCATTGACAATCCCCGCGCCTCGCCCCGCCTGGTGCTGAATAGTTTCTATTGGAAGGTGCCGTTCCGCCCTGCCCGCGAAGAGGTGCTGCTGTCGAGCATGTTCACGATTCGCGTGAAGGAAGATCACTATCCCGGCGATATGGTCAAATCAGCCAATTGGCCCGGGGTCGGGCCAGGTGTCATCGGCCCGAATAATGCGTTGTCACCCAAGTATGTGGGCGATATGGTCGAACGCATTCTCGCCGCTGACCAGAAACCGCCGATCCTCTGGATTCACGGGGCCGACGATCAGATCGTCAGCGATATGAGCTTCTTTGATCTCGGGACGCTCGGCAAGATCCAGGCTGTGCCTGACTGGCCCGGCGAAGAGGCCTTTCCGCCCCAACCAATGAAGGGGCAGACACGCCATGTCTTGCAACGTTATATCGAAGCCGGTGGCTATTTCCACGAGATCGAATTGGCCGATTGCGGGCATAGCCCCTACCTCGAAAAGCCCAAGGCGTTTAATAGCGCATTCCACACGCTCTTGCACAAGAAGTGATCTGTTTGCTTGCCTCTGTCGTCCCAACAGGTAACTGTTCACCCTCCTCCTGGGAGCGCGGGCGGCCCGCCCGCAAGCGCACGCAGACCGGCGGGCCGCCCGCGCTCCCAGCGGCAAAGCTCACCCCAGATGTGAACAGTTACCTCAACAGCCAGCATTGCTGTCTGGTGGGACGGCAGAGGCAAGCTGAAGTTTAGGACTGACGCCCTCACCCCCGGCTTGCTCGCTCCCACATCACGTTATCCCAGTAAATCGGCGTGCCATTGCGGATCGTCCCGCGCATGCGCGGCAAGCGACCATCTTCGACCAGGCAAAGATCGGCACGCAGGCCGGGGGCAATGCGTCCGTGTTCGGCCATGTTGAGGGCGGCAGCAGGCCCGGCGGTCACCATGCCAATGCTTGTGGGGAGATCGGTGATGCCCTCGCGGGCAAGACCAAAGGCCGCATGGAGGAGCGTGCCGGGGTGATAGTCGGTCGCCAGACAGTCCACAAGACCCGCTGCGACGGCTTCACGGGCACTCAGATTTCCCGAGTGGGAGACGCCACGCAGCGCATTGGGGCCGCCCATCACGATCGACATGCCACGGAGGCGGGCCTCCTGGGCCGCCTCGAGCGTCACGGGAAACTCGGCGATGGTCGCCCCGAGGGTGGCGACGAGGTCAACTTTCGCCGACGTATCGTCGTCGTGCGAGGCAATGGGCAGGCCCATTTCTGTGGCCAGCACCGCAATGTCACGCGCCAGCGCCCAGCGTTCTTCCAGGCTTCCCGCCTGCGCAAGACGTTGGTCTAATTCCTCTTCGACATGATCACGCGGAATGCGCCGCCATCGCGACATCGAGGTGACATAGCGCTCGATGTTACGGTACTGCCCCTGCCCCGGCGTATGATCCATCAGCGAGAGCAATTCGATCTGTCCGGTCTCAAGCAGATCGCCAAGCATCGGCGAAACAACTGGCGTTGAGACTTCAAAACGCGCATGCACCCGTAGATCGATCAACAATTGTGATCGCAACTGGTGAATATGCTCGGTCATCAGGCGCACGGTATCGAGGCGGCGGGTATTATCGTGGCTATCATGATCCCAGAATGAGAGCGCCGCATAGGCGGTGGTAATGCCTGTCGCAGCAAGGCGCTTGTCCAGTTCAAAGATTGCCATATCAATCGGAAAATCGGCCCCGAGGCGCGGTTCGATCTCGCGTTCGAGCATGTCGCCGTGGAGGTCGATCATGCCAGGGATGAGCGTCAGCCCGCGCCCCTCAATAAGTGGCATAGCACCAACAATGGCGTCACCTTCATCAAACGCCGCGATGTGCTCGCCCTCAATGCGAAGCCAGCCACGCTCAATGACCATCGTAGGGAGGACGATACGAACATTTGCGATCAACATAGATAGATTGCTCCTCTAGACCCAATACTTTCAAAGAAGACCTCACAGGTCTGCTCGTCCGCATTGGGACGCCATCATCAAGACCTGTGAGATCTCTAATTGGCACGAGACCAATTCAAACTGGATCGATCATGCGACATGAAATTCTGCATCAATCAATCCTGCGATATCTTCGGGGTGATGAAAGACACCGATCATCGCAACGCCGGCTGCCTTGAGCACGCTGATCCGCGAGCAGAGTGCAGCGCGGGCGTCGGGATCAAGGGCTGCCGTTGGCTCGTCGAGTAGCAGCAGGCGCCGCGGGGCGATCATCGCACGCGCCAGGTTGATCTTCTGTTGCTCACCCCCCGAGAAAGTGCTCGGATAGGCCTGCCAGATCGCGGCCTTGAGCCCAAGCGACCCAAGCCAATCAGCCGCTGCCTCACGCGCTTCGGCGAGGCTGTGCCCGGCCACAAGCAATGGCTCAGCGACAAGGTCAAGCGCCGTCACCCGTGGACGTGGGCGCAGGAACTGGGTGACATGGCCGATTTCGGTTCGACGCAAGAGGGCAATGTCGACATCAGCGGCCGAGGCGAGATCAATCATTCCGTCAGTCGTGGCATAAATCGCCCGCCCGCGATCAGGGAGATAGGTGCGGTAGAGGCAACGCAAAAGTGACGATTTGCCTGCCCCATTTGGGCCACGGATCAGCAACAGACTGCCCGCTTCAAGCGCAAAGCTAACGCCTTGAAAGGCTGGAATAGTGCGGCCCAGGGCGTGAATGACAAAGTTCTTGCTCAGATCTTCGACGTGAAGAAGCGGCATACGTTCAGCCTCCGGCTGGGAGTGTGAGACCTACGGCCTCTATGAAAAAGGTTGCGTGCAGCATGGGCGTGTAGGACGACAGCCCTCCATCAGAGACGGGCCGAGACGAGTTGCTGGGTGTAGGGATGTTGAGGATCATCAAGAATCTGATCGGTCAGGCCGCCTTCGACAACTGCACCATGGCGCATGACGAGTACCCGGTCGGCCAGGGTGCGAATGACCCCCAGGTCGTGCGAGACGATGAGTGTGGTGATCTGGCGCTCACGCCGCAGGCGCAGCAGAGTGTCAAGGACGAGGGCTTGAATCGAGACATCAAGGCCGGTTGTTGGCTCGTCAAGCAGCAGCAAGGCCGGTCGCAGCGCAATGGCTTTGGCGAGTTGCACCCGTTGTTGCATCCCGCCCGAAAGCATCGCTGGCGGGTCGTCAATGCGATCAGCCGGAAATTCGGAACTTGCCAACGCTTCGCTTGCCGCCCGCCGCAGCGTCGCAAAACGACGCTCGCCCGCCATGATGAGCCGTTCGGCCACATTGCCGCCACTAGTCGCCTGCATCCGCAGGCCCATATGCGGCTGCTGGTAGACAATGCCAATCTGCTGGATGCGGAGTTGCCGCTGATGAAAACGATCGAGCGCAAAGAGGTTCTGCCCCGTAAACCCTGGCACGGCCAAATGGTAGGTGCCTGTGTCGGTTGCCTCTTCTAGGTTGAGCAGCCGGAGGACGGTCGATTTGCCCGAGCCTGATTCACCCACAATGCCCACTGTTTCACCAGGGTAGAGCTCGAGGTTCACGCCCTGCACCGCAACAATGCGCCCATAGCGCTTGCTCAGGCCGCGTAGTTCCAGCAGGGGTGCCTGTCGAACCAAACGCGGCGGCAGCAACCGACGCTGGTGTGGCTGCGGCTGAGGCGTCACAGGCTCGCCGTTCATACCTAGCTTACTCTTCACGGATCACCCCTGGCTGATAAAAATGGCCCTCATCATCAAAATAGGTTGCGCCAAGAGTGGCTGCGTCGCCGCGTGCGCGACGTAGCAATTTGGCGGCATAACCAGTGTCGGAAAGGCGGAACTGTGAACCACCTTCAGCAACTGGCAGTTCATCCATAAATTTGTTGCGTGCTCCGGTAAGCATGCAGATCCGTCCAGCCATGTTCTCGACCTGAAAAAAGACATCTTCAAATTCAATCGGGCGCACGTCGGTATACGGTGGCACCGCATAGAGCCGCTTTTCACGCCCTGCCGAGAGCAGCGTGAGATGGGCGGCCTGGTGCAACGCGGGCGTGTCCCAGCGGGGAATGGGGCTGGGACTCATCAAGTAACGCCCGTGGACAAGCACGGGATAGCTGGCACCCTGCATAAACCGTCCGAAGCGCACCAGTTGTTCATAGAGCGTCAGCCACATCTGGGCATAGTCGGCATCGGCGTGCATCTCACGGGCACGTGAACTATCGGGTTGCACCTGGCGCAGAGGTTCTGGATCGGGCACCTGCAAGACGAGCACCTGCCCCTCGCGCAAACGTTCCTCGGGCACGCGATGGCGACTCTGGATCACTGTGGCGTCAAGGGTATCGGTGGTGGTAGCGACACCCGTCATACGGGCAATGAAACGACGCAGGTTAGCCGCGTTGACCGAGTCGTCGGCACCCTGGTCGATCACCTTGAGCGTATCAACCGGGCTCACGATGCTCAGCGTCACCTGGAGGCCACCGGTGCCCCACCCACGGGCAATCGGCAGCTCACGGCTGGCATAGGGCACCTGGAAACCAGGAATGGCAATTGCTTTGAGCATGCGCCGCCGCAATTCACGTTTTGCGAACGCATCCAGGAAACCGTAGCTGAAATCCTGGCGGGGATGGGCAAGCGAGGCAAGACTCATTGCGCGTCTCCTGGCTCTGTGGGGGTATCGGCGGCCGTTGCGCGGGCGTCACGGAGGGCATCGAGGCCACTTTGAAACGTGACATAGTGAGGAAGTTTGTAGTGGATGCAGAAACCGGACGCTTCGACGGGTTCAGTATGATAGAGCACAAACTCTTCGCTATGGGCCGGATGGGGTTGCGGGGCATCCATCTCGAGATCGAGCATCGCCCCGGCGATGCATTTGACCTCATTCCAACCCAGGGTTGCCGTGTAGCCGAGGCGCAATTCGGTGGCCTGCGTATCGACGACCTCGCACTGACTGACCCGCACCCGCCCGATGCTAAAGGCTTCGCCGGTGACGGGATGGCGCAGGCGCACATCGGCATAGGCCAGACGCAACTCGTTGACAGTCGGGTGGGCAAGGCCATAGCCACGCATACTGGCATAGCCAAGGGCCAGCACGCCCCCCGTATCGGCGCGTGCCAGGGCTTGCAGACGATGGGCACGCGGGGCCGGAAAATCGGCTGGCTCGCGGGTCAGATCAGGTAAGGAGGCCGGATCGGTAAGCGGAACTTCAGGCACCGCCGCAAGCAAACCCTCGCTACGCTGCCAGTCAGCAACCGCCAGCGGTGATGGATCGTACGAGGGAGGCACCTCGTCCACCGGGGCATCAGATGACACGGTAGCCGCAGGAGGAGCAGATGCACTGTGAGCCTGATTGTCCTGATCGAGCAGATCAAGCCGCAGCAAGCGATGGCTGTAATCAAGACTCGGCCCGAGGATCTGACCGCCCGGAATATCCTTGAATGAGGCCGAAATGCGGCGCACCGTCAGCAACTCGGTCTGCGTCACCGGCTCGGCATAGGCAAGGCGGGGTTGGGTCGAACGGTAAGCCCGCAAGAGCAACACCGCCTCGTAGAGATCGCCGCCCGTCTGGGCGAGCGCAAGCGCGGCCAATTCAGGCGCATAGAGGGAACCTTCGCCCATCACGCGATCAACAAGATAGGGCAGGCTCGCTTCGATCATCCGCACCGTCGCGAGGCTCAACGGAGCGTTGAGCAACTGATGCAACTGCTCGGATTGAAGGATCGCCGCCTCGCCACCGCGTGCTGCCACATAGGCCATCAGCCCACCTCCACCCTGGTCGTCCGTGGCAGGCCAATGACCTGATCGCCATCCACGAGATAGAGATCCCAGCCGAGCGGATAGGAAGCCACGGTAGCACGGGCACGCCAGAGTTCATCAGGCAAACGAGCAACCGTGATCGTCAGTGGTTGGGCAAGGCCAGGGCCACTGAGGTGCAGCGGTGTTCCTTGCGCAAACCCACACCCGAGCACCAGGGTTGCCCCACGATCCGGCTCGGCGTACGTGCCAAGCGGGGCCGTCACGAGCAGATCAAGCTCGGCGAGGGTGAGTTGAGGATAAAATTGGTAGGGTGCGTCGCCTGGCGGGAGTGAACGGCCGCCGGTTGCGGCGAGGGCAGGTGCGAGATCGTGATGCGGCGTAAAAAAACCGGTTTCGAGATCAAGCAACGTCTCACCGATAGCAACAAAGGCGGCCAGGCCAGCAGCGGGGAGGCGCTGAGGGCGTCCAGGGTAACTGAACGCCCACATCAACGCCGTAAAAGTCGCGTGCTGACGCAATTCGGCGGGAGTCATGCGCGGCATAGACATCAAAACGTCTCCAGATCAACCCTCGTTTGCCCAACCGCGCGCATCAAGGCTTCATCGGTCTCCGCCAGATCAGCAGCCTGGGTGCGGGCAAAATCGGCGATAGCGGGGCCAGCGATCCCGGCGCGATGGGCGGCATCGATCAGCGCGAGGGCGAGCGCCTGCTCAAGATCGCGCCCCAGACAGGCTGCATACCCTTCAACCCCAGCGACACGGACATGAGCCTCGGCCAACAAAATCTCGCCCAGGTAAAACGTGCTCGCCTGGGCCGTTTCACGAAATGGCAACATCGCCAATCCTGTTCGGTTGCGCAACACCTCTACCGGCTCAAGGCGCGGCAGCAGATCCTCCGCAAAGCGCTTGACCGCATCCGCAGGGGCACGGGTCAAGATATCCAATAGCTCGTGTGCTTGCATCAGCATAGCCTACTGCATTGAGATTAAGCCGACGTTAACGAAACGAAAAGATTAGGTAAAAGAAGCCCGGACAGGTTCAACACGCAAAACCGCACCTTGTCAGATAGGCCATCCCACGGGGGATGTGCGCATGATCTTCGAGTTCAAGCAACAGACGTGGCTGATGCGCCAAGGTTTGCAGGGCGGTAAAAAAGGCATACCAGTTGATTGCGCCATCACCAGGGGCCCAATGACGGTCAAGGTGTCCATCGGTATCCTGAAGATGCACATGCGCAAGCAGATCGCCGGCTTCGCGCACCCACTGATCAGGCGTAGGGCCACCGATTTGCTGCATCATACGCACGTGGCCTACATCAATGCTGAGCCGTACGAGAGGGGTATCGAACGAACGCACGAGATCAAGGAGGGGGGCCACACTGCCATCAGCAATCGTCTCGATCACCAGCATGCAATCAAGTGCCTCGGCCTGGGGCAGCAGAGGCTCGATGACCGCCCGAGCCGCCTTGATTGTTCCCTCACGCCGAGCAAACGGGGTAAAGACGTGAGCCGGGGTGCCAAAGCAGAGAAAGGGGCTATGCAGCACCATATGGGTCGCGCCAACCGCCTCGGCAAACGCGAGGCCCTGGCGCAGGCGTTCGATGACCAGTTGACGCACCTTTGCATCGTAGGGGGCCAGATCGAGGCCAAGAAACGGCCCGTGGATGCCCAGGCGCCCGGTATAGCCACGAAGCATCTCGCGAGCATGGCGAGCGGCGGTGCGCCAATCACCATCAAGCACTTCGGGGGCAATCGGATCCTGGATTTCAAGATCACGCGGCCCATCGAGCAACCAATCGCGATAGACTTCAAGGTCTTTGATCTCTAAGGCCGCCCCCATCAGCGGCACCGTTTGCTGGGTCATCATTTACTCCTTTGCAGCAGCGGCAAACCCACGGGCGAGATCGGCCTGAATATCAACCGCATCCTCAATGCCAACCGAGAGGCGCAGCAAACCATCGCCAATACCAAGGGCATGGCGGCGCTCAACCGAGAGTGAGCGATGGGAAGAGCAGGCCGGATAGAGGATCTGACTGGCGACACCGCCGAGCGTCGTGACGGGCAAGATCATCTGGAGGGCATCGAGGAAGCGGAGCACAGCGGCTTCGTTGGCCTGCACCAGATCAAACGCAACCATCCCGCCTGCGCCAGTTGGCAACAGTTGGCGTGTCAGGTGATGCTGGGGATGTGACGGCAAGCCGGGATAGTAGACCTGCGCCACGCCGGGTTGCTCGACGAGCCAGTTGGCAACCTCGACGGCATTACGGCAATGCTCACGCATGCGCAGGGGCAGCGTGCGCAGGCCACGCAACGCAAGATAGGCAGCATGCGGATCGAGCAGGCCGCCAGTCAGGATCGTCAGATTGCGCAACTCGGTGGCATACGACTCGCCGGCCAACACAATGCCACCAAGCACATCATCGTGACCGGCAAGATACTTGGTCAAACTATGCAACACAATATCGGCCCCCAGTTCGAGTGGCCGCAACAGATACGGCGTCGCAAAGGTCGCATCAACAACCAATTGCACATCATGTTCATGACAGAGCCGGGCCGCTGCCGAAACATCACAGAGGCGCAGCAACGGATTCGAGATCGGCTCGAGGATCAGCGCCCGGGGACGATGTTCGGCCAGCGCCGCCGCGAGGGTGGCGCGGTTCGTTGCGTCGACAAAAACCGGACAGACCCCCATGCGACGCATGACCGTATCAACCAGGGCAAACGTCGCACCATACGAGTCCTGGGCCACCAGCAACGTATCACCAGACTGCAAACCGGTGAGCAACAGGGCGAGATGGACGGCAGCCATACCCGAAGCACATGCACGCGCCACCGCGGCCCCTTCCATCTGACAGAGAGCCATTTCGAGCGCAGCATTGGTCGGGTTACCATAACGCGAATACGAAAAGCCTGGCACGTCGCCCCCAAGCATCGCGTGGAGGGTCGCCGCATCAGCGGCATGGTAACTCACCGCCAGGTCAATACCGGGAACAGACGGAATCGAAGGATTGCCTTCATCGGGACGGCCAGCGTGGACAGCGATGGTAAAGAGACTCTCAGACATAACAGGCTCCTGGAGGCTACAACACGGCTGCTGCCCGCAAAACCAAGGCTTGTGCTGGTGGAAACAGCACAAGCGAGCTTCAGAGAAGCGTATCGGATCCGTGGCAGCGATCAATCAAAAAGATGGATATCGAGCTGAACATGCGCACTCTGCGTTGGATCAAGCGAACCGAAGATGACCTCGGCCAGCAACGTAGGGTGAGGTGCCGTAGCAAGCGCAAAGAGATGGGTCGAGCAGGGGCTATCACTGGCACCAAACCCCGGCACAGGCATTGTAACACCAGAAACGGACGCAAGCGCACGACACCAGGCTTGCTCCATCCGCCCGGTGCCACTCAACGTCCAGGCGGCACGGAGGTGTGCTTGTGCCCGGAGATAATCAATATGCCAGTGCAGACGAGGTTTGCGGGGGTTGGCGTGATGCTTGAGGCGCGCCGCCAACCCACCCGAACCAAAGGCACTGCCCACATAGAGGTAAAACCCCGAGGCAAACGCAAACGAACCCAGACGCCCAATCTGAAGGTGAGTGAGCGTCTGGTCAAGTTGGAGTACCAGGATATAGGTACCCTTCATTGGCGAGGGACGAAGCTGTGGAGCATTGCTAGCGATTAGCTGCCACAGGGCGACGATTGACTTTGCCCCGCCCCCGTTGCACAGGCGCTGCCCCACGGGGAGTCGTCACCCAGAGCAGAGCCGTCATAATTGCAGCCGAGGCAATGCACCACATGCAGGTTGCACCGATGACAAAAGGTTCGAGGAAGGTCAGGTAGATCGAAAAGAGCGTCCCGCCGAAGGCCATGAGTGGCATCGCGAGCCTAGCATAGTGGGCGGCCGAACCTGCGCCAAAACGATACACAAGCCACGCAACCAGGAAGAAGGCATACCCAGCAACCCCCAGCACCCCAACCGGAATGCCAAGGAGCGTCGCATAGACACTCTGCTGAACCGCATTGCAATCGCCAACCGGCCCACAGACCGCCTCGGCACCACTCACTTCGACGAACGCAAGATAGGCCGAGACGATGATGCCAGCGACGGCAAGGATTGGCACCGCCAGATTGCGCCACCCGAGCAGTGGGCGATCAAAAGGCGGGCGGGTCGTAATCGCGACCACAAAGACCGACACAGCCATCAACAAAAGCATCAAGAGCGCGATGCTATTGCCCAGCGGATCGCGCTGAAACGGGCTCACCGCCGATGCCGTGGGGGGCACCACCGCAACCTCGCCCGCGTCAGTCGTGACCACCTGGGCCGCAATGACCGGTTCGATCCCCGGAATAGTGGGCCAAGCATTGCCGCCAGCGGCAAGCGCCTGTTCGATCAAACCAGGCAACATCGCCGGGATCTCGCCACTGCCAACCATCACCGTCTCGCCAAAGACCATGGTAGGCACACCGAGGCGATCATCGGGAATATTGAAGGCCGTAATCGCCGCCTGATACAGTGCCTGACCAGCAGGCTGGCTAACGTCAATCTGCACAATCTGGAGCTGTGAACCATAGCGCGCCTGAAGCGGCGGCAAGACCTCGTCCATGACAGTATGGCAATGGGGGCAGGTCGGCGAAAAGAAAAAGACGGCGCGGGCGGCTGGATCAGCCGCCGCAACGCGCCCGGCAAACACGAACATCAGCAAAAGCGTCGCCACCCCAAGGAGCGACCAGCGTGAAACATTTCTCTGTAGCATCAACGTACTCCTTCGTTCGAACCCTCGCGGGAAGGCCGGCACAGAGCGCCAGCATAACAGCAATGCATATCCAGGAACGGCACCCCCATCAATCGTTGCTTCGCTGGCACAACCGCCAGCAAAGCTGACGGTTGTGCCAGCGAAACAATACCCCTATTGTACCCAACCAGAGCAGACAACAAAATTGCATTGCCTGAAAACCGGGTTATCAGCCGACAACCCACACCACACGTATCAAGCCTTCATTGCCAGTTATACGATCATAACCGCGCTCAGAGAAACATCTGATACGATTGTGTATATTGGCACAATCTCTTGATGCCGAGGCTTTGACTTGGCTCGGAGGCAATGATGGACGTCACCATTCTCGCACGTTGGCAGTTCGCTATTACGACGGTCTACCACTTCTTTTTTGTTCCCCTCTCGATTGGCCTGTCGCTCCTTGTCGCCATTATGCAGACGGTCTACTTCCGTAGTGGCAATGAAACCTACAAACGCATGACGAAATTCTGGGGCAAGTTGCTCTTGATCAATTTTGCGATCGGGGTAGCTACCGGAATTGTGCAAGAATTTCAATTTGGCATGAACTGGGCTGAGTATTCACGGTTTGTGGGGGATATCTTTGGGGCTCCGCTGGCGATCGAGGCGTTGATGGCCTTCTTTCTCGAGTCGACCTTCCTCGGTCTCTGGCTCTTTGGCTGGAACAAGCTGCCCAAGGGCGTTCACCTCGCCTGTATCTGGATGGTTGCCATTGGGACAACGATCTCGTCGTTCTGGATCCTGGTGGCGAATTCGTTTATGCATCAGCCAGTTGGCTATGTGATCCGCAATGGCCGTGCCGAGATGGAGAGCTTTGGGGCGCTGATTGCCAATGGGCATGTCTGGGTGCAGTGGCCGCACACGATGATGGCGGCAATCTGCACGGCGGCCTTCTTTGTGCTCGGCATCAGTGCCTATCATCTGCGTCGCCCACTCGGCGAGGCCGGGCACGAGATGTTTCGCCGCTCGTTCCAGATTGGGGCCATCGCTGCCTTTATTGGGGTGATCGGCGTGATCCTGGCTGGACACGCCCAGGCGCAGTATATGATACAGGTGCAGCCGATGAAGATGGCAGCCGCCGAGGCCCTCTGGGAGACCGAGGATCCTGCGCCGATGTCGCTCTTTACTGTGGCAAGCACACCGCAGCAACGCGATCTCTTTGTGATCAAGGTACCTGGCCTGTTGAGTTTCCTGGCCTACAATCGGTTCGAGGGCGCGGTGCCAGGCATCAAGGATCTGCAAGCCGAAGCCGAGGCGACCTATGGGCCTGGCAACTATACACCCAGTGTGTTTCTCGCCTACTGGACCTTCCGGGCCATGGTTGGCGCAGGCTTTGCGATGCTTGGCCTGGCTGTAGTGGCCCTCTACTTTGTCTTGCGCAATCGCATTACGAGTAGTCCAGCTTTTCTCTGGTTGCTGATCCCTGCGATCGGCCTGCCCTACCTGGCAAATGCGACCGGCTGGATCTTTACCGAGATGGGCCGCCAGCCCTGGATCGTCTATGGCGTGATGTTGACTAATGAAGGCGTCTCGGCGACGGTTGGCGTCGGGTATGTCTTGCTGAGTTTGATTGGCTTCACCCTAGTCTATCTGGGCTTGATCGCCGCGACGGTCTTTTTGATGCTGAAATATGCCCGTCAGGTACCCGGCGAAGAGCCTCAGTCTAGCAAACAACCTTCGCTGCGCCCTGCTCCGGCTGGCGACTGAAAGGATACCCTGCAATGGATCTCAATATCCTCTGGTTTATACTCGTCGCCGTGCTCTTTATCGGTTTCTTCGTGCTCGAAGGCTTTGATTATGGGGTGGGCATGCTCTTGCCAATTATGGGCAAGACCGATACCGAACGGCGGGTGATTATCAATACGGTCGGCCCGGTCTGGGATGGCAATGAGGTCTGGGTGCTCACGGCCGGCGGCGCAATCTTTGCGGCCTTTCCACACTGGTATGCGACGCTCTTTAGTGGCTTCTATCTTGCGCTCTTTTTGATGCTGGTCGCGTTGATCATCCGAGCCGTCGCCTTTGAGTACCGCAGCAAGGCCGAAGATCCAAAATGGCGCGCCTGGTGGGATCGGGGCATTGTCTTTGGCAGTCTGATCCCCGCGATCCTTTGGGGGGTCGCGCTCGGCAATATGCTGCGCGGGGTGCCTATTGATGCCGATATGCACTACGTCGGCACCTTCTTTGACCTGCTGAACCCGTATGCGATCATCGGCGGGTTGACGTCGCTCTCGATGTTTCTCCTGCACGGGGCGATCTTCTTGAACCTGAAGACAAGCGGTGAACTGAGCGAGCGTGCCCTCCACCTGACCCGGCGCATTGGCCCGGTGACAACGGTGATGGTCGCGATCTTCATTGTGTCAACGTATCTGATGACCGATTCGTTCAGCCGCCTCGGCGTCAATCCTGGCCCGGTTCCCATCGCCTCGCTTGGCGCACTCTTTGCCGCCGCCTATTTTGTGCATATTGGGCGCCTTGGCTGGGCCTTTTTGATGACCAGTGTCAATATTGGCCTCTCGGTCATCACGATTTTTATGGCGCTCTTCCCCCGCGTGATGGTCTCAAGCCTCGATCCCGCCTGGAGTCTGACGATCTACAATGCGTCGTCAAGCCCAAAAACTCTGACGATTATGAGCATCGTCGCCCTCATCTTTATTCCGATCGTACTGGCGTATCAGACCTGGACCTACTGGGTCTTTCGGCACCGTATAAGCATTGAGAGTGAGTTGACGTATTAGCATCGCAGGGGCGGGACTGTCGTCCCGCCCCTGCGATGCTTGGGAATATGGCCCGGTTTGGGAATATGACCCGGTCAAGACGATCAAACCTGATGACAACGCAGCGCCCCTGGTTATGGGTGACCATTGCGCTGGGGGCGTTGACGGCGGTGGTGGCCGTTGGTCAGGCGTTGCTCTTGAGCCGGGGGATTGCGCAGGTCTTTCTGGGTGGGGCCGATCTGGCCGATGTGCAGGCGCTGCTGCTTGGCCTGGTCGCCCTGGCACTGCTGCGCGCAGCGCTGAGTTGGGCCGGCGAGATGACGGGGCAACGGCTCGCTAGTCTCGTCAAGCAGGCGCTCCGTGAGCGGGTGCTGGCGCATCTCATTGCCCTCGGGCCGACGTTTGTCCGTGGCGAGCGCAGTGGCGAACTGGCCAATACAACGCTCGGGGGCGTTGAGGCACTTGATGAGTATCTAAGTCAGTATTTGCCCCAGGTGACGCTGGCAGCGCTGATGCCGTTGATCGTGCTGGTCTTTGTGCTACCGCTCGATCCCCTCTCCGGGCTGGTCTTGATCCTGACAGCCCCGCTTATTCCGCTCTTTCTCTGGTTGATTGGCTCGCTCGCCAAAGAACTGACGGCACGCCAATGGGCCGATATGAGCCGGATGAGTGCCCATTTTCTCGATACGCTCCAGGGCTTGACGACGCTCAAGCTCTTTGGACGCAGCCGCGAGCGCCTGCAAGAGGTGGCGGCGATCAGTGCGCAGTTTGGCGATGTGACGATGCAGGTGCTGCGCATTGCGTTTCTTTCGGCCTTTGCCCTCGAATTGATTGCGAGCCTCAGTACGGCGATCATTGCGGTCGAGATCGGGTTGCGGTTGCTCTATGGGCGCATGGCCTTCGAGCCAGCCCTGACGATCCTGATCCTCGCCCCAGAATTCTACCTGCCGCTGCGGTTGCTCGGCCAGCGCCACCACGCTGGCATGGCGGGCAAAGAGGCGCTCGGGCGGATCGAGGCGATCCTGGCAACCCCGGTGCTGCTTCCACCCGTGCGCACGTCCCGCGCTGTGCCTTGCGTAGGGCTGTTGCAACGTCCACCTGACCGGAGCCCCGTCGGGCTGAAGCCCTCGGCTAGGGGGCGCGAAGGCCGCCTGCACGGCCTCATGCCCGGAGATCTGACGTTGCAACAGCCCTACCCTTGCGGCGGTGACCTTGAGCTGAACGGGATCTCGTTCGCCTACGACAATGGCGCACGTCCGGTCTTGCACCAGTTTGACCTGCGCCTTCCGGCGGGGCAGACGGTTGCACTGGTTGGACCAAGTGGGGCCGGTAAGAGCAGTGTGGCGGCGCTGTTGATGGGCTTTGTGCAGCCCGATGCAGGCAGCATTTTGGTTGGCGGCGTATCGCTGACCGAGCTAGATCTGGTGGCGTGGCGACAGCAGGTGGCCTGGGTCAGCCAGCATCCGGCGCTCTTTTATGGCAGTGTCGCCGAGAATCTGCGCCTGGCCCGCCCCGACGCTTCCGATGAGGCGCTGGAAGTGGCCGCACGCGCTGCCAAGGCGCACGCTTTCATCGCGGCGCTGCCGCAAGGGTACGCCACTCCCATCGGCGAAGGCGGTACACGGCTTTCGGGCGGGCAACGCCAGCGGCTCGCGCTCGCCCGCGCTCTGCTCAAAGATGCGCCTTTTGTGATCCTTGATGAGCCGACCTCGCACCTCGACCCGGTCAGCGAGTTGGAAGTGCGTACAGCGTTGCGTGAGTTGCTGCGAGGTCGAACAGCCCTGATCATCACGCATAGCGCGACGCTCATAGAAGAGGTCGATCACGTGGTCTACCTTGAACCGCTACTCGGCAGCAACGAGGCGATGACAGCACAAGACCGGGCATCACCCACGCTCGGGGAGGCTGCGCGATGAGCACGCCACGCCTGTTCTTACGCCTGCTCGTGCTGATCGCGCCGTATCGAGGCTGGTTCGCGCTTGCGGTCTTGCTCGGCTTTGCGACGGTGGGCAGCAGCATCGGCCTGATTGCAACGTCATCCTACCTGATCGCCAGTGCCGCCCTGATGCCCTCGATTGCCGTCTTGAGTCTGCCGATCGTCGGTGTCCGCTTCTTTGGCATTGCGCGGGCGCTCTTGCGGTATACCGAGCGTTATACGGCGCATACGGCTACCTTCCGGCTGCTCGCAGGGATGCGAGGCTGGTTTTATGAGGCGGTCGAACCGCTGGCCCCTGCCGGTCTAGTTGACCAGCGCGGGGGCGACCTGCTCGCACGAGCCGTCGGTGATGTGGAAACGCTCGAACAATTCTACCTGCGCGTGCTCGCGCCACCCCTCGTCGCGCTGCTCGCCGGCCTGCTCGCCTGCGGACTGATGCTCGCCTTTGACCTGCGGCTGGCGCTCGCCCTGTTGTTGCTGCTTGCCCTGGCAGGCCTCGCCGTGCCGCTGCTCGTCCGCGCTCTGAGTCGGCGCCCTGCCGGGGCAAGCATCGCCTACCGCGCCAAGCTCTCGACCAACCTGGTCGAAGGCTTGCAGGCGCTTGACGACCTGCTGGCGCTCGGGCGCGAGGATCTGCTCTTGGCACGGGTGCGCGAAGATAGCCACCGCCTGACGCAGGCCCAAGAACGTCTGGCGGCGGTGCGCGGCCTCGGCAACGGTCTCGTGCTTTTGCTGAGCCACCTCGCTGCGGTTGCTATGCTCCTCATCGCCATCCCCTTAGTGCACAACGGCGAGCTCGACGGGGTCTACCTGGCCTTGCTTGCGCTGACCGCCCTGGCCTCATTTGAAGCCGTGACCCCACTCGCGGTCGCGTTGCAGAGCCTCGAAACGAGTCTGGCGGCGGCACGCCGGATCTTTGCCCTCACCGACACCCCAGCGCAGATCAGCCACGAACCGGTCACTTCACCAGAACCGCAAGATAACAGTCTCGAACTGCGCAACGTCAGCTTCAGCTATCCCGGCCAGTCCCAGAACGTCCTGGAGAACCTGAGTTTGCGCATCGAGCCGGGGCAGCAACTGGCCCTAATCGGCCCAAGCGGGGTAGGCAAAAGCACCCTGGTGCAGTTGATTTTGCGCTTCTGGGAAGGATGGAGCGGCGAGATCCTACTTGGCGGTGTTCCGCTCCAGGCGTATCGCGCCGAAGACGTACGGCAGATGATCGGCGTGGTTGCCCAGCACACACACCTCTTCAACGGCACCATCGCCGACAACCTGCGCATCGCCCGCCCAATGGCAAGCCAGGCCGAACTGGACGAAGCGTGTCGGCGCGCCCACCTGAGCGACCTGATCAACCGGCTACCAAACGGCTACGACACCTGGATCGGCGAACAGGGCATGAAACTCAGCGGCGGCGAACGTCAGCGACTCGCCATCGCCCGCGCCCTGCTGAAAGACGCCCCGATTCTCATCCTGGACGAACCAACGGCTCATCTCGACCAGGCCACCGCCAGCGACGTCGTCGCCGCACTCGAAGAACTACGCCAGGGGCGCACCACGCTCACAATCACCCACCGCCACGAACACCTTGCCAGCGTTGAGCGGATTGTGGAGCTATATCAAGCCCGCTGCGGAAACGATGCGGATCATCCCACGACGAAAGGCGCCGAGTCATAAGCGAACCGCATCTATAGCTGCCAGCCGCTAATCCGGCTGCACCGCCGTATCCGCTATGCCCTGTGATACAATAACGATGTCTGTGAATGCTGCGCATGGAAGGAGCGACTGACGTCATGCGGGTCTATCTTGACAATTGTAGCCTCCAGCGGCCACTTGACGATAAATCCCAGGTGCGGATTGCCTTGGAAGCGGAGGCGATGCTTGGGATTATGGCGTTACATCAACAAGGAGTACTCGAAATCGTCCATTCAGATGCGTTACGCTTTGAAATAGATCGGACACCAGACCTGCAACGGAAAGTATTCGCCGCAGAACTTCTGAAGGACGCAGCGGCGTATGTTGCCTTTTCTCCGCAGATTGTGGCACGAGCGAAGGAACTTGAGCAAGAAGGAATTAAGCCGTTAGACGCGTTGCATGTCGCTTGTGCTGAACACGGAAATGTGTACTGTTTTTGTACCTGTGATGACCGACTCATGAAGCGCTTGAAGGTGATTGCATCAATAACCATAGCGATCGTAACGCCGTTGGAGTTGATTCAGGAGGTGCTCCCGTGAGCAGCATACAACCGTTACCGCTGGCTGAGTTGAATACGTGGGCACTACGCGTGCTTATTCAAGAAATGGGTGTGGTAAACACGGCGCGTTTCATTCATCAATATACGCACGGCTTTGGGGACTATACCCAAGAGCGAGAACAGCTTTTCACCGATCTTACCATTGATGATATTGTTGCCGCCGTAGAGCGCGACACGAAGAGTGGCGACGATAAAAAAGAATGAAAACTGATCGATATGGTAACCAGAGTAGTGTATGCATAAAAGATACTATATTTAGAAGCTTTCTTGGCGCTGATCTGTCTGTACTGTGAAATGCTACGGCCCAACAGCGCCTTACACACAGACGCCGCTGGCGCGGCCCTGAGCTGGACGCGACTTTTGAAGGCGGTACTATCATATCAGCCGGAACTGGAACTGGTGGGGCAAGCCTGGAACTCATCAAGCGTAGCCTAAACGAGACGAAGGATTACCTCGGTATCAACCCTGACATCCCATGGACTGGAAAACTATATCAGATCGCCAATCGGCTCGCTCATCTCTACTTGGTTCGCAAATTGAACCAACGAGATGCGTACCTGGTTTTTCTGTATTTTACGGGTGACTCAGATGTTGATGGTCCTCAAACCATAGATGAGTGGAAAGCTGCCCTGACGGTTGCAAAGGGCGTACTTGGATTGCCGAAGCGTCATCGTTTGGCTAGGTATGTTGCAGATGTGTTCATTGACGTCTCTGAACTAACATGACATGACGCGGCCCAACCTGTACCTGAAACGAACTGCTTCCTGTTCACGCCTTTTGTCGCTGGCAAAAGGCGTGAACAGGAAGCAGTTTGCTGAGGTGCGGCGTTGGGCCGCCTAGCAAAAAATCATTTGATAAAAGCCCTTGACATTAACACGAAATAGGATGAAATATGATTCAGCATGTATGTTTCGCTTGTTCTGGCAGTACTGCTGTGCTACCATTACCAAAGTACAGAACTGTCAGGCATTAACTCGAGGTTCAACTTTGTTGCGAAACATTGCGAGCCAATCTTGCCCGAGAAAATCTGTCTACTGAAGTGATTGAAGACGATATTCGTACTGTTGACATTGCCTTGTTCATTATTGTACAGTATATGTGTACATATAAATATAAACGCGAGCTCGGAGGTCTGGTATGACTATCCAAACCACCTATACCCAAGCACGAGCGCAACTTGCCGCGCTGCTTGACCAGGTAACGCAAGACCGTGAGATTGTCATTATCCAACGTCGTGGAAGCGACGACGTTGCCCTTATCGCCGCAGATGAACTCGTAGGCTTACTCGAAACGGTACAGTTGCTGCGCTCGCCTGCCAATGCCGAACGCCTCCTCACTACCTTAAACCGCGTCCGCCAACGAGTTGGAACCGCACAATCACTTGAGCAACTTCGCCACGAGGTTCAACTCGATGCCGAAGGATAAACAACAAGCTCAGCCGGGGAACCAACGGGATCGGGATGCGGTCTTTCAGGCGGAGTTTCGCGAAGATATACGCTACTGGGTCGAAACGGATAGACGAACCGCCCTCAGAATTTTCACACTGATCGAGGCGGTACTTCGTGACCCTTTCGATGGAATCGGCAAACCAGAACCACTGAAATACTTAGGTGCAGGCGTTTGGTCGCGACGTATTACCCAGGAACATCGTCTTGTCTATGTCGTAAGTGATGACCGAATCGACTTTGTTCAAGCACGTTATCACTACTCATAGCCATATATCCCGAGCAACGAAGACAAAAAGTAGACGGCGTCGTATCACGAGAAGCGTGATACGCTTGTCAATATAAGGGTATCACTCGCTCAGAAAAACAGAAGAGGCACGCAGAACATGCCGCCTCGCTGCACCATGGCGTCAACGAAACCCACATCCAGTGTCGGCATTACGCCTCGGGCTGAGGATGAGGCACCGGCCCCCCCAGTGGGCGCAGATGAAACACCCCAAGCCCTGCGAGACAGCACGTCGCCATAACTGCGGCCATCGGCACGGCGGTGCCATTGTGCAACACCCCGACCAGCGTACCGGCGAGCGCCCCGATGCTAAACTGCAACATACCAAGCAACGCCGCCGCACTGCCCGCTACCCGTCCGTGGGGGGCCATTGCTTCGGCGGCGGCATTGGGGGCCACGAGACCATAGCCCGCAATGCAGACAAAGAGGAACGGCAACAAGCCCAAAAGGCCTCCAAAGCCCGTCGCGGCAACCGCAACAAGCATCACGCCCGAGGTGGCAATGACGGCCAGGGCGACACTGAGGATCGTGGTGCTGGTGAACGAGCGCAAGAGCCGACGATTGAACTGTGAAGCCGCAATCAGACCAGCGGCATTTGCCCCAAAGATCCAACCGTACAACTGGGGCGACACACCAAAGAGCTCAATGAAGACAAAGGGCGACCCGGAAATATAGGCAAACATGCCCGCCGAAATAAACCCACCGGTCAGGGCGTAACTGAGAAAATGCCGATCGCGCAGCAACAGACCATAGACGCGCAGCACAGCCGCAAAGCCATCCTGATTGCGTCGCTCACGGGGCAGTGACTCGTGGAGGGCAAAGAGCACCAGCGCCACACAGATCATGCCAAAGACGGTCAGCACCCAAAAGACCGCGCGCCAGCCAAAATGAACGATGAGTTGCCCACCAAGCACCGGCGCCGTAATGGGGGCAAGGCCCATCACCAACATCAAGAGCGAATACATCCGCGCTGAGTCCTGGGCATCGAAACGATCGCGCACAATCGAGCGCGCGATGACAACCCCGGCACACCCACCAAGCGCCTGCAGCAGACGCAACCAGACCAGGCTGCCGAGCGTCGGCGCCAGCGCACACCCCACCGAAGCAAGTGTATAAATGATCGCCCCAACGAGCAACGGCTTGCGGCGACCAAAACGATCCGAAAGCGGCCCATAGACAATCTGCCCAAAGGCCAACCCCAGAAAAAAGACCGTCAGCGTCAACTGAGCCGCTGCCGTATCGGTGCCAAACTCGGCCCCGATCGCAGGCAACCCTGGCAAATACATATCAATCGAAAGCGGTCCAAACGCCGACAAAATACCAAGCACCAGGGCAAGTCGCCCGACCGATGAGGGAGGGTAGGTTTTCATAGGTTCTATAGTACCACGGGAGGGCAGGGCTAGCGCCCTGCCTCCCGTGGTACTTCTGGCGTAAGATGCCAGCTTTGCTGGCATCTTACACCAGAAGCACCGGTTTTGCTAAGGGCTATGCCCTTAGCAAAAGCTTGACGCAACAAAAACAGAGCGGTACAATACGGCAAGATTATCGAAAGCAGTGACGAGGACGAGTACCTCGTAGCCTGGTTGCCAGGGAGGGTGCGTCAGAGACTGGAAGCGCACCTCAATCAGCACGAGTGAAAACCACCTCTGAGCGGCCTCCTCAACGCGCTACGCAAGTATGGAGGCACGGTTTGCGCCCGTTAACGCGCCGGAAGGATGCCTGGCTGCGCGTGCAGTCGTGCATCGAAGTTGGGTGGAACCACGAAGCAACCTTCGTCCCATAGTGGAACGAAGGTTTTTTGTCGTCTTTGCAGATGTGAGGTGTGTGATGCCAGTCGATCCAAATAATGATCCGTATTACCGTCTTCGCCATTCGCTGGCCCATGTGATGGCCCAGGCCGTGCTTGAGATCTTCCCTGAAGGCAAGGTCGCCATCGGTCCGCCCATTGAGAATGGTTTTTACTATGACTTCGACCTGCCTCGCGCCCTCAACCCCGATGATCTGAGCACCATCGAAGCCGGGATGCGCCAGATCGTCGCCCGTGATGTGCCCTTTCTCTTTCGGGAGGTCAGTGCTGATGAGGCCCGCCAACTCTTTCATGACCAACCCTACAAGCTCGAATTGATCGACGGGCTTGCCCAGGGCCTCGATGAGTATGGTGAAACGGCCAAAGGCGACACGGTCATCTCGACCTATCGCCAAGATACGTTTGAAGACCTCTGTCGTGGGCCGCATCTCGAGCGAACCGGCCAGATTGATCCGGCGGGCTTCAAGTTGATGAGCATCGCCGGGGCCTACTGGCGCGGCGATGAGAAGCGCCCCCAGTTGCAACGCATCTATGGCACCGCCTGGAATAATCCGGCTGAACTGGAACAGCATCTCTGGCGCATTGAGGAGGCCAAAAAACGTGACCATCGCCGCCTCGGTAAAGAGCTTGATCTCTATAGCATCTCTGATGAGGTCGGCGCGGGCCTGATCCTCTGGCACCCCAAGGGGGCCATGGTTCGCGTGATCGCCGAAGATTTCGCCCGCCAGGCCCACCTCAAGGCCGGCTACGAGTGGGTCTTCTCGCCCCACATCGGGCGTGCGCACCTCTGGGAGACCTCGGGCCACCTCGAGTTCTACAAAGAGAGCATGTACGCCCCGATGGATATTGACGGCGAGGACTACTATGCCAAGCCGATGAACTGTCCTTTCCATATCCAGATCTACCAAACCCACATGCGCTCGTACCGCGACCTGCCGCGGCGCTACGCCGAGTATGGCACGGTCTACCGCTACGAACTGAGCGGGGCGCTGCACGGCCTCACGCGCGTGCGCGGCTTCACCCAGGACGATGCGCATATCTTCTGTCGGCCCGACCAGGTCGAGGAGGAGATCGGGCGTGCGCTCGAGTTCTCGCTCTATGTGCTGCGCGCCTTCGGCCTAAGTGACTTCACGGCCTACCTCTCGACCCGCCCCGAGAAGTACGTTGGTGCGCCTGAAGACTGGGAACGGGCCACTGCCGCGCTCGAGCGCGCCGTTCAGACCCATAACCTACCCTACCAGGTTGATGAGGGCGGCGGTGCCTTCTACGGCCCGAAGATCGACCTCAAAGTCTACGATGCGCTGGGACGCGAGTGGCAGTTGAGCACCATCCAGTTCGACTTTAACCTGCCCGAACGCTTTGGGCTCGAGTACATCGGTGAGGACAACCAACCCCACCGGCCCTACATGGTACACCGCGCCCTGATGGGCAGCATGGAGCGCTTCTTCGGCGTCCTGATCGAACACTACGCCGGCGCCTTCCCGCTCTGGCTTGCACCAGTACAGGCCGTACTGATTCCGATCACCGACGCCCAGATCGCCTATGCGGAAAGCGTACAGAAGCGCCTCGTCGAGGCTGATCTACGGGTCGAGGTTGACACAAGTCGCGACCGGATGCAAGGCAAGATTCGGCGTGCCCAGTTGCAGAAGGTTCCATATATGCTTATAATCGGAAAGAAGGAAGAAGAAGCAGGCACAGTTGCCGTACGCCTGCGGTCGGGCGAAGACCTTGGGGCGATACCAATTGATGCGTGTCTCGCACGCATGCAAGAGGAGATCGCTAAGCGCATGTAAAAATTTTACATCCTGGGACAAAAGCCAGCGACGCTGGCTTTTGTCCCAGGATAGCACCCTAGTTAGCGGAATGAGGAGACTATGACCGTAGAGACCGATATGCTCACCGATGCGGCTCTGCGCTTTAGCGAAGCCATCCGCGCTGAACGCGCCAGCACCCTTGATGCCCTTGCCAACGAGCGGCAAGCCGCCCTCGCGATCATCCAGGCGCTGCGCAACGAAACAAAACGCCGCACACGGCAATCAACCGGTCGGTTTGCCTTTGGGCTCGTACTCGGCACAGCGATGGGCAGCGCAGCGATCTATGTGCTGCATCAACGCGCCAGCGAAGAGGTGCGGCTTGGAATTACGGCGCGCGCCGAGAGCACCGGTGTCTCGCTGCAGGAACGCGTGAAACAGGCGATCGAAGCTGGCAAGCGCGCCGCCGCCAAGCAAGAACAGACTCTCTGGGACGATTATCGTCGTCGTATGATCGAACAGGCCAAACCGAAACCACGCCAAGAAGATCCGCTCTTTTAACTATGCAAGCAGAAATTATTGCCATCGGCTCAGAGTTGCTGCTCGGGACGACGGTTGACACCAATAGCGCGTACCTTGCCCGCCAGCTCGCCCGCGCCGGGGTTGAACTGGTGCGCAAGAGTTCGGTTGGGGATCATACCGAAACCATTGCCGCAATGGTCAGCGAGGCGCTGCTACGGGCGGATCTCGTGATCTGTACGGGGGGCCTCGGGCCAACGCTCGACGACGTTACCCGCGAAGGGGTCGCCCTGGCAATGGAACGCCCGCTTGAGTTCCACCAGACCTTGCTCGACCAGATCGAGGCCCGGTTTACCGCGATGGGTCGCACGATGAGCCCGAGCAACCGACGCCAGGCTTTTGTCCCTACTGGGGCACGGATTATCGAGAATCCGCGAGGCACTGCTCCTTCGTTTCTTGTCGAGGACGATCAAGGCACGGTGATTGTGTTGCCTGGCGTGCCCTATGAAATGCGGTATCTCTTCGAAAACGCCGTCATGCCCTACCTGCGTGATGAACGCGGGATCACCGACGCGATCCTGGTCAAGACGGTTCACGCGACTGGGCTTGGTGAAAGTGTGATTGGCGAGATGATCGCCGATCTGATGGCACAGGCCAATCCCAGTGTCGGCATCTCGGCCAAACAGGCCCGTTACGAAATTCGGATCACGGCTCAGGCGTCCTCACAAGCGGAAGCCGAGGCCATGCTTGCCACGACCGAGGCGACCATTCGCGAACGCCTCAAACAACATGTTATTGGTGATGAGCCGTTACCGGCAACCGTTGCCCGCTTGCTCAAGGAACAGCAACTCACCCTGGCCCTCTACGAAACGAGCACGCTCGCCCCGATCTTCCGGGCACTCTCAGCGGTCAGCGGAGGCACCGAATGCATCAGTGGGGTCTTGATCCATCCGCTTGATCGTGCAGCCAACGAGGATGCGGCGGCCATTCTGTCGCAGACGGGGGCATTTAGCATTGTTGATCGCTGGCGCGCCGATCTTGGCCTCGCGTTTCAGGTGGCTGATACCAGCGACCAGAGCGGCCTGACCGCAGTGAGTGTCACCCTGGTCACACCCAAGGGAAATCGCCAGGTCACCCGTAACTATGACTTGCGTCAGACCGAAGGATGGGAATTTATTGCGACCCTGGGGCTTGATTTGATCCGACGCTACCTGGTTGGAGAAGCAGCGTGACCTTTTTTGGCCGCACCGAGCCAGGGCCGCTTTCCCTCCGTCACGCGCTGGCAACGGTACACCGCGATCAATTCTGGTGGTTGCACTGTGGTGGCTACGGACTTGCCGCCCTCGTGGGGCTGGGCCTACCCCTGGCCGCTGGTTTTGTGATGGAGAGCCTCGATAATAGTCGGCGAGGCTTCGCTAGCCCACTGCCGCCCCCCGGCAATGTCACGGTTCGATCATTGACCGGTCTCTTTGCCATGCTCATTGACTTTGCTTTTCTGATCCTACCGATCTTGATTGGAACGATGCTGTTGTTTGCCACCGGCATTGTCATGTTGCTCGCTGGCATCACCGACGAGACGATCATCCAGAGGGCCACTGCCTCGGTCGTGTTTGGCACAGGGATGGTTGTCGTGCTGCTCTTTTTGAGCAGTGTCGCCCCGGCCGGGCGGCTTCGCTTTGCGCGTGAGGGCCACATCGAAGATGCCCTGAGGAGCGCAACCCTCAACTGGACGCTGGAGCGTGCGAACCGCCGCACCTTTCTCCAGGCTCGTCTGCGCTCACTGGTGGCCTATCTCCCCGCGGCACTCTTGAGCACCCTCACCCTAATGCTTGCACGGATTGCCTTTCCAGGGCAAATCATCGTGCTTGGCCTTGGTCTCTGGCTGATCCTCAGCGCCATCATCTATGCACACCTCGTCGTCGTGCAACTCTATGTGAGCGCCGAACGTCTGATCAACGAGTTTGCTCAGTAGCCATGCGAGCGCCGCTCACGATCCGCTCCTTCAGTCTAAGCCCTCGACTACCGCACGTGCAGGCGGGCTTTGCCGACGGTAGTCGGGCCGTTGACGGCGACGGCGACCCTGGAGAGCTGACGTTGCATCAGCCCTGACGCCATATAGGGCGATTGCATCATACGAAACCGGAGACAAAAAGACGCGCTATCAGGGCACCCGCCAGGGGTGCCCCTACCGGCCGGGACGGGCACCCCTGGCGGGTGCCCTGGCGGGATGCATACACGGAAGATGCAATCGCCCTGGTACGCCATATGACCTCACTGTACAAGGTGCGACAAGATGGGTTACAATGCAGGCTCTAAGAAGGAGGACTCTGATGGACATCGGCAAAGCCTTTTCGTTTGTCTTCGATGATGAACAGTGGCTTACAAGCATCCTGATCGCTGGATTGTTGGCCTTGATTCCACTGATTGGACAGATCCTGATCATCGGCTACGTGCTTGAGACGGCACGCCGTCTGGCGGCAGGCAATCCACGCCCACTGCCCCAATGGGACAACTTTGGCGAGAAATTCAACCTCGGTCTCGTTGGCTTTGGCATTGCGATTGTCTATGCTGTGCCAATTATTGTGGTCAGTCTCTTGTTTGCGTGTGTCCCACTCTTTGCTGCCAGTGCTGGTGATGCTGGCGGTATCATTGTGCTGCTCACCCTGTGCCTTGTGCCTCTGATCATTCTGGTTGCCCTGGTCATCCAGCCGCTTATGCTGGCAGGCATCGTCCGTTACCTACAGACGAACAGTTTCAGTGAAGCGATCAACTTCAGTGCAGTCATTGCCATGGTACGGGGCGATCTAGGGGGATGGGTTGTGCTGTGGCTGCTCCAGATTTTGTGCAGCTTTGTGGCCGGTGTCGGCGGCATCATCTTCATCGGCATTCTTTTCACCCTACCCTACAGCCAGGCTGTCTTTGGTCACCTGCTGGGGCAGAAGCTGATCGCCTTGCGGTCGCAGAACGGCTACAACACCGATTTTGCGCCCCCTGCCTCACCGCTGGTGTAGGAGAATCGGCATGGCTTCAACGCGACTCTTCGAGCCACGTGAATTGCTCTATCCATCAAACATGCTGACCATCGCTCGGCTGCTGCTCATTCCACCAACCTTTCGCTACCTGCGGCAGCCCGAGCGACGGCGCCAAGCCCTTGCCTGTCTGGGCGTCGCGATGCTCACCGACGCCATTGATGGCCCATTGGCACGCGCCCGTGGCGAGGTTTCGCCTCTCGGAGAACTGCTCGATCCGGTAGCTGACAAGATCTTGATCAACGGAACCGCGATCATCCTCTCAAAGACCCGCGACTTTCCCTGGTGGATTACGTGGTTGTTGCTTTTTCGCGACCTTGGCATTATCGTTGCTGCCCTGGTCGTCATCAAACGGCACAGCCAGATCACCGTTGCCGCCAGCACTGGCAAACTGACCACAGCGCTCTTGACTGCGGCGGCCCTGCTGTACGTTGCCGACGGGCCACGCAGTGGCAAGCCAGCACTCTATGTGGCAATGGTGCCGTTTCTGCTCTCGTTTGTTCAGTATGGCAAACGGTTTCTGGCCGTCATGCGCAAGCAGGCCGACTGAGTTGAACGGTTAAGCCTCGTCTTCGGGTGGGTCGGCAGGGGGTTCGAGCGGCCCCTGCCGGATCTCCTGAGGCGTCTCGATCCAGCCACGGCGCAACGCAAAGAGTACCGCCTGGGTGCGGTCATTCAGCGACAGTTTGCGCAAAATCGACGAGATATGGTTTTTGACCGTCTGCGTACTAATATGCAACGAGTCAGCGATCTCTTTGTTACTCCCGCCAGCCGCGATACGTTCAAGCACCTCGATTTCACGGTCGCTGAGGGGCGTAAAGATCGGCACATCAACCGCTTCGGGGTCAGTGGGCAGCGCTTCGGGCAAACTACGAAACTGCGTCAAGACCCGACTAGCGACCCGCGGTTCTTCCAGCAGCACATCATTGATCACATACTCGCCACGAGCGACGCGACGCAAGATCTCGATCAGCGCCTGTGGCTTGACATCCTTCGAGCGATACGCGGCGGCCCCTGATTGCAACGCGTGAAACGCCTGCTCATCGCTCTCGTGCATGCTCAACATCACCACCCCGAGCCCAGGGTACTGACGGCGCACTTGCCGCGTCAACGCAAGGCCATTCATCCCTGGCAAATTCATATCAACCAGCATCACATTCGGTTCATCGTGTGAGCCAGCCTGGGCAAGCCACTCAAGCGCGGCTTCACCACTCGCAACATCACCGACGATTACGAGATCATCCTCACCACTCAAGGCCCAGCGAACCCCCTGGCGAAAGAGCGGATGATCATCAACAACGAGCAATTTTATGGCAATGTGGGAGGCCATGGCAAAGGTCCCTTCTGTTGGTGTGCCAGCCATGCATAATAAGTTGCCGTCGCGTCAGCTAGCCCAGTGACACCTGCACCACGCAACAAACGCACCACCGCAGCGAGCGGAAAGCCCACCACCGCAGTGTAACTTCCATAGACCGCTTCGATCAACTGACCACCCATGCCCTGCAAACCATAGGCACCCGCCTTATCACGCGGCTCACCAGTGGCAACATACGCCGTGATCTGGGCTTCGGTCAACGGAGCAAAGACGACCTCGGACATTTCGATATCCAGCCAGAAAGGACGCCGAGCGGCTGTCGACAGAACTGCATGAGAAGCCTCGTGGTGCAACGGCAACCAGATTGGCTCTGGCAGGGCCGCATAAGGTGTGGCCTGATCGGGGTCAGGCGTTATCGCTGACGCCAAAGCCCCCGCGACACACAACCCGGTATAGACACGATGGGTACGTCCTGACAGACGCCGCAGCATGAGATGAGCTTCAGCATCATCGCGAGGCTTATTCAACACCTCGCCATCAATCACCACCACCGTATCAGCGCCCAGAACGACAGCATCCAGGGCGTGTGCAGCCACAGCGTAGGTTTTACGCCAGGCAAGCAACGTCGGATGGTAACGCAGCGGCATTTCGGCGGTTGGCAACGCCCCCAGCACCTCGGGCGGCACGTCGGTCTCGGCCTCTTCAGCATCAGTGGTCATCACGGTAAAGGTCGCCCCAAGCGCGGCAAGCAATTCGTGGCGACGCGGTGAAGCTGAGCCCAGCACAAGACGGGGCTGACCCGCCTGTTGAGGGGCAAGCGTCTGCCCATTATTTCCAGTTGGAGAGGCTCTTGTCACAATGTATAGTTGCCTGAACTGATCGATCCAATTGCGTACAGTGCGATCATAACACTTACGTGCGTAGATCGCAAGACGCTGGTTCCTTACTCCACCACCAACCGGTAGACGCCTCCACCGGTACGGTCAACCAGATAGAGTTCGCCTGCTTCGTCTTCGCCAAATGAGGTGATGCGCAGATCAACCCGTCCAATGAGAGCGGTTTGCCAGCCTACGCCATCGCCATAGGTTCCCCAGAGGTTGCCCGTGCAAAAGTCGGTGAAGACATAGACGCCATTGAGTTGAGGAAAGGCCTGACCGCGATAGACATAGCCACCTGTGATCGAACATCCGCCTTCGGCACTGCCGTGGGGATAGACAAAGACCGGTAATTCCAGGCCTGTCTGATCACACGAACTGGCCTCGAAGCAGCGATCGCCCTCCATGATCTTCCAGCCATAGTTTTCCCCACCCAGGCTACTGGCAGGCTGCACATGGACTTCTTCAAATGCATTTTGGCCAACATCGGCAATATAGAGGTCGCCCGTTGCGCGGTCAAACGAGAAGCGCCAAGGATTGCGCAAGCCATAGGCCCAGATCTCCGAACGGGCCGGATCAGCATTAACAAACGGGTTGTTTGCAGGAACGGCATATGGTTCGTTGCTATCAACATCAATGCGCAGCAACTTGCCAAGCAGGTTGCTCAGGGTCTGCGCATTATTCCAGGGGTCACCTCCAGCACCACCATCACCGGTGCCAATGTACAGATAGCCATCTGGCCCAAATTTGAGCAGACCGCCATTGTGGTTCGCGGCGGGTTGGTCAATCGTCATGAGGATCGTCGCACTCGCAGGATCAGCGCGATTGGGATCAGCGCTGAGCGTGTACCGTGCGACAACCGTTGTGCCGTTGAGGTCGGTATAGTTGACAAAGAGCAAGCCATTCGTGCGAAACTGCGGGTGAAAGGCAATACTCAAGAGACCCTGCTCATTGCCTTGCGAGCCAACTAGTTCAGTCAGATCGAGCAACGGTTCTTCGAGGCGCACACCATCCTGCACGATCCAGATCACTCCCGCTTGCTCCACCACAAAGAGGCGGCCACTGCCATCACCGGCATTGGTAATGTGGGTCGGATTGCGAAACCCGTTGGCAACGGGCTCGACAGCAAGTTGCAGCGTGCTGAGATCGGGAGGCGAGGCAATGACCGTAGGGAGATTGATCGTCGTCGCGGTGGCCGCAGGCTCGACAACAGGCGCACTAGGGATGGTCGGCGAGGCCGAACTCGTGACCGGGGTGGGGGTAAAAACTGGCGCAACAGGTGCGGTTGGCAGGGGCGTTGTCGCCGCTTCACGGACACCACAACCAACCAGGAGCAACAGAAGAGCAAAAAGCGCAACGATGCGAAAGCGCATACGTGAACGATCCTTTCCAGGGTTTCAGAACGTGGGTTGTTATCAGCGTACCACAGAATACCTGGCGCTGCCGCGTGATAAGGGAAACCCCTGGCTGACTAGGTCAACCAGGGGTTTCCTCCTGTGCAAAATGCCCGCATACTGTGTAACACAGCGGCTTTGCCGCTGTGTTGCACAGATATGATCACTTATTCATCGGGGTTGCCGTACTCGTTCCAGTTGTAGGGATCGGGATCAATGAAGTCGAGGTCAACCCGCGTACGTGGATCATTGTCAAGGCCGATTTCTGGGCTGACATATGGATTGAAGACCGTACCGAAATTCTGCTCGAGGTTAAAGCCAGCAATGATCAACTGGCGGCTCTCGGCACCCTGGGCGGTCAGTTGATAGAAACCGACGGGCAGACGTTCGTCAAGCGCCAATTCGACCAAGAACTGCCCGGCAATCGGATCTGCAAAGGTCGAAGGGAAGCCACGCACGGCTCCATCAGGGAAGGTGAGCCAGAGATCGACCCGCTCACCGGGGAAGAAGAGGTCACCATTGGCATAGAAGACACTACGCTGGGGGCCACTCATATCGGCAGGCACCACCACATAGAGTTGGGCCGGGCCGCGTTCCACAACAGGTGGCGCACGCAGCTCGAAGCTCGCAAAGACACGGAACTGACTCTGCTGCCCAAGGGCTGTGAAGGTATAGCGCCCGGTAGGATTCTTACCTTCAAACTGGAATGAGGTCGAAAGCGCACCCGCAGGCGTTGCCTGGACAACCTGCTGGCCTGGAGGGAAGTCAATGACGGTGCCATCGGGGGCGGTGATCCAGAGCGAGACAAACTCGCCGCCAATAAAACCGCGGCCATCAACTTCAACGATCTCCCCCTGGAAGGCCGCAGCAATATCCTGCCCGTTGCGGGTCACACGCAGGTTGGCATTGCCCGCTGGGCCTGGCTGCCCACCAGGCGCAACCACAAAGAAGGCTGTCGCGTTGTTGATCCCACCGCTGCTCAAGCCACGTCCGCTGACGGTGTAACAGCCGTACGGCCAGGTGCCAGGTACGGGGATCGTCAGTGAGAACTGGCCTGCCCCGTTCGAGACAAAACGGCTGGCGGGTGGGAAATTGTTGGGCAGATCGATCACACCATCGAGTTGCTGGCTGGCGGGAATCGTAAAGACCCGCCCATCAGGAAACGTTATGTCAACTGTAACCGGCTCAGGACCGAAAGGTGGGGCGAGTACGCGGAAATAGTCAAAACGAGTGAGAAACGTCTGGCCCTGGAAGACCGCCGGGGCCGAACCACCGGTGCGAGCACAGAAGGCTGAACCCTGTGGTGTGAACACGGCAATCTGAGCTGCTGAAGCAAAGGCTCGGTAGCTCGAGATCACCAGGATCAGACCAATGGTCAGCGTCATGCCGATCATGAACATACGCCGGACGTGTGCGGTGAGCATAGCTGTTCCTCCTGACAATGAGAATGTTCCTACCCCGTCTGGCAGAAACCTGAGAAAAATCTGATCGTCAGGTGATACAATACTCCTAAAATTCACGCACGAACAAGCAGCGTAGATTACACGAATGTGACAGCGTTTGTTTCGCCGAGGAGCAGGGCACGGACTTTTTTGTACTCCTCAAGGCGCGCATAGTCCTTCTCTGTCGGCGCGGCGATGCGACTAAGATCCATATTCTCGGCATTATCGGCCAACTTCACCGCCCGTGCGACGGGATCGGCGGCTGCGCGGACCGCCGCTTCCAGGCGAGATTCACCGGGTCTCTTGGTGAGGGCCGTGACTGCCACGATAACTTCATCAGGGAACCCCTCAGACCGAAGCTGCTCCAAGGTGACCTGGGTATCCTCGACGACATCGTGCAACACAGCGGCCATGCGTTCATGGGCGGTGGACATGCGCAACATGACCCGTAGTGGGTGGAGGATGTACGGCTGCCCTGCCTTATCAACCTGACCCGCATGGGCGGCTGCGGCGATTTCAATTGCGCGTTCTAGGGTTGCCATATTTTGATCTTACCTCGGTAGTCGGGAAACGCCAGCAGATTGTTAGGCACCATTGCGCGAGTACCGCAGCGTAAGGCGCAGCATGTCAAAGAGCTGTATTCCGTCCTCGAAGATCGGCTCAGGATAATGCTTGACGAAGAAATCAAAGTAATCAAAATCCCCGGCCGCGTTGGGCGAGAAAGCAATCTGATAGCGCATGACCTATCGTGTCCTACATGCGTTAGTCTTCCGGTAGTGTACTCCACCAACCGCGCTTCCACAAGCATTGAACGAGGCGTACTGGGATAAGAGCGATGTATTTCCTGTTGAGGTATCACGATGTATCAAGGGGCAGCCTAACGGCAAGCTTCACCACCGGCTCGCGATGGTGATTTGTATTCTTTTACGACAAAATATCATAGACCGTGTAGCGAAGCCCACGAATAATCGGTTTACTACTTCGGACTGCCGGATTGCCCGATATCTCCTGGCGTGATAATTGTTGTCGTAGACATTCTATGCTATACTTTTGTAGACGTATATATAGACGACACCTCAGGGGATGTGAATGGCTACGACAACTATTCGCGTTTCTACGGAAACTCGCGACCTTCTCAATGATCTGGCTCGTAGGACGGGAACCTCAATGCAGCAGGTTCTTGAAGACGCCCTTAAGGAATTCCGTCGACGACAATTCCTGGAAGCCTTAAATGCCGCCTACCTTGCTGCACAAACTGACCCCGCTGTGCAGCACGTGGAGGCAGCGGAACGTGCCGAGTGGGATGTGACACTCCTTGATGGTTTAGATGAGCTGGAGGAGTGGGATGAGTCGTGAACCATCTCGTGGGGAAATCTGGTTGGCTGACCTTCATCCTATTCGTGGACACGAGCAAGCAGGAACACGACCTGTTCTGATTGTTTCCACCGACATCTTTAATCACGGACCTGCCGGATTAGTGTTTGTGCTTCCACTCACACGAACTGATCGACGTATTCCCGCCCATATTCCGCTTGAGCCACCAGAAGGAGGAGTCAGGAGTCGAAGCCTGATTTTATGTGATGCCCTTCGATCGGTGTCAAAAGATCGCTTAAAAGGCAATCCTTGGGGAAGTGTTTCGCAAGCAACACTGCAACGTGTTGAAGAGACATTACGCATGCTTCTTGATTTGTAGTTAGGGTGTGTGTTGCCGTCCAACGTTCGCGCTAACCGAACCGTGGAGGCGGGTACCGTAAGCCTGGTACGAGATGATGCACCATGTGCCTCGAACCAGGCTTACGGTGCCTGCCGTAGTGGATCCGGTTGAGCAAGGGGTTAGGCATCACCCTATCGAGGGGCCCGATGCTTGTTGCCTCATGGCGGTGACCTCAATCTCGATGAGCATTCGAGGGTCGAGCAGGTTGGCCGAGATCATCGTTGCGGATGGACGGATCTGTCCAAAGTACGCCCTGAGTACCGGCCAGCATTTCTCAAAATCGCTACCGTTTGGCAGTATGTAGTGGACTCGGACGACGTCGGAGAGCGTTGCTCCTGCTTGGGCCAGTGCGGTCTTGATATTTTCAAAGCACTGAGTGGCCTGTTCCTCGATCAGGGGCGAGATCGTCATCGTCGCGTAGTCGAAGCCAGTGGTGCCCGACACAAAAATCCAATCGCCTTGAACTACAGCGCGCGAGTAGG
This sequence comes from Candidatus Chloroploca sp. Khr17, assembly GCF_004138165.1. GTDB lineage: Bacteria > Chloroflexota > Chloroflexia > Chloroflexales > Chloroflexaceae > Chloroploca. The sequence continues at coordinate 140,708 of NZ_RYFF01000011.1, forward strand.
CGATTTGCTCTTCGAATGGAGACCCGGAGCTGATGAGTTTGCGATTCATAAGTTTTCGTGCAATGCATGAAGTGTTCGGCTTGTGATGCCTAACATAAAGTAGACGGCGCTTTTGCCACCTCCACTCGGATGATACGTGCTACGCGGCGATCATGCAACCTATGACCGCCGTACCCGTGCTCCATGGCGATGATACGCCCGAAATCGGTCTTGGCTCCACCCTACGGCACATACGCCAGGGCGGTGGCATCTTCCGTTGGGGCGGGCCGGTCTGCGCACCGATCGCGCCCATCCGCCCCGACCGTCGGCGTCAATGCCGCGGCTACGCCGGGCAACGCCGACTGACTCAGGCCACGCCGTTGGCCTGAGCTCCCCAGGAGCCGCGCCGTTGACGGCCACCGCAAGCAGATGCCATCGCCCTGGCGCATCAGCCGAGCCGCCCCAAGAGATCGGCACAACATGCGAGCCGCTTCCCGCGTTCAAAATCGGCCCGATCGCGCTCGACGCGCAGCGGCGTCGGCTGGAAGCGCTTGTTGGGCCGCATCCCATTGGTAGGCGTTTACTCGTAATCCCGGCGGCTTTCCTGAATGCTTTCGCGTATCTCTTGTCGTGTGCGTGGATAGCTCAAGATGTTCATCAAACAGAAGTTTCATGCTGTCACAACAGCGAGCGATTGCTCACGGTCTGCCGCATATGCTAAACATGCCCGAATATCTTCCTCTGTCAACTCAGGAAAGTCTTCGATAATTTCTGTAACGGCGTGTTCGGCGGCAATGCTTCGGCACGTATGATTAAGACTCCTACTTTTCGCTTCGCGTGAACCAATCGCAAATCCAGCAAGTAACTCGCCGAGCACCGTACTGCTGAGAGCAAGGCGGGCCGTGCGCTGGACAATTTCCACTGCGTCAGGATGCCCTTGGTGGTACTTTATGGTACACGTCCGCCATGTTCAGTGTGCAGTCAATTGAAGAGAGATGGATAACGTTATCAGTATCAATTATTTCTGAAAAAAGCCATTGGTGTTCAGAGTGACGAATAAAATGCTCGATATGCTGCCCGTCTTGCGATACAAGGAGATACTCTTGAAGTGAAGGGATCGTACGGTAGTACTGTGATTTCTTTCCGCGATCATAATTCTCTTTTGTCTCGCTACGACGCTCAAAGTCAAGATATTCTTCTACAGTCCAAGTTCGCTTTGGTTGAGCAGTCATTTCTTTCTCCCGCTTTCGCGGTACGCTTGTTCGTGTACTCCATCGCGGTAGCCTTCGTTTTTGCCCTTGGCGCTGGCTGAATATCGCTTTGAATCCGACGATATTTCCTGGCTAACTGAGGATGCGGTGAACCAAGCCTCCTACCACTCTCCCGCATATACCACCTGGTATGACTCCACGCTCCCCACCAAGTAGCCCCAGTGCAGTTCGACCAATTGCCGCATGTGCAGCAGATCGTGCGCCACCCAAGCGGCCAGGAGATCGCCTGCCTTGATCCGCCCAAACGGCGCTTCATACACCGCTTCCCAGTTCGGCGA
>NZ_RYFF01000059.1 GCF_004138165.1 Candidatus Chloroploca sp. Khr17
GTGTCGTAGGCCACCCTGTAGGGAGTGCCCCTACATACTGAGTACCTGCGATACAACGCTAGGGAAAAGAGAACTATAGCCTGGTTGTGGTGCCGTTTCAGTTCGGGTTTCGCCACGATCTGATTGCGGAACAGCTTCTGGTTGAGCGCGATACGCTGCGCGAACGGCTCCCCGCGTTGGCCGAACTCCCACAGACCTGGGTGGGGCATAGCGTGGGTTGCAAATACCTGGCCTTGCTTGAAGCGTTCACCGATAGTGCCACGGGCAAGTTTGTCTTGCCGGGGATGAGCCTGGCGTCGGCGACACGGAATGGTATTCTTGATGAGCCATCCCTCTTGTTGGCCCCCGATCTTTCTGATACCAGGGATGCGGTGCCGTTGCTGCCGGTTGTGCCGCGCTTGTTGGATCAGTTTGGCCTGGGCGTGCGGCCTTCCCGGGCCGAGACGCAGCGCTTGATCGAGCAGGATGATCTCTTTGGTTTGACGGCGCTCATCTCGTTTGATCAGGATACGGTTGCCGGGCGCGCCCACGAGTCGCCCGAGGTCAGCGATGTGGCCTGGTTCCTCCAGACCCTGGAAGCACGAACGTCGTATCCGGTGTTGCACCGCGAACTAGCTGGGGATCACCTCGAGCCGGTTGGCATTCGTTATGGTGACATGGTCTATAGTCTGCGGTCAGCAAGCCTGATTGGGAGCAAATCGGTGCCACGGGCGATCGAGCAGACGGCGCTGGAATTTCTGGCTGAACTCGGGTGTCGCCGCGACCGTACGCGACGTAGGCGCTAAACATAGATTGGAGGTACGAACATAGCCAGCAATGCTGGCTATGTTCGTACCTCCAATGGCTTACGCCCATCCCTGACCGGGGAGCCAGCGTGCCGTTGCGTTGCTGTCGGGATCAAGGACAAAGAGCCGGATCCAGCCATGCTCCACCAGTTCACGGACATTCTGGTGCGCAGCGAGAATGGCCTCGATGCGCTCACGCGGGGCCTCAACCACGACTTGCAGGCGCAGTGGCTCGTGGTACCAGCGTCCGTCGGCATCCTGAACCGACTGCAAGGCCAGGCCCGTGCGCAGGTCGCCGCCGTTGCCGAGCACGACGCCCAACGTGCCGATCCGATTGTGCAAGGTTTTGGTGCCACACCCAAAAACGTCGTTATTGACGGTGGAACCAAAGTACTGCAAGTTGATCCACGAAGCGACAATCATTGGTGCAGTCAAAATCAGGGTCAAGATTGAATTATCGGGATCGGTTGTCCAGTCATATTCGTGCAAGAAGGAACGACCCTCAAGCGAAACACCACGGGTGCGGGAACGGCGGGCGACGATAAAGGCTGCATTGCGCGCCAGGGCCCACTCGGGGCGAGCCTCGGACCAATCGCGGGCACGCTTGCGCAAGAGCCGATCAATCAAGCGCTGTTTGCGGGTCTCTAGACCAAGGCTCTCGGCTCGTTCAGCGCGGGTTCTGGCCCCAGCCGCCTTGAGCCACTGCTGCAACTGAGCGAGATCGGCTTGATGCGTCGCCGGTACGTGCGCAAGATCAAGCAGGCGTACCTCATCGGTGCTCGTATCGTGAACCCCGGGCAAGAAGTGGGTATCGGTCGGCACCTGAAAACCGCGTGAAGGTAGCGCAGCGCGGACGCCCGGATCATTGAGCACCGCAGCGGCAATGCGCGCATTGATCGCCCCCCCATGCCCACCACAGGCCCCACAGTCAAGCCCTGCCTGATGGGGATTATTTTCACTGCACCCCTCGTGGCCGGCCAGCAAGACGAGGCGACCATACCGCTCACGCAGCCCCATATTCTTCAGGATCAGCGCCGCAATCGCGATCCGATTCTCCAGCGTCACCCCTGTGCTACCCTCGGGAGCGAGGAGGAACGGCACGTGCTCTTCGCTATGGCGCGGTGAGGTGAGAGCCCCCAGCGCATCCCCGACCAGACCAAGCGCATACGCTATGCCGAGGGTTTCCACAAAGGTAAAGGCTGCCCCGGGTGACGCGGTCAACTTCTTGGTCACCTGTTGCGCCGACCAGAGCGGGATGACCTCGTTGGCGGCAATCTTGACACCAGGTTGCAGCAACACCGGGCACCGTGCGCTCGACTGACCGCCATTTGTTTGCCAATCGAGAAAGACGGCAAAGAAACCGGCAAAACCGAGCGTTTCAACCGCAGGTGACTGAGCCTCGAAATGGCGGCGCAGGATCTCTGAACGTACATCGATGCAGAACGCGGCCTGCACGGCGGGACGTTCCATCGGCGTTGGCGTGGGCGCTTTGAGCTTGCCCAGCAACTGACGCGTGTAGCCATCTTCGAGCGCTTCTTGCAGGATCATTCGCACCGTCTCATCTTCGGCTCGGGCTGGTTGGCGCAACGGAACAGTGGTACGCTTCTGATGGGGCAACAGCAACGCGACGGCGGCATCGGTTGCCATCCGCATCGCGAGGAGGTCGAGCAGCGGCCCTGGTTCGTGATCACCAGCCGCCCAGACATCACGGCGCAACGAGGACGCCCAGCCAAAAACACCACCGAGCAGACGATACAAATAGCTGGTGCGCTCGGTTGGGGCAACTTGCAACTTGCCGAGCATCAGTTCAAGCGCCGCTTCAGGCAACGTGGGCAATTGGCGCACCCACTCGCACCAACCGGGCATACCCGCCAATTCCAACGAACGATCCATCATCGCCGCCTCGCGCCACGCCGCATACAAGCTCTTGCTCGGCTGCTTGGCCCACTGAGGGCCATCCTGGGGAATATAGACCGAACACCAGAGCGTGGTATGGCGAATAGCCCGTGCATGCCAGCGTGTGCCATGCGCCTGATCATACCGTTCAGCAAAGGTCAGCACCTGCGCCCGTGGCCGCAACGGCATCGGCATCGTACCCTCTAAGATGGCCAGCAACTCCTGCAGATCATAGGCTGCACGGCGAGCCGCCTGCGCAAGCTCCATTGGCCCAAAGGCCCCGGCCTGCCAACGCTCGCGGTAAAAGGCCAGCCCTGGCAGCACCTCGGCATCAATGCCATCACCAATCGCGATCGCAGCAGCCTCGAGCGACCGGCCACTAAAGCCCAGAAACGGATTAACGGCAACATAATTCTCGAGATCCCAGAGGGGTGGCAACCAACGGCAGACCTCGGCAACCTCATCAAGCACGCGCTGACCCTCAAGATACGCGATCGTCTGAACGTCCGTTTCATACAGCTTAAGCATTCTCTACCTCCTTGATGCGCGCCTGGCCCCAGACCTTTTCCACCAACCGATCCGCGATCACCCCCAGATAAAAGCCGTGCAACGCATGAACATACAATGCTCGTCCGACAGCCGAACGCCCAACGAGCGGCAGCAGCACCTGCAGCGCCGCAAGCAACGTAAACGCAACTACCGGCAGAATGGCGGACGCCCAGGCGAGCGGGTTGCTCAGCACGACCACCTCACCGAGCACCGGGGCAAAGAAGATGATCGCCCCGTTATAGAGACCGAAAGCGATGAAGGCAGCCGCCAGCGTGCCAAGCAACGCCTGCATAACCGGCAGGGCGAGCGTGCTTCCCGGCGCTCGCGGCGCCTGAAAGATCGCCACCCAGAGCTGGCCGATTGCGAGCACAACAACCGCACTGAGCGCCAGTTCGCCGGGTGAGTGGAAGGGATCAAAGCCAGTGACCAGCGCGGCCAGCGCCAGCGCAGGTATCGCCAACCCTACACCAAGCAGCGCAACACCCAACAGCATCGATGGGGCAAGTTTGGGCGCAACCACCGTCTTGCGTGGCAAATCACCCGTGCGCAAGAATGACCAGGCCTTATAGCATCCGTGGCCGAGCAGGTGGAGGGTTGCAGCCGGAAACGCCGCCACGCCAAACTGGATCATCATAAAACCCATCTGACTCACCGTTGACCAGGCCAGTGTGCGCTTGACATTGGTCTGCGCCCACATCGCCAGCAGACCAAGCACGGCGGTCAGCGTGCCGACGAGCGCCAGTTGAAAGAGCGCCAGCGGCACCTGCACCAGCAACGGGGCAAAGTGCAACAGCAAGACCCCACCAGCATTGATGATCCCGGCGTGCATCAGCGCCGACACCGGCGTCGGGGCCTCCATCGTCTCAGGAAGCCAGCTGTGGAAGGGGAACTGAGCTGATTTGGTCAGCGCCGCCACGACAATCAAGAGTGCAATCACGGTCGGGGCCGCCGCCCAGGCTACTGGTTCGTTCAGGCGGGCCAGAAACTCATTCAGGTCAAGCGTTCCCCAGTAAGCAACAATCAAGCCAATGGCCGCCAGCAACGCAAGATCACCAAGACGGCTGATCAGAAACTTCTTGCGTGCAGGCGGATACGCCTCGGCACGATTGCGATAGTAGGTCAACAACTGGTGCAACCCAAGACTAGTCAAAAACCATACCGCAAACATGACCAGCAAGTTACTCGCATAGATAAAGATGTAGGCAAAGAGCACCGTTGCCGCCAGCCAGCGTAAGAAGAAGCGCTGGCGGGGTTCACCATCCATATAACGCAGCGCAAAACGATAGGCCACGGTGCCCACACCAGCCACCAGCAACGCAATGCTCGCGTTCAGCCGATCAACGGTGAGGCCAGCGAACGAGAGCGCCTGTGGCATCACCACCTGGCCGATGAAGAGGCCAAAAGAGGTGATCGTCAATCCTATCAGCAAAACGAGCAAGCTCCGTTCCAGTCCACCCACACGCTCGTACGCCATGCGCTCCTCCTTTGCACTCATCACGATATATGTTAATTATATCACGAAGTATTTGTCGTATATCAGCAAAAGAGGGTGTTTTGGGGCACCCATCTGGCTAGCCGAAACTACCCAAACAGGCAGCCTGTTGGCCTCCGAGCCTATCTTTTGCCAGCATGCATCGGTATAGGCAAAAGAGGAATGTAGCATTCAGCGATGGCACGGGAGCGTGGGGCCGAAGCATTCGCCATCACAGGGATGTGCGACAACGAGGCTGATGAGGAATGTAGCATTCAGCGATGGCACGGGAGCGTGGAGCCAAAGCATTCGCCATCACAGGGATGTGCGACAGCCAGGTTGATTGGGTGGCGAATGCTTTGGCCTTACACTACCTTGTGTTGGACTGCCAGGCCGACGGCTTCGGTGCGGTTGGCGACAGACAGCTTGCTGAGGATGTTATGGACGTGATGGCGTACGGTGTTGCGGCTAATGAAGAGTTGCTCGGCGATCTGCTCGTTGCTCAAGCCGGCAACCATGAGACGCAGCACTTCGCGCTCGCGCTCGGAGAGGTCGCCACCGGGGATAGGCGGGGCATTCAGGGCGCTCACGAGCGCCCTGGTGACATCCGGGCTGAGTACTGGTGCGCCGGCGAAAGCCGCACGAATAGCTGCGATCAGATCGCTGCCATGGGCGTCCTTCAAGAGATAGCCGATCGCCCCGGCTTGCAACGCCTGTTGGACGATCGCACCTTCGCCGAAGCTTGTCAGGGCCAGGATCCGTACCTGCGGAAAGCGCCGCCGTAGCTCGCGCGTGGCGGTAATGCCATCCATCACCGGCATCATCATGTCCATGATGACCACGTCGGGGGCGAGTTGGGCGGCGAGCTCGAGCGCTTCGCTACCGTTTGCCCCCTCGCCGACAACCTCAATCTTGTCGGCACCTGCGAGGAAGAAGCGGAGGCCCCCCCGCACCACAGCGTGGTCGTCAACTAAGAGCACCCGAATAGGTGGGTTGGTCATAAACTCCTCCGCGCTGCTTATGTTCGTTCGGTCTCAACGGGCAACGGTTGTGCGTCAATCCACCGTTGGGCGGCGTCCATTGCTTCCTGGAGCGCATGGCCAACACGTTCGTCTACGATGAAGATATTTTTACGGCCAAGGGCAGACAATAGCCCCGTCCGCTCGAGCTGAAGCTCGACGGAGGGTGCCACCCCTGACAGCATCAGGCGGCTGTGCTGCCCGCGCAGCGCCTCGGCATAGCGGGCGATCACTTCCATGAAGGTGCTGCCCAACTCTGTCTCGCCCCGCAGCACCAGGATCACGACGGCGTTGCGCGAGCTTTCTGTCACCGTTGGGAGTTGCGCGTTGAAGACCGGGGCGGCGGCAAAGAAGAGGCTGCCGTAGGGAACCAGAATGGTCACCTGGCGTCCGGGCACCTCCGCTGGCGGATCGCCCTCGACGGGGAACTGCCCCGGCTCGATCTGCAGCGTCACCACCCGCACCCGGTTCGATTGCTGGAAGACGTAGAGCAGCACCGCCAGGCCCACGCCCATCAATACAGCGTATTGCAACGGAACCAGCAGGCCGGCGCTAAAGGTCAGGAACATCACGGTCTGCTGCACACGCCCGGTCTTCCAGACCGTCACCACCTGGCTGAGCCTAAGCGTACGGACGCCGATGACGATCAGCAGTCCCGCCAGGGCGGGCATCGCGATCAGGCCCACCAGCCGCCCGAAGAGCAGGATGCCCAGGGCGATCACGACGCCGGCCACGATGTTGGCCAGGCGTGAACGGGCGCCCGCCCCGATGGCTAGTGACGTGGCCGACATTGATGCGCCAACCGGCATGCCCTGAAGCACGCCGGCGACAATGCCCGCCGCCCCTTGCCCAACAAAGTCGCCCGAGGCATTCGGGAAGCGGCCATCGGGGTTGGCAATTGACGCGCTGATGCTCGCGCCCTGCACCAGACCGACAAAAGCGAGCGAGAGTGCGGGAATGAGCAGCACGGGCACGAGCGCCAGCGACGGTAGCACGGGCATTGGCAGCGAACTGGGAATGTCGGCGATATCCCTCGCCAGAGCAATCTGCTCGGCACCAGCCAGGGGGACGATCAGGGAGACAAAGAAGAGCGCAACCACCATCCCCAGGGCCTTGAGGCGCGTCTGTTCCAGGGTCAGGATCAGGATAATCGTCAGCACGCCGGCCGCCAGGGTTGGCACATGAACCTGCTCCAGGTTGCGCAGGAGGTCAACGGTTCTGACGACGCGGTTCGGCCCCGAGCTAGCGTAGCCGGTGAAGTCATCAAACTGCCCCAGGATGATCAGCAAGGCCACGGCGTTGACGAAGCCGACCATCACCGAGTTGGGCACGAAGCGCACCAGTTGGCCGAGCTTGAGCAGACCTGCGACGAGCATGAGCACGCCGGTCAACACTGCCAAGGTGAAGAGCGGGACGTTGGGATCCGACGCCTGCGTCACCAGGGGCACGCTGGCGATGATCAGCGCCATGGCACTGGTGGCCTGCACCGACATAAAGACCGAACTGGTGAAGAACGCGCCCGTGATGACGCCGGTCATGTAGCTGTAGAGGCCGTAGACGGGATTGACCAGCGCGAGCAACCCCGAGGCCAGCCCGGCAGGGATGCTCTGGATGCCCAGCACGAGACCAGCGCTAAGATCCTCGAGGGCGGTGGCGCGGTTGAAGAACTGCCGACGCATGGACGAAAGATTCATCGTTGTCGCTTTCCAAAACCGTTGCGTATGGCGTATGTCGCCTTGTCACCCTGCGGACTAGATGGCCTTTGGGCCAGCGAAGTGATGCCGCAAGAAACAAGGTGAGCGCTCGTCAGACCTCACAGGTCTTGAAGACCTGTGAGGTCTCAGGCGGGTTTTGTTTGTGAGGAGCAGAGCAAAGGGTCTATCGTGCTGAAGGGAAGATGCTTCGCGTTGCTCAGCATGACACACATCGTATGAACAGTTACCCGCAGGCAAGGGTTTGCACCCAATTAGTCGTTGACATCCGGGAAGACCTGGCGCCAATCGTCGCGCATACTGACGATCGTCCAGTCCTGGGTACGGGCCGCGTCCAGGGCGCGCTCGGCACCGGCTGTATAGGCGAACTCGCGCTCGGCATCATCGTGCAGCACGAGCAGGCGCAGCGCTGGCAATGATAGGTCGCCTGCGTACTGGAGCATGGCTAGGTCGCCGTTGGAGTTGCCTGCGGCAAGGATGGGGCGGTGCCCAACAACACCCCAGATCTGGATGGGCTTGTTCGGCCCGTCGTCAATCACATCAAGCTCGGCCTTCTGCACGATCGTTCCGACACCGTCACGCACTTCATAGGCATAGGCCACCGTGCTGCCGATCACGCGGTCACGGGGGATGGCATAGAGCGCCTCGGCGATGCCGCGCAGAAACTCGCGCCCGCTCCCCGAGACGATGTAACAGGTAAAGCTATGGTGCTCAAGAAAACGCAACAACTCGAGCATCGGTTGATAGACCACGGCGGCATAGGTACGACCGAGGGTAGGGTTGCGCTCACGGGCGACAAAGGCCGCCGCCTCGGCCTCGACCTCTTCGACGTCCCGGCCATCAGCGAGGGCGAGGATGCCGTTAAGGATGAGCCTCACATCGGTGTCATCACCCTGGTAGTAGCGGGTGATCGCTCCGCCTAGCCAGGCGTAGTCTTTGTGATACGCTGCCTGCCATGGTTGTCGCTCGCGCAGCGCCGGGTCGTGCTCGGCCTGCGTGAGCAACTTGCGCAGCAACAGATCGAGTTGCGCGTAGAGCGGCTTTTCGCACCAGAGCGTGCCATCGTTGTCGAAGACGGCCACCCGTTCGGCGGGCGGCACGTAGTGCGGGCCGGCCTCGTCGGTCACGGCGGCCACGAAGTCGAGGATCGCCTGCCTGGTTAGCGTGTTCCGCCAGTTCGGTAACTTGTCGGTCGTCATCACCTGATCCTTTCGGGCGGGGGTATGGGGGAACCAGGTTCCCCCATCGTAGGAAAAGCGGGGGCGAGGGGAAACCAGGTTTCCCCTCCCCATATCAGCTATCGCTCAGGGCCTCCTCCATCTTCGCCATCACTTGGTCGATGCCAAAGCTGGCCGCCTTCATGCGCGGCGGGAACTCCAGGAAGGTGCCGAGGAACTGCTGCACGAGGAACTGAGCCGCGTACATGATGTAGACCCGGTCGATCATCCAGTCCCAGTAGGTGTTCGAGGTGTAGTCGGCCCGCTCGAACGGGTCGGTGCGCAGGTTGAAGAACTTGGGCACGCGCAGGAAGACGAACGGCTCGGCCCAGACCATCACCGTGCCCTGCACGCGCTGCTCCGCGAAGACGACCTTCCAGTTGTCGTAGCGCATCGCCACCAGGTCGCCGTCGTCCGAGAAGTAGAAGAAGCCCTGCCGCGGCCCTTTCGCCTCCTCGCCGGTGAAGTGCGGCAGGAAGTTGTAGCCATCCAGGTGAACTTTGTACGTGGTGTCGCCAATCTGATGGCCCTCCTTGAGCTTGGCACCGATCTCCGGCTCGCCGGCAGCGGCGAGCAGCGTGGGCAGCCAGTCCTCAAGGGCGATGATTTCATTGGAGACGCTGCCGGCCTTGATCTTGGCAGGCCAGCGCACCAGCATCGGAATGCGATAGGCACCCTCCCAGTTCGTATTCTTCTCGCTGCGGAAGGGGGTCATTGCGCCGTCGGGCCAGGTGTTCATGTGCGGGCCGTTGTCGGTCGCGTACATCACGATCGTATTGTCAGCGATGCCGAGCTCGTCGAGCAGATCGAGCATGCGGCCCACGTGTTTGTCGTGCTCGATCATCACGTCGTGGTACTCGGACTGCCAACGCCCGGCCTGACCGCGCACGTGGGCCGGCGGGTGGACGCGGAAGTGCATCCAGGTGGTGTTGAGCCAGACGAAGAAGGGCTTGTCGTCGCTGTGGGCGCGCTTGACGAAGTCCTGGGCGGCGTCGACAAACTCGACGTCGCAGGTCTCCATGCGCTTGCGGGTCAGGGGGCCGGTGTCCTCGATCTTCTGCTTGCCGACGCGGCCCCAGCGCGGGTGCTCGGTCGGGTCGTCCTCCTCGGTGGCCCAGGAGTGGAGCACGCCCCGCGGTCCGAACCTGGCCTTGAAGTTGGGGAAGTCGGCCTCGGGCGGGTAGTCCACGTGTTCCGGCTCCTCCTCGGCGTTGAGGTGGTAGAGGTTGCCGAAGAACTCGTCGAAGCCGTGGGCGGTGGGCAGGTGGCTGTTGCGGTCGCCGAGATGGTTCTTGCCGAACTGACCGGTGGCGTAGCCCAGCGGCTTGAGCAACTCGGCAATGGTGGGATCATCGAACTGAAGGCCCTTATCCGCCCCCGGCATGCCCACCTTGGTGAGCCCGGTGCGATAGGGGCTCTGGCCAGTGATAAAGCACGAACGGCCTGCGGTGCAACTCTGCTGACCATAGCTGTCGGTAAAGCGCATGCCCTCGTTGGCAATGCGGTCGATGTTGGGCGTACGGTAGCCCATCAACCCGTCGCTGTAACAGCTCAGGTTGGTGATACCGATATCGTCGCCCCAGATGAGCAGGATGTTCGGTTGCTTGTCGGTCATCTGCAAGTCCTCACTTTCCGGATAGAGTTAAGACACCTTCAAAAATGGGCCGTAAACAGTTCCGTATCGGCGCTCGAAGCGAAGTAGGGCGGGCAACAGAGCGCCAAGGAACGCGTCACTCAATGATGCTTCCGTCAGGAGCCACCAGGACATCGATCTCACTGCCGTCTGGTCGTGTGATCTCGACCTCCCAGGCTGCCCCGCGTTCGTCCTCGCGGGAAATCCACGTGACCTGCCCTTCCCCGACCGCGTCGAGCGCCGCTTGCGCTGCTTGCTCCCGCGATACAACGCCACTGGCCGGTGGGATACCCGGACCAGAGCGTGCGGGGCCTCTGCCGAACTTCTCGACCTGCTTGATGATCGTTCCATCGGCAGCTACAAGCACGTCGACTTCGCTCCCGTCAGGTCGCGTGACCTCGACTTCCCATGCCGCCCCACGGTCGTCCTCAGGGCCGCTCCACGTCACCCGGCCCGAGCCTACTGCATCGAGTGCCGCCTGTTCCGCCTGGCTTCGCGATACCGTGCCAGGCGTGGAATTCTCGGCTCCCTCTTGGACGGGAGTGGCTGGCTCGGATGTTGTAACTGGTTGGGGCGCGGGGGCTCCAGAAGGTGCGGTTGGGGCTGTGGATGACAAGCCACCGCAACCGGCGAGCACAAGAGCACCGGCAACCAACAGAGCAACAACGAGAGTCAGCAGTTTCAATTTCATATCATCTCCTTCGTTTCGGTGACATCCTATCGCCGTGCTTGCGCCCGCGCAGGCGTTGCCGTTAGCGTGACGCTTGCTCGTGGTATACTCGTATCGTCGTGACCGTATCAGTTCAGGTAAAGCCGCCGAACTGCTCGGCATCGAGCGCCTCGATTTCATACGCCTGCTTGCCGAAGAAAAGACACCATACCTCGATTACTCAATCCCTGAACTCGAAGCCGAAATCGAAACGCTTGCCCAATGGCCTCCCAACCCGTAATCTCCAACACAACGCCGTTGATCGCTTTGGCATACATCGGGCGTCTTGACCTGCTGCCACAAATGTTTAGGAGCATCTGGATACCTCAGGCCGTCTATGATGAGGTGTTGCATAAACCTCAGGCTCCAGGCACAGATGAATTGGCAACGGCATCATGGCTGCAACTCGTTCCGATCCAGGACAGACTTGCTGTCAGTTTACTGCGCGACCAGTTGGGTGCCGGTGAGAGTGAAGCAATCGTTCTCGCTCGTGAACAGAATGCCGCATTACTCCTTATGGACGAGCAACGCGGGCAAAGACGTGCAATTCATAACGGCTTGAATGTCGTCGGCACACAGGGTATTCTGATTCAGGCGAAACGTCGCGGGCTGCTCGGCCCATTGCGCCCCGTACTTGACCAGTTGCAGCGACTCCCCTTTCATATGAGTGAACAGCTTTACAGCGAAGTTTTGCGCCAGGTCGGCGAATGAGCGTTACATCCCAGGCGTCAGATTTTCATACCTATATCAGTGGCTGAGCTTGCCCCTACGCAGGCGTTGCCGTTAGCGTGACGTTTGCTCAACCTGGCGTTTCATCGCCCGTTCTTGCTGGAGCGCGAACCGCGAGCCCGGCTTGGCTGGTAGGATCGCGCCGATCAACCAGAGGATGGGGAAGAAGATAAGGCACCTTTTTTGACGCAAAGGCGCAAAGGCGCAACGTTTCTGGCGTCATTCCTTCTCCGCTAGAGCAAGTGGGCGACGCGATGGCGGCGCCCCGTGACAGTGCTTGAGCTTGCGTCCACTCCCGCAGGGGCAGGGGTCGTTGCGCCCTGCTTTGGCCAGGAGGCGCGCAAACTCGGCGTCGGCGCGCGCGAGGATCGGCATAACTTCGGCGGCGCTGCGCCCCTGGCGGATCAGCCCGGCGATGATCCGCAACGGCTGATCGATATGAGTGAAAAAGGCTTTGTAGCCCGCGCAGAGGTAGTTCAGCCCCGGTTCGCCATCGGGGGTCAGGATGAAGCGGTTCTTGGGGCACTCGCCGTTGCAGGCAAAGCGCACCGGGCATTGCCGACAGTATTGCGGGAGCATATCGCGCTTGTCCTGGCCGAACTTCTTCATCTGATCCGAACTCACCAGTTCGATCATCGGCACGTCTTTGATGTTGCCGAGCTTGTGCTTTGGCTCAACAAAGTGATCGCAGGTGTAGAGGTCGCCGTTGTGTTCGAGGGCCGGGCCGAGGCCACAGGTCTGGTCAAAGACACACATCCGCGGGCTAAGACCGAGCCAGCTACGAGCGGCTGCCTCGAAGGTCTGCACAAAGACCTTGCCCACGTCGTTCCGCACCCATTCATCGAAAATCGTCGTTAAGAAGCGCCCGAACTGCTCAGCACCTACCGAGCGCTCCGAGACCGTATTGCCCTCCTGGATCAGCGCCCGCCCGTCGGTGTTGATCCGCTCGACCACCGGGATGAACTGCATCCAGTCGGTGCCAACTTCGTCGCGCAAGAAGCGGTAGACCTCGAGCGGATGCTCGGCGTTGGCGCTGTTGACCGTCGTGAGCACGTTGAAGTCGACGCCGTGCTGCTGGAGCAAGCGCACGCCGCGCATGACCTTGTCGAAGGTCGGCTTGCCGCCCTTGTCGTAGCGATAGATGTCGTGCAGATGGGCGGGACCGTCAATGCTAATGCCGACCAGGAAGCCATGTTCCTTGAAGAAGGCACCCCACTCGTCGTCAAGCAGCGTGCCGTTGGTCTGAATAGTGTGCTCGAAGCGCATCCCCGGGCGGCGGTGGCGCTCGGCGATCGCCATGGCATGACGGAAGAAGTCGAGCCCCATCAGGGTCGGCTCGCCGCCTTGCCATGCGATCGTGACATGGTCACTGGTATGACCAGCGATCAACTGGCCGATGTAGGCTTCCAAGACATCGTCGGCCATGCGGAACCTGGAACCGGGATAGAGTTGCTCTTTGGCGAGGAAGAAGCAATAGGCACAGTCGAGGTTGCAGATCGCCCCGGTGGGCTTGGCAAGCACGTGAAATGCGGACGGGCGCGACCCGTCGGCAGTGACCGGCGCGCTCAATTCGACACCTGCCTGAGCAACGGAGCCTGCCAGCGGCCTTCCAATGCCGCAGCCTGCGGCCAGTACAAGCGCATAATCATTGAGAATGGTCGCTCTGGCGCAGGTAGGCAGTCGGTACCCTCGTCCTGACTTGATCGTGTCATACCGGTCATTCCTCTGTTCTCCCACATCCCACGCCTTACCAATCCTGGCTAAGCTCAGCGAGAATGGCGTCGGCGGTGGCGCTGGCCTCATCAAGCGTGGCTTCGCTGATCAGTTCGGCGTCGACCAGGATGTCGATGGCCTCAGGGGCGTCGGCCTCGGTGAGCAAGCCAGCGACGACGAGGGCGCGCACGGCCTCGGCGGCGACGGTGGATCGGAGCGCTTCGACGCCAACGACGGTGGTGATCGCCGAGGCCATCGCCTCGCGCTGAACATCTTCGGCGGCCTCGATGGTAATGAGGGTATCAAGCAGGGCCGCGCCGCGCGCCGCAGCCGCCCGCTCGATCGCCACCTCGGCCTCGACGACCGCGTTGAGCTCTTGACCAACGGCCAGCAGCGCGTCACGGGTGAGGAAGCCCTGGGCAACCATATAGCCGCCGGCCTCAGTGATTGCGGCCCCAAGACCAAGCGCCCAGGCGTGTTCGACCAGCACGAGCGCGGCGGCTGTTCCGGGCATAAGATCAGTGACCGCCGCACGAATCACGTCGAGGTCGAGCCCAGCCCCGTGCTCGGGACTCAGCATGGTCTCTGCGCCCGGTGCTTGCTCGGTGGAGGTCTCGACCGTCGCGATGAGGCCGAGCAGCGGGTCGATCAGGGTACCAAAGCTCCTCACACTGCCATCGGGGAAATCCTGCTCGTGGAGGGTATGGACCGTGCCATCAGCCTCTTTCATGACAAACTGCAGGTCGAGAATCCGAATCAAGCCATGGCTGCGCAACTCGTCGAGTTCACGCAAGATCTGGCCCTCGAACCGGTCAACGCGGTCAAACGCAAATGTAAGCACCTGGATGGGTCCACTTTGCATCGCTGCTCCTCTTTCCATTATCGTTGGTGGGCGGGCGACGCTTCGCCCGCCCACCAACGGAAGATTCTATCGTCCACCGTGAGCCATCATATCGATCACAATCGCCACCGCGAGGATCAGCCCCTCGTTCTGGCCCGGCTCCACCGCGACACCATACGTATCGCGCAGGCGAAACCACTTCTTCGAGACCTCGGCGATCTTGCGGTCGCCGTCGCCGATGGTATACTCATGATGGAGAATGTTGCCCTGGACTTCGAGATCCGGCTCACCGCCGACCTTCACGGTCCAGCGGTCGCGCATCGGGGTGATGAGCGCCTTGCGTACCGTTGCCATCGTCTTGCCATCAGGTCCCTCGATCTCCATCGTATCGCGCACCCGGAGCATCCGCTCCTGCACGCGGCACTGCAGGTTGCCCTGAGGATCCTCAATGAGCAAGGTCTTGCGGATGCGCAGCGCCTTGCCGTCAACCTTGTAGGCCCGTCGTCCGTCGCTGTCTTCGATCCAGAAATCGTCGCCGATAGCGACCATGCGCTGGCGTACCTGATAGCGCACCGCCGTTCCACGGCGTCCGAAAGTTTCACGCTCCTGTTGGCGATCTTCGCGCCGAGCTTGTTGTCGTCCGCGCATTGTTTGCTCATCCTTTCGTTCTTGGTATGAACCAAGGTTTCAGGCTCGTTGACCGTTCTGTCTATAGCAGTCCTGTTTGGATTGTAAACAGGAGTGCCGGCTTTAGCCGGCTAATGGTCTTCCAGAAATTAATCCGGTATAGACCGCGCAGGCGGGCTTCGCTTCCCCTAGCCGAGGGCTTCAGCCCCACGGCATCGGGCGGATAGCGGATCATGTACTGCAAAACCATAAGCCGGCACTCCGTAGACACAAACCTGTTAGGACTGCTATATGCGACTGCCGAAATTCTATGTGGGTAAGTAGTGTGTGAAATACGTTTTCTGGCGTCCTCAGCCGTCCACGCATGGGGCCACGAATGAACGAAGAGCGCACCGCCCCTATTCGTATATTCGTGAGTGCTATTCGTGGTCGGCGGCGCTACCGGGAAACTTTTGTTACACACTAGTAAGTAGCCTGTCACGTAAGTTTTCTGGTGTTTTGCGAGCCTGGGTGCACGGGCGTTCCTCCCGCTGGTGCTCGCGAAGCGGGCTGGACGCCCACGTACCCAGGAAGGTGGGAAAACGTCGTTGACAGATTATTCATGTAGATATCAGTACATTGTACTCAATGATTATACCGCAGGCGCGTTCGTGGTGCATGAATTATTTGCTTGGTTTGCTGATGAATCTTGGAGATAGCGCAAATGGAACCGATGAGGATACGCATCCACCTATCCAAGAGGATAGTTCGCTGTACGACCTTGTATAGCGATCCTGGACGCAATGCCTAGCAAAGAAGCCTTTCGCCCCCACCCCAACCCTCCCCCGCTGGGGACGGGTGTCTGGTTCCTCCCGCCAGCGGGGGACGGATGCTGAGCATTGCCGAGGGGCTTCCCCATCCGGCGGTGTATGCCATTGCCCGCGACCCCTTTGGCTTTGTCTGGCTCGGCACGCTCGAGGGGTTGGCACGCTACGACGGCCATCGCTTTGTCATCTACCGTCCCGATCCAACCAACCCGAACATGCCCGTCAGCGGTCAAATCGAGACGCTCTATACCGACCGTAAGGGCATACTCTGGATTGGCACGCTCGCCAGCGGCCTCAACCGCTACGACCCGCGTAGTCAGCAGTTCACGCTCTATCGCCACGATCCTGCCGATCCAGACAGCCTGAGCAGCAACGCCGTGCGTGCCATCTACGAGGATGCCGCAGGCACTCTCTGGGTCGGCACGCTGGACGGTGGTCTGAACCGACTTGACCGTGCGACGGGGCGCTTCACCCGGTACCGCCACGACCCGAACGACCCATTCAGCCTGAGCGATGATCAGGTTACGGATATGCTCGACGATGGGCGCGGCGGGCTCTGGGTTGCCACGGGGCGCGGGCTGAATCGGTTCGAACCTGCGACCGGGCGGTTCACAACCCATCGCCATAACCCCGCCGACCCAGACTCGCTCGGCGGCAATGCGGTGGCGACGCTCTTTCGCGACAGCACCGGTGCGCTCTGGGTGGGCGTCACCGGTGTCGGCCTCTCCCGCTATGACGAGGCAACGCAGCGCTTCACGAGCTACGCGGGACTGCCAAACAGCAATGTGGTCGATCTTGCCGAGACGACCCCGGGCGAGCTCTGGGTCGCCACCTATGGCGGCGGGCTTGTTCACCTCGACGTAGCAAGTGGTCGCTTCACCAACTTCAATAGCCTCGTCGTACAAGGCAGCGGGCTGGCGACCGAGAGTATCGAACACCTCTTTCTGAGTGACGATGGGCTGCTCTGGATCTGAAACCTTGTCTTAGGAATCTAAGGCGCTTGCCTCACTGTGCAACCCCGGCTTTGCTCACCGTGAGTGGGCATCATGCTGGTCGCGGTGTTCGGCAGGGCCTCAGAGGGCAACGTGCGGATGACTCCCAACGAATGTCGCCAGGTGCTCGCCGGTCAGCGTCGCTCGTGCCGCCACCAGGTCAGCCGGCGTACCTTCAAAGACGATCCGTCCACCGTCGTGGCCCGCGCCCGGGCCGAGATCGATGATCCAGTCGGCGTGCGCCATCACCGCCTGGTGGTGCTCGATCACAATGACCGATGTCCCCGCTTCGACGAGCCGATCCAGCAGATCGAGCAACTGCTTGATGTCGGCCAGATGCAGCCCAGCGGTCGGCTCGTCGAGCACGTAGACCCTGGCGTCACCACCCATGTGCGTTGCGAGCTTGAGCCGCTGTCGCTCGCCGCCCGAGAGCGTCGTGAGCGGTTGGCCCAGACGGACGTAGCCCAGGCCTACGTCGGCCAGACGCCGGAGAATCGTTTGCGCAGCCGGCGTACGCGCCGCACCGTCAGCGAAGAAGCCGACTGCCTCATCGACCGTCAGGTCGAACACCTCGGCAATGTTGAGCCTACCGAGCCGGTAAGCCAACACCGACGCCTGAAACCGACGGCCCTCGCACTCCTCGCAGATCGTGGTGACGCCGGCCATCATCCCCAGGTCGGTATAGATCACCCCGACGCCATTGCAGGTAGGGCAGGCGCCCTCGGAGTTGGCGCTGAACAGCGCTGGTTTCACGCCATTAGCCTTCGCAAATGCCGTGCGGATAGGGTCGAGCAGCCCAGTGTAGGTCGCCGGGTTGCTCCGTCGCGAGCCGCGGATCTGGGCTTGTTCGATCGCCACCACGCCGTCCCGTCCCGAGACCGAGCCGTGGATCAGCGAACTTTTGCCCGACCCGGCCACGCCGGTCACCACGACGAGCACGCCGAGGGGCAGGTCAACATCAACATGCTGCAAGTTGTGCGTGCAGGCACCGCGCACCTCCAGCACACCCGACGGCGTTCGTACCGATGCTTTCAGCGCGGCCCGGTCTTCGAGATGACGCCCGGTGAGCGTGCCACTGGCCCGCAACCCCTCGACCGTGCCCGCGAAGACCACTTCACCGCCAGCGGTACCGGCACCAGGCCCGAGGTCGACGACGTGGTCGGCGATGGCGATCACCTCGGGCTTGTGCTCAACGACCAGAACCGTGTTGCCCTTATCGCGCAGCCGCAACAGTAGGTTGTTCATACGCTGGATGTCGTGGGGATGCAGCCCAATCGTCGGCTCATCAAAGACGTAGGTCACGTCGGTGAGCGACGAGCCGAGGTGACCGATCATCTTGGTGCGCTGCGCCTCGCCACCCGACAGGGTACCTGATGGTCGGTCGAGGCTGAGGTAGCCGAGCCCGATCTCCACAAACGCATCGAGCAGGTGTTGGAGCTTGGCGAGCAGCGGGGCCACCGACGGCTCGTTCAGGTCGCGCACCCAGACGGCCAGATCGTTGATCTGCATCGCGCAGACGTCGGCGATGTTCTTGCCGTTGATCGTGGACGACCGAGCTCCTTCGTTCAGTCGGGTACCGTTGCACTCAGGACAGATTGTGAACGTCACTGCCCGCTCCACAAAGGCACGGATATGCGGTTGCAGCGCCTCGATGTCCTTGGAGAGAAACGATTTCTGCACCCGAGGCACAAGCCCTTCGTAGGTCAAATTGATGCCGTTGAACTTGATTTTTAGCGGCTCTTTGTAGAGAAAGTCGTGGAGCTCCTTTTTAGTATATTGGCCGATCGGCTTGTTCGGGTCGAAGAAACCCGATTCGGCGTAGATCCGCACTTCCCAACCACCCGCCTTGTAGCCCGGAATCGTGAATGGCCCCTCAGCGAGCGACTTGCTCGCATCATACAACTGGGTCAAGTCGATGTCGCTTACGTTGCCCATACCCTCACAGCGCGGGCACATGCCGCCGTGATAGACAACGTCGCGCACCACGACTTTCTCGCCTTTGCCCTTGTCAACGCTCATTGACCCGCTGGCCGTTCGCGTCGGGACGTTGAACGAATAGGCGGTAGGAGGCCCAATGTGCGGCTGACCAAGGCGGCTGAACAGGATCCGCAGCATCGCGCTGGCGTCGGTAGCGGTGCCGACGGTGGAGCGGGCATGTGCGCCCATGCGCTCTTGGTCGACGATGATCGCCGTCGTCAGCCCTTCCAGCACATCAACCTCGGGCCGCGCCAGCGTTGGCATAAAGCCCTGCACGAACACGCTGTAGGTCTCGTTGATCAGG
Organism: Candidatus Chloroploca sp. Khr17; assembly: GCF_004138165.1. Classification (GTDB taxonomy): domain Bacteria; phylum Chloroflexota; class Chloroflexia; order Chloroflexales; family Chloroflexaceae; genus Chloroploca. The sequence goes on from NZ_RYFF01000059.1 coordinate 18,981, forward strand.
CGTTGCGACTCGGCGGCGATGGTGCCGAACACCAGCGACGACTTGCCCGACCCTGAGACCCCAGTGAAGACCGTCAACCGACGCTTGGGGATCGCGACATGGACATCCTTCAGATTGTTCTCGCGCGCACCCTTGACGCGAATCAGATCGTGACAATCGGCAGGGTGCTGATTGGAAGGAGCCATACAAACCTCCACAGGGAACCAGCGGCTTGAAAAAGAATCCGTCGGTCAATGCCACGATATGGGGCAAACCGCTGTGTCTCGTGGCATTATAGCACATATGAACGCACAGCGCACCTTCACCGTGCATTCCAACCAGGGCTACGCTGAAAATGGGGGAACCAAGTTCCCCCATTTTCAGCGTAGCCCTACCAATGTCACCGGGCAGCGTATGCGCGGCGGTGCAGGGCAATGGTACAATCTCAGAAAGCCGCCATTTTGTCAGGAGAACCATGTCGTGAGCCAAACCACCAGCTTTGAGCAACTCCCCGCCGACCTGCCCGTTCCCGAGGACGACGGCGCATGCGCCCACCTTGTCGGCTGTGTCGTGCCATCACTTGCGCTCACCGCGACCGATGGAAGCACGGTCAACCTTGCCGCACTGCCCAGTCGCACGCTCGTCTATTGCTACCCGCGCAGCGGCGTGCCCGGCCAGGCGCTCCCTACCGACTGGGACGCTATCCCCGGTGCTCGCGGCTGCACCCCAGAGGCATGTGGCTTCCGGGATCACCATACCGAGCTTCGCGCTCTGGGTACGACAGTCTTCGGCCTGAGCACCCAGGATACCGCGTATCAGCAGGAGTTTGCGGCGCGGCTGCATCTGCCCTTCGCCATCCTCAGCGACGCCGAGCTCCGCTTGACCACCGCCTTGCGGTTGCCCACCTTCACCGTCGACGGGATGCGTCTGATCAAGCGCCTGACCCTCGTATTGCACGACGGAGTGATCGAGCACGTCTTCTACCCAATCTTCCCGCCCGACACCCATGCAGGGCAGGTAGTCGCCTGGCTCGCCGACCACCCGTCAGCCCTGTCAGGTGTGCGCCGGGACGATCCTCCGGTACCCCCAGGATCGCTGCGGCGCACGCCTGACAGGGCTCCTGATCCAGCCGGATAGGTACGCACCTGTTCAACTGGGTCTCAACGAAATCACCATTGTGCTGCAAGTCAACTGCTCTTCCATATGTTGTAATATTATGTACCGTACCGTTGAGCATGGTGGATAGTAGTGTGTCAACTCCATGTTCTGACATGCTCCCGGCCTTGCCTTGCTGAACGCAGCGAAGCATCTCGGTCGTCTGAACACCTGAGACCCTAGAACCTTTGCTGCGCTCAGGGTGACAAAACAACGGTGGAAGGTAACTGTTCACCCTTGGGGGAAAGCGCCACCCCGCGCTCCCAGGAGCAGTGTGAACACTTACGGTGGAAGCACGGGCATCAATCATCGGTTAGGAGCGAGCACGAAGTGGGCCGCCCCTACCAAGGAGAACCCCATGGCCGGTCTGTTCGGCGAATTGCTGCCGATGATCCTCGGCAACGTCCTGGCCCCCCTCTGGCTCATCATTGTCCTGTTGCTGCTCGCCAGCCCGGGCGGCCTGCTCAAGGCCGCCGCCTTCGTCCTCGGCATGACGCTCACTCGCGTGGCCCAGGGATTGCTCTTCGGCGCATTACTGGCCGCTTCATCAGATGATGCAGCGGGAGGGAGCGGCCTCGTGGCTGCGACGCTGAAGCTCATCCTTGGCATCCTGCTGCTGATCGCGGCGTTCAAGAAATGGCGCAAGGAAGAAGATCCTGACGAACCACCGCCGAAGTGGATGCAGTCGCTTGACCAGACCACCGCCCTCAAGGCTTTTGGCCTAGGTGCGTTGGGCATCGCGATCGGCCCAAAACTCTGGGCCTTCACCCTCTCGGCCCTTGCCATTATCAACGGGGCGGGGATCGACCAAACCAGCGCGATCATCGCGTACGCGGCCTACATTTTCTTTGCGCAGATCCTGCTCATCCTCGCAGTGCTTTTTGCCGCAGTTGCGCCAAAACATTCCCGTGCGGTCCTTCAGCGTGCAACCGGGTGGCTCACGACCTACAATCGCCCGATCTCCATTACGGTCGCGCTGGTGTTCGGCCTCTTATTCACATGGGACGGCGTAAATGGCTTCCTGAAGGGATAGGCTTTCCAAAGGAGAACTATGACACTGCTGCGCAGAATCTTCGCAGGCGTTCTTTTCGTCCTTGCACTGCTCACCTTCCTACTCGCTGCGACCGGGACGATCGGGGCCTGGATCGCCAAGGCCACTATCGATGAGACGACGCTTGCCATGGTCGATGTTGTTACCGACTACCTCGATCTGGCGATCCAGACGATTGATACGCTTGACAGTAATGTTGCTGAGGCAGAAGAGCGGCTCGGTTTGGTGCAAACCAGTTTGGCGTTCTTGCGTACCGAACGGGCCAATGGGCCAGTGGCGCAACAGATGCAGCAGGTCATTACTGAAGAACTGCAACCTGCGTTGGAACAACTCACGACCCGTGCCCAACGCCTCCGTGAGGGCTTAGAGCGCTTTAACCAGCGCATCGAACAGCTCAACCAGTTGCCCTTTCTCGACGTACCCACCCTCACCAATGCGCTGACGACCCTTGACAGCGAGATCACTGCCGCCCGCGATCAGACCCGTCTCGTGCGTACGGCCATCGAAACACGCGATAACGTGCTCCTCCAGTCGGCCACCGACCGTCTCGAAGAACGCCTGAGCCAGGTTCGCGCCACGCTTGCCGAGGGCAGGAACCGCACCAGCACCGTGCAATTGGCGCTGATCGATATTCGCCAGGCTCTGACCTTCTGGTCAACCGTGAGTACAACGACCATCAGTGCCCTGCTGGTACTCTTTGCCCTCGGCCAACTCAGCCTTGCCGCGCATGCCTGGGGGTGGATGTTCGGTCGGCAGCGCGAGGGGCAAAGCACCCGTCCCGCCCGCCGTCGCTAGCGGCACCGTACTTTGGCGTGCGGTTATTTTGACGCAAAGGCGCAAAGGCGCAAGGGACGTCACCGCCTACTCAGTGGCGTGTGAACTATATTTCCCGGTCGCGCCGCCGACCACGAAGACTGATTACGAAGAAACGAATATGGGCTGCTCCATGCGCTCTTCGTTCATTCGTGGCCCCCATTGACAGCAAACGGACGTCACCGCCTACTCAGCGTGCTGCGAACGAGTTTCACCGGTATCGTCCGCAGCACGCTGAACGCCACGCAACCAGAACCACGCGACGGCGGCAACGGCAAGGCTGGCGGTACCTGCCAGGATCAGCGCCGAGGCGACGCCAACACTGAAGGCCTCCCTGTAAGCTGCCATCAGCCCAAGACCAGCAATGACGACTGGCGTCCGGGTGAGATCGTCGGCGGTGATACCCTGGCGAAGGGCGATATCAACAACCTGCAGCGCGATAGCTTGCTGCTCTGCGTTGAGCCGCAACTCGGCCATGCGCAACTTGAAGTCAGCCGTGCCACTCAACGCCAGGACGCTGGCGAGCAGTACGCCAGCCAATCCGCTGCCGACAAGCCCAGCCGCCCGGTTGAGCCCCGAACTGAGGCCGATCAGGTCGGCTGGCAGGGCCGCAAAGAAGAAGTAAGCCCACGAGGCCGAGGCGATCAGGAAGCCGAGACCGAACAGCATCATCAGCGGAACAAGCACTAGATAGGGCGTATTCGGGCGTGCCAGCGCGGTGAGCAGCATCGCCACGCCCATCGTCGCAAGGCCGCCACCCACCGCTACATAGGCCGGTTGACTGGTGGTAAAACGGGCGGCCCAGCGGAGAACAAAGAGATTGCCAAGAAAGACCGGTGCCAGCGCGACCCCGGCAATGAAACCCGGAAGTTGCCGTGCCGTGAAGAAGAAGCCGTAGAGCATCTGCGCATAGCCCACCAAGCCGAAATTGAGGGCCGCCGAGACGAGCAGCAGCAGCGAGAGGAAGTGCCGCGGCACCTCCTTTGTGCCGCGAAAGGGGCGGTGCTTGCCGGCGAATTGGATCCAGATGCTCAGCAGCAGCACGCCAAGCGCAACGAAGCCGCCCGCCGCGACGGTGATCGGGTTGCGCCAGGTATCCGTAAGGTTGGCCATCACCAACCCGAACATGGCGGCGAGAAAGACCAGCGCCCATGCAGCAGCATTGATCGCCTCGATGCGCCCGAAGCCGCCCTGGGCACGGCTTTCCGGAACGTAACGCCAGGCGAGATAGGCACCTGCCACACCCACAACGATCGGCAGAACGAGCGCCGCACGCCACCCCCACCAATCCTCAAACAGGATGCCAAGCAGGCTCGCCAGCACGCCCACACCCGTCACAAAGGTGTAAATGACCAGCGCCCGTGTGCGCTCGGTGCCCTCAAAGGTCAGGCGGATCAGCGCCAGGGAGAGCGGGAAGGCCAGGGCACCCATCACGCCGACCATCGCCCGGATGACGATGAGGGTGAGCAACGTAGGTGCGAGCAGCGAGATCACGTTGAAGAGCGTCGCGCCGATGGCCCCAATCAGCAGGATCTTGCGCCGACCAAGCAGATCACCCAGGACGCCGCCGACAAGCTGGAAGGCCACGAACAGCAAGACACCCAGGCTGGCGAGCACACGGTACTCAGTCCATCCTGTGCCGAAAGCCGACGAAGGGATCTCGTAGCCAATCATCCATAAAAATGGCTCGGCTTGCAAGGCAAAGGCGACCGTGCAGCAAGCCGCCAGAATCCACCAGCGCTGTGGGTCATCGTACTGGCGAGGCGATGCCACCGTCGGTACATCCGTCACCGTTCTTCTCGTATCAGCAGCATCGTCTGAGGCGCTTGCCATAGTCACGCAACTCCTTCAATTGAACTGGGGTCACCAAACATCGTGTCCCGCATTGGGTACGAAGGCGCGATGATAAACAGAGCGTATGCAAAGTTGGTCGGTACTGCACCCGCCACATGAACAGTTTTTTGCTCGTCCCCATGGATATGCAGATACGAATGACATCAGGGAGTGCCGACTTATGGTTTTACAGGAAATGATCCGCTATGAACCCGATGCCGTGGGGCTGAAGCCCTCGGCTATGGGAAGCGAAGCCCGCCTGCGCCGGCTGGGTCAGGCCACGCAGGTGGCCTTCGCTGGCCAAAAGCCGAGCCGTTGACGGCCACGGCAAGAAGATGCCATCGCCCTACGCCGACGATGCTAACCAGTTGACATCCAGCAAAGCTCTGCTATACTTATCACGAATTTTTTATCGGCAGTTCAGGCGACAGAAGAGGTCATCGTTATGCAACGTACTATCCGCAAAGTGTTGGTTGCCAACCGTGGCGTCCCGGCGGTGAGGATTATGCACACATGCCGTGATCGCAAGATTCCCACGACTGCGGTGTATAGTACGCCTGATCGCCTCGCTTACCACGTCTTCATGGCTGACACTGCCATCCACATTGGTGATGCGCCGCCCATTGTGTCCTACCTCAACGCCAACCGCATCATTGAGGCCGCGCTCTGCAGCGGCTCGAATGCCATCCACCCCGGTTGGGGCTTCCTGGCAGAGAATGCCGACTTTGCCCAGCAGGTGATCGATGCTGGCCTGATCTGGATCGGCCCTTCCCCCGAGGTGATCCGGATGATGGGCGATAAGATGCGGGCCAAGGAGATCGCTCGACGCTCGAATGTGCCGACTGTGCCGGGGATCGAGCATGTGACCAGCGCTGAGCAAATTAGCACCTGGATGCGTGAGCAGGAGATCGCGTTTCCGATCATCATCAAGGCGGTCTCGGGCGGCGGCGGCAAGGGCATGGTCAGGGTGGATCAGCCCGAACAGATCGCGCAAGCCCTCGCCCAGGCTCGCTCTGAGGCCAAGAAGTCCTTTGGTGACGACACTGTGCTCGTCGAGAAGTATATTGAGCATGGCCGCCATATTGAGGTGCAGATTGTGGCCGATGAGTACCGCCACGTGGTGCATCTCTTCGAGCGCGAGTGTACGCTCCAGCGGCGCAACCAGAAGATTATTGAGGAGGCACCCTCGACCCTCGAGAATGACCTTCGCCAGGAGATCTGTGTGACCGCAGCGCGGCTGATGCGCCGCATCGGCTATACTTCGGCGGGCACAGTCGAGTTCATCTTCGAACCAGCGACCCAGAGTTTCTATTTCCTTGAGGTCAACACCCGTCTCCAGGTCGAGCACGGCATCACCGAGCTGATCACCGGCCTAGACATCGTCAGCATTATGCTCGATGTCGCCGAGGGCAAGCCTCTGCCGATTAAACAACTCGACGTTGTCCCGAACCGCTGGGCCCTCGAGGTGCGCCTCAACGCCGAGGATCCCAAAACCTTCGGCCCCTCCTTCGGCAAGATTACCCGCCTGCGCACTCCCCTGGGTCCCAATGTGCGCGTGCTGCTCGGTACCACCGAGGGTGAGGATATCCCGCCCTACTACGACTCGCTCTTCATGCTCCTGATGGCCTCGGGGGCCGACCGGGCCGATGCGTTGCGCGTGATGGATCGCGCCCTCACCGGTGATCTGCGCATTGAGGGGGTCAAGACCCTCGCCCCCCTGCTGCTGAGCATCATCAGGCACCCCAAGTTCGTGTCGGGTGACTTCTCGACCAAGTTTATCGAGCAGCACCTGCCAGAGCTCGTCTCGGGCTTCTCTGAGCGCACCAGCGAGGATGAAATGCTCCGGGTCGCCCAGTACGTGGCCGAGATCTCCGCCCTGGGTGCGCAGAGTTGGATGTGAGGAGAATGATGGAGATGAGCAAGACAACCCAGCCCACTGGTGCCCAAGGGGAGTACACCTTCGTTCGTCCGGGGATGACGGCACGCGAAATTGTCCAGGCCGTACGCGATCTTGATGGCGTCTGCCTCACCTCGGTGAGTATGCGCGATGCGGGGCAGTCGGACTTCAAGAATCGCCACCGGATCTACGACCTGAAGGCGCTGGCCCCGCTGTTCAATACGATGGGCCTCTTCAGCGCCGAAACTCATGGCGGGGCACGCTGGCACGTCGGGATCATGAACCGCCGCGAGAGTCCCTTCGAGGAGACGCGGCTGCTGCGGGAACTGATGCCGAATGTCTTGCTCCAGACCCTGATTCGCGAGACGAATATGTGGGGCTACCGGCCCTACCCAAAGAATGTGATCGAGTATGCCGTCGCGCAGGTGGATATTGATGTCTGGCGTTGCTTCTCCTTCCTCAACGATGTGCGCAACATGCGCACCGTCGCCGAGACGGTGATGAAGCGCGGGCGTCTGTTCGAGCCAGCGATCTCGTTCACGGTCGCCGACTGGGCCACCGACGCGTATTATCTGAGTGTGGTGCGCGAGATCGTTGCCCTCTGCGGCGGCGTTGACGAGATTATGCTCTGCATCAAGGATATGGCTGGCGTCGGCAACCCGGCGCGGATTGGGCAGTTGGTGACGACCATCAAGCAGCACTACCCCGAGTTGCTGATCCACTACCACCGCCACGTCACCGACGGCTTGGCCCTCCCCGCGCTCTTTGCCGCCGCGCAGGCCGGGGCCAAGATCGTCGATGTCCAGGAGGACGCGCTGGTGCGCTTCTACGGCCACCCGCCGATCCTCGGGGTGCAGGCCTACTTCGAGGAGGGTGGCATCCATGTCCACCTCAACCGGCCCATCGCCGAACAGGCCAACCAGAAGGTGCGCGAGTGGATCGGGCACTACGAGTGGGCCGAGTCGCCCTTCAAGGGCTACGACCACGGCGTGACCAAGCACCGCATGCCCGGCGGGGCCTTCCCCAGTTCGTTTGAGCAGGCCGAAAAGGGTGGCTTTCTGCACCTGATGCCGGCCGTCCTGCGCGTGATGGGCCTCTACAACCAGATCGTGTCCTATTTCGACGTCACCCCCGGCTCGCAGATCACCTGGGTCACCTGCAGCGGGATCGTCAACCGCTACGCGAAAGAGCAGGGCGAGGCCGGGGTCAAGCGGCTCATCACGTTGCTCAGCACGTTCATCGAGGAGCAGGGGCAAAACCTCGCGGCGATGAGTGAGGGCGAGCGCGATGAGTTGCTGCAACTCTTCCGCAACGCGCCCGGCGACTTCAAGAATCTGCTGATCGGGAGCTACGGGCGGTTGCCCGTTGGCTGGCCGGCCGACTGGGTCTACCAGAGCGCCTTCGGCGACGAGTGGCAAACGAAGATCAAGGAGCGCACCGATCTCTCCCCCCTCGAAACGCTCACGGACGATAACCTCGCCAAGATCCGGCAGAGCCTGGCCGAGGCCATCGGGCGCACGCCGACCGAAGAGGAGTTCATCCTCTACCTGATGCACCCGAAAGACGCGCTCAGCTTCATCGAGTTCCGTGAAAAGTACGGTGTGGCCCCGCTGGTGCTCCCGACCGATGTCTGGCGCAACGGGCTGCTACGCACCGGCCAGAAGGTCAACTTCGAACTCGACGGCAAACCGTGCTGCATTGAGCTCGTGTCGGTCGGGGCCGAGCACGAGGGCGTGATCCACGTCGTGATGAAAGTCAACAATGTGACCCGCGTCTACCCCGTCGCAACGCCCCGCGCCAAGAAAGTTGAGATCCGGCGCGCCAAGGGCACCGGCGACATCGGTGCCCCCATCAACGGCAGCGTGTGGCGGATCGGCAATCCCAAGCGCGGCCCGATCCAGGTCGGCGATATCATCCGCAAAGGCGAAGAGGTAGCGAACCTCGAGGCGATGAAGATGGAGAACGCCATCCTTGCCCCGTTCGATGGCCGCATCGCCGAGATCTGCGTCAAGCTGAACGACATCGTCCAGGAAGGTCAACTGCTGTTGGTGATCGAGAAGACGGTCTAACCGCTTCCGTTGGTGAGGGCCGTCAGAGGGTCAGAGCGCGCCCATCCGCCCCCACCGTCGGCGTAAACGCCTCGGCTACGCAGGGCAAAGCCGGCCTTCGCCGGCTGGATCAGGCCACGAAGGTGGCCTTCGCTCGCCAGAAGCCGAGCCGTTCACGGCGACGGAAGAAGATGCAATCGCCTTGCTACACCAGCAGGCCTAGGCGGCGAAAGAGCAGTGGGGCACCAAAAGCGATCCAAAAGCCGATCAGCGTGTAGCGCACATAACGAAGCATCCCTGCCACAAAGGTCTCATCACGCGGGAAGAGCGCGCCCAGGCCCGCCCAGAGCACGATCACGACAATGATCCCCAGGACAAAGCGGAGCACCCGCTGCCACCAGGGGCCGCGCACATCCAGTCCTCCCTGCGTCCAGAGCAGCAAGGCCCCAGCGGTAAAGCCAAACCAGGTACCGCCGACGGTCACCGCTGTTTCGAGTGACCAGGGATGGATTGGATCGTTGGGCAAGGCCATGGCCGCATGCTCAAGCCAAATCGCAGGCAGGTCGCGCTCACCCAAGAGCGCCAGCACCAGGGTTGGCACACCAACCAGCACCAGCGAAGCCAGGAAGGTCAGCACGAGCTTCACGTTCAAGGCGCGATCCTTCACCCGCTGCCAGATCGGCTCGCTCCAGGCCATAAACGCCGCCAGCGTCAACCCTCCCAGCAGCCAACCGAACAGCACATCGCTAGGAAAATGCACGCCCAGCGCCATGCGCGAGAGGCCGACCAGGATCGCCAAGAGCCCCACCCCGACCCAGGCCCAGGGGCGAGCAACGCTGGCGGCAAACGCCCCCCACACCCCGACCGTATTCTGCGCATGGCCCGAGGGAATGCCAAACGAACCCTCGGCGGTCAGCGCCCGCACCTCTGCACTGTACCAGAAAGGCCGCGGCCCCGCCAAAGCCAATTTGAAGGCCGTGTTGACCGTGGTATTGAGCAACAAGACCATACCCACGCGAATACTCAGGATTGGACTGATACACCAGAAGAGCAATGGTATCAACAACAGAAAAAAGACCTCATCACCAAGGAGACTCAAGGCCCGCCAGAACAACGCGAGTCCACCACTGTCCGGCTGGAGGGCTAAAACCAACCCAATACCCCACTCCCAGATGGCTTCCATGATCGCTCCTCCTAGAGAGACTGGCCATTATGAATCTAGCCCGTAAAACCCAGGAGCTTTCGCCCTGGGATAGAAGGGCTTCATCAGCTTGAGCGGCTTGAGCTCAAAGAGCACAGACTTGCTATTTATGCGAAGTCGTGGTAACATAAAGGCATGCGCAAAAGCTTCAAATATCGAGTCTATCTCACGAACGGCCAGCGGCGTATGCTTGAGCAGCAGCTTGAGGAATGCCGCTGGGTGTATAACGAGACGCTTGCCGAGCGCAAGCGGGCGTATGAAGAGCGCGGCGAGTCGTTGCGTGTCTACGACACGATCACGATGCTTCCGGTGTGGAAGTTGGCACGCCCCGCGCTGAAACTCGTCCATAGCCAGGTGCTGCAAAACGTCTGCGTGCGGGTGGATCGCGCCTTTCAAGCCTTCTTTCGTCGCGTACGGGAGCGGGCCGAAGAAGTCGGTTTCCCGCGCTTCAAGGGTTTCGGTCGATATGACTCGATCACCTATCCGCAGTACGGCAACGGCGTGCGCCTGGACGGCGACCGGCTGATCCTCGCGAAAGTCGGGGCCGTGCATGTCGTCCTGCATCGACCCGTCGAGGGCACGCCGAAGACGGTGACGCTCACCCGCGCCCGCACGGGTACATGGTATGCCTGCTTCTCGTGCGCGACCGAGGCCGAGCCGCTGCCGCCAACCGGCAACGTGGTGGGTGTGGATGTGGGGCTGGCGTCCTTTGCCACGCTCTCGACCGGCGCGGAGATCGAGAACCCGCGCTTCTACCGGCGCGACGAAGCTGACCTGAAGCGCGTCCAGCAGCGGAAGGATGCGGCGAAGAACGCCCAAAACTGGCCCGAGCACGCCAAGCAGAAGGGCATCCTGGCCCGTATCCACGAGCGGATTGCCAACCGACGCAGCGACTTCGCCCACAAGCGCAGCCGCGAGCTGGTGAACGCCTATCAGGTGATGGTGTTTGAAGACCTGGCCCCAATGGAGATGGGCCGTAGCCGTGGGATGCGTACAAGCATCTTGGATGTGGCATGGACGCAGTTCATGCAGATGACCATCGCCAAAGCGGAAGAAGCTGGGCGGCGGGTGATTCTGGTGAACCCCAAAAACACGACCAAGCTGTGTTCGTCCTGTGGCGAACTCGTGCCGAAGGCATTGAGCGAACGCATCCATACCTGCCCACACTGTGGGCTGGTGATGGGACGCGATCACAATGCGGCGCTCAACCTTCTTCATCGGGGTCTCCAATCCCTTCAGTTGTAACCGAATGAGTGTGGGGCGGCACACTCAGAAGCCCATGGGCCTTGGCCCTGGGAGCCGTCACGTGCCACCGATTATACACCCCTGTACGGGCACGGCGGCGCCGTGCCCCCACCCCCCCCC
>NZ_RYFF01000060.1 GCF_004138165.1 Candidatus Chloroploca sp. Khr17
CAACATCTAAAGCGGCTAAAGCGAGTGAAGCCCTTCTATCCCAGGGCTAAAAGCTCCTGGGCTTTACGGGCTATTTCAGTAAGGTCGCCTCCGGCGAGGAGTGTGGCGCGGCTGCGCCGCGCCACGCGAGTTTTTGGTTCGTTTTGGCGGCGAAGCCGCCAAAACGAACCAAAAACTGGGGTTTGCGGAGGCGAAGCCTCCCCCAAAGGGCGATTGCATCTTCCGTGTATGCATCCCACCAGGGCACCCGCAAGGGCACCCGCAAGGGCCGCAAGGGGTGCCCCTACACCGGGTTCGGCCCCCGGCCATGTAGGGGCACCCCTCGCGGGTGCCCCACCCCGGTACGGGTACCCCTTGCGGGTGCCCCATTGTATCCGGTTTCGTATGATGCAATCGCCCGAGCCTCCCCCATGCCCCGCGTAGGGTAGCGTAAGAGGCTAGCAAAGCTAGCCTCTTACGCTACCCTACAGCGGAACTGCTGGAAAGAACCCGTTAGCGTTGGAGCACGGGCAAGAAGACCTGGAAGCGTCCTCCGGGCGGGGGTGCCGAGGCTTCAACAAGCACAGTGAGCGTATTGAAGCCATTTTCAGCATCACCTATCGTATAGACCCCAGGTTCGTCAAAGGTGGCAAAGAAGCTGCCGCCAGGGGGGATCAGACCTGTCGTAACCAATACTTCTTGATCGTGATCATGGTCACCGTGTTGAGGATCCACACGGGGGCGAGGATCGGGCGAGGCTTCGGGTTGGCGCGGCACCAAAAGCTCGTTTTCCCAGATATCGCTGTTGACAAACTCGACGACCGAGCCAGGTTGAATAGCGAGCGACGATCCCTCAAAGCCAGATGAACCGATGATCTGGCGATAGCGGCCCCCCCCACCAAACAAGGGCGAAAGGCGGAGCGTTGCCGTCAATGGCCCCCAGTGATAGGCAGGCCCAATCAAGCCCAGACCATCTTCCGGCTCACCCGAAGGGGCAACCCGCGGCACGCTCAGCAGATCCTGGATCTCAAAGTTGCCCAACCCATTGCTGCTGCGAATGATCATGGGTTGGAAGCCATCGGCCTGAACCCGCACGAGCAGAGAGCGGGGGTTGACGGTAAAGCCAAAGCGCCCATTGGCATCAGGATTGATCGGGTTCTGGAATTCGTCATCCTGATAGTCGAGCGGCACGTCGCTGAAGCCATCCGTTGTCATGCGATAGAACGTCACGGTGGCGGTGACGATTGGCGTATCGGTACGGCCATCGAGGATCTGCACGTCCTCGAAGGACGTTAGCAATCCATTACTTTCAGTGTTTTGCGCACCGCAGGTAACGGCCAACCGGAACGCTACATCCTCAGCCAGATCCCCGGTGGTAAAGGTACCGGTATAGATGCCATTGCCGGTTGCATCGGTCAACGCGATCGGATCAAGCCCCCGTATTTGCAAGGTCAAGGCCGCTTCGGCGTCGTCACAGCACGAACGGACACTGAAGGTATAGGTGGTATTGGGGCGCAAATGGACAAACCAGCCATCGGTGGCCGTAAGGCCACGGCGATCCTCTGGGTGCGTCCGTGTATTCGTGCCTTCTTCGCTAAAGACCATGCTCAGCGGATCGAAGGGCAGATTCGGATTCACAAAGATCGCCAGGGGGGCCGAACGTGGACTTGTTTGCTCACCAAGGCGGGCCTGCGCATAGAGTTGATTGCGCCCCTGGTTCAGGGTGACAGCAATTTGCCAGCGCCCATTTGGCCCTGCCGTCGTCGGTGAACCAACGGTAGCCCCGCTCGCGTTGAAGAGGCGCACCTCGGCCCCCGGGGTCGCAAGGCCACGCACCGTCACCTCAACATTGCACGTCACCCCCGAGCCAGGGGCAACAATGACTGGCGCGGGCAGGCCAATGCGCACCGTAGCCGACGCATTGGCATTGCTGGTGGCGTCAGCACGCATCGTGGCCGTATTGATCAGCGTCGCACGCCCGGTCGTGGCCGGAAGGCGGGTACGCACAACAATGCGCCCACCGGTATCAGGGTCAAGCTTGCCAACGGCAAAGCTGAGCCGATTCTCTTCGGCCGTTGGCTCAACTTCGGGGTTGCTCTGCACATCAATGAGCAAATCGTTGATATTCTGACCAGTGATGGCATCAGTGATCACCACATTTTCGGCCACCGCACTGCCCGTATTGCGATACTCGATCAACCAGACCGCAATGCGTTCACCAAGATCCGCATCGAAGACAACGCGACCCACCTTGCGCACCTGCAACTCGGGTTGAGTCGCTGCGCCGCGGCGATTGAGCAGATAATCCTCGGTCTCCCCATGGCGGAAGCGCAACGCGTTGCCCTGGGCATCTTCGAGGCCGCGGCCATCGCCATAGCGCACCTCGCCGACCGTCAACGGTTTGGTCGAAGGCTCAAGGCTCAAGGTCGCCCGCAGCCAGGCCGGACGCTCTTGCAACGCATCAGGCCACGGCACCGCACCGGTTGTGAAGGTCAACGGATTGAGGCCAGGGTTGAGGCTCGCCAGATCAATCGGGGCATCAATCAGGATATGCTCAACCGCAACAGCGGCGCTGCTCCCCTCGGGACACTCAACCGCATCGGCCCAATCGCCATCGCGATTGCCATCGAGCCAGATATTGAGGTAGCCCTTGGTCACGCCTGCTTCAAGCGCAGCCGCCTTGAACGCAGGTGCTACAAAGACCAGTGCACCAACCCTGGCTGGTTCGCAATGCTTGAGCGTAGCGGGATCAAGCCGGATGCCATCATCGGCACGATCGTTATCGGGACGATTAGCAGATGGCACAAGATTATTGCGTGGATCCTGATCGGGTCCAACATCAGCTTCAGCCTCAAGGCTGACCCGTGGGCCAAGGTGGAACGGACGTGGATCAACATGCAGCGGCCCAGAGGGAGTGCCGGTCGCGGGCGCAAAGACGGTCGGAAAATCCGCCTGAATAGTAGGATACGCCAGCATAGACACACCAGCGTGATTCGTGCTATCGGGCGCATCACCAAGATCATTGATACGGATCGGGATGTTCAAGACATGACGCACCGACGTAGCAGGTGCCAGCTCGGGGTCAGGGCAAGGATCGTCAACCGCATCAGGATTCGCCAGAACACAGGCTGTCACCGTACTTGTCAACACTTGATCAACAAGCGTCGCCTGAAAAGTTGGCTCCATCAGCGGCATCGGAGGCACAGGACGGGCAAAACTGCGTGCTTCACCACCGGCCAGGCGGAGAACCTCTTCCTCATCAGGATCTTGCTCGGTGGCGGTAGCCGCCCCAATGGTCACTTCCTGCCAACTGATCTTCACAAAGATCGGCGCATCGGTGCGATTCGTAACGGTGGTACGCAACTCGGCCCGTATACCAGGCACCAACTCATCGAGTTGCGTGGCCTCATTGGCTGAAGCATCACGGGTAAACAGGGCTTGCGTCACCGCCAACGAAGGCTCGTCATTAGCACGAGCAGCCGGAATAGCAACCGCGGCAAGCAGACCGAACAGCAATAAGAGCGGCAAAAACCGACGCCAAACAAGATGAACCAGACGATGCACAGACTACTCCTTTGTGTTCAATACAGAAGACGCACAATAGTGCCTTTATAGTACCCCGTTTGGCAAGAGGATAGTATTGAAATTCGGTAAAGATCTCGGGCAATGGCATCGTCGGCCGTGTGAAGGCCTGAGACCCTTTGCGCCTTTGCGCCTTTACGTCAAAGCATTGGGAAACCTTGTTGACAGACGACGCAACAAAGCCCGCTCAGCAACCTATGGTATCATCCTTAGGGAATACTGGATCAGCTTCATGATAACAACAGAGGTCAGGCGCCCTTATGGATTGGATTTCGCTCGGACTCATTGTGCTTGGTTTAGTTTGTCTTGTAATCGGGGGCGAATTGCTTGTACGAGGCGCGTCGGCCCTAGCAGCGGTCGCAGGCATCTCACCGCTGGTCATCGGGCTCACTGTCGTCTCATTTGGAACGAGTTCACCTGAACTGGCTGTCAGTCTTCAGGCCGGGCTCAGTGGCAATGCCGACATTGCGCTGGGCAATGTCGTGGGCAGCAACATCTTCAATGTCCTGTTCATCCTGGGGCTCTGCGCCCTCATTGCCCCGCTGATTGTCTCGCTCCAGGTGGTACGCCGCGAAGTACCGCTGATGATCGGCGTTTCGTTCTTGCTAGGCTTGCTGGCGATGGATGGGCGCATTACGCGGATCGAGGGACTGGGGCTCTTCATTGGCATTCTGAGTTATGTCACCTGGTCTGTGATCAGCAGCCGCCAGGAGACGGCTCAACATGAAGCTGCGGCTGAAAAACTTGGGGTGGCACAAACGCCAAGGCCAAAAGCCGACGCGCAGCAGATTCTGATCAATGTTGGCCTGGTTGTGGGAGGGCTCGTTGTGCTTGTGCTGGGGGCTGGCTGGCTCGTTGACGGGGCGGTTGAACTGGCGCAGGCGCTGGGGGTGAGCGATGTGATCATCGGGCTCACGATTGTCGCGGTTGGCACGTCGCTGCCCGAGGTTGTCACCTCAGTGATTGCAACGATCCGCAATGAACGGGATCTCGCGGTAGGCAATGTCGTCGGCAGCAACATCTTCAACATCCTGGGCATCCTGGGCATCGCAGCCCTGGTGACCCCAAATGGCATCGGGATACCGCAGTCAGCGATTGTCTTTGACATTCCCGTGATGATCGCGGTCGCCGTCGCGTGTCTGCCGATCTTCTTTACCCGCATGATGATTGCCCGCTGGGAGGGGTTCCTGTTTATGGGCTACTACATTGCGTATACGGCCTATCTGATTCTTGCGGCAACCCAGCATGAAGCCTTGCCCGCGTACAGCAACGTCATGATCGCGTTCGTCTTGCCATTGACGGCGATCACGCTCACGGTCTTGGCCGTGCGAACCTATATGAAGCAGCGTGTGCAGCCCAAGGCCTCATAAATTAGCACTGCCAAGCGCGCCAGCAATGCTGGCGCGCTTGGCAGCGACACACGGGTTCTACGGCACCTACCCCGCCAGAAACTGATTGATCCCTTCAGCAGCGGCGCGGCCTTCCGCAATTGCCCAGACGACGAGCGATTGGCCGCGACTCATATCGCCGGCGGCAAAGACACCGGGGCGCGACGTCATCTTCTGGGCATTGGTGGCAAGGGCACCACGCTCGTTGAGGCCAACCCCGAGTTGCTCAAGCAGACCACCACGGACAGGCCCGGTAAAGCCCATTGCCAGCAGCACAAGATCGCAGGGCAGGGTAAACTGCGAGTCAGGCACAACTTCCATGCGCTTGCCGCCCTGATCATCGGCGACCCAGCGAACCTCAACCGCCTCGACCGCCTCGACGTGGCCCTGGGCATTGCCAAGCAGACGTTGAGTCAGCACGCAATAACGCCGTTCGCCGCCCTCTTCGTGTGAAGAAGATGGGCGCTGCACCCGCGGCCATTCGGGCCAGGGATTGTCAGCCGAGCGCTGGATTGGTGGTTGCGGCAACAGTTCAAACGAGGTAACCGCAAGCGCACCCTGACGCAGCGACGTGCCCACACAATCGGCCCCTGTATCGCCACCACCGATGACAAGCACACGCTTGCCTCGGGCGGTCAGTTCATAGGCAGGCTCGATGGAATCGCCGGCGCCACGCCGATTCTGCTGGCTCAAAAACTCCATCGCAAAATGGACCCCCTTGAGCTCGCGGCCCTCGACAGCGAGATCGCGGGGCTGCTGGGCACCACCGGCGAGCAAGACCGCATCAAAATTGCAGCACAGCTGCTCGGCCTCGAGATCGACCCCAACATGGACGCCGGTGCGGAAGAGCACGCCTTCAGCTTCAAGTTGCGCCAGACGGCGATCGAGGATCTGCTTTTCGAGCTTGAAATCGGGAATGCCATAGCGCAAGAGACCGCCCGGGCGATCGTCACGCTCAAAGACCGTCACCTCGTGGCCCATCCGCCGCAATTGCTGCGCTGCCGCCAGACCCGCAGGCCCCGAGCCAACGACGGCAACACGCTTGCCCGTGAGGAAACGAGGGGGCTGCGGTTTAATCCAACCTTCGGCAAACCCACGCTCAACCGCTTCAAGCTCAAGCATCCGGATCGAGACCGGGGCAAAGTTGAGCCCAAGGGTACACGAACCTTCACACAAAGCAGGGCAGAGATGGCCGGTAAACTCGGGAAAGTTATTATCGGCATGCACCTGAGCACACGCTCGTTGCCAATCGCCCTCGGCCACCAGACTATTCCAGGCAGGAATGTAGTTGCCGAGGGGGCAAGCCACGTGACAATAGGGAATGCCACAGTCGAGACAACGCTCGCCCTGCTGCATCAACGTCCCTGGTTCAACATGCTGATAGATCTCGTGATAATCCTGCAGACGCTCGGCAACCGGACGGGCACGGAACTCCTGTCGTGGATAGACCAGAAATGCATCGGAATTTGCCATACAGAGCCTCACTCACGCGCAACAGTGGGGGAAAATAGCCGCCAGGAACCCACAAAAACACTTCGTGGGCGAATATATGCAGACTGTACGCTGTGCGAGCAGCTTGTGCGGTAATAGAATATTAACTGTAGCTGAGCATCTGGCAACAGAAAGGCACTGCTTGAGGTCACGAGGCCAACTTTGCCGACCTCATTGCCCCCAAGCGGAATGGGAGGAGGAATTTAGCGCTGGACGGTTTCGTAGCTGAGCGCCTGCAAAAAGGTCTCGGCAATCAGGCGATGGCCTTGAGCATTGGCGTGTACATCATCAAAAAGAGCAAAGGTGTGGGTATACTCACGCCCACCGACAAAGGCGGTATAGACCTCGGCAACCGCGACGCCACGACGGCCTGCCTCGGCGCGGATCACCTGATTGAGGCGCTCAACCCAGTAGGCATCACTGCCTTCAAGCGCGGGATCGCCGCCATACGGGTTGTAGTAGGTCATCACCGCAAGATCAGCCTGCGCACCAGCCGCCGCACGGAGTTGATCGAGCGCTGCGGCAAGATTGCGCTGAAAGCGCTGGATCGCCTCTGCACGCTCAGGCGCACTGGCACGCTCCACCCTGATCAGGTCGTTCCCTCCGATCGTCAACGTAATCGGACTCACGCTGCGGCCTTGCGCACGCACCTCGCGCAGATAGGCCAGTGCACGCGGCAGTTGACTGGCGACAAACGAGCTACTCGTCTCGCCCGGCACCGCCAGATTGACCAACTCGAGCGAAGCAGAAGAGCCCAGGCTCGCCACAATCAAGCCGGGGAAACTGTCCTGCTGACGGTCGTCGAGCCGAAAACCCCAGGGCAACGAATCACCCAGGGCAAGATAGACCTCCCCTGGCCCTTGAGGGGTATAAGTCTGTGGACGATTGGCCCAACTGTTGCCCACAATGGCAAACGCAACGAGGCCAATGACCAGGAAGGTTGTGAGCACGATCAAGAGACGCTGTGTCATCATCTTCGCCAAGGATTGAGGAGCAAGAAAAGTAGAATCTGGCCTTCGCTATCCACCAACCGAGCCGTTGACGGCCACGGCAGGAAGGGGCAAGTGGGCCAAGACTCCTCAGATGTGCGCCAGACCGGCCTAACGTCCAGCCTGATTGATATATAATGCAACTATAACTGTATGCAGTATACACCGATTAACGGTAGCGAGTCGTAGGTTATGGCAATAAATAATCCGAAAGCCCAAGCCGATGTCTTGATCAAGCGTGGGCACGAGTTGCTTGAGCAGGGCGATCTGCCGCAGGCAACCGATCTGCTCAATCAAGCGGTCAAGCTCTACTGGGCAGCGGGGGAACAGTATGCGGCGGCGGCTCAGATTGGCAATTATGGGTGGGCCCTGCGCCGTCGCGGGCGGCCCGATCTTGCGCGGCCTTATCTCGAAGAGGCTGCCTCGCTCTTTGCGCAGCTTGGCCTGACCGATTTTGCCGAACGCCATCGTTTTGCCGCCGAAGATGCCCATACCGGCTTGACCGACGATCTGCTCACCAGTCTCCCGCCGGCGGTGCGCGGTGCACTCGAGCGCGGTGATGTCGAGGGGCTTCAGTTTGCCCTGGACGCCCTGCCCCTGGCTGAACGCGAGCTTATCCTTGAGCGCTTGATGACCGCCGGGGTCGTCAGTACCGCACGCAACGATGATGATGTGACCGAGGCGCTTCGTCAATTTGAGCCGTTGCTGCAGGGCATTGCTGCGGTCGCGACAGGTGATGAGCGCGAACGTGCCGATATCGAGATCGCCCTGGTTGAACTGGAACGCAAAGGGTGGCAACTGCGCCAGGTCGTGAGCCAGATCTGGCAGGGCGAACGGAACCTGAGCGTGCTAGGGCAAAAACTCGATGAGCTTGATCAAGCCCTAGTGCAGAAGATGCTTGAGTTGATCGAGCCTCACAGAGCGGGCTAACGCCCGCTCTGTGAGGCGCATGCTAGTGGTTTGTGGCCCCGAGGGTTGCGCGACAGCAGCCTAAACAGAGGAACAAGAGGGCAATCAGGTTATGCGTGAATTGATCCCAGAGCTTGATCAATGGCTGGCTGCTGGCGAGCAGGTGGCGGTGGCGACAGTAGTACAGACGATGGGCTCGTCGCCGCGCCAGGTCGGGGCGATGATGGCCGTCACGGCCAGCGGGCGCATGGCTGGCTCGGTGAGCGGCGGATGCGTCGAGGGTGCCGTGGTCGAGCAGGCCCAGACCGTGTTAGCCAGCGGTCAGGCGCGCTTACTCACGTTTGGCGTTAGCGACGAGACAGCCTGGGAGGTCGGGTTGGCGTGTGGGGGCACGATCGAGGTCTTGGTGGCCCCGCTGGACACCACAAGCGTCTATCCGCTCGTACGTGCCGCGCTGCTGGAAGAACGAGCCATTGCCGTCGCAACGGTCATCGCGGGGGACGGGTATGTGGGTGCGCAGTTGGTAGTTGAGGCGGGAGGTCGCAGCCACGGTACGTTGGGCCGGGTGGGGCTTGATCAGACGGTCAGCACAACAACGACCGATCTGCTTGCTCACGGCACAAGCCGGATCATTGAAGCAGAACAAGGGGCAATCCACATCTTTGTGGCAAGTTTCAATCCACCAGCCAAGCTTTTTCTTGTAGGGGGCGTGCATATTGCCGTCGGACTAGCCACCATGGCCCAACTGATTGGCATGCGTACGATCGTCATTGATGCACGACCAGCTTTTGCCAGCCCCGAGCGCTTTGCCCATGTTGATGAACTGATCGTCGCGTGGCCGGATGAAGCCCTGACCGGGCGCCTCGATGCGCGCAGCGCTGTCGCCGTGTTGACGCACGATCCTAAACTTGACGATCCGGCGCTGCGGGTGGCGCTGCAATCGCCAGCACGCTATATCGGTGCGCTCGGCAGCACCAAAACCCATGCCCGGCGGCTCGAACGGCTGCGCGCTGAAGGCTTCGATGACGCAGCGCTCAGCCGGATCAAAGGCCCAATCGGGCTTGCCATTGGGGCAAAGACCCCGGCAGAGATTGCGGTCAGCATTCTCGCTGAGATAATTAGCCTGGGTAATAAGGCTTCTGATGATGTGACGCAAAGACAAGGATTTAGGAGCTAGAAAATAGGAAAGAGCCGAGCGCATCAGGACGCGATGGAGGCCTCCAAACTGTAAAGTAACCTGAAACCTTGCCAAAGGCGCAAAGACGCAAAGGGCTAACGGTTTTCCAGCAATGAATCCGCCGCCAGGACGATCACCACACACTGACCATTACGAAAGGGGTGAAGGTTCCGATGGATCATGATCAAATCGCCGAATGGCTTTACGAAGGGGCGGTCGCCTTGCAAGAGGGTGATCGCGAGCGTGCGCTTGAATTGCTGTTGCGCGTTGTTGAAGCCGATGAAACCAACGAAGAGGGGTGGCTCTGGCTCAGTGGGGCCGTTGACGACATCGAAGATCAACGGACGGCGCTGCAAAATGTGCTGGCGATCAATCCGCTCAATCACCACGCTCGTTACGGGTTAGAGGTGCTGAGTGGTGAGTGAGGTTCGTCCCAGACGACGACGATCTGACTCCACTCTTTTTCGATGGTGGCGGAGGAGCGAATGGCGGTAGTGCGTTCGTCACGCGGATGCAGAACGAGGCGCGGCGATGTCCAGTCGCGTCCGGGATGGGCTTCGCTACCGCGGAGCAAGACAAAACCGCAGGGATGCGCCGAGAGCGCTTCCCAGACCGAGCCGCGTTGCTCGAAGGCAAGTGAGAGCATCAACGAGGGAAAGATCGTCATCGGGACAACAATACGCCCGCCAGGGACAAGCTGCGTGCGCCAGGCTGGCACGAGATCCCAGGCCCCGGCGGTGACGATAATCCGGTCAAAAGGGGCCGCATCGGGCGCACCCAGCGCACCATCGGCGTGACGAAGGTCAACCTCGGGGTAGCCGGCTTGGTCGAGGTGGACGCGGGCAGCTTTAATCAAATCAGCTTCCAGATCAACACTGACCACCCGCCCGGTCGCGCCGACAATGGCTGCGATCAGGGCCGCGTTGTACCCCGTACCGGTGCCAATCTCGAGCACGCGGTGTCCCGGTTGCAGACCGAGCTGGGCCAGCATAATTGCCATCATGCCAGGCTGCGACGACGAACTGACCCAAGCCCCGGCTTTGCGTTTGACGGCGAGCGCCTGGTCACTGTAGATCTGTTCAAGCGTATGGTCGGGCAGAAAAAGGTGGCGTGGCACAATCTGAAAGGCCCGCGCAAGCTCTGGATCATCGAGCAGACCATCACCCATCAATTGCTCAACCAGTTGGGCGTGGAGCTGGCGGGCCCGTTGGGGATCGAAAGGGGCTTGCTTAAATGGCACACCGGGCCTCCTTTCGGGCTACTACCGTTAGGGTGCGGGGGCGTCAGACCTCAGAGGCGGTCTGAAAAGGAGGTCTGACAACCTACGGTTCACCAGCAATCAATTCATCGGCAGCCGCCAGCAAAGCCGCGATGCGGGCGGGGGCAAGCGGGGGCTGCTTATGCTTGAGATAGAGTTCAAGGGCACGCCGGGGCGTCAAACTCCCAACTAATTCTTGTTCAAGGCCAGCGATGCGGCGCCGCCCCGTGCGTTCAACGTCAATGGTGATCGCAGCAATCACAAAAGAGCCCGCGTCCGAGAGCATCGTACGCAGCAGATCCTCGCGGAGCAGAGGCACCTGTTCACGGGTAGCCTGGAGGTTGAGGCGAACGACTGCTTCGCGCAGATCGTGGCGAGCGATCAGCGTCTGGATCAAGCCCATCGGGTCGCTACTCAAGCGCACATCGTGTTGAATAGTGACAAAAGGACGAGCCGGCAACTGATGAAACTGCCAACGGGCCTGATTGCCTTCGATCGTCACGAGCACACAGCCCTTGGGATCGGCAAATTCACCAAAGTCAACCCGTTCGAGACTCCCAGGGTAGACCATCGGCGGATCGTGCGCGAGGGCCTGATGCTTATGGATATGGCCGAGCGCAACATAAGCAACGCCAGGCTGCGCCATCACGGAACGGGGCAACACGAGATCCTGCCCAAGAGTCATCGCGCGTTCGGCCCCAACCTCAGCGCCATCGAGACTCCCATGGAAGGCAATGATCGCAGGCAAGGCCGGATCGAGTTTGGCTGCGGTCTCGATCACAAAGCGCTCGAGGCGGCGACGCAGTTCATAATCAATCTGGACAAACGACGCATTGCGCATCTCTTCGCGGGTCATCAACATGTGGCGCGTCACCCAGGGGATCGCCATAATCTGCAGCGGGCCTGAGGCCGTCGGGATCACATGCAACGCCAGCCGATCGGCAATCGTGACCCCCTCGACCCCCAAGGCATCGAAGATCGCGACCGAATGGGCTTTGCCCAGTGCCGGCGAGATATCGTGATTGCCGGTCAGAATAAAGACCGGCACCCCGGCTGAGCGAACACGGTTGATCCGACGGGCAAACTCACGCTGATGGGTCGGATTGGGGGCACGTGTTTTATAGATATCGCCGGCAATCAAGACCAGATCGACCTGCTCGGCGAGCCCAAAGGCAAGCGCATCATCAAGCCGATCAAGATAATCAAGGAAACGGGTGTGCAGACCCGTTGCCGGATCGACACGCCCGTAATTTTCAACGCCAAGATGGAGATCGGCCAGATGGAGAAATTTCATAGATCTACAAGAGCCAGGAGATAATGCCCATGATCAGACCCGACGCGAGAAACGACAAGACAAGCACAATCAACGTCTGAGTCGAGTCGCGCAAGTTCATGCTCGACTGAACACCCAGATAAGCGTAGTAGATCTGCACCACCAGCAACACCAGGCTCACCAGTACACCAATGAGACCGACGAGGGCACCAATGAACGGGATCCAGGCAAAGAGCGTGACAATGAACGTAATCACAGCCCCAAGGGCAATCAGTGGCGCAATAAAGAGGGAGAAAGTATAGGCCACTTCGTCCCAGGTACCATCACCAGCATAGAGTTTCTTGCCCATAAAGTAGACCATGCCAGTAAAGATAAAGAACTGGGCCAAGCCGCGCAGGATGGTATCAAAGACGCCCAGGACACTGGGACGAGGCGTACCAGGCAAGAACGAACCAACAAAGCCAAGCACGGCCGAGATAGCAATAGCTACCAGCACATAGACCGCCGCATTGCCGAGGGTGCCATAGCGCTCGTAGCGCTCGAACTTCTCGACGGTCGGATTGGTCATCAGATCCGTGCTCTGGGTAAGCATTTCGGGAACCGACGATTGTCGTATCATAGCCATATGCATTCTCCTTCACAACCAAGCCAGCCAATTTCTTGTGGATAAGACGTGCCACAAGAAGGGGAAGTTGCAGCCCTATTATATACGAATGAGGCAAGGGCGGCACTGACCCATCAACACAATCGTTTTACACTCATCAGCCTGATATACCCACACTATCCCACACTATCCCACATGAATCCCTCATTTGTGTGGGATAAAACCCTCGTCAGCGATCCGAGATCTGTCATACGTTCATTTGTTCTATTGTCAAGAGTTTAACGAACGGGTGTTCGATTTATTGATATGGTATACTAGAAAAGGAAGGCCTCCGGCGAGCTTCGTGGGGCCTGCGGCCCCAACGAAGCTCGCGTGTATGCTGGTGCCAAGACAGCTTCGCTGTCTTGGCACCAGCATACGCACGGGGGTTGAGGGCGGTAGCCCTAACATTCATACATATGGGTGTTCGCAAGCCCCCAGGAGTCGTTCGTTCGCTGGGCAAACGGCTAGCGTTGCTGGCCGTTTGCCCAGCGAACGAAGCCAGGTTTGGGGCCACAGGCCCCCAGGAATCTCGCTTATGCGAGGGTAAACGACCAGCGACGCTGGTCGTTTACCCTCGCATAAGCATAGGTTTTAGGGCGTCAGCCCTCCATAGCAAGGGACAACTCAACCTATGCGCGAGCGCCAGATTTATCTCGATCATGCCTCAACGACCCCGGTTGATCCCGAGGTTCTCGAGGCGATGTTGCCCTATTTTACGCAATATGCCGGCAATCCTTCGAGCATCCATCATGCCGGGCGCGTGGCCCTGCAAGCGCTTGATGATGCGCGTGAGCAGGTGGCGTTGGTGCTTGGATGTACCCGTCGCGAGATCGTCTTTACGGGCGGGGGCAGTGAGGGGGCGAATCTGGCGGTCAAGGGCGCAGCCCTGGCTCAGCGCGTCCGTGGCAAAGGGGCACATGTGATCGTCAGTGCGATTGAGCATCACGCGGTGCTGCACGCCGCCGAGTATCTGACCCACGATGGCTTTGCCGTAACCGTCTTGCCCGTCAATACAGCCGGCCTGGTTGAGCCTGAAGCGCTTGCGCAGGCGCTGCGTCCCGAGACCGTCCTGGTCTCGATTATGTATGCGAACAACGAAATTGGCACCATCCAGCCGATCACCGCCATCGGGGCGCTCTGTCGTGAGCGTGGGGTGCTGGTGCATACCGATGCAGTGCAGGCACCAGGGTCATTGCCGCTCGATGTTGAGGCACTCAAGGTTGATCTGCTGAGCCTGACAGCGCACAAATGCTATGGCCCCAAAGGGGCAGGGCTACTCTATGTACGCCGAGGCACACCGTTGCTCTCGCAGATCAACGGTGGAGCGCAGGAGCGGCGGCGGCGGGCAGGCACCGAGAATGTGCCAGGGATCGTTGGGTTGGCGGCGGCGCTCACCCGTGCCGAAGAACGGCGCATCAGCTATGCGGCACAGATGCGCATGCTCCGAGAGCGCCTGATTGATGGTCTGCTCGACCGCGTACCGCAGAGCTGGCTCAATGGCGACCGCAACGAGCGGCTGCCGAACAATGCCAACCTCGGCTTTGCCGGGGTCGAGGGCGAAAGCATCCTCTTGCTGCTCGACCAGGCCGGCATCGCCGCCAGCAGCGGCTCGGCGTGTACCTCGGGCTCACTCGAGCCATCGCACGTCCTGGTGGCCCTGGGGATGAGCCCCGACGAGGCAAATGGCTCGGTACGCTTCTCGCTTGGAGCCAGCAACTCACTCGAAGAGATTGACTACGTGGTCGAAGTCCTGCCGCCGATGATCGAGCGCCTGCGGGCCGTCGTGCCCGGGTATGAGCCAATTGCGCTTAAGACAAGGATTTAGGAGCTAGAAAATAGGAAAGAGCCGAGCGCATCAGGACGCGATGGAGGCCTCCAAACTGTAAAGTAACCTGAAACCTTGCCTAACTGATCGAAGCGAGAAACCGTGAAGCAGCCTAAGTCGCAGCAGCCAGATGCATCCTTTCCGTGGCGCGGTCTCTGGCAGATGAGTCGCCCCATCATTCTCGCCAGCGGAGGGCTAGCGTATGCGGTCGGCGTCGCGATTGCGAAGTACGAGGGTCTGCCCATTGCCTGGGAGCGCCAGTTGCTTGCGCTCACCCTCACGCTGCTCGCCAACCTGGCGGCGCACTACGCCGATGAGTATGCTGATGCTGACACCGACGCCCTCGCCGTCGCCACGGGTATTTCGGGCGGGAGCGGGGCGATTGCGTCTGGGTTGGCAACGCGCACGCTGGCGCTCCAGGCGGCGTTGGTGGTCAGCGCCCTGACGATCGTGCTCGGCCTGGGGGCAGTTGGCAGCGGTTTACTTCCGGGGGTCGCCGGGATCATCTTGCTGGTCGGTCTCATCGGCGGGTGGGCCTACTCTATGCCACCACTGGCACTCGAGCGCCATGGTTGGGGTGAAATCACCAATGCGCTGCTC
Source organism: Candidatus Chloroploca sp. Khr17 (assembly GCF_004138165.1). Lineage (GTDB taxonomy): Bacteria > Chloroflexota > Chloroflexia > Chloroflexales > Chloroflexaceae > Chloroploca. The sequence continues at coordinate 15,118 of NZ_RYFF01000060.1, forward strand.
GGTGGGTTGTTGATGCCCTTGATGGCCTATGCTACAGCTGGTGGAACGCCACCGTCCTCGGTCTATCTGCAACTCGCCCCGATCGTCGCCGCTGCAATGACCTGCATTCTAGGGGTTCACTGGGCCGACCGCACCGCTGATGCCCAGGTCGGCAAACGCACCCTGGCGGTCATCCTCGGCCCGCGCTTGCGCTGGCTCTGGTGGGGATGGATCGCCCTGGCCTATCTGCTCCCGCTTATGCTCACCCCGCACCTCGTTCCACCGCTCGTCGTCAGCGCAATCCTGCTGACCCTGCCACTGGGCCTCTACGTTGGGATGCGAGCAACACAGACAGCCTCACCCGTCCCAGGGGGAGCGCTCATGGTTGGGTTGATGCTTGCCCATACCGTGGGCTACTGGCTGAGCGCGGACAGGGGCGGTGCTTAGCAAAGGGAGTTCTATGCAACGTGCGATCCGCGCCCTGGCTGCGGTGATGCTCTGGGTGGTTTTTGCTGGCTGTGGTAGCGCACCCGAAGCAGCCGTGTCAGGGACGGGCGCGGCGGGGTCAACGCTGCGGGGTCAGATCACGGTGTTTGCCGCCTCTTCGCTGACCGACGCCTTTGAGGCGCTTGGCACAGCCTTTATGGCCGCGTAGCCCGAGGCGGTCGTCACCTTCAATTTCGCCAACTCTGCGCAACTGGCGGCACAGATCAATGAAGGTGCGCCTGCCGATGTGTTTGCTTCGGCAAACGCGGCCCAGATGCGTGTGGCGGTTGAGGGTGGGCGGATCAACGAGAACGACCAAAGCGTGCTTGCCTATAACCACATCGTGGTCATCACACCTTATGACAACCCGGCGAAGGTGACGGAACTGGCTGAGCTTGCACAACCAGGCTTGCGCCTAATCCTGGCTGATCCTGTCGCGCCTATTGGTCAACACAGCCTGGACTTTCTCGACCAAGCGAGTGCGCAGCCCGCCTTTGGCGCAGATTTTCGTGAGCGCGTCCTCGCAAATGTGGTCAGTTACGAAGAGTCGGCACGCATCGTGCTCGCCAAAATCGTCCTTGGTGAAGGTGATGCGGCCATCGTATTTGCCACCGATGCCGCTGCCGAAGCCGAGAAGGTGCAAGCGATCCCCATTCCCGACGAGTTGAATGTGCGTGCGAACTACCTCATTGCGCCTGTCGCGGATAGTCAAAACCTTGCGCTGGCCGAGGCATTTGTCGCCTTTGCACGCACGGCAGAAGGGCAGGCCATCCTCGCCGATCACGGCTTTCTTCCGATTGAGTAGTCTGTGAACTACATGTCCCGGTCGCGCCGCCGACCACGAAGAACACGCACGAATATACGAAGACAGGTGGTGTGAAGCACGTATTCGTTTCTTCGTGGCCCCATTCAAAGTCAGGTCTGTTGCGGTACCGTCGGCGTAAACGCCTCGGCTACCGTTGCAAAGGCCACCTGCGTGGCCTGTTTAGCCCGCGCAGGTGGGCTTTGTACCGCTAGCCGAGGGCTTCAGCCCGACGGACAAGCGGACTTTGCATCAGCCCTGGGCGCAACGTTGCCTGCGGTGGATGGCGGTGGGGTATTGCGGTATGATGAGGCTTGTTGGCTATCCATCTATCTATGAGGCGCTATGCGATACGATCTGCGTTGGTTGCTGGTTGTTGGCTGGGTTCTGGTCGTGCTGGTGGCGGGTGGAACGGTCGCAACGATCACAACCGTCGCTATGGCGCAGACGCAATCACCCGGCGCATCTCCAGTGCCGACGGTGACCAGTGAGCCGGTGGTGCCGACGGCAACGCGCACACCTGCCGAGCTTGTTGGGGTTGGTGAGATCACAACGACCTGGGCTGAGTTGTTGCAACGCTTTGGGTTGTGGGGTGCCGTGGGGGTGGGGCTTGTTGCTGCGGCATTGTTTGTCGTGTACCGGGTTGTCGGCAAGACGGGTGAGGGCCTCGGCGATTTTTTGTATCGGGTCTTGCTTGGGCGGCGCCTGGAGCAACGCGAAAAGACTATTGAAGGTGAAGGTCAAAAAGCTGCGCAGGCAAAAGCACGCCAGTCCGGGCTGACGGCCTATTTTGATTGGCTGGAAGAGGAGTTGAAGCATCTGCCCATCATTCCCATTCGGGCACGTGAGCGGCAAGAGCAGTTGCTGCTTGAGGAGGTGTATGTGCCGTTGCGGGTGGTTGAACGTGGGCAGATCGAGGGCTTCCTCAAGTTGATTCGGGGTGATTTTGACCCTGAGGATGAGTATCGTGTGCGTCCAGAGGCCTATCAGGCGTTGGATCGTAGCCAGGGTGTCTATCGGATGTTGAGCGAGCCGACGTTGCTGCAACAACAAGCGAAGGCGCAACCACGTGAACGCTCGCGCCGGGGTGAGCCGGCTGATGAAGCGCCGGTTGAAGCAACCAGTACGTGCTTGCTGCTGATCGGTGATGCAGGCAGCGGCAAAACGACCACGCTTCAGTATGGTGCCCTGGTGCTGGCCTGTGACTGCCGTGAAGGCCGGGTGGACAAGGTACCTGAACTGCTTGATCTGCATGCGCCGACGCCCCTGGTGCCGTTTTATATTCGCCTGACGCTTGTTGCGACCTATGTGCGTGAGAAGTTCAAGCGCGCCCAGGCCGAGGCGTTGCCTGGACTACAGGGCGCACCGAGTAAATTGCTGCTTGATTGGCTTGATGACTATATTTCGACCCAGATGGATAAACGGGGCGTGCGCCTAGCCGCTGATTTTCCGTCGCATCAGCTTGCGAAGGGTGGGTGTCTGGTGATGCTTGATGGTCTGGATGAGACCGGGGATCGGCGTGAACGGGACTATATGCAGCGTTTGATCGCCAATCTGATCCAGGATTATGGCAAGAATCGCTACCTTGTTGCCAGTCGCCCGTTTGAGGATCTGCAACTGCCAGGCTTTGATGAGCGCCATCTGAGCCCGCTCAAGCGTGACGAGATTGAACAATTGCTTGGCAACTGGTTTGGGGCGGTGCAAAAGACACGTTCACAACGTGCCGTCGAGGTTGCCAACGATCACGTCGCGTACCTGGGCGGGCTGATTGATGCCAATGCGCGCCTCTTTGAAATGGCGACGAATCCGCTCTTGCTGACGAGCATGGCGCTGCTGGTTCATACCGGGGTCGGGTTGCCGCGTGAACGCGCCGAACTCTACAATCGCTTGATCTATCTGTTGTTGGATACCTGGCGCACGCAACAGATCACGGGTGGCCTGCCAGGCAATGACGAGGGCAAGACCCGTTATGGTGGCGAAGAGAGTGTGAAAGGGATTCGGCGCAGACTTGAGGCGATCGCAGCGTGGATGCAAGAAGAGGGGCGACGTGAGTTACGCCTGCGCGAGGCGCAAGCTATTTTGCGGCCTGTGTATCAGGCCTACAAATCCTGGGATAACGAAACAGCCGACAATTATATTGCCAACCTGATCGAGTCGCTCTCGCTCGAGAGTGGCCTGCTGCAGCGGCGTGACGGCGGGTTTAGCTTTGCCCACTATACGCTGCAAGAGTATTTGACGGCCCTGGCCTATGATAACCGTGAGCAGGGCATCGAAGAGCTCTACCAGCACTGGACGAACCGACGCTGGCGCGAGACAATCTTGCTGGCGGTGGGCAACTGGGCGACTAAGGGACCGACAAAGAAGGCGCATCAACTGATCGAGCGCCTGCTGACAACGCGTGACGAAGCGATCAATGCGGTGCTGCTGGCCGCCGACGCGCTCTATGATGCCGATGTTGATCGCGTGGTCGAGCTCGCCCCCCTGCGGAGTGAGACGCTCAAGCGGTTGCACAGCTATGCGTTTGGCGAAGAAGTGCATCCTGACCCGGTCTTGCGCAACCGTGCCGCGATGATGCTCGACCGTTTTGGTGCCGACAATGAGCGGCCCGGGCTGGATCTGCGACGCGAAGACTACTGGGCAACCGTGATCAGTCCGGGCACGTTTCGTATGGGCGATGACGCTGGACTACGTGATAACGAAAAACCCTCCTTTGACTGCACGATCACCGCGAGCTACGCGCTGGCCCGTTTTCCAGTGACCAATCGCCAGTATCTTGTCTTTCTTGAAGCGCTGGCTGGACGGGGAGAGCATGAGGCGCTGGCCGCAGCCGAACGCCTGAAACCACGGCTGGCCCGCCACGACCAGAAGCCTGAACGTTTTCGACCTGGTACTTGGCCGGGGTCACGCTATCTGGCTGGCACAGGGAACCACCCGGTGGTTGCAGTCACCTGGTATGCGGCAACCGCATTTGCCTGGTGGGCAAATGAATGGCTGCACCTCTGTGGCGGATTGCCGGCGCACGAGACGGTACGGTTGCCGACGGAAGCTGAATGGGAACGCGCAGCCGCCTATCCTGTGCGTTTGCCTGGTGGAACGAGCGCGGATGGGCGGCGTACCTACCCCTGGGGCGCGTGGCCAGACTTGACAAGTGCGGGAGCACCCCGTATAACTAACAGCATACCAGCCAACATTGATGCAAGCGGGATTGGCAGCCCCTCGGTTGTCGGGCTCTTCCCGCATGGACGGGCCGCCTGTGGGGCCGAAGAGCTGGCAGGCAATGTCTGGGAATGGTGTAGCACCCCGTACACCACGTATCCCTTCAAAGGCGAGATCAGGGCGGAAATGCTTTACAATGAGGGCGAAAAAGCGAGTGACTCATATGTTCTACGAGGCGCGTCGTACTACAACAATAAAGACCTCGCCCGGTGCGTTTTCCGCTACGTCTTCTTCCCGCGCTACGCCTACGACATCTTCGGTTTTCGTCTTGCCCGTTTGTTCTCCTCATCTTCGTCTTCTTGACTTTTTGTCTTTTTGTCTTTTTGACACTGTAAAGGGTTTTGTAACCACCCAAGGCTGAACGCGAGTCACCACCGCTGCCTGGGGGCGCAGCAGCGATGAGAGGGGCCGGTTGTTGACGGGGGGGGCCTATGGGCTGCTGCGCCCCTACATTCGCGTGAAACCTCCCTCAGACCTCTGCGCCTCCGCGCCTCTGCGCCTCTGCGTTACACCCTCCGCGCCTCTGCGCCTTGGCGTCACATCCACCCCGGTGCCCGCCCTGCCGTGGGCATGGGATTGGCTCAACGCATTGCTGTAGATGACCCAACGCATGTGCTACAATGATGCAAGGGATATGTCAAGGAATTCGACTATGGAAGCGTTATCAAATGGGCAATCGACCGTCGTGCGCACGAGCCGCGGCCTGTCGATCGCTGGGACACGGATCACCTTGTACGCTTTGCTGGATTATCTGCATGCTGATTGGCCGCCAAAGCTGGTACAAGACTGGTTCAATCTTACCGATCAGCAGATGAGTGACATCCTCACCTATTTGGCCGCGCATCGTGACGAGGTGGAAGCTGAGTACCAGCAGGTGCTCCGCCAGGCAGATGTGAACCGTCAGTATTGGGAAGCGCGAAACCACGAGCGCGAACCCTCCCGAGCGCCGACTCCAGCCTCCCCCGAACAAGAAGCCCTGCGGGCCAAATTGCGCATCTGGAAAGCCCAACTCCGACAGCCATGATTACCATCCTGGCAGATCATAATATTGAAGGGCAAGCGCTCTTGCTCTGGGGAACCCTGGGAGCCGCCGGGTGGCTCGAACTGGTTCCCCTGCGGTTGGTACGCTTTGTCGAGGTTGGATTGCCCTATACGAGTACAGATCGGGTGGTTTGGCACTTTGTGCAGACCCACGAGATGTACCTCCTGACAGATAATCGCAATATGGAGGGACATGACTCGCTGGAACAGACCATCCGTGACGAGAATACGGAGAGGTCGCTTCCCGTATTGACGATCGGGCGTGTAGACCGAATGGTCGAGCGCACCTATCGAGAAGCGTGTGCTGCCCGGCTCCTCGATATCATCCTGTATCCAGAAGATCATGTGGGGACTGGGCGATTGTTCATTCCGTAACAGCGCCGTGGCGTCATATTCACGCCGTTTTTGATACCAACGCTGCCCGGGGGCGCAGCAGCAATGAGAGGGGCCGGTTGTTGACGGGCGGGCCTATATGGGCTGCTGCGCCCCTACACGTCGCGTCGCCGTTCTCCATTGCGGTGCCCGTTGCCGTGGGCATGGAATTGGTTCGTCGCCGTCAACCACCCCGGTGCCGACATATGTAGGGGCGCAGCAGCCCCTACGTAGCTTCTTCATCACAACGTCGCTTCACCGCTGCTGCGCCCTGCCGTGGGCATGGGATTGGCCCATTTGCCGTCATCCGCCCCGGTGCCTGCTGTTGCGTCACATCCACCCCGTTTTTGACGCAAAGGCGCCAGTGCCACCAACGCTGCCCGGGGGCGCAGCAGCGATGCGAGGGGCCGTTTACCGACGGGCGGGCCATGGGCTGCTGCGCCCCTACGACGCACATCGCCCCACATTGGATGGCGGTGGGCTAATGCGGTATGATTACCCGGTGGGGTAGATTCAAGGAAGGGTGACGTAAGATGAACAAAGAGCTACCGAGCTGGGCACTCCGGGCGGCCACCGCGGAAGATTGGGATTTTGCCCAGGCAGCGCATCGTCACGGCCACATGCATATCACGTGGCCACCCGCGCAAGCCTTACGCATCTGGGCAAAACAACAAGGATGGGCAACCCCATTCTTTGGTTTTGAAGAAGCATTCATCGCGACCATGCTTGAAAGCAACGAGCATTTCGCGCTCGCCATGGAGAAAAGTGGCCTCGAGATCTCCATTCCCAAGCAGGATTACGTGCTTTCAGATGAAAATATCCGTGAACTTGATGCATTATATGAGGAGCGATCATCGATGGGATACCCGAATAACTGGGGGGGCCTCGTCGAAAAACTCCGAGCAATACGCCGTGCGGTCGAAGCGGGCGTTGTGGTGCATATTGATGGCGAGCAGCCCATGGTGAATTGGCAGCATTTCTACCAGTGGGCGCACGGTCGATATCACATGCTTGAAGATGGCTACGACAAATGGATTGGTGACGACGCGTGAACCGCATCCGTGGCAGCGTGTTTGACAAAGATCGGCCCCATCCATCCCCGTCGCCATCATCCACCCCGGTGCTTCGCGCCTTCGCCTGACACACCCCTGTTTTTGACACCAAGACGCCAGTGCCACCAACGCTGCCTGGGGGCGCAGCAGCGATGCGAGGGGCCGGTTGTTGACGGGCGGGCCATGGGCTGCTGCGCCCCTACATTCGCGTGAAACCTCCCCCAAACCTCCTCATCCCTCTGCGCCTCCGCGCCTCCGCGCCTCTGCGTTAAACCCCCTCCGCGCCTCTGCCTCACTTCCACCCATGCGTTGCCTCCGTCACCGCGCGGTAGTTGGCGTCAAGCGCGGGTTCCAGCAGCAGGATCGCGGCGATGCGCCGGGCGATGTCGCGCACTTCGCGGGCTTCGTCGATGCTGAGGCTGCGCCCGAGCAGGGGGCGTTCGCGGTAGCTGAGCCATTTTTTGAGTACTTGGTAGCCGCCAATGGTGTAGCCCCAGATGCTTGGCGGGATGTTGCGCCAGTAGACGCGGTCGTTGAGGTAGATGTCGAGCGTTGTCCCACCCGCGGCGAGGCCGAGTGCGGGGCAGCTTTCGCCTTCGCTGGCGGTGCGTTCGATGATGCGGCCTTTGCCGGGCATCGTGATGCCGCCGCGCCCGCCGTAACCCCAGCCGACGGTGAGGTCGAGGTCGCCGGCGCTCGGGTTGATCTGTCCGCCTCCGACAACGCTGAGCACGCCGATGGGCCGTAGTTCGTCACGGGGTGTGCCGCTGGTGACGCCGATAACTGGGCGTTCGCTGTCGAGCAGCGCGGCGATCTGGCGCCCTAGTTCCGCCGAGGCGAGCAGCGCTGCGCTCGTGGCTGGCAACGGGATGCGCGGCCAGTCTTGGCGGAGTGCTCCGGCGTTCTCGGCGCGATATGCCGGGGCGTGCAGCACGGCGAGGGTGTGGTAGAACAAGGCCTCGGCGTTGCCTCTGAGACCAATTGGCATTGAGCGATCCGCATAGGTAGTGCTGCCAGAGCGCACTGGAACGCCATGCTCGGCAAGCTGCAAGCCAAAATCCGCAATCTGAAATGACATGAGATAGGCGAGCGCCGCGTCGCTCAGGTTGAGCCGCCGCCCGTCGCCCAGGTCGTGTGCGTCGGGGGTCCCGTCGAGGTCGAAGAGCGTGCGCGGTTGGGTGTTGGAGCGCAGGTAGAGGGGGAAGAAATTTGAGAAACCATTGCCAAAGTTGTCGGCTAGTACACTAGCCATATAACCACGCGAAAAGCGATCTAAAGACTCACGTTTTCTGGCTTCAATAAAGAGATTTCCTTCAAAAACATTTGCAAAAAAATCGGGGGATTTTCTTCCTAAAAGATCTGTTTCAGGTTCCCAATAAATCCAACGGACATCAAAAGGATGAAAACAGTATTTTACGATGTAGTTTTGCAGAAAGCCGCGGTTAACTAGATAGCTTCTTGTTTTATAAGGGTCGAATGCTTGGTTTGTCTTCGCCATCACACGAGGAATCAAATGTTCGATTTGAGCGTCAGTAATATTTTTATCAAAATATACACGCATTCGGTTAATTAGTACATCTTTGTCAATATCTATTACTGCATCGTCTCTTTTTGACTGAACTCCTGGGAAGGAAGTGGGGAAGACCTCAGGCAGCAGCGGCCAACCCAAGTAATCAGCCTGCACGTGGGCTGGTTGGAAGGGGAAGCCCAGCGGCACGGGCGGGTCAAGCCGTTGGTAGGCAGCGGTGGTGTCTGGCTGCGTGGCTGCGGTGTCCAATTCGGTGCGTTTTTCGCGGCCCCAGAAGTTGCGAAAGGCGATCGCAGCCTGTTTGGGCTGCGGCCCCCGACGTACCATCAGCGCAATCGCCGTGCCAACCTGAATGCCTTCGCGGTTGAAGTCGGTCGAGAAGACACTCGGGTCGGGTTGGCCCTCGGGCGTCAGTTTGCCGGTGCGGTACTTGTCGCCGTTGAGCGAGTCGATCCAAATCCGATCAAAAACCTCCAGGTAGCGCTCGCGCATGCCGGTGAACGAGAGTCCGTCGAGCCAGGAGTAGTTTGAGATGTAGCAGACGACGCCGCGCCGACTGGTTTCGACGATTTGGCGTTCGGCCATGCGAAAGAAGCGCACATAGAGGTCGTTGAGCCCCTGGCCTTGCGGTGCCGGGGCGCGCTTGGTCGTGCGGTAGGCGTTCGAGAGATCGCGCTCCTCTTCGATGCGCGCAATGCCGGCGTAGCCAGAGTAGGGCGGGTTGCCGAGGATCACCAGGATGGGCGCACCACGCTTGATCTGCTCGGCCTGGTCGCGCTCGTCCTGCAGTTCGGGGAGACCGGGGAAACGCAACTGGACGGCCTGCTTCGGATCGTCGGGCGGCTCCCATCCGGTGAGCGCGTTGGTCAGGTAGACGCCGACACGCTCGTCGTCGGCGAGCGGCGCGCCGAGTTGCTGCAGCAGCAGGCCAATCTGGAGGTGAGCAACAACAAAGGGCGCCGGCAGCAGCTCAAAGCCAAAGACCCGGCTCAGCGCGGCGCGCTTGACATCCTGGCCCAGCAAGGCGTCCTCGCCCTTGGCGCGCAGGGTCGCGGCAATTTGGCGCAGCACCTCGGCAACATACGCCCCGGTGCCCGTGCAAGGGTCGAGCACGATCACACTGGGGTCAGCCAGACCATCGGCCACCCCCAGCTCGTCGCGCAAGGCAGCATCAACGCGGGCGACCATATAGCGCACCACCTCGGGCGGCGTATACCAGACCCCCAGATCCTTGCGTAGCTCGGGGTCGAAGGCTTCGAGAAAGGGCTCGTAGAAGTACTGCACGGCGTGGCCGGTATCGAAGCGAGCGAAAAACGCCCCGCGCTCGACCCGATTGAGTGCCGCGCCGGTCCAGTCGAGCACCTCCATCAAACCAAGCGGCCTGAGGCGCTGGGGCGTCGAGATCTGGCTAAAGAGCGCCTGGAGCACCGGGACGTGCAGGTAGTACTGAGCCAAGCGCCAATCGAAGCTATCGCTGCGGTCAGGATCTTCGTGATGCCAGAGCACCCAGGCCGAAAAGACACCGTAAAAGAGCGTCTGGATCAGCGTCGAGCGAAAGAAATGATCGCCGCGCTGCTCGTTGAAACTAATGCCGAGCGCCTCCTCGAGGGCCTTGCGCACCTGCCGCAGCGCAGGCAACTGCGAATGCTCAACGCGCATCCGGGCATCGCGGGCATACGAGGCGAGGAACCAAGCCACATCGGCGGGGCTCGTCAACGGCGCAGCGGCAAGCAACATGCGCTTGAGGTACTCGATGAAGCGTTCGCGATGGCTCGCGGCCAAGGCCACCGGATCAGCAACCTGCGCCCAAAACTCAGCCTCGCTTGCCGCAAGGCGATAGCGCTCTTGGGGCAGCGGGCGACCGTGGGCATCGCGGCCAACGAGCACAAAATCGCGATAATTGGTCACGAGCACCTGCCCATAGCCATCGAGGTACTTCTGCACCTGCGGACTACGGGCAATCGCAGCCACCTCATCGCCGGTTCCCTTCACCTCAAGCACCCCACGGGCGGGCAGCGGCGCAGGGAAAGCATCGGAAGGCGCGTGGCGACCAATCTGATCGGCGGTGAAGAGACCACCATCAGGAATGCCCGCGCCACGATTCTTCAGCGTCAGAATACAGCGCACCCTCGGACGCAACTCAGCGCCGACCGCATTGAGCAGCGTGCTAAGCGCCGGATAAAACGACGTCTCCTTGACCGCAGAGCCAGAAGAGCGAATATCGCGGAGATCGCGGAGATAGGTGGCAACGATATCCATGCACGGCCTCGGGGACACAGTGCGAAGCCTGCCCGCCGAGCGCACCGGGAGGGGCGATCATCGAGCAGCGCACCATGCACAAATCCATTCAACCCAAACCCCAATTCACTGGAGAGTTACCAAGAGCGGGGAATGGTGTTTCTGTTGGCAAGTATAGCATACCCCGTTTTTGGCGCAAAGGCGCAACGTTTTTGACGCAAAGGCGCGAAGGCGCAAAGTTACCTATTATAGATCCCTCTGCGCCTCTGCGCCTCTGCGCCTCTGCGTTAAAACCCCTCCGCGCCTCTGCGCCTCTGCTCACGATTTCAGGTAAAATGGAGAGAGTCGGTCACAGTGCTACAAGGAGGGTACAATGTCTGAGCCGAAGGTTCAGGTCGGGGAGATGGCGCCCGACTTTGAGATTGTGAGTGAGACGGGTGAGCCGGTCACGTTGTCCGCTTTTCGTGGGAAGAAGGTGATCCTCTATTTCTATCCGAAAGATGATACGTCGGGCTGTACGACCCAGGCGTGTGGCTTTCGCGATACGTATCCGACGATTGAGGCCAAGAATGCAGTGGTGCTCGGGGTGAGTCCCGATGGGGTGAAGGCGCACCAGAAGTTCAAGACGAAACACAATCTACCATTTACGCTGCTCGTTGATGACCAACATACGGTCGCCGAGGCGTATGGGGTGTGGGTTGAGAAGTCGATGTATGGCAAGAAGTATATGGGGATCGAGCGCTCGCACTTTGTGATTGATGAAGCTGGCATCGTGATCGAGGCCGCACGCAAGGTGAAGCCAGCCGAGAGTGTGACGAATGCGGTCGCGGCGTTGGGGTGAGGACGATTGTATGGGCAAGAAGAAACGTGAGCAAGCGGGTGCTGAGGGTGGTCTTGCGGCCAGGCCGGTTGGGGGGATGGCGATTGCCCGCGACTGGCCGGTGTATGAGGCGTTGTTGTCGACGGGGTGGGAACAACCAGGCGCATTGACGACGATTCTCTTTGCGCGGCGTTCGCCCACCTCGGGCAAGATCGCGGCGGCAAGTTTCCTGGTTGACCTCGGGTGCCTGGGGGTCAAGAGTGCGCAGGTCAAGTTGCACAAGGATGTCAACGAGTACAATGCCGGCCTGCGGGCGCATATGCTCTCGGTGCGGCCAATGGAGCGCGCTGATCCCAATCTGGTCGCCAAGATTATCTTTACGGGCGTGAATTATGCCGCCAACCTGGGGTTCAAGCCTGACCCGATCTTTGCCCAGGCTGAGTTGCTGTTGCTCGCGACGTCACCCGAGACGTGTGGCGTTGAGGTGCCAACGGGCGGTGAGGATGGCAAGCCCTTTTTTGTCAATGGCCCCTACGATAATGTGGACAAGGTGATGGCGCAACTGATGCGTGCGGTAGGGGTTGGTAACTTCCACTATATGATCCAGGGTGATGCGGCGGCGCTGAATCTACCGGATGAGGTTCTGGCGCAGTTCGAGCAGGAACGTGAACGTCCCCGCATCGAAGGGTAGGGTGTCTGGTGTTCTTTTTTGCCCTTGCATGTGGCTTGACGATCCTGTTGCTGGTGGGGTATTGGCGTGATTGGAGGCGGGTGCAACGCCAGCCTCGTTTTCCTGCGCCTGCGCCGCTGCCCGCCGATGCGCCCCTGGTCTCGATCCTGATCCCGGCCCGCAATGAAGAGCGGGCGATCGGGCGGTCGGTCGCCGGGGCGCTGGCGCAAACCTATCCGCAGTTCGAGGTGCTTGTGGTTGACGATGGCTCGACCGATGGCACGGCGGCGCGTCTGGCCGAACTCGCCAACCCGAGGCTACGGGTGTTGTCAGGGCGACCGTTGCCAGCCGGGTGGGTCGGCAAATGCAATGCCTGTCAACAACTCGGCGAAACAGCCCATGGCGAATGGTTGCTCTATCTTGATGCCGATACCGCGCCTGCGCCGGAACTCACCAGCGTTTTGATGAGCTACGCGACCAACAAAAACCTTGACCTCGTCACCGTCCTGCCCTTGCTCGAACTTGGCACCTTCTGGGAGCGTGTGATCCTGCCGCCTTTTCTCGGCATGATCACCACGCTCTACCCACTCGAGCGCTTTGAAGATCCGAACGTGCGGCCCGAGCAAGTTTTTGCCAACGGGCCGTGCATTCTGCTGCGGCGCGAAGCCTACGAGGCGATTGGTGGGCACGGGGCGGTGCGCGACGAAGTGCTCGAAGATGTGCGGCTTGCGCAGGCCCTGCGGCGAGCGGGGTATCGGCTCGGGGGCGGCGAAGGTTTTGACTACCTGCGGGTACGGATGTACCACAATGGCCGCGAAGTCACCGAGGGGTTGATGAAGAACGCCGCCGCCGGCTACCGCAGCGGTGGCATGCGCTCGGGCTGGATCGCGCTACGACAACTCACCCTGGCGCTGGGGCCTTACTGGATCATGGGAAGCGGTGTCGCCCTGCTTGCCCTGGGATCAGACACCCTGGGAGCGAGCCTCATCGCATTGGGGCTAGGCAGCCTCGTGGTAAGCCTGCTGCTCTGGGGATGGCTCTACCGACGGCTCTACCGGCTCAGCGGATGGTACGGCCTGCTCTGGCCCCTGGGGATGGTGAGCTACCTCTTGATCGCGGGATTGGGCATGTGGCGAGTCGGCAGCGGGCGCGGGGTCGTCTGGAAGGGACGGACCTACACCGGGTAAAAGGAAACATTGGCGCAGAGAGGCCAGCAATGCTGGCCTCTCTGCGCCGAAGAGACCTACTATTCTTCGTCATCGCTGTCGCGTGGGCGACGGATCAATTCCGGCTCGGTAACAACCGCCGCTTCGTCCTCGGTCTCCGTTGTGGCACGGAGCTGGGTCAGCGAGAGGACAACGGCATCGGCGTTGGTAAGGACTCTGTAGGTACCTGAGGCGGCCAGGTCGCCGGCGTGAATGCTCTTATCCATCTGGTCGAGCACACTGATATCAATTTCAATATGCTGCGGCAATTCAGCGGGCAACGCCTCGACCATCACCGTTGAGAGGGCATGATTGAGCAGCGCATCGCCACGCACAATCACGGGTGACTCACCAACCGCGATCACCGGAACTTCGACCTGGATCAAACGCTTGAGGTCAACGGCCTTGAAATCAACGTGCAGAATATCGCGCTTGACCGGATGGCGCTGCACATCCTGAACAAAGACCGACATCAGTTGACCATCAATAAAGAGATCAATCAGCGACGTACGCCCGGCCTGGCGAAACATCAGATTGAAGGCTTTGCTATCGAGTTGAATGCTAACCGGCTCGATGCCACGGCCATACACCGTAGCGGGCAACAGGCCCTGGAGGCGCAGGTGCTTGACCTTTTTGCCAAGAACCATCCTCTTTTGGGCAGGGATCGTGTACTGGGTTCTCATCGTCGTGCTGTTCCTCATCTTGTGCACAGCCCATGCTTGCACAATACTCCCACAGCGAATAAGCAGCGGCGATGAGCGTGGGAAGCTCAGCGCCAGCAGGCGATTATACCATAAGACAAGGAAGTAGGAGCTAGCAAAGAGGTGACCGTTACGACTTGGGGACTACTTCTGCCAGCCCCTCTGGGGGCCAGCCGAGCAACTGCCCCCGACAGAGCTGGGCCATCGGCAGTGTACTCACGTCGTAGCCGGCCAGTTCGAGCGGGCACTTGCCCCGGATGCGCTCCTGCGCGTCTTGGGTAAACGGCGTCAGGCGGTAGCACCACTCGAAGATCACCAGGTAGCTTTGCGCGGTCTCAATGCTGTTGAAGCC
>NZ_RYFF01000061.1 GCF_004138165.1 Candidatus Chloroploca sp. Khr17
GGGTCAACCCTGCCAATACGGTGGGTTATTTGACGCAAAGGCGCAGAGGCGCAAAGGTTTGATGGTAGAGTATGCGCAGTTTTTCTGAGTGAAAGCTGAAACATGCCGCCCGCCATGGCTATCGCCACGAGGCATGCGTCACCACCTAAACAACCCAGCACCACGCCTAACTTGGGGTTTCGAAAGGGGCGAGGCCCCTTCGCGGGGGTCCAGGGGGCAGCGCCCCCTCGGGCGGGGTGCGGGGCGCAGCGCCCGCAAGCAGTCTGTTTGCAAGACCCCCTTTTACTATTGAGGTTAAAATGGAGAGCCGACAATGAAGATCAGCTATGATCCAGATGTGGACGCGCTGTATATCCGACTAGTTGAGGGCCAGATCGAGTGTCAGGTCATTCAACTGAACGATCGCATTGCCATCAACGTTGGTCCGGATGAACAGATTGTGGGCATTGAGGTACTCGACGCCAGCGACCTCTTACCGGCTGCGGGTGAACCCAGAGTGAAGCTTGAGAATCTGGTGGCGGCATAATGGATTGGCGTCGTTCATAACTATCGCCACGAGGCATGCGCCACCACCTAACCAACCTAGCACCGCGCCAACCTTGGGGTTTCGAAAGGGGCGAAGCCGGGGGGGAAGGCAAAAGGTAAAAGGCAAAACATGTCGCCCGCCATGGCTATCGCCACGAGGCATGCGCCACCACCTAAACAACCCAGCACCACGCCAACCTTGGGGTTTCGAAAGGGGCGAGGCCCGGGGAAAGCAGAAAGCTGAAAGCAGAAAGCTGAAACATACCGCCTGCCATGGCTATCGCCACGAGGCATGCGCTACCACCTAAAAACGCCAGCACCACGCCTACCTTGGGGTTTCGAAAGGGGCAGCGCCCCTTCGCGGGGGTCCAGGGGGCAGCGCCCCCTCGGGCGGGGTGCGGGGCGCAGCGCCCGCAAGCAGTCTGTTGATCGCAACAAACCCCTGTGGAGGAGCCCCCCCCTGGGCGGGGTGCGGGGCGCAGCGCCCGCAAGCAGCTTGTTGGCCTCGCCAAACCCCTGCGGAGCATCAAGGCGGGGCGCGGGGCGCAGCGCCCGCAAGCAAATCGCACGAACAGTGAGGCATCCAATGACCCAGCCCGAACACCGGCACGCGTGGATGCGTCAATGGCACCACGCCGCTGTCGCCCTCGCGGAAGTACGGCGACGAGAGCTCGCGCAGATGAACGATGCAGATGCCCTTGCTGCCGCTGAACGCATCCTAAATCTTTGGTCGATCGCCACGACACAACCGGCACGCGTATCTGGACTCGTCGAGCAACAGCGTCTCTTTCAGCGGATCCGCCAATGAACCCAATCTTTGCCGCCGCCCTTGATCTGCAAACATTGGAGTTATTGCCCGCCAGGGTGCAACGCTGAACCGTGCTCAGATTTGGGCAGAGCTGGAACCGCTGGTCGAACTGAAAGAGGAGCCAGCGATTCTTGATCGTCTGCGTGCACGTCTGTAGCTGACACCGATAGGCATGGGAGATGGGGAGCAGGGTTGGTATGAAGACTGAGGCCGAACTCCGCATGGCAGGCATGCAGGCACTAATCAATGCACTGGGCCTGGTGGAAGCGGAACGCTTTGTAATGGCTGTCTCGCGTGAGCCCTTTGATTACACTGTCTGGCGTCGTCATCATCTACCCCTGATCCCACTAGACGAATTGGCCCGGTTGGCGAATCTTGAGACTGAAAAACCCCATCATCTAACACAAGAGACAGACAGCGAATAGAAAGCTGAAAGCTGAAACATGCCGCTTGCCATGGCTATTGCCACGAGGCATGAGCTACTACCTAAAAACGCCAGCACCGCGCCTACCTTGGGGTTTCGAAAGGGGCAAGGCCCCTTCGCGGGGGTCCAGGGGGCAGCGCCCCCTCGGGCGGGGTACGGGGCGCAGCGCCCGCAAGCAGTCTGTTGTCCCCCACAAACCCCTGCGGAGCAGAACCCCCTGGGCGGGGCGCGGGGCGCAGCGCCCGCAAGCAGTCTGTTGCCCCCCAACAAAATTATGACCCCGGCGGAAGTCGTCAAGATCCTGGAGGCAACCCATGGAGATGATCAATAACAAGATTGATACACTAGCAATGAAACGGCAGATCCAGGAGCAGATCGCTGATGCAACGTGCGATATGACATCGGAAGCATTGCTGGCCTACTTCCACCAACGCATTGCCACAAGCCGCTTTGCCACATTTATAGAAACCACCCCAACGGTATCACTACCACTTCAGCGACCTGTCAGCCTATCGCGATGAGGAACTGAAGGCAACCGCATGGTTGGGAGCAGGGCTGTTGGCGCTCAAATACATCGCTCGGCCCGAACTCCGCGAACGGCTGCCGGAAGTGATCGCGTTGTGGTATAGTCTTGATGATGAGGCCTCTGGGCTGAGCCATGTAGAAACATTGCTGCGCTATCTGGTGGCCGCTGGGAAGCATGTGAAGCTGCAAGACGTTATCGATGCGGCGGTCGCGACAATCCCGTTGGGAGGTGCATTGATGAGTACCATTGCCGAAGAATTGATTGCACAAGGGGTGCAAAAAGGCCTCCAGCAGGGTGAGCAACGAGGTGAGCAACGAGGTGAGCTGAAAGGCTTACATGCGGGCATCCGTCTTGCCCTGAAGGTTAAATTTGGCGCGGCGAGTGCCCCCCTGCTGACCGCGATTGCCCCCATTGAGAATGTGGTGCTGCTACAATTGCTTGCCGACGTGATCGAGCATGCTGAAAGCCCCGAGGAGTTGCAGGCGTGGCTGGCCGGTGAAGCGGGAAAGCGGTAAAGCGGGAAAGCGCAAAACGCTAAAATCTAAAACTGCCATAGCTCTCGCCACGAAGCATGCGCCACCACCTACACAACCTAGTAGTCTGTCAGAACCGGTTTCTGGGGTTGTTGGCCGACCACGAAAGGGGGCCACGAAGAAACGAAGAGCGCAGTGCAACGGGCATCTTCGTGGTCGGCAAGGGCGGTCAGAACAGTCACGTGACACACTACTTCTGGGGTTGTTGGCCGACCACGAAAGGGGGCCACGAAGAAACGAAGAGTGCAGTGCAACGGGCATCTTCGTGGTCGGCAAGGGCGGTCAGAACAGTCACGTGATACACTACTAGCACCGCGCCAACCTTGGGGTTTCGAAAGGGGCGAGGCCCGGGGAAAGCTGAAAGCTGAAACATACCGCCTGCCATAGCTCTCGCCACGAGGCATGGGCCACCACCTAAACAACCTAGCACCACGCCAACCTTGGGGTTTCGAAAGGGGCAAGGCCCGGGGAAAGCAGAAAGCAGAAAGCTGAAAGCTGAAACATACCGCCTGCCATGGCTATCGCCACGAGGCATGCGCCACCACCTAAACAACCCAGCACCACGCCAACCTTGGGGTTTCGAAAGGGGCGAGGCCCCTTCGCGGGGGTCCAGGGGGCAGCGCCCCCAGGGCGGGGTGCGGGGCGCAGCGCCCGCAAGCCGTCTGTTTGCAAGACCCCCTGCGGAGCAGACCCCCCCAGGGCGGGTTGAAAGGGGGGGGATTTTTGAGCAATGTGTCAAGCCTTTTCTGTGGGAACTGTGACGAGGATGCGTACGTCCTATGATCAAGAACCCCTGGAATGCAACCAAGGAGGGTGTGATGAGCCGCACGCATACGGAACAACTCCTGCGGACGCTGATCCAGACCCATTTCCCGAGCTTGCCGCCTCGTCAGCAGCATGCCCTGGCCCGCTGGGTGCTCGGAGCCATGCTCGCGGGTGATGCCAATGGCCCGTCGATCGTGGACGCCCTGGGTACCGCCGGGATCGCGGGCACGGCCACGCTCACCGAGGCATGGGAACGCTGGCTGGCCGCACCAGCCTTGCAAACCACCGAACCACCCGCTGCGGGTGACCCTCCGGTGGTGAGTCCGCTCGCTGGCGGGGCCGACTTGTTGCGCTGGATTGGTACACTCTGGTCCGGTGGCCCGTTCGTCCTGGGCATGGACGCCTCGTTGCGGCGCGACGAGGTGGTGCTGCTGCGCACCAGTGTGCTCTATCGCGGCACCGCAATCCCGGTGGCATGGGTGATCGTCCCGGCCAATGCGCCCGGTGCCTGGGAACCGCACTGGGAACGCATGCTGCGCTGGGTCGCCAGCGCGCTGCCCCCGACCGCGACCGTGCTGGTGCTCGCTGATCAGGGATTGTGGAGTCCGCGGCTCTGGGACGCCATCCGCAGCCATGGCTTTGCACCGGTCATGCGGGTGCATGCGACCGCCACCTTCGCCCCAACCGGGCAGCCGCGCCAGCCCATTATGAATCTGGTGCCCACACCAGGTACGGGGTGGATCGGAGCGGGGATCGCCTTCAAACATGGCGTGAAACGCGTGCCGGGCACCCTGGCTGCCATGTGGGTCGAGGGCTATGACGAGCCCTGGGCGCTGCTGACCGATGTCCCCGCCGACCAGATGGATTCCGCCTGGTATGCGTTGCGCATGTGGGACGAGGCGGGGTTCCGCCAAAGCAAGTCGATGGGCTGGGATTGGCAGCGGGGCCAATTGCAGAAGCCGGATGCGGTGGCCTGGCAGTATCTGGTGGTGGCCGTGGCGACCCTCTGGGCGCTGGCGGTCGGCACCCGGATTGAAGATGCAGAGCAACTGGGCGTGCCAGCCAGCCAATTGCGGCACGCGCCACCCACGCTCGGGCCACCCCAGCCGCACCGCTGGAGTGGCACGGCCAAGCGGGTCGTGTGCCTGCTGCAGCGTGGCTGTCAGAAGGTGCGCTGGTTGTTGGCGCAAGGTCGCCAGTGGGTGCGCTTGTGGTTGCGCGCCGAACCGTTGCCGGTCATGCGTTACAGAGTATTGACGCATATCCATTGCCCATCCTAGTGCCGAAAAACGCCGCTCATCCCCCCCCTTTTAACCCAGGGCGGGGTGCGGGGCGCAGCGCCCGCAAGCAGTCTGTTGATCACAAGACCCCCTGCGGAGCGGAGCATTAGGCGGGGAGCGGGGCGCAGCACCCGCAAGCCGTCTGGTTTGCAAGACCCCCTGCGGAGCAGACCCCCCCTGGGCGGGGCGCGGGGCGCAGTGCCCGCAAGCCGCCTGTTCGCAAGACCCCCTGCGGAGCATCGTCCCCCTGGGTTGGGTGCGGGCCACAGCGCCCGTAAGCCGTCTGTTGGCCTCACCAAACCCCTGCGGAGCATCAACCCCCTTACAAGGGTATGTACGCTCAAGGCACAGTACCCGGTTCCGGATGGAGATTGGTATGATGACCCGGTTTCGGCGTGCGATGCACGGTCATTTTGATATGTGGATACGGTGCGGGCAAGGAGCCAGGACGCAACCACAGGCGTTGCCAGAGGCGCCCGCGCCCCAATTGGCGACGTGCGGCGCTGCTGCCACGCGCAAAGAGACTCACCTCGTTCGGCCCGGTCGGCGCTTCCAGATCCGGCGGTACGCGCAGGCGATCCGGCGTGGTGTGCAGGCGCTCCGCATCCTCTTCGTGCGTCCCGCAGCCCAACACCCACACCGTCGCGACAGCCAATACCAGCCAGTGGCGTGCGACCCGGTTGGGGGCGGTGCGGCGGGTTTTCTGCCACTGCCAGCCCATGCTTTTCAGCGCCCGGAAGCCCAATTCAATCCACATCCGCATCCCATACCAGCTGTGTTGCACCTGCCGTGGGGCCAGATCGGTCAGCAGCACCCAGCGGGCCTTGTGCCCGACGCCCCAGATCACGATCAGGGTCGCCGTTTGGCGTGCGTCTTCCCCAAATACCTCGGCTTCCCCGACCCAGCCGTGCCCGGGTTTGGCCACCAGGCGAGCCGGCGTGACCGTCCGTTTGCGGCCCAGCGGGCGAACGGCGACGCCATCAGCAATGCGTACCAGCGGGTGCAACCGATGCTTCCGCACGTGCTCCCACAGCCGCGGACTCCACAAGCCCCGATCCGCCAGCACCAGGGTGCACCAGCCTTCCGGAATGGCGGGCACGAGGTGATCGATGAGGGTCAGGATATGCGGCATCCACGCCCCACGCTCTTGGGCGGGCACGATGTGCCACGCCACCGGGATCGCACAACCGCGATAGAGCACACTGATCACCAGGGCGACCACCCGATCCTGGTGCGACACGGCGTCAATCGCCAGCGGCAACGTGGTGCTGCCCTGCCACCATCCCACCACCCAGCGCAGCAAGGCTGGAAAGCACGGGGTAATCTCCACGTGAGCGTCACATGGACGCGCTTTCTGACGGCCATCTTTCAACCACTCCCGCACGCGTTGGCGTGCCGTGTTGCGGGGCAAAAACGACACCACCTCAATCAGGATCGCGGTCAGGCAGGCACTTTTGGCCAGCACTGTGCCGTACACCCAGAGCGCCAAGCCCAGCGCGTGCGCTGGGCGCAGGTCGGTCAAATGCTGCGTTATGTGGGCCTCGATTTGATACAATTCTCGTGGAAAGCGCATCATAACACCTCGGCTGATAGGTTTTGTATACCCATATCATGCCATTGTGATGCGCTTTCTGCCAAACTCACGCTGCGTTACATACCCTTGTAAGGTTGGGCGGGGTGTCGTTCAGGTCTTCTTACTTAGGTTGTACTAAAAATAGAACAATGTAGGGGTTTTGCACATGAAGCGAGTTCTTTTATTGGGAGCAGATCTGCGTTCAGTTAACAATGGTATCAATGCTCTCACCTTAGGTACGTTGACCGCTCTAGCTTGCCGATACTCTGATGGTTTTCATGTTGACATTCTAAACTTGGGGGGCAGTGCGGAGTATGAGGATAAGTTGGTAGTTCAGGGTGTACCTGTAACTGTTAAAAAACATAAACCTTACGGCAAATCTCTCCTTCAAGCTGTTTTTTTGGGCAGCTTAATTAGATATATGCCGAATAAGAAGGCTAAAGTTAACTTCAAAAAGAACAATAGATTAGTGTCAATTGTCAGTTCTGCGGATTTCGCTATTGATTTAAGTGAGGGTGATAGTTTTAGTGATATATATGGAAACAAGCGATTCTTTATTCACTTTCTATATAAGATGCTTCCTGGTATTAGTGGTATACCGCTCTTTATGTTTCCTCAGACCATTGGTCCTTTTAGTAATAAGTCTACTCGTTTTCTTGCAAAACGAGCTTTGGATCAAGCAAAGATTGTTTTTACTAGAGAACCTTTAAGTACTCAAATTGCTAAACATCTAATGAGTGACAGAAATCGTCTGATCGAGGCGTCAGACATGGCGTTTTTAATGGAGCCTATGCCAATAAAAACATTACCCGAAGAGGTTGTTAGTGAGGGTTACGTAGGAGTTAATATAAGTGGTTTGCTTTTTTATAGAGATAAGTCTGAACAACTGCGATGGACACCCTCTCTTTACCAGAACTTCATGAGAGAAGTTATAAAAGGATTTATTCTAAAGTATAAACGTCAAGTTGTAATTGTTCCGCATGTTTTTACGCAAGGTTCAATCAAACATGAAGATGATCAGCAAGCTAGTCATGATCTTTTTCAGCAATTCGATCAAGACTTGCGTGACAAAATTTATATTCTAGATCAAAAAATGGATGCGCAAAAGTTGAAATATATTATTAGCCAATCAGATTTTTTTGTAGGTGCCAGGATGCATGCGTGTATTGCTGCAATATCAAGCCTTGTTCCAACTGTTCCTGTATCTTACAGCCATAAATTTGAAGGGGTCTTACAACAACTTGGACTAGAAAACACGATTTGCAGTCCAAAACGTCAGAGTGGCACTGGTGAAATGTTGAAACATGTTTGGTCTCAATATGAGAATCGTGAATTGCTTCATAATCAACTTGTTCGTGCAGTACCTGATGCTAAATCACGAGCGCTGAGTTCCGTTTCATTCTTGTAGGAGAAACTCATGAATCTAACCTGTCCTGAAGTCTGTATTCGGTTACTAAGCTTTTCCAGAAGAATATTTTAACAATAATGAATTCCAAAAAAAGCACCTATCCAATTCACATTGAAGATATAGTCAGTAATGACTTGTGCGCAGGTTGCGGGCTGTGTGCATCTGTTGTGCCCGAAGAAATCGTCTCTATGGAACTCAATTCAGAAGGTTTTTATCGCCCCAAAGTAAAGGGGACAGTTCCGCACGAAGCTTGGGCCGTGATTAAGGATGTTTGTCCAGGAGTTATAGTTGAGCAGGAATCGAGTTCACACAATTCTCATTTAAACCATGTATGGGGTCCTATCATAGATATAGCCAAAGGCTTTGCAAATAATGAAGCGGTTCGTTGGCAAGCATCGTCTGGTGGCGTATTAAGTGCATTGCTAATATTTTTGCTAGAATCAAAACAAGTAGATTTTGTCGTCCATGTAGGTGTTCGTGGCGTCGACCCCTTTTCTTTAACTGCAGGCATTAGTTGGAATCGCGATGATATTTTACGACATGCAGGTTCGCGGTATGCTCCAACTGCTCCCTTAGAAAACTTGTTATCAATAATGGCACATACAGATGGCAAGTGTGCCTTTGTTGGAAAGCCATGTGATATTGCGGCTTTACGACGTTATATGAAGCATGATCCGGAAATTGCAAACAGAGTAGTTGTGCTTATCTCCTTTTTTTGTGCTGGCATACCAAGTCAAAACGCAACATGGGATTTGCTGCACCGTCTCAAAGTTGAAAAATCAACCGTAAAAACATTTCGTTATCGAGGTTATGGATGGCCAGGCCAGGCAACAGCTGTTTGCCATGATGGAAGCCAGTCCTCAATGGATTATAACTCTTCATGGGGGCAAGTCTTGAATCAGAAGTTGCAATTTCGATGTAAGATATGCCCTGATGGGATTGGTGAAATGGCAGATCTGGTATGTGCTGATGCTTGGGATACGCCTGGAGGTTATCCTGATTTTGCCGAACGTCCCGGAATTAGCATGGTAATTGCCCGAACGAAACTTGGTAGCAGCATACTTCGGGCGGCTATTAATGGCAAATATGTGACAACTGAACCTACTAGCATAGAATCCTTGAATAAAATACAACCCTACCAGTTAGCAAGAAAACGAGCAATTCTTGCGCGATTAATGGCAATGCGTGTATCCAGAAGGCCTACACCTGTCTTTCGAGGCCTTTATCTTTTGGAGAACGCTTTGAAGGGAGGAATAATATTCTTTCTTCGCCAATTTTTAGGAATGTATCGTCGGATTAATCGAAATTAACGTATTCTCTCCATTCCATTACTTAGCTGAGCGAACCCTCCATTCAAAGGACATGGCTTGCTGTGAATAAATCATTGTCTCGTAATACTTTGTTCACAGCATCTACTAGTGGTATTACTCTTGTATTTGGTGTTCTCCAGTTTTCCATACTATCTCGCCAACTGACGTTAGAAGAATTCGGTAGCGTTGGACTGGCGTTAACGGTTAGTGCTTTGTTAGGATTGCTACCAAACTATGGTCTTGAGATGTTTGTCATCAAGCAACTAGTTCAGGGAAAAGATATTCTTCGTAAAGCTTATGCTAGTATTCTCTGTATCAAGGTAATATTTAGTATTATATCATTGCTTGCAATGTATTGGTATGTGCATCAAAGTTCACTTGATCTTGATGTGTTTTCGTTCATGTTATTTGCCTGTGCAGCTACGTGCTTGTCATTCGTGACATTTTTTAATTCTGTTAATAAAGCCTCACAGGATTTTCATGTCGAAACATACGTGACGTTTATCCAGAATTTTATACAACTAGCAGGGCTTTTTGCTCTTTCATTGATACTCAATCTTGGTGTGAGAGATGTTGCTTGGATTTGGTTAATAAGTCGGCTAGCTGGTCTTGGCCTCTCGGTCTTTGCTTTTCAACGGTCTCCTTACGGCTTTTCTGTTAGTGATCCCTTTTTCCAAAGCCTGAGTTTTGAACAAGTAAAAGATGTTTTGCGTAGCGCATTCCCGTTCGCTGTGGCTGCAATTTTTGGTGCGTTGTATTTTTCAGTCGATACGTTGATCGTCGCTGCCCTATCCTCAATTGCCGAAGTTGGACTATATCAGGCTAGTATTCGCCTCATTACACCCCTTATGGTAATACCTACACTCTTCATGACAGCGTTTTTCCCGAGAATAGTCGCTGAAGCTAGCAGTGAGCCGGCTTTCTTGCCTGGCAAAACTACAGGTACAAGCAATCTACTTGTGCATATTTTGCTTTTTGTTGGTGTAGCTATGATGTTAATACTTATTGTTACTTCTCCATTTATTATTGATCTTATATATGGAAAACAAATGGCTGCAACAGTAGCTGTGTTTGCGGTTTTATGCCTTATGCTGCCAATTAGGTATTTAGCATCAGGTTACGGACTGATTCTTGTGTCAAATGACTATCAAAAGATTCAAACCCTAGGTGCTATACTTGCTCTGGTAGTAAATGTTGTCCTCAGCTTTCTCTTGATACCTAAGTTGGGGGTGATCGGTGCGGCCATCGCGAATGTAGCAACTAATATCGCAATTCTCACACTCTACCTGGTAGTTGTGCGCGTTAAACTTGGTACGACCTTTTTGAGTGGTTTAGGCTCTTCCTATATGACGCTCATGGCAACTACGAGGCGTATTCTGAAGACAAGGTTTGGTAATTAACCAATCGATTTCCTGTAAGTAATCAGGCTTCCTAAGCGAGAAAAGCTAAGTTTGCAGCAGAAGTATGATATTAATAAGGAGACTACAATAGTGACTTATAGTGCTTCTAAAATAAAACCTAAACAGCAGCCGTTAGTTGTGCGTAGGTTTAGTGTAAACATTGAACAAAATTTATACAAAATAGAGCGTTTCTTGTTGATTTTACTCATCTATTTTGCTCCAATGCATAAAGTGGCACTTGACATAGGTGTTCGGCTTCGTCCAACCCAATTTATTACAGTCCTTCTTATTGGAGTACTGGTAGTTCGAATTCTTTTCACAAAGACTTTGTATATCCCAAGTAAAACCTTGATGTTACTTGTTTTCGCTATATTCTTGTCCTCTGTTGCTTCTGGTATGTTTATTATTTCTTTGGATTTATATGCTAAGGGGATGATTACTCTGGTTTTGAATTTGAGTGTTTTGCTGTTCTTTTCTTTGCATGTTCGTAACTTGGATGATGTTAAAGATATGTGGAAACATTGGCTTGTTATTAGTATAATAATGAGCGTCTATGGTGTTTTACAATACGCTTTGTGGCGATATGATCGTACTGATATTGACGATTTACTGCTAGGTTGGCTTAATTTGCGAAAATCTGGACTCTCTTTTTATGCAGCACAAGCGCAACGAATTACCAGCCTAGCATTAGATCCTAATAACTTAAGCATTTATTATACTACGGTTGTTCCTCTTTGGACATACATGTTGGTGAAGCAAAAACTTGGATTAAAGTGGCTCGGAATATTTGTAGCCTGGGCTCTTGTTAATCTTGTAAACATCCTTACATTGTCTCGTAGTGGTCTAGGTGGTTTAATTATTGGTACTGTTTTAACCTTTCCTTTTCTGTTGATAATGCTTGGTAAGCATAAAATTCTTCTATTGCGTATCATGTTAGTTTTAATTGCAGTGTTTGCCTTTTTTGTGATGATCTTGTATTACTATTCTATAGAATACTGGGTTAATATCTTGACTTTAAGACTGTCAATGTCGGCGGGAACACAACGCCATTTAGATCTTACCTGGGAGAGTCTTGAAATTTTTATGTTGAGTCCAATTGTCGGAATAGGTGTTACTCAGTTCGCAGCCTGGTATCAGAGACTCTTTCTTCCTGGTGAGTCTGCTGACTGGAATACTCATAATGGTTTTCTGACTATTTTGACCGAAACAGGTATTATCGGGATGATAATTTACGGGATATTCTTTTTGTATATTTTTATGCAATTAGTAAAAGTTTTTTCTTATTCTCGCCAATGGCGTCTTATGTCAGTATTTTTGATTTGGGCATTTATATCTTATTTAGTTGGAAATATGGGCTACAATTCCTTTACTTTTTTGAACTTTTGGATTTTTGTTGCACTTGTGCTCGCCAGTTCACGTATATGGCTTCGAGATAGAAAAGCTTTAACAATCTCTTAAACATGTTTCCAGTTATTAAACCAATGCGAGCCTCTCCTGTAAAGAATCTCAGCCTGGTTGACATTATTATTGTTAACTACAATACGCTTGATTTGCTCAGAACTTGTCTATCTAACTTGTTAGATATAGGCTTCGATTCGGCGAACATAACAGTTGTTGATAATAATTCAATAGATGGTAGTCGTGAGTGGTTGATGTCTGATCAAAGCCCACCAGTACGAGTATTGCTTTCTGCTGAAAATCTTGGCTTTGCAGGCGGTAATAATCTTGGCATAAGCGCTACTTCATCCAGAGATTATGTGCTCCTGTTGAATACTGATGCATTTCCAGTGCCTGGGAGCATTGAGCATCTTCTAACAGTGTTAATAAAGAAACCACGAACGGCAGTTGTAGGCCCACAATTACTCTACCCAAATGGAAAATGGCAGCGAAGTACAGGCAATATTCCATCACCTTCGTCTGCTATGCTAGATGCTATTGGCATAACAACCCTTCAACGCCTGATTTCACAACTACTCTGGCCAATGAGACGCTACTTCTCGTTTTCTTCTTCCGTTGAATATGTTGATGGCGCTTGCATGTTGATTCGTCGTAGCGTCTTAGAGCAGATAGGCTATCTTGATGAAAGCCTGTTTTTCTTTGTTGAAGATGCAGAATTTTGTGCTCGGGTACAAGATAATGGCTACAAGGTGCGTTATGTTCCTAACAGCGTAGTCTTTCATCTACGTGGGGGTAGCTCTTCTCAAAAAAATAGACGAAAATCTCTTGAGATGAAGCGGGATTCTTTGAGGAAATTTATAAATCTACGTTATGGATTCGATGGGTGGGTTAATTTTTGCAATTGGACATATGCAAATTATCAGGTTCGTTATTTTATGTGTCGTATATTTATGCTGCTTGGTTTTCGTTTTAATCAACGATGTGACGAATATCTGGAAGCTATGAATGTTTTTCGTAAAGAAGTAGTATCCTCTCCATAATCGCTGGGGCACGCAGTGACAGCTCCGGCAACGTCTGGTAGACTACGCCATATGCAAATCCCCGATGTCAACCTGGAGGCGATTGCCGACCTCGCCACCGCGGGCAGTCGTGCAGCAGTTGCTTGCTGAAATAGACTTTATCGTCTTTCCGCTGGAGTCTGCGACAGAGTATGCCTATCGCGCAAGTTCGCTACTAGCAGACGCGATCACGTTTCTGAAGCCGATTATTGCACCTCGATCTGGGATCTTCGAGTATATGCACACCGAGTCACATGGCTCGATCGGCTGGCTCTATTCGGGCTATGATGAATTGTCGCAATTCTTTGAGCGCATCCCCTAGTTGACGGCTCAAGACTATCAGGTGTTTCGTGATAGCCTGGCTTTTGTCCGGTCGCAATTGTCGATCCAGCATACCCGTTCGTTGCTATGGCAGATCATCGGGTTGGAGTGAATATGCTTTCGGTGCATCTGATCGATCCGAGTAACTTCACACCGCATTACTGTATTGGTCTCGGTAACGGCTTACGTGGTCTGGGACTCGATGTGCATCTCTGGGCCAGTGATTGGCCCTACGACGCGCTGGGGATGTACCCTCAGCAGTTTGTGCGCCATGATAGCTTCTTCAAGCTTTCAACGGCGCTGAATCTGAAGCAGGTACGGGTTAAACGCATTGTAAAAGGGTTGGAGTATGCCTCCGGCTTTATTCCTTTGTTGCGGCAGACTGCCAGAAATCGTCGTCGCACCATTGTCCATTCGCAGTGGGTCGTGGTTCCTGCCGTAGATCGGTGGATCTGGCGTCGGCTTCAGAAACAGGGTACCCCGATCTTCTATACTGCACATAATGTCCTCCCGCATGATCACAAACCAGCCGATGTACAAACGTATCGCTGGTTCTATGCCCATGCCGATCAGGTGATCGTTCACGCACCATCGAATAAAGCCGAGTTTGCTGAACTCTACCCCGATTTGCAGCAGAAGGTTCAGGTCGTGCGATTCGGTGAGTTTGGTTCATTCCTGGATGTGTTTCCTGATGTCGGCAGGCTTGAAGCACGGAACCATTTCGGTTTTGCAGAGGATGATCAGGTGGCGCTGTTCTTTGGTAATATTGCGCCGTACAAGGGATTAGATCTGTTGATTGAGGCGGTTGGTCGGGTTGCAGAACGTATGCCGAAACTCAAGCTGCTGATTGCTGGTAACTGTAGCGATCAAACAGAGATCCAGTACCAGAACCTAATCCGCCAGCATGGCCTGGAGCAACGGGTTGTGTTCCATAGACGACATATCGCAACTGAACTCAATAAGCGCTATTTCGCCAGTTCCGATGTGTGCGTCCTGCCCTACCGTAGTGCGTCACAGAGTATGGCCCTGTTTATGGCGATGGCAAATAAACAGGCAGTGCTCGTCACGCGTACAGGTGGGCTTGCGGATACTGTGGATGATGGACAGGATGGCTTGGTGGTGGAGCCTGGCTCGGTTGATGCCCTTGTTCAGGGACTCCAGTCCTTCTTTGCAATGGATGTCGCCAGGCAGGCAGCGATGGGTGCCAGGGGCTTTCGTAAAATGCAAGAGGAACATTCCTGGCCCGTCATTGCCGGCCTGACCAGGGATCTGTACGAGACGCATCTGGGTCATCAATCATAATGCGGGGTATTTCCGATGAAACGAGTCCTGATCACTGGTGGTGCCGGGTTCATTGGCTCTAATCTTGCTGCACGCCTGATAGAGCAAGGCAATCGAGTTACTGTTTTTGATAATTTGTCGCGGGCAAGTAGTCCGAAGAATGTCGAATGGCTGAAGACCGTTAAAGGCGCTGATGCTTTTGAATTGATTGTTGCGGATATCCGTGATGTTGAGCAGATCCAGCGTGCTGCGGTCAACCAGGAGGTGATCTATCACCTGGCGGCACAGGTTGCCGTTACGACCTCGGTTGCTGACCCGCGCCACGATTTTGAGGTAAATGCATTGGGAACCTTCAATGTCCTCGAAGCCGCTCGCCTTTCGGGCAAGAATCCGATCGTGATCTATGCCTCTACCAATAAAGTGTATGGAGGCATGGAAGATCTAGCTGCAGTTGAGGAAGAGACGCGCTATCGCTTTGCTGATGAGGGGTATCGGCACGGTGTCCCCGAGTCCCGCGAGTTAGATTTTCATTCGCCATACGGGTGCTCGAAAGGGGCTGGCGATCAGTATTGTCGCGATTACTTCCGGATTTATGGCCTGCCGACAGTTGTGTTTCGTCAGAGCTGTATCTATGGGCCGCGCCAGTTTGGGGTTGAAGACCAAGGCTGGCTGGCGTGGTTTGTTATCGCTGCGTTGACCCAACGACCAATTACGATCTTTGGTGATGGAAAGCAAGTCCGCGATCTGCTGCATATCTCCGACCTCCTCGATGCGTATGAACTGGCCGTCGAGAAGATTGATGTTGCTCAGGGGCAAATCTACAACATTGGCGGCGGCCCTGAGCAGACACTCAGCATCTGGAGTGAGCTGGCCCCGATGCTCAGGCAACACTTCCCCGATCTCCAGGCTCGTTTCGGAGAATGGCGCCCCGGTGACCAGCGCGTCTTCATCTCCAGCATCCAGAAACTCGAACGCGAGTTGGCATGGCGCCCCCGGATCGATGTTGCAGCAGGAATTGAGGATCTGATCATGTGGCTACAGGATGCGATCAGTAAAGCAGAACTGGTCTAAATCATATGAGTGTTGGTTTGCGACGGCATAGCCGCCGCAAACCAACACAACCAGGGAGTAAGCCGATGCAGTGGCAGAAAAAAGCTGCCATCATGCGTGTCGCCAGCAGGCTCAGAACGAGTTTTATCAATTCCCTGCATTGCGCTTTACGGGCAAGGTTGATGACATGCGTCCGTTCTTCAACACAAGCGATGTTTTTATTTCTCCCTTTGAAGAGCCCCATGGTTCCAAACTGAAGATTGCAGAGGCAATGGCAATGGCAATGCCAATTGTCTCAACGCCGCAGGGCATTCGTGGTTTTGATTTGACTCACGCTCAATCAGTTATGCTTGCCCGCAACAGCCAGGAATTTGCTGCTTATTGCATTGAGTTATTGAACTCTTCTGATCAAAGAGAGCGGTTAGGCCAGGCCGCCCGGCAAAAAGCGCTTGAAACTATTGATTGGCAGGTTCTAGGCAAAAAGCTTAGGCAGATCGTCGAAGATACGTTTGCTACCTTAGCAACTTCCCAAAATGCTACGAGGAATTTCAAGTGAACTGGCAATCAAAAGCTGCAATTATGCGTTTTGCATCTCAGACTCCTCTTGGTGATCGTTGGTACCATTGGGTACAGAAAAAG
Organism: Candidatus Chloroploca sp. Khr17; assembly: GCF_004138165.1. GTDB lineage: Bacteria > Chloroflexota > Chloroflexia > Chloroflexales > Chloroflexaceae > Chloroploca. The sequence continues at coordinate 16,300 of NZ_RYFF01000061.1, forward strand.
TTTGGCCGTTTAAAAGCGCAGCCGATGGCTCGTTTGCCAATCCAGACAGAGATGTTGAAGTGGCTGTGTGAGTGCGGGTTTTCGATAGAAGGTAAAACCTTATTTGAGGTGGGCACAGGTCATATGCCGATTGTGCCCATTGGCTTTTTCTTGGCTGGTGCGGGTGAAATTATTACCGTAGATTTGAACCGGCGGATTGATTGGACCTTGACGCGTGATAGCCTCCGTTGGATGGTTGAGCATCGTCACGAGTTAGATGCTCTTTATCAGGACGTAGTTCCGTCCCATATCTTTGAAGAACGCTTTGCTATGCTACAAAGGTGGCAAGCAGACCCAAAAGGTTTCTTTGATAAAGCAAATATTCATTATCGCGCACCCTATGATGCTGCGCAAACTGATCTGCCTGAACGAAGCATAGATCTTCATTTTTCGGTCACCACATTAGAACATATCCCGTACAACATCCTTACGGATATCTTTACTGAAGCAAAGCGAATTTTGAGGCTAGACGGGCTCGCAATTCATTTTATTGATCCTAGTGATCATTTTCAGCATCAAGATAAAACTAGTATCCTCCGCAAAACCGCTGGCTAGAGGGTGACAGCGGAGCCAACGTCTGGTACACTCCCTGCATATGCAGATTCCTGACATCAACCCCGACACCATTCCCGATGTGGCCATGCGCCAGATCGTGATCCAGTTGCTGAACGTCATTGAGACGCTCGCGGCTGAGAACGCGGCCCTGCGGGTTGAAAATCAGCAGCTGCGTGATGACGTGGCACGGCTGACCGGACGCTCGGCGAAGCCGGACATCAAACCACCCACGCCACCAAGCCCTCCCCCTGCGGATCATTCCTCGGAGGCCGAGCGCCGCACGCGCACGCCCCGCGGCAAACCCAAGAAAAACGCCACCTTGATCGTCACCCACGAGGAACGCTGCGTGGTTGATCCGGCGACCCTGCCCCCCGATGCGGTGCGGCACGGCACGACGGAGGTCATCGTGCAACGGCTGCACATGGCGGTGGAGGTCGTCCGTTTCACCCGCGACGTGTGGTACGTGCCCAGCACGAACACGACCATCACGGCCCCGTTGCCACCCGGCTACCGGGGCGGGTTCTGCCCCACCATTCATGCGCTGGTGCCGGCCCTCGGGCATGGCGCGAACGTGAGTCAACCCGCCCTGCTGACCTTCCTGCGGGATGTGGGCCTGACGATTGGCACCGGCACGGTGGCGCGGATGCTGCTGGATCCGGATGGCTTCTGGGCCGACGAAGCGGCGGCTATCCATCAGACGGGCCTTGCCACGGGCTCGTGGGTCGCCACCGATCAGACCTCCACCCGCGTGGATGGGCAGAACGAGGTCTGCCACGTCGTGGGCAATGCGCTGTTCACGAGCTATCACACCCGTCCCGGCGGCACGCGGCAGGATGTGTTGGCGGTGCTCTGGGGCCAGGAACTCCGCTATCGTCTGAATGATGAGGCGTTGGCATGGCTCCAGGCGAGCAGTCTGCCCCGCACCCTGTTCCGGCGGCTCCGGGAGGCGCTGCCCCATGCGACGGATATGACGGCAGCGGAGCTCCAGCAGCACCTGCTGACGGCGGGGATCACGCTGAACCCGCAGCAGCAGCAGCAGGTGGGGGATGCCCTCGCGGTCGCGGCCTATCACGCCCAAACGCAGGTACCCGTGCTCGGCTGGTTGCTCAGTGATGATGCCCCGGTGTATGACCACCTCACCGACACGCACGCACTGTGTTGGGTGCATGATTGGCGTCATTATGCCAAACTCGCCCCGCGGGTGCCGCAGCATCAGGCGGAACTGAAGGCGTTCGGCGATCGCTATTGGACGTTCTATCGCGACCTGCTGGCCTACCAACAGGCTCCCTCGGCGACGGAACGAGCCCGGTTGGAGGATGCCTTCGACGCGTTGGTCGAGGATGTGACCGGGTATGCGGCCTTGGATGACCGCATCAGCAAAACCGCCGATAAACGCGCCCAGTTGTTGGCAGTGCTGAAACATCCCGATCTTCCCCTTCACAATAATGCTATGGAACTCGCGGCACGACGCCGGGTGCGCAAACGGGATGTGAGCTTCGGCCCCCAATCGCGCACCGGTGCGCGGGCCTGGGACACCTTCCAAACCCTGGCGGCCACGGCGGCCAAACTTGGCGTGGGCTTCTTTCACTATCTCCGCGACCGGATCGTCACGCCTGCAACCACGCCGACCTTAGCCGAGCGACTGGCCCAGCGGGCGGGTATCGCGGCGCAACCAGCGGCCTGATCCAGCGCTTTTGGAGAGGATACTAAAACTATATCTTCGATTAACTTTTTGCAGTATTCGGATGTTGATTGGAATCGTATTGCTGGTAATGAATATGCGTATTGCAATCGGATGAGAAGCAGTGATTATAAAAGGTTATTTGCAGATGTGTCATTTAAAGCTCTTCGATGGGAAGCATTTGTTGATCCTGCTGCATTAGTGAGGCTCCATGGTGGCTTTGTTGTAGATGAACGCTTTCAAGCATACTCCCAGGAAGATCTGGCGACTATTCGACTGCGTACCATTTTAAGTAGTAAAAGTTGATCTTTGCCCTTCATGAAACTCCTCTACCTCCACCAATACTTTAATACACCCCAGATGTCCGGCGGCACGCGTTCGTATGAAATGGCACGACGGTTGGTGGCGGCTGGACACGAGGTGCATATCGTTACCAGTGACCGTAGCCCGCAGGATGATGGTGACTGGTATGTGACCCGCGAAGCTGGCATTGTTGTGCATTGGTTGCCTGTGCCCTATGCGAATGCAATGAGTTATCGCGAGCGTGTTGATGCGTTTGTGCGTTTTGCCTGGCGCGCTGCTCAGCGGGCTGCCACTATTCCGGCAGAGGTTGTTTTTGCGACCAGTACACCGTTGACGATTGCGTTGCCTGCGGTCTATGCAGCACGTCGCCAGAAGATCCCAATGGTGTTTGAAGTGCGCGATTTGTGGCCTGAGTTGCCTATTGCCATCGGTGCGTTGAAAGGCCCGGTTGTTTTGCCTGCGCTGTGGCTCGAGCGCTTTGCGTACCATCAGGCTGCCCAACTTGTGGCGTTATCGCCGGGTATGCGCGATGGCATTCTTCGCCAGGGTGTTGCGTCTGAGCGTGTGCATGTTATTCCGAATAGTGCAGATATTGACCTCTTTGCTGCTCCCGAGGAGGCCGGATACGCTTTTCGTTCACGGTATCAGTGGTTGCAGGATCGACCCTTGATTGTGTATACGGGGACGCTCGGACGGATCAATGGGGTCGGTTATCTGGCCGAGATTGCTGGGTGGATGGCGCAGGTTGCTCCCGAGGTGAGGTTTCTTGTTGTTGGTGGCGGATATGAAGAAGAGGCTGTGTTGGCAAAGGCCAGGGAGCTTGGCGTGCTTGATACGAGCTTTTTTATGTTGCCCAGTGTCCCGAAAAATGAGATCCCTGCCATTCTATCGGCAGCAACAGTTGCAATGTCGTTATTTATTGATCTGCCGGCGATGTGGTCAAATTCGGCCAATAAATTTTTTGATGCGCTGGCAGCTGGCCGTCCAGTTGCGATCAACTACGGTGGATGGCAGGCTGACCTGCTTGAGCAAACTGGCGCTGGCATTGTGCTGCCTCCCAATGATGCTCGCCTCGCTGCGCAGCAATTGTGGGCACTGTTGCAAGCCAAAGACCGGCTTGCTCATGCGCGTGTGGCGGCTCGCCACCTTGCCGAGCAACGCTTTGATCGGGATAAACTGGCGAGGCAACTCGAAGAGGTTCTGAAGTTAGCCCTGGTCACACGATGAGATCTTCCTTTTACCGCTACACAGGCAAACGCATCTTCGACCTTCTGGTCGCCATCCCGGTGCTGCTTGTCTTCAGCCCGCTGCTCGCGGTGCTGGCTCTGCTCGTGCGCGTCAAACTGGGCACCCCCGTTTTCTTCCGCCAGCAGCGCCCTGGTCTGCACGGCACGCCATTCACGATGGTCAAGTTTCGCACGATGACCGATGCGTGCGATGCCGAGGGTAACCTGTTGCCCGATGCGGAACGGTTGACGCCGTTTGGCAAGTTTTTGCGCAGCAGTAGCCTCGACGAACTGCCAGAGTTGTGGAATGTGCTCAAGGGTGAGATGAGTCTGGTCGGACCGCGGCCCTTGCTGATGAAGTATCTCCCCCTCTACAGTGCAGAACAGGCCCGGCGTCACGAGGTGCAGCCCGGTGTCACCGGCTGGGCGCAGGTCAATGGGCGCAATGCCTTGTCATGGGAGGCCAAGTTTGCGCTAGATGTCTGGTATGTTGATCACCTCTCATTCTGGCTCGATCTCAAGATCATTGCTATGACCTTCTCGAAGATTCTCAAGCGCGAGGGCATCAGCCAGGCAGGGCAGGCGACGATGGAGGAGTTTCGGGGGCAGGGGGATCCGAAATAGGTATACGCATGGTCAAGCGCGTCCTTATTGTTGGGGCTGGTGGTCATGGGCAGGTTGTCGCTGATTGCTTGCTTCAGATGGCAGCAGTGGGCGAGCCGCTCAGACCAATCGGCTATCTTGATGATAATGCAGCGCTGCTTGGTCAACAGTTGCTCGGTTTGCCTGTGCTTGGTCGCCTGGGCGATCTCGGCTCGTTTGAGCATGATGCGGTCATTGTGGCGGTTGGATCTAACCGCGTGCGCCAGACGATTTTTATGGCGTTGCAAGCGCAGGGCGAACAATTCGTGACCGCTATCCATCCGCAGACAGTCATTGCACCCTCAGCTATCATTGGGATTGGCTCGCAACTCTGTGCTGGTGTAATCATCAATCCAGGCGCTCAGATCGGGGTCAATACCATTCTGAATACTGGTGCAACCATCGATCATCATAATCAGATTGGCGCACATGTTCATGTTGCACCTGGTGTCCATCTTGGAGGCGATGTCACAATTGGTGAGGGCACCCTGGTTGGCATTGGCTCGGTTGTGATGCCTCAGCGCTCTGTCGGCGCGTGGAGCACGGTTGGCGCTGGAAGCCTGGTTACGCGTAGCTTGCCCGATCGTGTTGTAGCGCTTGGGGCACCTGCGCGTATTACGCGTCGTGAAAGCTAAGCGGGCAAAAACCATGAAACGCATCTACCTCTCCTCGCCCCATATGTCCGGCCGTGAGCAGCAATACGTTCAGGAGGCGTTTGCCACTAACTGGATTGCGCCACTTGGGCCGCATGTTGATGCGTTTGAGCAAGAGTTTGCGGCGCTGGTCGGTAGTCGCCATGCGGCTGCGCTTAGCTCGGGCACGGCAGCATTGCATCTTGCGCTGCTGCTCGCCGGGGTCGGTGCAGGCGATGACGTGCTGGTCTCGACGCTGACCTTTTCGGCGAGTGTCAATCCGATTGTCTACCTTGGTGCGCGCCCGGTTTTTGTGGACAGCGAACCGACCTCGTGGAACCTCGATCCGGCGCTGGTCAGCGCGACCATCGAACGCAAAGTACGCCAGGGTACCCCACCGAAAGCCGTCGTGCCCGTGCATCTCTATGGGCAGAGCGCCGATATGCATCCGATCATGGCCGTCTGCGAGCGCTACGGCATCCCTGTGATCGAAGATGCCGCCGAAGCGCTGGGCAGCGATTATCACGGCAAAGCACCGGGAACCTTTGGCAAAGCCGGCATCTACTCATTCAACGGCAACAAAATCATTACCACCTCGGGTGGCGGCATGCTCGTCTCGGACGACGCCGACTTCATCGCGCACGCCCGCAAGCTCGCGACGCAGGCCCGCGACCCGGCCCCGCATTATCAACACTCCGAAATCGGCTACAACTACCGGCTCAGCAACGTCCTGGCTGGCATTGGTCGGGGGCAACTGCAAGTCCTGGAAGAGCGTGTCGTAGCGCGGCGGCGCAACTGCGCCTTCTACCAGCAAGCCCTGGGCGACCTGCCGGGCCTCGCCTTCATGCCCCAAGCCTCGTGGGGCCGCCACACGCGCTGGCTCACGGTGATCACCATCGACCCGGCGCAAAGCGGCACCGATCGCGAGGCGATCCGCGTCGCGCTGGAAGCTGAAAACATCGAAGCGCGGCCCGTCTGGAAACCAATGCACCTGCAGCCCATCTTTGCGCACTATGAACGCAGCGGGGGCAGTGTCGCCGAAGCCTTCTTCCGCGATGGCCTGTGCCTCCCCTCGGGGTCAAACCTCACCCCCGAGGATCTCGCACGCGTCGTCGCCGTGGTGCGGCGCGCTTTTTAACGCAGCGGCGCAAAGGCGCAGAGACTCAAAAAGAATCTCTGCGCCTCCGCGCCTCCGCGTCTCTGCGTTAAAACCCCCGGAACGCCGTGGTACCAGGGCCTCGCCTGGGTGCTGCGGTGTTTCTGGTATGGGGCGAACATTTTGACGCAAAGGCGCAAAGGCGCAAAGGGATAAAAAGAATCTCTGCGCCCTTGCGCCTTTGCGTCAAAGAATCTCTGCGCCCTTGCGCGTTTGCGTCTATAAAACGCCGCGGTACCAAGGCCTCGCCTGGGTGCCCCGGCGTTTGTGGTATGCGGCGAACGCAATCTGCGTAATCTGCGGACACTGTCGAACCCCCCAGGGACTTTGCATCAGCCCTGAACGCCATGCGCAGCAATCTAAAATCTAAAATCTGAAATCTGAAATGGTATAATGGGCGCAGGATACTTAATTGGGCAAGGTGGTTTTGTGGAGATTGCCATGGCTGCAATGATCAATGTGACGCTTGTCGACGTGCCCCAGGCAAGCCTTTTCGCGCTCAAAATCTCTGGTGAGGACTTTGCCAGCGACCTACGTATGGCAGCGGCGATGAAGTACTACGAGATGGGACGGCTGTCCTCTGGCGCAGCGGCACGCCTGGCAGGTGTGCCACGGGTGGTGTTTCTGGCGCGCCTGGCTGACTATAACATCGACACCTTCTGCTTGACCGAGGAACAACTGCAACGTGAGGAGCGCCTTGCCTGAGATCATCTGCAATACGTCCCCCCTCCAGTACTTGCATCAGGTAGGGCTGCTCGACGTTGTGCGCACCCTTGTTGGTCGGCTCATTGTTCCACCTGCGGTTGTGGCCGAACTCGAAGAAGGCAGGATACGCGGCGTTGATGTGCCGGATCTGAGCACACTGGGCTGGGTGTCGATTCGCGTGCCTCAAAGCCGCGCAGCCGTGCCGTTGATCACGGATATCGGCCCAGGTGAGACGCAAGTCTTGATGCTGGCGCTGGAATCGTCGGATGCGATCGTTGTGTTGGATGATGCCCTGGCTAGGCAGATGGCTGAAGTCATCGGCATCCGTTTGACCGGCACGCTTGGCTTGCTGCTCGACGCCCGACGAGCCGGTCTGATTCCCGCTCTGCGTCCTGTGATCGATCAATTGCAGGCTCTGCGTTTCCGCCTGGCACCTCATACACGCGCGGCTGTGCTCAAATTAGCCGGAGAAGAATAGGGTTCATTGACGCAAAGGTTCAACAAGAATCTCTGCGCCTCTGCGTCTCCGCGCCTCTGCGTTAAAACCTCCGGAACGCCGTATTGCCAGGGCACATCCCTCGGCGACACGGCGTTTTTGGTGTGGGTGGCGGGTAGACACGCAGGCTTGCCTGCATGCGATCGGGTGATATGGAAGATGCTATAATTTGAACAGGAACCTATCGACTCGACTCTCGTGAGGCGAATATGAGCGGGCGACGATGGACGGTAACCGACAGATATGCAAATGAAATCTATCTCACCGAGGAACGCTGGCATCATATCATCGAAGAGATAAATCATCCCGAACTCGCTGCGTATGAAGCGTATGTTCGGCATGCCGTTCAGGTAGGCCGTCGGAAACAAGATGTTTTGAACCCACAGAAGTACCGGTATCATTGGGCCTATGATGATCTGCCTGCATTCAATACGCATATCGTCGTCATTGTCTTGTTTCGCTTCACCGAAGACCTTGAGGAGCGACCGGCAGCGAATAATTATATTGTTACCGCGTATATGAAAGAAGTATGGTCATGAACCTCGAACCTATCTCTACGTATGACGAAGCGAGTGATACGCTTTCGGTTGTCTTTCCTCCATTGGAACAAGGCACTGGCATTGAACTCACTGAGCATATTCTCCTTCATATTCATAAGCCAAGTCACCGGATTGTGCGGCTCACGCTGTTGGATTATTCACTTCTTGTCCAACACACGAATTTTGGGCCACGAACCTTTCCTTTAACCGCATTTCCTCATCTGCCCGAGGCGGTTCAGGAATTGATCATCGACGCATTGTGGCAAGAGCCATTGCGTGATATCTTACACCTGTCAGCGCATACCCCAGACACTGGACAAGTAGTTCCGTCCGTTTCCGTCCAACCATACACACATCCCGTGCGAACCTGAGATCGTCTGGCTATCATCGCGTTGGCTCACAGCGATCCCCATTGACCCGGCGTAGAGCGGTGTGGCGGTGGTACGCCTATCATCTTGACGCAAAGGCGCGAAGGCGCAAAGGTAGAAAAAAGATCTTTGCGCCTTTGCGTCAAAACAGCGTGGCCCTGGAAGCCGAGCACATCGAAGCGCGCCCTGCTCTGGAAACCAATGCACCCCCGCCAGTCTTTGCCGACGGTGAAGCGGTCAACCCAGGCGCTCTCTTGCTTATGCACAACCGAATGACGTGCGTCGTTGCAGTTCCTTGACTGCTATCAGGTATTCTTCTTCATCTTCATAGTCTCGTTCGAAGAATTCGCCGTCAAGGCATCCATACACGGCCAGGCATGCCTCGATCGATCGATAAAAGAATTGGGTCTGCGTCTTTCCTACAATGCTGAAATACCCTTTCAAAAAACCATAGAAGTGGACGACGAAGGCGTTCATTTCTTCGCGGCTGAACTCCTCCGCCAGTGGTTCGTGATAGACATTCTGGGCATCCTGTCTGTCATTCAGGTCAGTGATCCGATAAAAGTCAAATTCAAGCGAGCCTTTATGGTCGCGGATGCGTAGCATGTAGGGATGGGATTGTGAACCTTTCTTGAGATGCAGATAGAGCGGGAAGGCAAACGATCCTTTATAGTGGTCGTAGCCCTCACTGCTTTCGCCAAACAGACACTTCAAGACAGTATAGAGTTGTGGAAAGGTCAGCATAATGTCTTTCTCGCGTGCCTCTGCCATCAACATCAACAAAAAGTCGTAGTCCGGCTTAATAGGGACACTGACGCGGCGAAGACGGACATAACTATCAGTGTCCAGGCGGATAAGTCTACAGACCATTCCTGGTGGATTGACATCCAACACATGATGTGTCGGCGCGAGAAGCGACTGCTCAATAGCCAGCGCGTCGACTCTGAATTCAGAAGACAACATAGTTACACCCTGTTCCTCATCATTGCTTCGTATCTGCTCATCGGCACTCCATCACCAAGTCGGGAATTTGTCCTGGGCACGTACGCCAGGCGGGTAATTCTCCGCCCCATGCTAGCTTGGTAGGGATTATAATCCATGTATCGCCCTGCTCTGGATGAGCGCCGTGCCTGGCCGTGCGCTCGCCGCAAGCCTCGTCCCGCTGCTGAGCGCCGCCCTGCTCTGGAGCACCGTCGTCGTCACCGAACGCGCCGTTGGTCAGCGCAGCGCAGTGTAGCGCGGGCGAACATTTTGACGCCAAGGCGCGAAGGCGCAAAGGGATAAAAAAGCTCTTTGCGCCCTTGCGCCTTGGCGTCTATCGAGCGCCGTGTGGTCAGGGCACATCCCTGGGCGACACGGCGTTTTTGGTGTGGGTGGCGGGGGGAACGGCGGTGATCTTGACGCAAAGACGCGAAGGCGCAAAGGTTCAAAGCATCCCTGGTATAGCCCACCAAGATATGGTATCCTGGAAGTCACAGCAAGCAAGGGAGGCGGTATGCGAGCGCACATGACCGAACAAAGCCCGATTGATCCCGAGCAGATGCGCCAGTATCGTGCCACAGCGCATCGGCGCATGGCCCAGCAGCGTGAGGCGCTGGAGGTGCGACGCCAGGCAGCGTGGCAAATCGCCCATCGTGCAGCGGTGCTGCTCAAGACCACATATGACGTCACTCGGGTCGTATTGTTCGGTTCATTGTCCCGCAATGAACTCTTTTCACCCCACTCTGACATTGACCTGGTGGTGTGGGGCTTGGATGAGGCCAGGTATTACCGCGCCGTCTCCCGACTCATTGACCTCGATCCATCGATTGCGATCGATCTGCTCCGCGCTGAAGCCTTGCCCACTGACCTCGTGACCATGATTGAAACCACCGGTGTCATACTATGACCGCCTACGCTGCGCTAGCCGGTCGCATGCAGGCATCGCTGCACGATCTGGAACAAGTCGTCAACCGCGCCGAAGCGTTGCTGGGCAAAGCGCAGCAGCAAAATGACGCAGACTATCTCGACGGCGTTGCGTTGAACCTGCACGGATTCTATGCTGGCGTAGAGCGCATTTTCGAGGATATTGCGCGCACCCTGGACGAGAGTGTTCCAAGTTATCAACAACTCAGCACCGAACTAGCAAGTTTCACCGCATTTCTGCGTGATCTCGACAATACAGCGCCATAAGGCTGCTTTTTGACGCCAAGGGGCAGAGGCGCAGAGATTTAAGAGGAATCCCCGCGCCTCCGCGCCTTGGCCTCTCTGCGTTAAAACCTCCGAAACGCCGTGGTACCCGGGCCTCGCCTGGATGCCCCGGCGTTTCTGGTATGGGGCGAACGTACGGCTGTTGATTGACGCAGAGGCGCAAAGGTATAAAAAGAATCTTTGCGCCCTTGCGCCTTTGCGTCAATAAAACGCCGTGGTGTGCCAAAAAACAACCCCAGGGCAATGGCCTCTATGCTATACTGATTCACCAGAAACCCTGGGAGACCGTCGGCGCATGTGGAGTTTGAACCGGCTCAGAAAACAGAGGTGTTCTATGGATAAAGTCGTCAGCGTTCTGAATATAGCCGAGCTACCGGCACACGAAATGCTCTCCATCCTCAGACAAGGAGCCATCGTCCGGCTCCCCTACCTGGAAGCACGTTTCCACCAGGCGGAGGCGCAAGTTGCTCGCTTTGAAGAGCGCTACCAAACAACCCTGGCCCAGCTCTCTGCCCAGGGCTTACCGGATGATGCAGATTATCAGTTTCATGAAGACTTTATCGAGTGGGAATATTGGCACAAAGTCTGGTATGAAACCGAGATGATTGTGCGTAATGTCCGGCAGATCTTGCAATCGGCGGAGACACCCGTTGTCCACAGTTGAACGACGAGTGCAAGAGATTGAGAATTGGAGAATTTCCCCCATCACAAGCATATTGGCGAGAAAGGCTGTAGAGTAGCATCCTACGAAACATCTCTTGACGATGTCATAGCCTTTATCGCAGCAGAAATGAACAGCGAGGATGGGTCATAACGCGACAAAGCAAGGCAGTCACCTGCAAGTCCTGTGGCGAAAACATCTTCGCCGCTCAGCGCCGTCTTGCTCTGGCGCACCGTTGTTGCCACGGAAAGCGCGGGTGGTTTTTGACGCCAAGGCGCGAAGGCGCAAAGGGATAAAAAAGATCTCTGCGCCCTTGCGCCTTGGCGTCAATCAACAGCCCCGTGGGGCCGCCACACGCGCTGGCTCACGGTGATCACCATTGACGCGGCGCAGAGCGGCACTGATCGCGAGGCCATCCGCGTCGCGCTGGAAGCTGAAAACATCGAAGCGCGGCCCGTCTGGAAACCAATGCCTCGAAGACCTCGCACGCGTCGTCGCGGTGGTGCGGCGCGCTTTTTGACGCAGAGGCGCAAAGGCGCAGAGATACAAGAGGAAACGCTGCGCCTTTGCGCCTCCGCGTCTCTGCGTTAAAACCTCCGGAACGCCGTGGTCCCAAGGCCTCGCCTGGGTGCCCCGGCGTTTCTGGTATGGCGGGGGCGTTTTGACGCAAAGGCGCAGCGGCGCAAAGGTTCAAGCGCAAGCGTGGCGCCTTCGCGGCGGCCTTTCTCGATGGTTGGATTTTCTGCTCGTGGTGCGGTACACTAATGGTCTGAGGGAATGACGTACATGAGGCGCCGTTGGGAGGTGAACCACATGAGTAGAACCATTACGGTCTCTGACGACTTGGTGCGCCGTCTGAACGACCTTTCCATCGCCCCGTCCGACGATCTTGCCGCCAGCCTGCAGCGGCTTGTGGTCGCTGAATATCAGCGTCGTTTGGCACGCTACCGCTTGACCGATCATCAACTCACGCGCAAATATGGCATGTCCTTTGCGGCATTTGAGCACCAACAGATCACTAGGCAACAGGGATACACATGGGAGGTCGAGTCAGATGCCATTGCCTGGGAGACGGCGGTCGATGGAATCGCGACCATGATGCAGGCGTTGGCAGGCATGGATGAAGCCAGCAAGTAACATCAACGATCTTCTCGTCGAAGCCAGAGAAGCACAGGAACACTTCTGGTTTGTTCGTACGCTGACGGTCAGAGAACAGACAAACGCAACGATAACGGTGCATTTATCGATAAGTACAGACCTCTTTGTGCAAATATTCCTCAGCGAACGGAGTGGTCGTTGGAGCATGGCCCTCATTGGCCCGACGGGGCGGCTCTATGGGCGGGATCTCGAACATGGTGCATGGCATCGACACCCTTTTGGACAGCCCAACGTCCATGAAGCAACCCCGGAAGGCGTGTCGCACCGACCAGTAATCCAGTTCATGAGTGAAGTTGAACAACTTCTTGTGGAGCACGAACTCATTTAGAAGCACAGGCCTGAGCACGTCTGCGCCGTTGCCCAGTGTAGCTTCAAAACGCATCTCTGCGCCTCCGCGTCTTGGCGTCAATCAAGCGCCGTGGTATTTGACGCCAAGGCGCAAAGGTTTAAAAAAGATCTCTGCGCCCTTGCGTCTTGGCGTCAAAACAGCCTCGTGGGGCCGCCACACGCGCTGGCTCACGGTGATCACCATCGACCCGGCGCAGC
>NZ_RYFF01000012.1 GCF_004138165.1 Candidatus Chloroploca sp. Khr17
GCGCCCCCGTACGGGCACGGCGCCGCCGTGCCTCCCCGCGCCCGATGCCCCGCCGACCGGCCGCCGGGCGCAGCAGCTATCAAACAGGCGTTCTCGCAAGAGATGCGCCAGGGGCTGCTGCGCCCCTACACCCCACACCGCGCCGCGCCCCGCCGCCCGTACGGGCACGGCTTGCCCGTGCCCGATCCCCAATCCCCAATCCCCAATCCCCAATCCCCAATCCCCAATCCCCAATCCCCGCCCGTGCCCCTACCCGCGAATCGGCAACCGCACGCTGATCTCCCCGGCGGCCTCGGCGGCTTCGGCAATGGTCAGCACCGGCGATACACAGGCGTCCAACGGCGCAAGGATGCCTTGCCATTCGGCGAGCGTGCGCTGCGCGACCACTGCCGCTACCTCGTGCGCTACGGCTTCCTGGTCGGCATCGAACTGGCGCGCAACGAGATCAGGGCGCTCCAATGCGCCACAGAAGCGCGCCCAGAAGTGCGGTTCCAGCGTCGCCGCCGCTAGATGCCGCCCGTCCGCTGTACGATACAGGCGGTAATAGGCCCGTTCGCCGGTTAACAGACGTGCCCCCGGGCGCTGACGCTCAACGCTGTACCAGAGCGCCATTAGCCAGCGCGATGCACCGGCCATCGATGCGTCGAGGATCGCGCCTTGACCATCCTTCGCCCGCGCCAATAATGCCGCCAGGATGCCCGTCGCCGCCGTCAACCCGCTCACCATATCGGTCAACGGCGCCCCCGGCATCGCCGGTTCGCCATTGGCAAGCGTCGCCCCAACCATCCCTGACAGCGCCTCGAAATCAAGATCATGTCCCGCTCGGCTGCGCTCTGGGCCGTGGCGCCCATACGCGCTCAGCGCACAATAGATCAACCGCGGATTCGCCACCCGTAGCGCCGTCTCGCCCAACCCCATTCGCTCCAACGCCCCCGGACGCAATCCGTCAACCAGGACATCCGCTTCCATCACCAACTCGCGCAACCGCGCCGCCCCCTCAGGCGCACGCAGATCAAGCTCAAGCTCCTCTTTGCCCCCATTAAAGAGCGCATACGTCGCGTCAAGCGGCGTCAACTCCTTCAACGGATCCCCCCCCGGACGCGACACCTTCGTCACCTGAGCCCCCATGCCCAACAAAATCTGCGTACACAGCGGCCCCGGAAAATAGGTCGCCACCTCAACAATCCGCACCCCCTCCAACGCACGCTCGATCGACATACTCGCTCCATCTGGTACAATGTGCTGGCAATCTACATGCTTGAGGGAAGGCATGGTTTTTTCAGCCAGGGCAAGCCCTCCCTGAAACCCTCTCTACCGCAACTTCTCCCTGGAAGCATGGAGGCCAGGATACCATACTCCAGGCAAAGGGTTGAGAAGAGCGCAAAGAGGCCGCCCTCACACAAAAAAGCCAGCAGAGCTGGCTTTTTTGTGTGAGGGCGGCCTTTTGTGTGCTTTTTTCAGGGCTTAGGTGGGCAATGGAGCAACGGGGATTGGGCCGGTCTTGTCCAACAGACTGGTCGGTCGGGGTTGTGCGCAATCAGGGCTGCATCCCAACCTGAGGGTAGATTTACGGGGAGCTGTAGCGTTGGATAGTAGGCGCGTAGGTTAGCCTGGTACCACACGTAGGGGAGCAGTGGTTTGGCAACGAGAATGAGGTCAGGCCGTTCGCCTAACCCCAGGTGATAGTACCAGAGCGCGAAGCTGTCGCGATCATTGCTGGTCATGATGATGGCCCCGGTCGGTGCTTGCGTCAGGACTGCGGTGATGAAATGATGCGCTTCTGCGTCACGATTGGCTGCACGTATGAAGAGACTTGACGGGTAGGCCTGTGTTACCAGGATGAGGCTTAGCAGGAGTACCGCTATGCCTATTTTGAGCGGTTGTCCAGTCAGTTGATCGATGATCCATGCGATGCCTTGGCCAAGCCCGATTGCGAGCATGAGATAAACGGGAAGCATGTAGATCGATGCATCGGTGCTGCCATAGCCAACTGCGAAAACAGAGATGCTTAGCGCTACGAGTAGCATCGCTTTGCGTACCATGCCGGCTTGCATAGGTACACCAAGCAAGCCCCATAGCCCGAGAACCAGGCCCGGTGTGCCAAACTGTGCGATCAATGTCTGCGCCCAGACCTGTGCGCGTTCGAGCAACTCAAGCGGGGCAACCTGAAAGGCAAAGTGGTGGTAGATCTGTCCACTCACTAACCAGAGCAAGCCTTCGATGCTCTGAGGATCACCCCAACTGGCCGGGCTGGCTCCGGCGCGTAGCGGCAGGATCAGGTAGACCAGCAGGCCAAGGCTGATCCAGAGCACGAGCGCACCCATGCGCCGGAGCCATTGCTCTGTACGCCAGGTCCAACCTGCGATCACCAGCATTGCTACGACGACGGCCCCTACCGTAAGATGATTGCCCAGGGCTAAACCGGCACTTAGCCCCGCCAGCCGTTCGTTCCAACTCCACGAGGCGGTTGCCCCGCGTTGCACCAGCCAGATTGTCCAGCCCCAGAGCACGACGCAGAAGAGCATGTGCAGGCTGTAGATCTCGACAATGATCGCCTGAGACCAGAAAAGGGGTGTAAAGCCGAGCCACAGGGCGGCAAGCATGCCGGCGATCAATGATGCATGCCAGCGTCTGTGCATAGGGCTTAGTTGGATGGTTATGACCACGATCCCGAGCGCAGCGAAGATCGCACACGCTGCAGAAAAGATGGCCTGGCGTAGGGCCATTGAACCCAATGGTATACGGAGAAAGGTTTCGACGAGCAGCAGGTAGGTCGGATACCCTGGCGGGTGCGGTATGCCTCCGGTGGCTACCGCAGTCAACAGATCGCCACTGTCGCTTCCCTGGTGCGCCCAGGTTACCCCCGGTACCAGCGTCATTCCATACGCAAGGCTCAGCACGACCGCCACACTCAAAAGGGCAACGAACCGCCACCAGCGCTCAACCTCGCCGCTCTGCCCTTGCCAAGCCACTACGGTGCCGGCTCTGCAATCGTAATCAGGCGATGACTCATATCAACCTCGCCTTGATCAAGCACCATATCTCCAATGCACGAGATCAGGGTCAGTCGCTCGCGTCCCTTGGGCAACATATACTCGATCTGGTCGGGTGTTACCTGGATCTGGTGAGTAACCCGGTAAGCCCGGCGTTCACCACCGGCACTATACACCTCGATCGGTGCGCCGAGATGCAGTTCGTGGATACGGGCAAAGGGTGCCGGTATCGCAGGAGCGTTGCGAAAACGCAAGACATGACCCCAAAGCACAATATTATCACCTTCACCCGGTCGCGCACTCAAATTGTACCAGGCAACATTATGCGGGGGGACAATCGGGTAGCGCTGCGCATCCAGGCCAACCCCTACGACCGCTTCATCGAGACCGATCGCTGCGATGACCAGGCGGCCTGGTTCACGGTTGCCCACCGGGCGCACCAGGCCTGGCCTTGCGGCAGCGGTTGGCGCAGGCAATAACGGCTGATCGTTGACGGCAATGCTTGATGCACTGATCGATGGTAGCGGCGCTGGCGACGGTGAAGGTGTCACCCCTCGTGTGGGGGTGCTCGCCGTCGCCGTCGCCGTTGTCGCGTCGCGCATTGCCGCAGCTGTTAACCTGGGCGTGGCTGTCGCCCTGGGCGCGGCTGTTGGCGTAGGTACGAGTGCCTGCCCCGGTGGTTCCGCCGCCACGGTACAACCTGCCAGCGCCAGACACAGCAGGCTTACCCAGATGCTGACAGCATACCTGTTCATTATGCTCGTCCACGCTTTCGCACAAGCGTCCCGCCAAGCCACAGTACGGCAATAACAGCCAGCAGCACCTCGAGGCGGAACATATCGACAGCACCGGTCGAGGGCAACGCAGCAGGAAGGGGCACCACCGCCGGAACCATCGTCAGGGCAAAAAACGAGAGATGGGTTACGTTTGCACAGATCTGATTTCCGATCACTGCTGAGGTCAAAACCTCCCATACACTTGTTAGACTATCAAACTGGCGCATGGTGATATTCTCGATGCCACCAGCAGCAGTAACTTGTTCGGGTGGCGGTGTAATGCAAAGCACGACCGGTGGGTTGAAGTTTGGCCGTTCGATCGGGTTGCCATTGGGATCAAGCAACTGAATGCGAATGATGTCATTAATATTAATCTCATTCACTGGCAACGTTGGTGCGATGCTTGCATCCACCGGCTCGATCACGAGCCGATTTGCCAGAACCGGGTTGCCATTGCGGTCAGTCACATTTTGCAGCGCTGCCGCTGGCATACTAAAACTGAGCTCGGGTGGTGTCGCGCCCGGTGCAGCGGGAGGCAACGTCGCCAACACCGTTGTTCCATTGTTCAGATCGACCGGCACATTAAGTGGGGCCGTCTCGGTCACGACGGTTGGTGTTGGCGGTAATGGCGGTGCTCCTGGTGGCACAGGACTCGTTGGCGGTGTATCTCCCGGAAGGCTGCTCTGGGCATAGGCACGGCCTCCGCCCCACCCACTAGCAAACCCAAAGGCCACGATGAGCATACTCATCATCACAAGGGGCATCAACGATGGGCGAACTGCGTAACGTCTAGAGATTTTCATCAGAGCCACCTTTCCTTGCAAACAGTTTTGTCCTGTAAAACAACACACCGCAATGAGACCTCACGAGGCTTCGGCTTCGGGCATCCCATGCGCCCACCCAGGTCAGGCCCCACACCCGTCGCCAGGTCATGCCCGCACAGGCGGGCATCCAGCAAGCCATGGGAGTGCAACCCTTTGACGGAGAGGGCAGGGCGGGCGGGACACAAGGCAAATTAAATACGCCTGCCCTCACGATGGCAGACGTATAAAACCACACATATGCACGTTAACGCAATACCTTGCACATACGCTCACGCCAAGGATTAGCGCACCTCCGCTAAAAACTTTGCGCCTTCGCGCCTTTGCGTCAAAAAAACCGCCTTCTTAGCAAGGTCTTGCGCGTTAACGTAGAACTTCGAGAACCCGCAGAAGCATTGAGGTAATAAAGACAACACTCAACGGCATAATTGCGACATTGAGGGCTTTGCTCAAGCGTTGGGCGCGGATGCCGGTGAAGCCACCGATGATCTCTTTCTGGATCAAGAGCACGAGCAGGGTCAGGATAACGATCAGGGTGAGCGAGGCAACTGCCACAGAGGTGATTGTTGTAACCGTGGTGACAGTCGTGGTTGTAACCGTTGTAATCATAATTACGTGCAACTCCTTGAGCAGCGAAACCTGCTACCCTGACGACTAGCTCAGATCCACCTATCTTTTGATAGAGGATTCCTGCATTACTATTGTACCACAATGCTCTTGCCTAATACAATACCCTGTGGTAGATAATCGCTAACTTTGCTCGTCACTCTATTCACTCGCAAGCATGCTCTGCTCTTGCGCTGCATGCTGCTTTGATGGTGCGTCTGGCATTTGAGCCTGACGCGGCCCAAGCCAGACGGCCAGGGCAATCGCGATGGTGCCGATGACCGTGCCTCCCAGAATCACCGCCCAGACGATGCTTGTGAATTGCGTGGCATCGCTGTTGCTGACGTGCGGCAGTAGCAAGAACAGGGTGATATTTGTTGTGCCGTGGGCGAGTGTTACGCCAAGGATGGAGCCGGTGCGCAGCACGATGAACCCAAAGATCAACCCGACGGCCAGCACAAAGAGAAAGTCGGTGAATGAGAGATACCCGATGTGCAGGATGGCAAAGAGAAGGGCTACATAGACGATGGCTTTGTTGCCCAGGGCGCGCAAGGCGCTATGTTGCAGCAACCCACGAAACCAGAGTTCTTCGGCAAAACCAGTGAAGATCAAGAGGCTCAGTGAGGCCAGGATGAAGGGCACCCACGCGAACTGCTCGATGAGCGGCACTGGCTGCAAGATCATAAATTCGAGCGCGCCTAGTCCAAAGCCAAACCCGGCCATCGCTAGCTCCAGCGGTAGCCGTCCCGGGGTCAGACCCAGGCGAGGTGCTGAGACTCCGCCCTGCCGGATAACCACGATGGTTGCCATAAACAGTGGCAGGGCAACCGCAGGATACCAGGCTACCTGGGGGAGGCGGGTGAGCGGCAGGGTGAGCGAGAGCAGCCGGATCAGTGGGGCGAGCATGAGCCCCAGCGCGAGCCGACGTTGATGCGCGTTGGTGCCAAAGGCTCCATGCATGATCAGGACGAAGAGCAGGGCGGCATGCAACGCAAGCCCAAGCATGGAACTGACCGCCGCTGTGAGAAATTCGGCCCCTGCGATCAGCACCAAGTAGAGCCAGAAGATGCGCTGCGGGGTGGCAACAAAACGTCGAAGCGTGAGCGCTGCGGTCATGGCTGGCCTCGTACATCTAGCCAGAGCCGCAATTGGCGGTACGGCTCTGGATCTTCATGGGTAAAGAGCAGGATATCAATCGCTTGATCATTGCCAGCTGTAGGCACTGCAAACGTGATGGCTTCGGTCCAGGTCATGCCATCAGCGAGTTCGAATGGGCCAACGCTTGCCAGGCTCGCCTCGCTGCTTTGCACCTCGATCTAGATCAGTAGGGCCATCAGCGCCAGAATGGCGATTAGCGTTATCGTCGCCGCCGCAATCGTGGTAACGGTGGTAGCGGTAGTGGTAGTGGTGGTGACCGTCGTAACCAGAAAGATACGTTCTCCTTCTCAACACCCATGGCTCGTTATTATACACCACTAGACCGATGTTCTGTCATTTCATTGCTCGGTCCCGTTCAACCACAACCGCAATTGGCGGTAGGGCTCCACTTCCTCCGCCTCGTCGCCGGTGAAGAGGTAGAACTCGACGGTCTGGTCGTCGCCGGCCCAGGGCATTGCCCAGGTCAAACGCTGCTCGTGCGTCGCGCCGTCGGCCAGCTCGAACGGCCCGGCCTCGCCCAGCAACTCGCGCCGATCGGCTTCCCACGGGTCGACCGCCCAGACCTCGACGCGATAGCTGCGCGGCGCGGCTTCGCGGTTGGTGATGCCCATGGTCACCCAGAGCTCCTCACCGACCGCCCCTGCCCGCGGATAGTCCTCAGCCATGCCCGCGGCACCCAGGATGTAGAACTCGGTCAGATGCTCGGCAGGATCGGGCAGGGTCAGGGTCACGTAGGTCGCCGTACCCAGACCGATCAGCGTCAGAGCCAGTGCGGCATAGCCCAGGCGCAGGCGCGGCGGCAACTCGTGCCACCAGGCGCGTGGGCGCGGCGCAGGCGGCACGAAGGCATCGGCCCCGAGACGCCTGCGCCGCACGAGAGCTACCCCGGCAAAAAGCAGGATCGTTGCCGCGAGCGAGATCGCGATCGGCCAGGGCCGAATACCCCAGGGCAGCCGGTCGAGCAGCAACGCCAGCAGCGAGATCAGCGCCACACTGAGCCCGCTGCTCAGCCCGATCCGGGCGATCCCGTCGAGATCCGCGCGCCCGCTGAAGAGCGCCGCCTGCAGCGCGTAGCCCGGCGCCAGCAGCACCGCTACCAGACCCATCGGCACCCGCAACGGCCAGAGCCAGGCCGGCATCAGTAGCAGTAGGGGAATGGCGAGGGCGAAGATGCCGAGCAGCAGCAGGTCGTAGCCCCGGTCAAGCGCGGTGATGCGCGGGGAGCTGAGTATGGGTTGTTCGAGCGGCTGGTCGAGTTTCATGTCGTTCACGGTATAGCAGTCCTAGATCATTTGTAAACGACCATAGCGCTGACGGTTGGGAAAGTCAAAGATGTGGCGTTCCAAGCCCTGCTCAAAGGCGTCGATGACGTCCTGAAACTTCGTAGCGACGAGGCGAAGCTTCTGGATGGCAGCTTTGCCTTGGCGCCAAACTTCTTCGATTGGGTTCTGGGTCGGGTCATGGGGAGCAACATTGATGCAGGTGATCGGCCAATCCTCAGGTGGAAGGTCACCGTTCACCTTGGCGAGAAAGTGCTCCATCTCCTTCCCCTTCTGCCAGCGCGCATGATCCCAGCAGATCGTGCGTTTGGCGTCCGGAGAGCGCAGGCGCAGCTCGACCAGGAAATCGGTGGTCTTGTCCGTCTGGGCCACCGGATACGACATCAGGTGCATCGCGCCAGTCAGGGCGTCGAGGGCTCCAGAAAAGGGTTGGCGTGCCTGCGTGTTGACGACGTCGAGCGTCGCGCGCTCGTTGCGCTTGGCCCATGCATACCCACACACGTCCCCCCAATGGAGGAAGCATTCGTCCACAAAGAGGAGCACCCGCTCCTCCCGTTCGATCGCGTCCTGATGCTCCGTCACCTACGCGGTCAGTTCGGCATGTTTCGCGGCGACCTGGGCGTCGTTTTTTTGGTATTGCTCGCCTGCACCTTCTTCCAGTTCAGGCCGGCGGCGTGGAGGAGTGCATCATAGCTTTGATCCGATTGATAGACGACGCCATATTGGTCGTGGAGATGCGCACGCAACCGTGCGACATCGCACGGGGTCTGCGCGGCAATCCAGATCAGCACCTCCGTCCGTTGCGTCGCCGTCAGAGAGCTTTCCGAGCCACGGTAGCCGATGCGCAAGCCGTCGGTTCCCAACGCGTGGGAGATCTTCTTCCATGTGCTGATACATGCTTTCGAGACGGGAAGCACCTCCCGGATGGTCGCAGAGGGTGTACCCTGGAGCGCCAACTGCACCGCGATGGCGCGTCGATACTCGCGTACGTCGGTGGTCGTTTGGAGAAATGCGTGCAGGTCGGTCTCCATCGGTCATCCTCCCAGCGTAGGCACGGTACTTCCGGGAGATGATACCACAAAATCGCCGTCTGGTTTACAAACCATCTAGGGTTGCTATATTTTGTGCATGGTGTTGATTTCAGAATACATAATTGGCTATCTGCTGTTCAACGCCTGTCGATACACCTCCAGCGTCTCGCGCGCAGTACGCTCCCAGGTGAACTGGGCAGCCCGAGCGAGGCCCTTTGCTCGCAGATCGGTACGGAGGGTGGCATCGGTCAGGGCGCGCTCCATTGCTCTGGCTAGGGCCGTTACATCGTAGGGGTCGACGGTGAGTGCGGCGTCGCCGACGACCTCGGGCAGCGAGGAGACATTGGAGGTGACTACGGGCGTACCGCAGGCCATGGCCTCGAGGGGCGGCAGGCCGAAGCCCTCGTAGAGCGAGGGGAAAACAAAGAGGTCGGCGCCGCTGTAGAGCGCAGGGAGATCCTCTTCGGCGACGTATCCTGTGACATGAATGTTGGGCTCCAGGCCCAGCCGCCTCACCGTGGCGCTCAGCGGACTTTGGCGCAGCTTGCGCGCCCCGACCACCACGAGCGTCCATTGTCGCGACCAGGTGCGAAGCCTGGCGTACGCCTCGAACAGGCGGGTCAGGTTCTTGCGCACCTCGAGCGATCCTACAAAGAGCAGGTATGGTGCCCTGATCCCGAGCCGCGCAAGTGTCTGCTCCACAATGGTCCGGCTGACCGGACGGTAGTGCGGTGCGGCGGCCATGGGTATGATCTTCACCCGTTCGGGTTTTAGGGCGAGGTAGCGGATCAGATCTGAGCGTGACTGCTGGCTATCTGTGATAATCGTGTCGAGTCTGCGGGCAACCAGGGGCAGCCAGAGGCGGTAGATCAGCCAGTCGAGGCGCGTGCTCGTGTCCGGGTAGACGAAGGGGATGACATCGTGGATAGTTGCGACCCGCCTCGCACTGGTGAGACCCAGCGGTGCCGACCCGGTCGGGTCGTGGACAAGGTCGAGGTCGTGGCGATGTGCAGCAAGGGCGATCTGGACCTGCCCCAGGGTCATCAGCGCTGGGAGCAGCCTGGAGCCGCGCAGAACGAGCGTAGCAGGATCGGCGCTGTGTCCGCCGGCTTGTAGGGTGATGAGCGACACGCCGGCATCGCGCAGGGCCGCGCTCAACTCGAGGGTATAGCGCCCAATCCCTCCCGGCGCCCTGTCGAGCCCGTAGCTGATCATCCCGATCTTCATGGCTGGTATGGCGTCTGCGGCCGCAGATGGTAGATCTGGGCCTGGCCGTTGTCGTAGGTGATCAGGCTGTCGGCCTCGATCGGGATGATATCGCCGGTGCGCTCGCTCCGCCACCGCGTAACGTCGCTGATCAGAAAGTCACGCACAATGTTCGTTTCCAAATTAGGGATGATGTTCAGCTGAATATCGCTCGCGCCATTACCCACACGCACTGCGGCGAAGATCCGCTCGTCGAACTCTGTCCATAGTGTTCGGTAGATCAGATGTTCCTCCGACCAGGCAACCGCTTGAAGCTCGCCGGGCACGTAGAACAGCCACTTGTTGCTCACCATAGGCTCGTTGGTGGCTTTCAGCACCGACATGATAGTGAGAAAGCCAAAGACCAGGGCAAGGCCGGCATTTGCCAGGCGACCTATTCGCAGGTTGGTTGGGCGCCAATCGATGATAGCCCGGGCTGCGATGGGCGCTGCTAGCATGGCGAACGAGGGAAAGATACGATGCTGTAGGTTTGCCGCGAGGGCGCCGCTGATGTCGATGCCGACACTCAGGGCACCTTGAAAGGCGAACGCCCCGTAGAAGGCCCAGAGCAGCAGTTCGTGGGTGGTCGCCGGACCCTTGCCGCGAAGCAGCCACTGGAAGCTCTGTCCCATCCAGAGCAGCGCGGTGCTGCCGAGCAATAGCCAATTGGCCAGGCTGACCAGCATGTAGACAGCGGGGTTGATCCAGAGGTTGCCCATAATCGTGTAAGGGTTCGTACGCTCAGCCTCCACATTTAGCAGCATCGACAACACCCGTTCCCATATCGACTCCATCATCAGGAGGCTGTGATGAGCGGGTGTATAGGCATAAAAGATGAACAGAAAGGCCAGGACGAGCAGGGTCGCCACGACGTAGCCCAGCCGCGTGAGCGTGGGCTTTGACAGCCGCGCTGTCACTTGTTCCCGGCGGCTCACCATCCAGATCAGCACCAGGGCTAGGCCAATGGCCACCGTGAACGAGGTAGCCATTAGGTTATTAGAAGTGATTATAGCGTAGCCCATCAGGTAGAATGTGATCACCAGGGCAGTGAAGCGGGCAGGGTGGTGGGGTATGCGGAGACTGCGGAACAGGAGGAATAGGCACAGCAGCATCATTCCCCGGGTAAACTTCTCGTGGGTGCCGCGCAGCACGGCGAAGAGCAACTCGGGCTGGATGATCAGGATGGCTGTCGCCAGGGTCGCGCCACGCGTCGAGCCGGTTATCTCGCGGTAGGCCAGCCAGGCCGGTATCACCAGCCAGACCACTAGCAGCGGGGCGGCGTAGATCTGCACGTCCGACAGGTTGATCCTGCAGAGGTGCATTAAGAAGACGACCAGCGAGGGGTAGTTGTAGCCACTGCCGTAGACGAAGCGGTCGTCCGGGGCGATACGCCCGGTGTCGGCCACTGAGCGGATCGCGCGGGTGAAGGTCGATGTATCGCCCTCGCCCCAGTGGCCTCCGTAGCGCAGCAATGTGTAGAGGCCGATCAGCCCGGCCGCTACAAGAAGTATGGCTAACTGGGCACGCGCAGACATGATAGAGTCGTGCTCCTGATCGTTCAGTAGAGCACTCATGAGTCTTGCCTTCTAGCTGTTGCGCTGCTCGTCAGAAAGACGCCTAGCCCGATCAGCAGGGCGAGTACCGGCAGCAACAGCAAGACCGATCCGCGGTGGCCTAGCCCTGTCGAGGCCTCGAAGATCGCCGGGATGTTATACCATTGCGACTCGACCACCCGCAGCGTCACTTTCTGCTCGGCGAGCATGCGCCCCTCGGTGTTCAGAACCTGGATCCGCATCTCCCACGTGCCCGCCTCCCGGGGCCACCACGTCATAAGGGTATCGACCGGCTCGCCGGCGAGCAGGGCCAGCGACCCTTCCGCAATCTCAATGGGGGCGACGCCATTGCGGCTAATCTCGGCGACGACTTTCAGTTCGCGGGCATCCTCGCTGCCCAGGTTCGAGGCCCACACCTGGAGCACCGCTGGCTCGAAAAGGGAAAAATCTGTGGGGGGGATCGCCACCGTCAACTCCACCTCAGGCGGAGTCAGTGGCACCACGCTGAAGCTCCCGTCGTAGGTGACGACGTAGCTTCCGGGGGCGAGGTCTTCAAGGGTCAGTTGCTCGGCGCCCTCTAGGCGGAAGCCAGGCTGGAGCTCAAGCACGAAGCGAAATCCCTCCGGCTGCGAGCGGAAATCGCGCAGGTTAGCGCCGACGATCCTGCTGGGTGACCCGCCGAGGCTATCTAGCATGGCCGCAAAATCGTCCGGCTCGAAGCTGCCAAGGTGGGCGTTCACTTGCTTACCGAAAGCCAACCACCCCTGGTGGTCACGAGGTGGTACTAGCTCGACCAAAGCTCGCTCGGTAGTCACTGGCGCGAGTGTGACGATATTGTTCTCCGCGAGCACCAGATAGTCTCGGCCGTCGTTCAGTTGACGCACGAGTTCACCGTCGACCATCAGGCGCCACTCGTCAAAATACTTGTCGCCGTCCAGGTTGGCGTAATGGATCGTGCTACGCCCGTCGATGTTCCACATCCCACGGTCGCCGTACAGTAGGTGCGGCCTACGGTCTACGGCGCTGACATACAGGCGAACCTGTCCATTCAGGTCGAGTTGGTACTCGCCACGAAAGCCTGGCTCGATACGACGCAAGTCTTCGCCCCTGTACGTCTCAAGATCAATCTCCGGCATCGGCAGATCCGAGCGTCCCGTGAAATATTGCTCCATTAACCAGACCGGAGCATCCCACGTATAGATGCCTTCACCTGACACGCCGCCGTTCTCCGAGGTTACGAAGATGGCCACACCCCAGTCATGCCGAAGCACCCAGCCGGGGAGTTCATCGTAATCGACAAGCCTCATTTCGAGGTCGTCGACAGTAACCGTCGTGGTGACCTCGTTGTGACCAAGTAGGGCGAGTTTGTAATCCCAGCGACCATCATTTTTTTGATCCCACGAGTAGCGAACAAAATTGATCGGGCGGTTGTAATTGCCCCTGAGAAATACCGGACTGAATGCCCAGAAATAGCCCAGGCGTACCGAAAGCTCGGGAGCGTGATCGTTATCGTCAGCCAGGTCATACCAGGCAAAGGGAGCCTCGAAGTCGGGATAGCTATACTCGTCCTGCTTGACTTCCTCGAACGAGTAAACGAACCACTGCCCGTCGTTTCCGCGCGAGCGTACGAATTCCCCAACTGTAGTGATAGTCCCGCTTTCCCAGTTGACTTGGATCGGAGGGTCGCTGCTCGGCAGAGGCGAAGCGGTAAGATAGTAGGTTTCACCACCTAGGAACGGCCATGGGAGCACTGGTGCCAGAGGTGGCTCATTATCTTTTTCATTCACCATGAGGAAGGTGCGCGGCAGGGTGAACGGTGGCAGTTGGGGGGGGTGTTGCACGGTGCGCCAATCATAATCGGGACGACCGTCGTTGTTTTCGTCACGGATGCGAATAATGAAATCAATGAAACCATCGGTGGCGACACGATTCTTCAACGCCCAATGCACATCGAAGGCTGCTTCGACCAGTCCATCAACAGCGATGTCGAGATTAAAGTTGATCTTTCCATTGCGCGTCCACCAGCCGTCTGAGGCAATCATGCGTACCGTAGGTTGGAGTTGGTTCAGGAAGATGACTTGTGCCCCATCGATCTGATGCTCGAGTCGAGCAGGATCGCCCTGTGCGTCATATAGCTCAGCGATGAGCACGGTTTCTGGCTGTCTGAAGATGACGACGAGCTCTGTCGTGGCGTCATCGTTAACGTCGAAGATCCAGGTCGCCTCGTGCGTTCCAGCCAGCTCAGGCCAGCTGACATCTGATGCGCGGAGAGGGTCGCGGTCGATGATAGTAAGCCTGTCCTCCAGCGAGCCACGCCCAGTGAGATCGCAGGCTAGATCGAAACGGGCGGCACGCCCAGGTAGCGAGGCGCGCTCACGCAGTTCGCAAGGCAGAGGTTGCGCTGCAGCCTGAACCTGCTGGGCAGGCCCAATTCTCAGGCTCAACACTAGCGCAAGTACCAGTATGCTAACTCGCGAAAGTTTTATATCGTGGTACCAATGTCTCATAAATTTACTTTCACGTTGTGCGGCCGCATACTGCTCAAACGGCTGACGGTCATGGCCGCCCAAACGGCGGCGAGCATATGACCCACGAGCCAACTGGCAGCGATTCCATCTGCTCGCAACCACGGTACAAGAGTAATTGTGCTACCGAGAATAGCGAGGGCGATTGAGCCAGAGAAAAGGAGTAGATGTTTCAACTGCCTATGAACCCTGAGCATTACGAAGAAAACACTATTAATGCTAAACGGCACGACTGATATCAGTAACATGCGTAACAGTGACAATTGAACATATTCTTGTCCGAAGAAGCCGAGGATATGTTCGCCGACGAGCCACAGTACCAGGACGACAGGGGTAACAAGGGCGAGGATCAGGAGCATCGCATGACTCGCCCTTGCGCGCAGGCCGTTTGGATCCTGTGCAGCTTCCGTGAACAGGGCGAATGCAATCATGCGCGGTGCGATCAGCACAAAGTTGGCAATCGTCCAGCTGATGGCAAAGTGACCGGTCTCGGCGGCGGTCAGGGTGTTCACGGCCACCAGTGGCAGAATGTAGGCCGGAAGACCCCAAAACAAGTTGCCCACGTGATTTGACGACCCATATGTGGCGACCTGCCCGAGCACATCGCGGTCGAACCGCCCAAAGAAACGGTAGCCGGAAAACTGCCGAGGGAGCACGACCGCTCCTACAAACAGACCTACGGCGATGTTCGGCAGAAAGTAGGCAAGCATTAGGCCGTGCTGGGCGCCCAGTAGAGCGACGAGCGGCACAAGCAGAGCGACGGATGGAACATTACAGGCAAGGGTGCGCCAGAAGATATAGCGCGCCCGACCCTGTGAGAGCATCGCCACGTCCTGCAGCGCCAGGATGTGATTCAAGGTAGTAAAGGCTGCGTAGGACAGGATCAGCAGTGCGCTATCGCTAATGGGCGCCAGGCCGGGCGACCAGAAGCGCATGCCTAGCAGGAAGACTATTGTCGCGGTGCTAATCGTCATCCAGCCGGCCCTAACGATGCCATTGACGAGGGCAACGACGCGGTCGGGTTTGAGGCCCGCAAAATAGACCAGCGCCGTTCCCAGGCCCAGCTCGCAGAGCACGAGCAGCAGATTCGAGCTAGCGAGGGCTGCACTTGTCAGACCAACGTCCGCAGCCGTTGCCGAGCGCGCAGCGAGCATCCAGAAGAGGAAGCCGAAAAGCGCCGAGACCACCATGCCGCCGATAAGGTAGAATGACTTAATATAGAGAGGCGACACGATATGTTCTCGGAGAATATGTACACCTTGCCCAGGATGCCTGGCGAAGGTGGTTACAACTGATAGATACTTGGATAACACGTGCCCTTGCTCCAGAGGTAGATGCTCCTGCCTGTCATCACACTTGTCAGAGCGATTGTCTTGGCGCTCTCGAAATACTCGAAGCGTCTCCCCTGCCACACGCACTCGATCTGTGTCTCCTGGAAGGACTGATCGAGCGAAAGATCCGGGCCCGGCTCGATCAGCAGGGCCAGAGCCCGAAAGGCTTTGTCGCACCAACCCACGGCCGGCAGCACGTCACGAAACTCGGGCAAACCCTGGTAGGGCTGCCGTCCGCCACGTCGAGCCATGCCGTAGCCGAAGGGCAGGCCACCGGCCGGCTGCTGTGCCCTCAACAGCATGGCTGCTAACGCGCTCACATCAGCGTCGGCGGCCAGGCCGTAGCGACGGCCCCAGAAAGTCGCCCGCAGCATGTCGCCTGCACCGGCAACGATCAGCGGGTTGACGATTAGACTCCCATCCGGGTAGCGCCCGAAGTAGACGCCTTCGGCGGTGACCAGGCCGCGCAAAAAGCCAAGGGCTCGATGCACGGCATCGAGCAGTTCGTCCTGGCTCCCACGTTCGTACAGCCGCAGGAGGCCACAGATCGAGCGAGCTGTGTAGATCCCGATCGCCAGCCTGTGCCGTCCCGTCCCTATGTGAATCGTCGCACCGGCCCGTGGGCCGCTCCGCTCCTGAGCGCCAAGAATGACTCCCACCGCCGGCCCAAGATAAGGGCTCATGTCCTCGCCCGAAAGCTCTTCATAGAGCACGAGCGCCTCGATAGTGGTCGCATTTTTGTTCGGCACGAGGGCGGTGTTCCATGGCTGATCGAGAAAGCCCTTGCTGCTCCAAAGCTCGCCCAGTAGGTATGCTCTGATGTTGCTCCGGGCCGCCTCGAAGTAACCCGCCCAGCTCGGGTCGCCCTCGGCGCGCAGGACCCTGGCCAGCTCGAGCAGCCCAACGTCGGCCGCTGCCTCGTGAGGCGTGCCACCCTCCATCGGCCCTTGCTGGAAGGACGAGTTGCGGAACTTGCCGGACGGGAGCAGTGCCGCCACCAGGTCGTCCCCTGCGGCCCTCGCACGTGCGAGCCAGCGCTTCGCGCCCGTCGCGCCGTACAGCGAGAGGTAGCCACAAATTACGCCCTCGTAGCGCCAGTCGGCCATAGGGCCGCAGTAGAGCAGGCTAGACTCCCACCAGTGGCTGATTGGGCCGCCGTAGCCGCCCGGTCCGCGCATATGCTCGAGCCAGCCGCCAAGGCGAGCCAGGCTCAACCTGAGTTCAGGCTGTGCGATGCCCAGTGAATATGACAATGTAGCTGAACCTCCAAAGTGGGCCGGTGTCGATCAGCCGGCGCATCGTGCGGTCCTCCTGAGCGAAGTAGCGCGCCGAGTCGCGGCCCTCCAGCATTTTGGCGAGGGCCAGGCCGAGGATGAAGCGGGGCGAGTAAAGCCCGGCCAGGGGCTGCGTACAGTAGGCTGGCCTGAGAGCGGCCATGGTGGCGAAGATGCCGGGTCGCCGCTGGCGCGGGTAGAGCAGGCGTTTGTATGAGAGTCCGTTATAGCTGGCCGCTACGAGGAGCGGCTCGCCTGCGGGGCGGAGGCCCTCCTCAAGCGAGAAGGGGAACAGCGCCGCATCGGCCGGACTGCGCTGTGGGTCGCGCACCTCGGCAGCCACCTTCGGGATCTCGCCGAGCGCATCGCGGATTGTTGCGCTCTCTACCTCAAGAGTCAGCTGGCTGTGGCACAGAAAGCGCGCCGCAGATCGTGCCATCTCGACGCAGTGGGTCGCCAAGCGCACGCGGCGGGGTCGCGCGGCGTCGAGGTGGTGCAGCATCAGGCCTAGGGAGTAGCGAACCTCGTTGGAGTAAGGGTTAGCGACCATATGTGTCAGCCCCGTGTGTACGTGGCCCCTTGAAATGGGCGTGGTTGCGGGCCAGGGTGAGGCTAGCCGGCCCGATCGCCGCCAGGGTCAGGCAGAGTAGTAGTGGCGGAGCCCATGCAAGCCGTAAGAGGCGCCAGTCGCCGGTCAAGGCGGCGGCCTCGCCGGCCAGGGCCGCGCGGCGCAGTAAGAGCCAGGCGACGAAGAGAGCCCACAGGCGCGGCAAAGTTTTGCGCGCTGCTGGCGGCCCCCAAAGAGCCGCGCCGCAGGCCAGCAGGGTTAGTCCCAGACTGAACCAGCCAAGCACATAAATGTACAGGTTTGTCACGGCACGCAGCGGAGTCCCGAGGAACACGCTGCGTAGGCGGAACAGCGAGGCCAGGTGGGCCCGCCGCCAGCGTACCTCATTTCGCCAGTACTCGGCTAAAGTTGCGGGGCGCTCGGTGTAAACAATAGCCTCGGGACACACAGCCCGCGTGACGCCTCGCGCAGCAAGCCGTGCGTCAAGATCCCAATCGACGCCGACCAGCACCTCCTCAGGAAAACCGCCCAGTTCATCAATCACGCTGCGGGCGACCGCGATGCTTCCGCTACCCTGAAGTGTAACAGCACCGTGAATACCGCGGGCGACAAGTAGATCGAGTTGCTCAGTTTGCGACACCGCTGTGGACCGAAGTGGCACGGGGTGCCCGGTGCTGGCCATGACCTTATGCCCGATCGGCGCGACTAGTGCGTGGAGCCAGCCCGGCGCAACCTGGGAGTCGGCATCGAGCACAACTATCACTTCGCCGCAGGCGAGGGCCAGGCCCTGGTTGAGCGCGGCGTTCTTCCCCCGTGGCTGCTGCTCCAGCACCCGGCACTGCTTCAGGCTCCCGCCGAGCGCCAGTGCCTCGGCGTAGGTGCCGTCCGGGCCACCCGCCACGATGATAACCTCCCAGTCGGGGTAGTCGACCGCGCGCAGGCTGTGCACGCAGCGATCGAGGATGCCGCGCTCGCGCCATGCCGGCACCAGAACCGACACCGATGGCCAGCACTCGTGCGCCGGAGCGGGTAACACAGCACCTGCATTCCAGCGTGCGATCCTGCCCCGGCCTACCGCCGCGAGCCAGGTGGCCAAGATATGAACCCCTGCTAGCAGCACACCTGCCAGCTGCCATCGGTTACGGTTTGCTATCACTCTTGCTAAACCGATTGTCATCTGCGTAGCTTCACGACTAGCTCATCACAAAGGGTTGGATAGGCGGCATATACGGCATAATCGACCCATTGGCTCAGGTGGCCCACTATTCCCTGAGGCGCACTAGAGAGAATTTGTCCGCCCAGACATTCGACACGAAGCCCATATTTTTCAGGCAGTTCGCGCATCGCGCGTGGGGAAAAGATTCGAATATGACCTGACGGAACACCATCTAGAGCGTAGGGATTGCCCACTCGATAGTTCGTACTTACTTCCGTCATAAACGGCTGCCAGCCAAACAAGAGCACAATGCGATTTCGCCAAGACGCCAAATTTGGAGTCGTTAATACAGCATATCCCCCAGGCCTTAATAATCGACTGATTTCCTGTAGAAGATAATCTGGCGAAAAGAGATGTTCGATAACATCACCAACAAAAATAAAATCGAACGTGCGGTCGTTAAACGGAAGCGGTGTTGTGGCATTGAGATCGACATTAATTGCACTTATTCCGCGGGCCATCGCCTGCTGGAGTCGCTCGCGAAGAAAGTCGACGCCATACACTATTTCAGATCTAAGATAACCTGCGATCATGGCTGTTTTAGTTCCATCATAACAACCGATATCGAGAAAAGAATCGCTCTGCCCTGGCTCTAGGAGGGTAAGGAGGCTATGGACACGCCGTTTATCGCTGGTGCTAGAGTGGCGACTACTATCAGCGAATTCGTAGAAAGCAGCAATAGAGTTATTCTGACCGATGCTCATCGCATCCTCCTCGGCTTCAACTGTAGACCTAAAGGCAGCCTATCCGAATTGTTCGGTGCAAGAACCAATGATGGATATAAGAGGCCTTTTTGACTCTCAAGTACACACGAAATCTAACAGAAACCATGCGTCATTTGGGCTGTAATCGCCCAACTCGTAGCTTCCATGGATCTGTTGTTACCTGCAAAACAACTCGATGCGACGCTTTTCACTGTGAAGGAGTACTTCAAAGCAGGTGGATATCGCAGTTAGCATTCCCCTGTAGTAAGTCCTCATACTGTGCGGCAAGCCGCTTGATATCATAGGCCGCAATTTGCGATGGTCTCTTTCGGGGAAGCTTTAAGGCTTCCTTAATTCCTGTCGCAAAGGAGGCGGCATTCCCGGCGACACAAACGGTGTTGGAGAAATCCATACGACGAACCTCTTCGAGGCCTGTGCAGACAACGGGTATTCCTGAAGCCGAATACATGAGTAGGCGCATAGGGCTGCGTGCCTCGTCCATTGGGCTTCGCATATAGACGCACAACCCGGCATCAAACTGTGCAACCAGCTTTGGTGCCTCTGAGAACGGTACATATCCTACAAATCTCACATTCGAGATACTCTCTTTACGCACTATTTGCTGTGCCCTTGGCAGCGCTGAGCCACGCCCGGCAATGAGCACAGTCACCTCGCTGTCAGCCAATAACCTGGCTATCTGGAGCAAAATATCAATCTCCGCCGGATTATCGTAGTTCGCGAGGGTCCCCACAACTGGGCCCCGCACGCCTAGCCGCGCTCGCAATGCGGTACTCGTCGCCGGCGCGTACTGATCTAGTTCAATGCCATTGGGAATAAGCTGAATCGGGGCGCAGGTGCCGAGGGTCCTGGCCTTATCGACGAGAACCGATCTTGCCGCGACACTGGCAGAGATGTTTGGTATTGTACTAGTATAAGTATGGTGTGCAAACGCAGGAAAATACTTCATGCCAGTTCCTTGGCCTTACTCTTCACCCAGATTAAGGTGACAATACTCTCCTTGGAGAACCATTTCATACTT
Source organism: Candidatus Chloroploca sp. Khr17 (assembly GCF_004138165.1). Classification (GTDB taxonomy): domain Bacteria; phylum Chloroflexota; class Chloroflexia; order Chloroflexales; family Chloroflexaceae; genus Chloroploca. The sequence continues at coordinate 20,121 of NZ_RYFF01000012.1, forward strand.
CATGGCGAGCTTATGTAAATCGTAGGCCTCAATCTCACGTGTTCGCTGGCGCGGAAGCATCAACGCCAGCTTGATACCGTCTATTAATGAGGCTGCATCCTCCTCCACAAGGACGACGTTCGGAAAGTTCATTCTGCGCACTTCTTCAAGATCAGTGCAGACAACAGGAATTCCTGCCGCAGAGTACATGAGAAGACGCATAGGGCTACTCACATTTGCGCCTTTGGTCTTACTGTAGGGGCATAGGCCGACATCGAATGATTGGATCACGGCTGGGGCTTGCTCTTGAGGAACATAACCGGTGAAGTGGAGATTCTTGAGTCCATATTGTTGTACGCGTTCTTTAGCCTTCTCCAATGCCTTGCCTCGACCAGCGATGACAAACGTGATGTGCTCACTTTGGAACGCTCGTGCTGCGCAAATAACCTTCTCTAGCTCAACAATTTTGTCATGATTACCAAGAACCCCAATGACTCTCTTGCCGTCCAACCTCTTTTGGGATTGATCTAACCCCCCTTCATTGCTGTCAAATAGAGGAAGACTGACCCCATTAGGAATATGCACGATTGGCCCCCGGGCGCCTTGCTGCCGAGCTCTGTCACCGAGTGCCTTACTAATGACAACGACACAATCGGCACGCCGTAAATATTCCTGCTCGGTCTGCTCAATTTCGTCTGCATACACTTTGTTTAAGCCATAGCTTCGCCAGTATCCGGGGTTGTCGTCGAACATATCAAAAACCAGTCTAGGTACATTGGGAGGTGGAAGAACAAAAGTTCCAACTACAGCATCAATTTTGTTCTTCAAAATGATGCGTTGTACATAACGTTGAAAGATCGCCGTATTAAAGCGCCGAAGTGCCCTAAAAAACAGCGCCGGTGACACGCGCGGGATGCCGTGGACTATTACATTTCCATCCCTCCTACAGCGATACGTAAAGTTGCGCAAATAACGCGCAGAGAAATAATCGTTGAGTGATGTAAAATCTGCGACCCAATCTGTAACATGGACGTCGTGGTTCTCTGACAGGGCTCGACAAAAGACTTGGGCGCGCTGAGGAATGTGCCACGCAGTGTGTGGAATCCAGAGAATTTTCATAGTGCTTGGCTCATCAGTAATCAATGTGCAAGACCGACCGCACGATACTCTGCTGGCTATACCTCAATTAAGCGGGTCGTGGTCAGAACCGTACCGTCGATTTTTCTGTGCTGCAGTTCACTATAGCACCAAACGAACACCAGTAGCAGTACGGTTCCGACTGCTACTGGTGTGCACCTGCTGTGGAATGTGCCATCCAGTGTGGGAGATCCACAAGATTCGCATTGAAAAATACTCTGTAGCGTGTTCTCTATTAAGCGATACGTGAAGCAGATTCGTTCAAGAAACTATCTGTCTGACCAGGACTGCCAGGACTGCCAGGACGATAGGCTCGTATGCCAATGCCGCCGGGTCGACCAAGCATAAAGACTCGGTCAAGATATGCAATGAGTGACAGAAGTATCCGCAGTGTTACACCTACGCCTCGGGCTCTTCCTATAACTGGCGGAACAAGGTTTAGAAGTTCACGTGCTATCGTTGAGAAGAAATAATAGAAGTAGTAACGTTCGACTTCTATTAGTCCGCTCTGCCAAAAAAGATCTGCGAATCGCTCAGGTGTATACTCACGCAAGTGATCATTGAAAGTAACCTTGCGGATATAGCTTGGGCGGTTATCTAACAATGTTGTTAGCACTGCGCTACCATTGGGATGTAGAGTCCTGGCAATTTCACGAATTACATTGGCATCATCAGGTATATGTTCAATGACGTCCACCGAAACGACTTGATCAAATATTTCATCACGAAATGGTAATTGTTCGCCTGATGCTACAATATAGTCAACATTGTGCCGACCCTGCATCTCAGTATATGTGCGATTCTGATATGTGCGATCATATCCGATATCAACAGCCACGACATGTTGTGATGCCAGTGCTAAATCGCTTGTCCAGGTGCCACCGCCACAGCCGATCTCAAGCAAGCGGGCGTTACCGGTGTTATTGCGTAGTACAAAGCGTGAGCGTGCAGCCCAATAAACGCTCATTGTGCGGTCAAGGAAGTGACGCAGGGTGAGCGTTATGCTTTTCACTGCCATAGCTGGTTCTCCTTTCCTTCCCAAAAGTAATTAGGATGGTATCACTGCTTTTGGTCGTGCTTGAGTGACAGTAGATTACACATTGGCAAGCATTGGCGACGGCTCGCGGTTACTCGAAAGCTTGTAGCTGAAGGTTCTACGTTAGGACTCGCTACTGCCCTGAGTGACCCCGAGAGTGGTACGGTTCTGACCACGACCAATTAGGCGACTAGTGCAGCCTGCTTCTGAAGCAGTGAGTCATATAGCGCGAGCAGCCGCTCGCCAACCTTGCGCCAGGTATAGTGCTCGACGATACGCTGCCAGCTGCGTCGGCCCATCGCCAGACGCAAGGCTTCATCGCGCACCAACAGCGCGAGCCGCCCGACTAGATCGGCGCAATCGCTGGGATCGACCAGAAAGCCCGTCTCGCCGTCCTTGACCAGCGTACGTACCCCTGGGATATTGCCCGCGAGCACTGGCTTACCCGTGGCCATCCCTTCGGCAATAGCCAGCCCGAACGACTCGGGCGGGCGCGACGGCATAACGACTATGTCGCAGGCCGCGTAGTAGGCTGGCAGCCGGTCATGCGGGATGCGACCGGCGAAGATCACCTGCCCGCCAATACCAAGGCTGCGGGCACAATCCGCGTAGGTTTCTCGCAGTTCGCCATCGCCGGCCACGAGCAGCCTGAGCGAGTTGTCGCTCAGGGTGGCCAGCGCCTCGAGTACTAGCAAGAGCCCCTTGCGCACGTGGGCCCGGTCGAGGTTGCTCACAAAGAGCAGCACTGTCGCGTCACGCGGGATCTGGTATTGCTCGCGCACTGCCATACCGTCGACCTCTGGGTGGAATCGCGCAGTGTCGACCCCGTTGCCAATCTCGACCACGTCACCATCGCGCTCGCGGAAGATCGTTGACCCAAAGTGTGTTGAAGCCGCGTGATCATGCGAAACTACCGCAATCTTTGCGGCGCTACGCAGGATAAGGGGTGCGTTGAGTCTGTTATAGCCAAAAAAGGCGGGCCGCCTGATGCCGCTCCCGATCAGGTCGTTGTGATAGGTTACGACGAGCGGCGTTCTGGTGGCGGCCGCCCGCGCTAGCACCAGTTCTGCCCCGAAGATGAATGGGTAGTGCAGATGGAAGATGTCGGTCTTGCCGGCTGTGAGCAGGCCGGGGGTCAGGACCGCCTTCTCGACCTTGAGCCAGCATGGCGCGAAGCGGTAGTAATTGAGCTGCCGGTCGCCGTCGGTCAAGTGCCACGCGGGCGCATAAACCGTCGTCTCGCAGCCGAGTGCGCGCAGAGCCTGCGCGTTGTAGAAACAGGCGGTGCCCGTCCCTTCCCTATATGGCGGGTGAGCGACGATATGGGTTACGTGCATGGCGCAATTAGTTCCTTGTATAGCGCTTCGTAGGACGAGACCATAGCCTGCCAGGTGAAGGCTTTGGGCGGAGTATCGTGGTCGAACTGCCCGCGGAAGGCGCGGACGACACCCTGGCATAGCGCCTCGGCGCTGCCGGGCTCAACTAGGATGTGGCGCCCCGAGACAACTTCGGGGATCGCGCCAGCACGGGTCGCAACGACGGGCACGCCAAGGGCGCACGCCTCCGCGGTGGTCAATCCAAAGCCCTCGGTGAGCGAGGGGATGACTACGCAGTTTGCATCAAGCAGGTAGCGAACCAACTGGGCTCGATCAGGCGCCGAGGGAATGAGATGGATGCTTGCTTGTGCGCGAGCCTGCTCGACCAGCCGGAGTATCCGCTCGTACTGCGCCCGCGGCTCCTGCGCGAGCACGAGCACGAGACGCGCCTGGGGGATTGCGGCCTGGATCGCCGGCGCGGCTCGCACTAAATAGTCCACACCTTTTGTGGCGCCGGGGCGCCCGAAGTAGACGTACACAAAGTCATTGTCTGCCGCCGCTACAAACTCGCGCAGTTTACCATCGGGGTTATGGCGCTCATAGAAGATCTTGTGGGTACCAGGATATATCACCCGGGTTCGCCTGGCGGCAACACCTGCCCGCAGCAGGTCGGTGTAGGTCGCGCGCGAGATGGCGACGTGGCGGTCGTAGGGGAAGGTACAGATCAGGTGCTCGACGCCGCGGAAGAACAGAGCCTTGAGCCTGTGGTGCTCAGCCAGATGCCAGCGCCTGCCCAGTACCTCGTAGCAGGTGAAGACGACGGGTCGGCCGGCAAGTTTTGTCGCCAGGTAGGCCGGAATCGCGATGTTGTTGGATGCCGTGTGCATTAGATCGTAGCTGCGCATCCTGCGGGCCACGGCGGGCACGCTCAGAAGTCCAAAGAAGTAGCGGTCGCCGAGTTTTGGAACAGAAACGCGTTCCACTTCAACACCGTTGATTCGCTCACTCTGCTGAGTTCCTGGAAGCCTAGTGGTAATGACCCGTACGCGATGGCCTCGATTGGCGAGGCCTTCAGTCAGATGCTGTACCACGTTTTCGGCACCACCAATGTAAGGATAATAGTAAGAGATCACAAAGAGAATTTTCATGTCGTTAATTCTGAATCTCCTTCCGCAATTGCACCACGATCAGGTATAGTGAACCCAAGAAACTGGCTCTGGCGCACGTTGCGTGATCGTAACTTGGCCGACCGCATTCTGATGCGGTGTGGTCACAGCAAAACAGGCATATTTCACGCAAGTTGCGCCAGAGCCTTGACATGGGATCCACTATAAGTGGCGGCTGTTGTAGCTCACCACGATCACGCTGGTGCTCATCGTTTCTTGCCTTCGCGAAGCATGCGGTTGAGCAGTGACTGTTGCATATCGAGCAGCATGCCACGCGTCGAGTGCAAGATGATGCCGGCGAAGATAAGCAGAACGCCAATCACACAACAGATGACCGTCATCAGCCCATAGCCGATCGCTAGTTCATGCGTGTCAACATAAATATGGATGATATAAGAACCGAGCACGAACCCTATCAGCAGCACGGCTAGGCCAGCAGTACTAAAGAAGAGCAATGGGCGACTCTGGCCGACGAGTCGAAGGATGCAGTTGATAACCTGCATGCCGTGGCTTACAGGGTTGCGCTTGGGGGGGTCGGCGTATGTGACATTGATGGGCACTTCGACAACCCGTAATTGATGGTCACGCAACAGGAATTGCATCTCAGACTCGATCGCAAACCCCCTCTGCCGGAAAGAGAGCCGCTCGATCGCTGTGCGCGAAAAAGCCCGAAAGCCGCTCTGGGTATCACTAAGCGAGACGCCAGAGGTCAGGTTCGTGACGACGTTCAGCCCATGCTGGCCGAACTGACGATAGACGGGAATGTCGTTTTTGACTTCCAGAAAGCGCGAGCCAACAACCACATCGGCCTGGTCGTTCAAGACTGGGGCCAGCACAACCGGAATATCGGTTGCACAATGTTGGCCGTCGCCATCCAGCATAACCAGAGCAGCAGGATCGTGCTGCAAAGCATAGGTAAAGCCCGTATTCACTGCGGTGGTTTTACCCTGATTCATCTCATGCTTGACGACGATCGCACCAGCACGGCGTGCAATTTCGGCTGTCTTATCAGTCGAGCCATCATCAACCACGATGACAATGTCAACCAGAGGGCGCACCGCAAGCACAATGCTCCCTATGAAACGGGCCTCGTTATACGCAGGAATGAGTGCAATGGTAGAACCGGGCAGCGTGTCATCATCTCGTGCCGGCTGATGTGACGCGGGTGATACCTGAAGCATCAAAACCCTCCCTTGTGCTGATTGATGTAGGTAGTAGGATGTTGGTCTGGTTAGGTAAAAGGTTGATCGCCGTAGGAACCTCGAAAGAAAGCTCAATCTGTGCGTCACGATCGATGACGAGATCTAGAACGATCTGACCATCAGTAAAATGGCCAGAAGCTGGGATGTGTACAGGACGTGCCTGGTTAGGCAACTTCACCGTGACCGTCAGTGGCACTGGTGAGATACCAGCTTGAGCCTGGACAAGCAGATGGTACGTCCAGGTCTGCTCAGTCTGACGGAGCACCGTTGAGGGCAATTGATATGTGAGGGTTGTTGTGCGCTCATCCGCCGTCGGGACAACCATCATCGTAGCAAAAAGCGTGGCCCCACGTGGGCCGATCTCGGTTGTGACCTGGCCTGATTCGGGTCGCCCACCCCACATCCACGCCCCTGGCGAAGGGCTGGTGCTACTCTCCCTCAAGAGGCTGCCTCCAGGAACAACGACACGCAGATAGTTCCAGTAGCATCCACGGGTCATCGTGGCATAATCACCGGTGAGAAAGGTGACCTGGAACGTGCAAGGCAGGGCGTCGGCTAGCGTGTGCCGATGTTGGACGTGCAGGGTTGCCGTCGGCTGGTCGAGTTGTCGTAAGTCAACCGTATAACTGGCCGAGCGTTGGATATGGACATTCGCTTTGTTGTAGCCCAGGTTGGCGTCCACCAACATCAGAAAATCGGCGTTGCCTGGTCGGACAGCCCCGTCCCAGTGATAACGGGCAAGCAGCGCGGCCCCAGTGGGATCAATCAGGCTGATCTGCAGATCACGTCGGCGCAGTGCCTCGTGCAGCCCTGGCCCGAGTTGTTCCAGGGCCGCCTGGTCAAGCTCTACGAGGCTCGCTTGCAAGGCCCGCGCCAGTTCTTGCAACGCTTTGCCCTTCTGCTCGGCCCAGGCTGCATTGAGCGCCTGCCCAGGATCCCACGAAGCACGCAAATAATCGAGTGCGCCTTCAGCATCAAAGGCTTCCGTCTCTTCGGGCAGCACGATGGGGCCAGAGGCGTCGATCAGCAGACGGATCAGCGAGGGTGTAACGGCCAACACGCCATCGGGCGCTTCATTGCCAGCCAGGGTAAAAAGCCGGGCTGCCTGTGCGGCTGACGAAGGAAAATCGGGCGACCAGTTGCTGTCACGCAGAACCCAGGGTCCCAGGCCCATATAGCGCGTCAATGGCATAGGGGCCGGGGGATAAACAAGCGCTTCGAAGTCGTCAAAGACGGTTACATCATCAATGACCAACGCCTCAAGCCGCCCCTCTGCAAGCGTCACGACCGCAATGCCCGTGATAAAGCCACCCGTTGGCCGTAGTTCATCGGGATTCTGGATCAAGACCAGATAACGACGTGCCTCGGTTGCTCCCAGCAGCTCAGGCAAGCGCAACGTCGCCTCGACGACATCCTGCGCAGGCAGCAGCCACGGCTCAAGACGGGCAAGAGGTTCGGCCAGTTCAACCACAAGCGTCTCGGTCGCGATCGCATCATAGTGTCGTTGGGCACGCCCAAGCGCCTCACGTGCGTCAAGCAACCGCGCCTGCTCAGCCAGAAGCTGTTGCACCAGCGCCTCGCCCAGAGCACCCGCTTCGGCCTGTCTGGTCAAGAGGGGGCTTGCTACGGTAAGCAGTTCATCGCCAGCCAGACTCAGATCGGCAGCCAGATCCAACAGCAGAGGGGCAGCAGCAAGCGACGGGCCTATCTGTGGCACCCAGTCCAACTGCTCGACCAGCGGTAACACTGGCCTCAGCTCCTGCTGCAAAGCGGCGACATTGCCGCGTGTCTTGCGCACGGTCTGATGGAACGCAGGCAAAGCCGTCATCTCAGGTATCCCCATAGTTACGATGGTTTGCATATCAGTGTGCAGTGCGCGTACCAGATCGTTCACTAGCCACAATTTGATACCGAGCCAGACAAATCCGATCAGCAAAAGGACAATAAAAAGATATCTTTTGAGATGCCATTGGCGCATAGATATACCATTAACAACACAGAGCATGGGAAAGTGCGACATTGCACAGATCAACCGAAGGAGCTCACGAGGTTAGCACATGCGCTACGGGGCAAATCAGGGGCAGAGCCAGACCATACGGGGGGTGGCACGCAAACAACAGCAGCAGTATGACCCAAAGGCTTGAGCAGGCACTGGGCACGCTCCGCCATTTCGACATAGCATAAGTGCTGTGCAAAGACGATAAATGCAAGTTACTCTATCAAATTTAAAAAATTAAAAAACTAGTAAAATTTTTCCGTTTTCGATAGTTTTTTGATATTTAATCAGGTTTACAATAATGATTAAGACTATCGACAGTTATTGTTATATCAAAAAGATTCTATCTTGTCAAATTTAAAAAGGATTCTATTAAGTAGCGTTTTCTTCATTTAAACAGCACCCATGCAAGACTCAGTAACATACGAATAGGCGCTTGTTTAGGCACTTGTTGCGCTCACTTGCCATGCGTCGTGATAAGCCTATCCCTGGCAATTTCTGCCCTATCTATACTCTTGTGTACCAATTTGCCCCTGATGACTCTTGCGCTTCTGGCAATTGTTGCGCGATCACAACTCTTGCTACGCGAGGGATCTCCACCCCCTCGCGCAGCAAGTGGGTGGCAAGCATCCATTGCTTCAATGCGCTGTGATGGAGCCTTGCCCAGCCAGTCGCTCGATCAGGTATAATGTCCCCCAGGACACACCATGACCATTCTCTCTGTCGAAGCCATCAGCAAACAATTTGGCCCTCGTCCCCTCTTTACCGAGGTGTCGTTTGGCATGCTCAAGGGCGAGCGCCTTGGGGTGATCGGGGTCAATGGCAGCGGCAAGACGACGCTGCTGCGCGTGATTGCTGGCGTCGAGCCGCCCGATAGCGGGCGTGTCGTGACGGCCAATGGCATGACGCTTGCCTATCTTCCCCAGGCGCCCCTCTTTGCGCCAGGGGCCACCGTGCTCGAGGCGGTCTTTGCCAGCCCTGCACCGACGATCCAGCTCCTCCGCACCTACGAGCAGGTGGCGACGGCGCTCGCTCACCAACCCGCTAACGCCGCGCTCATCGCGCAACTCGGTCAGTTGACACCCCAGATGGATGCGCTCGGGGCGTGGGAGGCCGAAACTGCGGCGCGGAGCATTCTTGATGAACTGGGCCTCGCCGAGGTGATCAATGTGCCCGTCGACGCGCTCTCGGGGGGGCAGCGCAAGCGCGTCGCGATGGCCCGCGCCCTTGTCGATCGGCCTGACCTGCTGATCCTCGATGAGCCAACCAACCACATTGATACCGATACCGTCGCCTGGCTCGAAGACTACCTCGCCCGCATCCCGACGGCACTGCTGCTCGTCACGCACGACCGCTATTTCCTCGATCGCCTGGTGAGCCGCATGCTCGAACTCGATCGCGGTCGCGCAACGGTCTATCAGGGCAACTACGGTCGCTTCCTCGAGCAAAAAGCCGAACGGCTCCAGCAAGAGGTTGCCGCCACTGATGCCCGCAAAAACCTGTTGCGCAAAGAGCTCGCCTGGCTCCGGCGGGGGGCGCAGGGCCGCACGACCAAGCAAAAGGCCCACGTCGAACGGGTACAGGATTTGATGACACAACGCCCCGAGGCCACCCAGGGCCAGGTTGCCATCGATCTCGCCCAGGGCCGGCGGCTCGGCAAGCGGGTCGTCGAAATCAAGAACCTGACCTATGCCTACGAGGGCCAGCCCCTAATCAACCAGCTCAACCTCGAAATCCGTCCCGGCGACCGACTCGCCATCATCGGGCGCAACGGCAGCGGCAAAACCACGCTGCTCAAGCTCATCATCGGGCGTCTCACCCCCGACGCCGGCGAAATCATCACTGGGGCTACGGTGCATCACGCCTACTACGACCAGGAAACCGAGGGCCTGAACCTGGATCAGCGCGTGGTTGACTACATCCGCGACGCCGCCGAACTGATCCGCGGGCGCGAAGGATCCCTGGTCGCGGCGACCCAGATGCTCGAGCGCTTCCTCTTCAGCCCCGAGCAGCAATGGGCGCTGATCAGCACCCTCTCGGGCGGTGAACGGCGGCGGCTCTACCTGCTCCGCCAACTGATCGAAGCCCCCAACCTGCTGCTGCTCGACGAACCAACCAACGACCTCGACCTGCAAACCCTCACCGTACTCGAAGACTACCTCGACGAATTCCAGGGCGCCGTCGTCGTCGTCAGCCACGACCGCTACTTCCTCGACCGCATCGCCCAGCGCACCATCGCCTTCGAAGCCAACGGCAAACTCCGCGAATACCCCGGTGGCTACACCCTCTACCGCCAATACCGGCAAGCCCACGACGAAGCAAAGAAGCAGGAAAAGAGCGCTGCGCGCGAGCCCATGCGCCCACGGGCCGGCATGCAGGCCGGCTCAACGGCTAGCGACACTCCGCCCAACCCCACAGCGCGTTCAACCCCGGCCACGCGGCTCAACTACAAAGAACGGCGCGAACTCGAACACCTCGAAGCAACCATCCCGCAACACGAAGCCGAACGCGACCAGATCATCGCTGAACTCGCCACCACCGGTGCCGACTACACCCGCGCCGCTGACCTCGCCACCCGCATGGCCGAACTCGAAGCAGCCATCGAAACCGCCTACACCCGCTGGGCCGAACTCTCCGAACGAGCTTGACAAACTACTCAACCGCGACAACCAAAAAAACCGCCCGGTATTCATCGTCGCCGAGCCTGACGACCACGATCATTTCCCAATCGCCCTCCATCGTATAGGCGCTGTAGGCGACATAACGCCCATCGCCCTCTGGCTCGGCGATCGGTCGGTTGATCCCCATCGGCATCGCGGGCATCTTCATATCAAGATAGATATCGGCCCCGTCACGCGGCTGACCGGTCTCATCCGTCAACGTGATCACAAATTGCTGGCTTGTATTGATGCGCGGCACCGCCACACCCTCGAAGGCAATCGTCAGATCACCAATCGTCTGTTGTTGCCGCGTCAGTTCCTCTTCCGGCGCGGGCGGCGGTGCCCCGCACGCCGCGAAGAACAAAGCGCAGACGCATATCAAGAAGAACCTATGCCACATTACCTCGTCCTGATGCGCTGGATCCAAGCTACCATCGCACATCTGCAAGCTGCCATCACCCTCTACATAGTCCCGACTTATTAGTCTGTAACGTACGTTTTCCGACCTTCCGCCCCCTCCCAACCTCCCCAGCGGGGGGAGGGCTAGGGAGGGGGGAAAGAGGGGGAAATTCACTTCATAGTGTGTCACTTAAGTGTTCTGGGGTCGTTCGCCGGCCACGAATGGGGCCACGAATACCGCACCGCAACGCCCATATTCGTTTATTCGTGATCAGCATTCGTGGTCGGCAGCGCTACCGGGAAACTTACGTTACACACTACTTATGGTTTTCAAGCAATTAATCTGCTCGACCTGGTGTGAAAGGCCACCCTCCCCCGCTGGGCAGGCGCACCGAAACGAAAGACCTGTGAGGTCTCTACAGCACCCCGAAATCTGAAATCTGAAATCTGAAATGGCATTATACCAGGCCAGCATCAATGCCACCTACCAACACGGGGATCGCGGCAATCTGCACCAGATGGAAAATGCCATTGTTATCAAACGGGAGACCGGCGATCTGCGTATGCAGGCGCGACGACTGGATCGCAGCCGCAATTAGCGAAAGCAGAATCCCCGCTGCCGTCAACTGCGCCCCGCGCATCCGCCCACCCTGCGCCAGGCGCACATAGATCGTCAAGGCATAGAGCAACGCCGCTGCCTCGTAGACAATGAAGACAATGAACCCGCGGGCGAGTCGGCGGGTCACGGTATCAAAGCCAAACGCGCCAAGCAAGAGCCAAGGCAAGACCCGCCGCCCGGCCCGCTCACCAAAGCCATCAGCCGTCGCCGCCGACGCAAAACAGCCGACCATCAAGCCAAAGCTGATCGCCAGCAACCGCCAGAGTAGATCGTGCGCACGCTGACCAAGCTTCAGCCCATGGGCAGCCGCCCCAAGCCCCCCAGCCGCCGCCAGCGCAGTAAAGGCCCCGCCCCACACATAGGCGCGCCAGGTACGATGGCGCATCAAATAGGCCGCCGACCCCAGCGCCAGCGCCGCAATCACCACATCCGTCCCGGCGGTCGTTTGCTCAGTTGGGCTCTCAATAAATTCAAGTGACATTACAACACCAGGCGACGTTCATTAATCAACTTATGGCGGAGCTTACGATAAAGATCGTCGTAGCTCAAGCGCCCCATCGTAATCTCGTACTTATAGGCTTGCAGCAAACCATGAATCTCGGCATCAAGCCGCTCTTCGACCTGCAATTCATCAGTGACGATCTGCTTGATCGCAATGCGCAACTCACTATCGCCCGCCTGAAAGAGCACCCCCTCAACATCGGCCAGCGCATCAACCAGATCGGCTGAAAGTTGTTCGATCTTTTCAGGTGAAAGTTTCATTGTTCTCCTAGTCTAAATTGGTCTGTCAACGAAGTTTCCCGATCTGTTGTCACCCTGAGTGCAGCGAAGGGTCTCAGGCGTGTCCACGACAGGAACTACATTTCCCGGTCGCGCCGCCGACCACGAAGAACCCTCACGAAGAAACGAAGACAGGCTTTATGACGCAATTATTCGTTCATTCGTGGCCCCAATTCGTGGACGGCTGACGACACCAGAAAACTTTTGTTACAGATTACTAATTTTGCATGCGAAGCGCCGCCCGCAAATGATACAGTTCAGCAATACGTTCATGGGGCATTGGCTCAAGAGGGCCAAGCAGATGGGCGGCATGCAGAATACGGGCGCAATGCTCGATCTGCTCCATCTGAAAATAGGCCGCTGTCGGCGTGCGCGCCAGCGTCAAAGCACCGTGGCGAGCCAGCAACATCGCGTCGTGGTCAGCAACCAGGTGATCAATCGCGTCGCCCATCTCGACGGTACCAGTACGTGCATAGGGTGCCGTCGGAATCGGCCCGAGCGCCAGCATCGCCTCGGGCAGCACCGGTTCACTCATCGTGATCCCGACGAGGGTCAAGGCCACCGCCATCGGCGGATGCGCATGCACACACGCCTGCACATCAGGGCGACGCCGATAGACGTGCAGATGCAAATGCTGCTCGGTCGACTGCCGACGACCCGGCGCAGCCCGCAACAACTCGCCCTCAAGGCTGATCACCACCAGATCCTCGGGGGTCAACTCACCCTTGCACAGACCAGCAGGCGTCATCAGGATCGAGCCATCGTGCAGACGCGCCGAAATATTGCCATCGCCAGCCACAATAAGCCCACGCTCATAGAGCCGACGCCCAACCGTCACGATCTCTTCACGCAACAACGCTTCAAACTGAGCAGCCATGCATCTCTTCTTTCTCTCCTAGCCCCAATACCTTGCAAATAAGGCGGCTATTTTGACGCAAAGGCGCAAAGGTTTTTGCGTAGGTGAGCTTAACCCTTCGCGTCTTCGCGTGAGCTTATTTGAAAAGTATTGCTCCTAGCCCCCATCCCTTGCAAATAAGATTGCCCCGTATTGACGCAAAGACGCAAAGGCGCAAAGCTATGTATAAAGATCCAAACCAACCCTTGCGCCCCCGCGCCTTTGCGTCAAAATAAATACCCCTAGCCCCGCGCACGCCGCCGCAGCTGGCGCGCAACCATCACCGCAAACAGACTCCAGCCCAGCCAGGCAAAGATCCCCCGACTAAACCGGGCCGCTAGCATCCAGAGCAAAATTCCACTCCGCGCTGACGCAACCAGGCTCCGCTTCCCAAAAGGAACGCGGGCCTCGGCATCCCAATCAATCGTGGCAAGTCGCCCCATCAGCCCCCGTTGCGCACAACCTTCGAGCGAATAGATATAGATTGTATCGGTATGGCGTGCCGCAAGCAAGAGATCACGTTCAAGCGCTTCCCACGAGAGCGGGGGCGGGGCGTCACCCGAACGCTCACGTCCCGACGTACCAGGCACCACACCAACCGCAATGCTATCGGCAGCAGGGCCATAGCTTGCCACCAGCGCCCCTCCCAGGTCGTTACCAAGCGCATCAAGCGGCGCACTACTATAGCAGATCAGCACCTCAACATCGGCGGGCAGATCAACAATATCAAGCGCCCGCTGCGCCAGACTCGTCCCGGCGCGGCGATCGTCGGCGAGGATCGGCAATTGATAGGTATGCACCTCGGCCCCATCATGGTGAATCCGAGCAATCAACTCGGTATAGGCCAGGCGTGCCGAAGCAAAGAGCACATTCTCACGGGCAAGCCAGGCGCGTCGCGTCAGATCACGCAAGCCCCAGCGATGAATATGATCGACCTCATTGCGCGGCGGCTCAATATCAAGCCCAATCGCCTGAAAATGCAACCCGTGCGTCAACGCCCAGCCACGAAACGCTGTATACCGCTCGACCGCCTGCGGATAATTTTGCAGATGGAACCAAAACCCCTCATCAGGTGAGAGCAGCAACCACGCAATCGCAGGAATACGATGTTGATTCAACAAGCGCACCGCCGCTGCCGTCGGTTCATCAAAGTGACGCATCGCAACCGCCACACCATACCCATGCACCGACAACTCAGCCAGCAACAACTCATCGTGCAACAATGCCCACAACTCATCACGCTCAAGTTCGCAAAAAAAGATCAACTGTGGCCGCCCAAAGCCTGGACGCATTGCATCAATCATCTGGGGGGTAGCATAGACCATGAGGCGGTACCCTTCACACGGGAAACTTCCCTAACACCCCTCCATTATACACCCCTCCTAGGCCGAGGCGACCTTGAATCGGGCAGCCCCGTAGGGCCGAAGCACGCGCCTCACCCAGCCTGATCGGGCGACAGCCCATACAGACGGGCTGTGGCACTGACAACGTCGCTTTCAGAACAAAGACGGGCGAGCCGCCCACGATTGGCACAGCCACTCGTCACACATATAGCGATGGCATCCCCAGGCACTCCCAACGCCCTTTGCATCTTTGCGCCTTTGCGCCTTTGCGCCTTTGCGTCAAATCATCATCCATCTGGGGTTGCAACTTTAGCACCACCGCGCTATACTTGCCCAGACTCAAGGCTTATGCCCGTTACCGTTCTGAGTGGTGCATCGCATCCCGATACACTCAGTGGTCTGTCACAAAAGTTTCCCGGTAGCACCGCCGACCACGAATACTGATCACGAAGAAACGAAAAGGGGCGGTGCGGTGCGCTCTTCGTTTCTTCGTGGCCCCATTCGTGGTCGGCGAACGACCCCAGAAAACTTAGATTACAGACCGCTCAGTCTATTTTCCTATTTCCCACTTTCCTATTCCCTTCACAGAAAACTATGAAAATCGCAATTATTGGCTTGCCAAATAGTGGCAAAACAACCGTCTTCAATGCCTTAACGCGCGGAACAGCCGAGACAACGGCCTACGCCTCTGGCCAACTTGAACCAAATCTGGCCACTGTCAAAGTTCCTGATAACCGTCTCGCCGTGTTGACTGCGATGTTCAAGCCCAAAAAGACGACCTTTGCCGATGTGCAGTATGTTGATGTCGCCGGCCTCAGTGGTTCGCGCCGCGAGGGCGAGGGCTTGCCTCCTGCGTTGCTCAACTACCTTGGCACCGCTGATGCGCTGCTGCACGTTGTGCGCACCTTTCAAGATAGCGCGGTGCCTCACCCCGAAGGCTCAGTTGACCTGATGCGCGATCTGCAGGCCGTCGATCTCGAACTCGCGTTTGCCGATCTCGCAATTATCGAGCGCCGCTTGCAGCGCCTCAATGCCGAGATCACCAAAATGGCTGCCCGCGACAAGGAGCTACGCATCACCGAGCGCGAGTTGCTGCTGCGCTTGCAAGCTGGCCTTGAGGCTGAAGTACCGATTCGTGCCGCGCAGATGAGCGACGAAGAAGAGCGCCTCATCCGTGGCTATCAGTTCCTCACGGCCAAGCCCCTCTTGCTCGTGCCCAATCTCGGTGAAGATCAGTTGAGTGCGCCGCCCACGGTCACCTATGCCCATCCGCGCAGTGCCGTTGTGCCGCTCTGTGGCAAGATTGAGGCCGAATTGGCCCAACTCGATGACGAAGATGCGCAGACCTTTATGGAAGACCTGGGCATCACGACCCCTGCCCGCGAACTCGTCATTCAACAGAGTTACACGCTGCTTGGCCTAATCAGCTTTTTGACCACCGGCCCCGATGAGGTGCGCGCCTGGACGATCCGCCAGCAGACGCCAGCCGTCGAAGCTGCCGGCGCGATCCACTCCGATCTTCAGCGCGGTTTTATTCGCGCCGAAGTTGTCGCCTACGACGACCTCATCAAGGCTGGCTCGATGACCGAAGCCAAAAAGCAGGGTACCGTCCGCATGGAAGGCAAAACCTACATCGTGCAGGACGGCGATATCTGCCATTTTCTCTTCAACGTCTGATTCACTAAAGTTTTCTGGCATTCCTGGGTACGCGGGCGTCCCGCCCGCGTACCCAGGCTACTCCCCAGCCCCAAGGCTCAGCCAGACCTCATACACTACACTCTTTTGCAGGCCCAGTTCGCGGGCAACCGCACGGGCCGCACTGCTCCCACTGAAGCCCTGGTCGCGTAGGAGGCGCAGCCGTCCGGCGATCTCGGCTTCCGTTGGCGGTTCGCCGGTATGGGTGCTCGCCTGGAGGCGGTTGCGGTCGCGTTTGTGTTCACCAGGGGGGCGTCCCTCGATCACGAGCGTGTATTCGCCCCGCGGACGCTGGGTGCTGAAATGGCTGATCAGGTCGCTCGCTGTGCCGCGCCGCAGATCTTCAAACCGCTTGGTCAGATCTTTCGCCACAACGATCGTCCGGTCACCAAAAACCGCCTGCATATCGGCCAGGCTGTCGAGCAATCGGTGCGGCGCTTCAAAGCAGATCAGGGTCACCGTTAACTCAGCCATATCCGCAAAAAGCGTGCGCCGCTCGGCACTGCGCCGGGGCAAAAAACCAAGGAACGCAAAGCGTTGCGTCGCTAACCCCGAGGCAACCAGTGCCGCAATCGGCGCACTCGGCCCCGGAATGGGCACAATCGTGTAGCCGGCAGCCAGGCACGCCTGTACCAACTCAAAGCCCGGATCGGAAATGGCCGGGGTTCCCGCATCAGAAATAAGCGCAACATTGCCCAGACTCAAGGCTTCAAGGATCGTCTCAAGCCGAGCCAGTTTGTTATGTTCGTGATACGAGATGCAGGACGTGCTGATCTGATAATGATCGAGCAGGGTACGGCTATGCCGCGTATCTTCGGCAGCAATCAGGCGCACCTCACGCAAGATTCGCAAGGCCCTGAGCGTGATATCCTCAAGGTTGCCAATCGGCGTCGCCACCAGAAAGAGCGTTCCCCGCGCTCCGGGTAGAACTTCCTCGCTCACCGCGCCAACTCCGTGCGCCAGTAGGCAAGCAATTCCTCGACAATTTCGACCATCCCAATGGTGGGTTGCCAACCCGTTGCCGCACACAGTTTGCCGTTATCACCACGCAGGATCGGTTCATCGCTCGGGCGCAGCCGCGCCGGGTCAACCTGCACCTCCACCGGAACCCGCCCGCGCTCTACGACCATCTGCACAATGTCGCCAATGCGCGTCGCCTGCCCCGAACAGAGATTATAGACTTCACCGGGTTGTCCATGCTCAAGCAACAGCCAGAGCGCACGGGCGACATCGCGGGTATGCGTAAAATCGCGGCGCGGCTCAAGATTGCCCACCCGCAGGATCGGCTCTTGCAGGCCAAGCTCAATCGCCGCCATTTGCCGACAGAAGGTCTGGATCGAACAACGGTCGCCCTGGCGCGGCCCAACATGATTGAACGAACGCGTGACCACCACGTGCAACCCAAAGTTGTCGTGGTATTGCAGCCCCGTCAACTCAGCCGCCACCTTGCTCACCCCATACGGGCTACCAGGACGCATCGGGTGCGTCTCACCAATAGGGATAGCCTCGGGCGCTACCGTGCCATACTGGGCGCTCGTCCCCGCGATATGCACCCGCGCCGTGGGCACATGACGGCGCACTGCCTCGAGCAGATTGACCGTCCCCTCAACATTGACCCGCAACGTATGAATCGGTGCCTCCCACGAAGCACTGGGATAACTCTGGGCAGCGAGGTGAAAGATGCGCGCGGGAGCAGCCTTGGCAATAGCACGATCGATGGCAAACGGATCCTCGATATCACCCTCGTGGATCGTCACCCGCTCAAGCAGATGGGCAATAGGACGAGCATCGCTGCGCCAGCGCTTAAAAGCATGAACCTCAACTGCAGGGAGTGTCAGCAGATAATCGGCGAGGAAACTCCCAACAGGACCAGTCAACCCGGTAAGCAAGACCCGCATAGGTCGCCTCACTCGACAGCGGCACCCGTGCGTGCCAGGAAACAAAAAGCCCGCCCCATGTGGCGGTGCTTGCAAAAGAAAGAGCGTTGGTGGGTGATAGTGGATTTGAACCACTGACCTCCACGATGTCAACGTGGCGCTCTAACCAACTGAGCTAATCACCCAACGGGCTGTATGCTACCATATCCATGCACAACCTGTCAAGCAGCGAGAGCGAGGATTCTGCACCTTCAAACATGCCAGGTGTGCGCCGGGACACCGCTCCGTTCCCCCACGGATCGCGGCGGCGCACACCTGGCATGTTTCCTCGGCGCGACGAAGGGCGCAGCAGCGCAATAGCCCACCCATCGGCAAACGGCGCCTGCCATCGCTGCTGCGCCCACGGCAGCAGCGCACACACCACCCACCCCCGCGACGGAAGTAGGGGCGCAGCAGCGCAATAGCCCACCCATCGGCAAACGGCGCCTGCCATCGCTGCTGCGCCCACGGGAGTTATAGTCGCACCTATGTTCAACAAGATGACGAGCCAATTGTCGCACAAATATTTCTGAATGTTGTGACAAACCACGCAAGAAACAGCCCAAACTATCCTTGACGCGCCTCTAGCGCGTTGTTATAATGCTAATACCTGACCAATCAGGATCTCCTCTTTTTAGACTCCCAGAGATCGAAAGCTGTATAGCGATGTCGCACAGGGACTACGTAGACGTACTCCCTGCTACCCGCCACCACTGTACCCGCGAGATCGCTCAGCGCAGATCGCATGCCCTGCACGTTAGCATAACTGCCCGCTGGCTCCACGAGGATCCGACGCCAGGCCGACGGCGTGCGCCATGAGTTTGCCCCAACGCTCTCCTCAGGCGGATGATCGTCTGGGTAACGACCGTTGCGGCACTCTCTACGCCTGGATTACAAGGGAACAAGGGCCTTGAGCAGGAGGAATAACCGATGACAACCGTGACCGGTAGCTCGCTGATGGAATTTCTTGGCGAAATCCAGGATCGCAAGCAGTTCCAACAACTGAATTGGCGTGGGAGCTTTGGCGAGTATCTGGATCTTGTCGCCCAGGAACCACGTGTAACCCGTAATGCGTTCCAACGCATCTACGATATGATTATGTCCTATGGCACCGAGGATTTTATTGATGCCAAAAAACGCTTGATTCGCTATCGGTTCTTCTCTGATGAAACCTTTGATGGCGATGATTCAATCTATGGCCTCGAGATTCCGTTGATGCGGCTGGTCAATTTCTTTAAGGGTGCCGCCAAAGGCTATGGAACCGAAAAGCGGGTGCTCTTGCTCCACGGCCCCGTCGGTTCATCCAAGTCAACCATCGTTCGCCGCATCAAGAAGGGCCTTGAACACTATTCCAAGACCGATGATGGTGTCCTCTTTACCTACGATTGGTACCTCGGGACGATCGAAGACCACGCGAGTTTCGATTTTCGCCAGGTGCCCGAGGCCGAGTGGGAAAAGTGCCCGATGCACGAGGAGCCCCTCCACCTCATTCCACTTGATCACCGCGAGGCCTTCCTCGCTCGGATGAATGAGGGCCGCCCAAGTGAGGAGCATGTCCGTATCTCGGGCGATCTCTGCCCCGTCTGTCGCTTTCATTTCCGTGAGTTGATGCGCCGCTATGATGGCGATTGGATCAAGGTTGTGCGCCATATCCGCGTGCGCCGCCTTGTCTTTAGCGAGCAGGATCGCGTTGGCATCGGCACCTTCCAACCCAAGGATGAGAAGAATCAGGACTCGACCGAGCTCACCGGCGATATCAATTATCGCAAAATCGCGCTCTATGGCTCCGATTCTGATCCCCGTGCGTTCAATTTCGACGGTGAGTTCAATATCGCCAACCGCGGCATTATCGAGTTCGTCGAGATGCTCAAGCTCGATGTGGCGTTTCTCTATGACCTGCTCGGTGCTTCGCAGGAACATCGCATTAAGTCCAAGAAGTTTGCCCAGACCGATATTGATGAGGTGATTATCGGCCATACCAATGAGCCCGAGTATCGCCGCCTCGAAAATAATGAGTTCATGGAGGCGCTCAAGGATCGCACGGTGCGCATTGATATTCCCTATGTCACCCGCCTCCGCGATGAGGTGCGCATCTACGAGCGCGATTTCAATAAGAAGAAGGTGCGGGTTCATATCGCCCCCCATACGCTTGAAGTCGCCGCGATGTGGGCCGTGCTGACCCGCCTCGAAGAGCCGAAAAAGCCCAATCTGACGCTCTTGCAAAAGCTTAAGCTCTATAACGGCAAGTCCCTCCCCGGTTTTACCGAGGATAATATCAAGGAGTTGCGCAAAGAGGCGATCCGTGAGGGCATGGAAGGCATTTCGGCCCGCTATATCCAGGATAAAATCTCGAATGCGCTCGTGAGCAATCAGGAAGAGGGCTATATCAATCCCTTTATGGTAATTAATGAACTCGAGGGCGGACTCAAGAATCACGCCCTGATTAGCTCGGAAGATGACCGCAAGCACTATCGCGATCTGCTCGCTCTCGTCCGCGAAGAGTATACCGAAATCGTGAAGAATGAGGTGCAACGGGCGATCTCCGCCGACGAAGAGGCGATCAAACGGCTCTGTGGCAACTATATTGACAATATTAAGGCCTATACGCAGCGCGAAAAGGTGCGTAATCGCTATACCGGTCAGTATGAAGAGCCCGATGAGCGCCTGATGCGCAGTATCGAGGAGAAGATCGATATTCCCGATTCGCGCAAGGACGATTTCCGCCGCGAAATTATGAATTATATCGGTGCCCTGGCGATCGAGGGCAAGACCTTCGATTATCGTACCAACGAGCGCCTCCATAAGGCCCTTGAACTCAAGCTCTTTGAGGATCAAAAGGATAGTATCAAGCTTACGTCGCTTGTCTCACGGGTGATCGATAAAGATACGCAAGAGAAGATCGATGTCGTCAAGGCTCGCCTCGTGCGTGACTTTGGCTATAATGACCAGAGTGCAACCGATGTCCTGAACTATGTGGCCTCGATTTTCGCCCGTGGCGATACCCGCGGAAACTATTAACGCAAGCTTAGTGAGGTGAGCGAGAGCAGTCCTAGACGACGTGTGTCTGAGGAGTGCCGGCTTTAGCCGGCTCATGAATATTCAATCGTCCATCGGGTCTATGGTCGTGCCGACTTCAGTCGGCTGAGCCGGAAGCCGACTGAAGTCGGCACGACCTGATGTAATTCTTAAAAGCCATAAGTCGGCCCTGCGGTCTATAACCCAGATAGGACTGCTCTCGCTGAGCCAGCGTGCATATCGTGTCTCACGCATAGCAGGCAGAACAACCACTATGCTGGTCGTTCTGCCTCCCATCAGTACGCCTATGTCAATGAAACGTGTTGACCGTGACCTCGGACGTTTTCGTCAGATTGTCCGGGGGAAAATCAAGCAGGATCTGCGCAAGTATATGTCCCACGGCGAGATGATCGGCCGTCAGGGCAAGCGCTATGTCTCGATTCCTGTGCCCCAGATTGATTTGCCCCAGTTTCGCTATGGGGCCAAACAGGGCGGCGGGGTCGGCCAGGGTGAGGGCGATGTCGGCGATCCTATCGGGCAGGGCGATCCCCAGCAGGGCCAGGGTGAGGCCGGCTCTGAGCCTGGGCAGCACGTGCTCGAGGTCGATGTGCCGCTCGAGGAGCTCGCCGCAATCCTCGGCGAAGAGTTGCAGTTGCCCAATATTCAGCCCAAAGGCCAGAAGAATCTGATTAGCGAAAAGGATAAGTATAGCGGGATCCGCCGTACTGGCCCTAATTCGCTGCGCCATTTCAAACGAACGTACCGCGAAGCCCTCCGCCGCCAGATCTCGTCTGGTGAGTATGATAGCGTTGATCCGATCGTGGTGCCGATCCGCGATGATATGCGCTATCGCTCGTGGAAAGAGGTGATGATCCCCGAAAGCAATGCGGTGATCATCTATATGATGGATGTCTCGGGCTCGATGGGCTCCGAACAGAAGGAACTTGTGCGCATTACGGCCTTCTGGATCGAAACGTGGCTCCGCTCACAGTATAAAGAGATCGATATTCGCTATATTGTCCACGATGCCGCCGCAAAAGAGGTTGACCAGGAAACGTTCTACCATATCCGCGAGGGCGGTGGTACCAAGATTTCGTCAGCCTATAAGCTCTGTAATCGCTTGATCGATGAGCGCTATCCCGCCAATGAATGGAATATCTATCCCTTCCATTTCTCTGATGGCGATAACTGGGGCGGCGGCGATACCCGCGAGTGCGTTGAGTTGCTCAAGAAGGAGCTGCTGCCCAAGGCCAATCTCTTCTGCTATGGGCAGGTGCGGTCGCTCTATGGCTCTGGCCGCTTTGCCCACGATCTCGAAGAGTATCTGAGTAACGACGAGCGCATTGTGATCTCTGAAATTACTGAACGTGATGATGTCTACGATACAATTAAGGATTTTCTCGGTAAAGGCAAGTGATTTCCTTGCGTGATAGATAGCTTATGAAGAGTACACGTCTGCCAACCCAACTCGAGACGGCTCGCCAAGAGATCGAAGCCATCGCCCGTGCGTATGGGCTCGATTTCTTCCCGATCCTCTATGAGGTGCTCGATTATCGCACCCTCTATGAGACTGCGGCCTTCGGCGGCTTTCCTACCCGCTATCCCCACTGGCGCTTTGGCATGGATTTTGACCAGTTGCTCAAGGGCCATGTCTGGGCCGGCTCGACAATCTATGAGATGGTGATCAATACCAATCCTTCCTATGCCTATCTGCTCGAAGGCAATGAGGATGTCACCCAGAAGATGGTCATGGCCCACGTGACCGGCCACGTCGATTTCTTCAAACATAATATGTGGTTTGCCCATACCAATCGCAAGATGCTTGATGCGATGGCAAATCACGCAACCCGTATCCAGCGCATTATTGACCGCGTGGGCTATGATCTCGTTGAGAGTTTTATTGATACCTGTCTCTCGCTCGAGAATCTGATCGATTACCATTCGCCCTATATCCGCCGCCCTGAAGCCCAGACCCATCGCCCGATTGTCGGTGAGGATGAACCTGATCTGGTCGAGGGTCTCAAGGTTGACCGTGAGTATATGCGCGGGTATATCAATCCCCCCGAGTACCTCGAAGATCAGCGCAAGAAACTCGATACGGAACGCGCGAAACAGCGTCGCTTTCCTGAAAATCCGCAGCGCGATATCCTGCTCTTTCTCATGAATTATGCGCCCCTCGAGCGCTGGCAACATACGGTGCTCGAGATTGTTCGCGATGAGGCTTACTATTTCGCGCCCCAGGGCATGACCAAGATCCTCAATGAGGGCTGGGCCTGCCTCACCGGTACGGCGTTGCTCTTTACCGAAGAGGGGTTGCTGCCCCTCGCCGAGGTGGTGCAGCGTCAGTTGTCGCTGCGCACCGCCGATGGCAGTCAACCCCAACGGATCTACGATTGGGCTACCTTTGCTGATTATCCGACGATCAAATTGACCACCAACCGCGGCTTCCAACTCGAAGGCTCGGTCAACCATCGTGTGCGGCTCGCCGATGGCGCGTGGCGGCGCCTCGATCAACTCCAACCCGGTGACCAGGTGCAACTCGCCGGCGGTCAGGGTCTCTGGGCTTCGACGTATGCCCGCCTCAGTCCTGCTTCACCTGCTGTGCTCGATGAGCCGCTCGCGGCGTTGCTGGGTTATCTCGCCAACCACAAGCTGCATCTCAAGGTCGCTTCAGTTGACGAGGCCGACGACGAGCCGCTCTTCGCCGCGTCGAAGCATACCCGTTGGCAGGTGCCGCTAACCACGCTCGTCGCGCCACTGACGGTGACAACCCGTGACGTGGCCTGCGTCCAGACGCTGCTTGCGTATGCAGCGCAGTGCCCCGATGTTGCGTTGGTTACCCACGATGATGGCGCGCAGTGGCAGATCGTGCTCGAGGGGGGTGAAGCCGCGCCCACGCTGCACCAGGTTGTTGCTGCACAGGTGATCCCCGCCTCGATCATGTGCTCGCCAAAGCCGGTGGTCGCCAGTTTCCTGCGGGGTCTCTATGACGCCAACGGGGATGTCTCGCCGCAGGGCGCCGTGCTCTTCACCAGGGAGGCGACCTTTAGCCAGCATGTGCAACTGCTCTTGCTCAACTTTGGCCTCCTCAGCAACAACCAGCAACAGCCTGATGGCACCTGGCAGATCAGCATCACGGGGGCCTCGCTCCGCACGTTTGCCGACCAGATTGGCTTTGCCCAACCCGCCAAAACGCAGGCGCTGCAGAACATCCTCGCCAGTCAGCCTACGCTTGCCCCCGCACCCTGGACAGATACCGTGGTCACGCTTGCGCCTGGCCGCGCCGATGTCTACGACATCTCGGTGGAAGTCACGCATCGGTATGCCGCGCAAGGTCTGATCAACCACAATAGCTATTGGCACTCGACGATCATGACCCAGCACGTTGCCGACGCCTCTGAAATCATCTCGTTCGCCGATCTCCATAGCGGGGTCGTCGCAACCAGCGGAGGACGGCTCAACCCCTACAAAGTGGGCCTCGAACTGCTGCGCGATATCGAAGATCGCTGGAATAAAGGCAAGTTCGGCAAAGAATACGATGAATGCGACGACCTTGCCGCCAAACGCACCTGGGATCGTGGGCTTGGCCTCGGTCGCCAGAAGATCTTCGAGGTGCGCAAGCTCTATAACGACGTCACTTTCATCGACGAATTTCTCACCCCCGAATTTGTCATCGAAAACAAGCTCTTTACCTTCCGCTACAACCGAGACACCGATCTCTACGAAATCGCCTCACGCGAATTCCGCGAGATCAAAGAGAAGTTGCTCTTCCGTCTCACCAACTTCGGGCAGCCCTCGATCATCGTCGAAGACGGCAACTACAACAACCGGGGCGAGCTCTATCTTCGCCATCGTCACGAAGGCGTCGATCTGAAGATGGACTATGCGCGGGATACGATGCGCAACCTGCATCGCATCTGGACACGCCCGATCCACCTCGAGACTATCATCGACGACAAAAAGCGCTTGCTCTCCTTCGATGGCAGTGATTTCACCGAACGCCGCATTGATTAGTCAATGAAAGCGCAGCCTATGACCGTCCTGAGCCTGCTCCGGCAGGCTCAGGCCCAACTTGAACCATTCAGCCCAACGGCACGCCTCGATGCGCAGATCCTGCTGGCGCACGTGCTCGCCTGGCCGCGGGCGCAACTGCTTGCCGAACGTGACTACGCGCCATCGCCCGCCGAATGTACCGCTTTTGCCAGCCTTGTTGCGCAGCGGGCGACCCAGATCCCCGTAGCCTATCTCGTAGGGCACAAAGAATTCTATGGCATCGATCTCTTTGTCAACGAACACACCCTCGTCCCACGGCCCGAAACCGAACTGCTCGTTGATCTCGTCCTCAGCGAAGCGCGCCGACGCCGCCGTGCCACACCGCTGACCATCGCCGACATTGGCACCGGTACCGGCGCCATCGCCGTAGCGCTCGCACAACATCTGCCTGACGCCCTAATTTACGCCACCGATGTCTCAGCCGAAGCGCTGACCGTAGCCGCCCGCAACGTGCGCGCACACCAACTCAGCGAACGCATCATCCTGCTCCAGGGCGATCTGCTCGAACCCTTACCGACCCCGGTTGATCTCCTCGTCAGTAACCCACCCTACACCATCCTCACCGAGGTAGACGCCAATGTCCGGGATCACGAACCCCACTTGGCCCTCGACGGCGGCGGAACCGATGGGGCCGATGTCTATCGCCGCCTCCTTGCTGCAGCACCGCCCTACCTGCGCCCCAACGGCGCCATCCTGCTCGAAATTGGCGCATGGCAAAGCCAGATCGTCAGCGACCTGATCCGCAACGCCTTCCCCCAGGCCAGCCTCAGCCTCCACCGCGACCTCGCCAGCCACGAACGCGTCATCTACGCAACCCTCGAATAATAAACCATTGAGCGGTCGCAGGGCGCGAACGCCAGCGTAACTGCCGTTCGCGCCCTGCGACCTCAAGCTGTAATCCTGCTGTCATGGAATGCTCTGGATTAAGCGTGCTTAACGTTTTTATACTAAAGAGAGGATTGAGGAGGCACGCTCATGCAAGCTCTGTTTGTAACCCTCAGCATCGCAATCATCACCCTGTTGATGTTGATGCTCTGGTTTGTTCCCCATTTGTTACAACAACAGGCGCAACGGAACGCCCGTGAGGCGGCGGCCCTGCGCACGATGCTGACTGATCTGCTCGAAGAGCAAGAGGCGGTCGCGCGCCGCCAGTCGCAATTGACCACCTCGATCGCCCACCTGCAAGATCAACTCGAGCAGACCCTGATCACCGTGCCCGCCGAGGCCGATCAGCGGATTACGGTGCTGGCCGATCAAGAGGTGCTGCACGTCCTTGAAGAGCGGATCGGGACCCTGCAACTCCAGATTCAGCAGTGGCTTGAGCATCGCAGTGTCCGTCAACGCAATGCCCAATTGCAAGACAATGAAGCGTGGGCCAATCTGATGGGTTTGCTTGCTGCCATCCAGGAACGGGTGGGCGCACTCTCGGATCTGCACCCCAACGCGAGAATCGGGCACCAGGCCCATCAGTTACTCACCGAACTCGAACAAGAAATGGCCCAACTGCGTTCAATTTCTGATGATATTACCACCCTCCAGTGGCGGCTACGCGCCTCGGTGACTGAACGCGACAACGATCTCGGCAGCCTACGCTCGCATGCAGGCAGCAGCGCCGACTAAGCAAGGTTAGAACGTCATGAGCATCATCGTCATTGATAACCAAGTCGTCCACTATGAAGTCCTGGGCCGGGGGCAACCTGTGCTCTTTCTCCATGGCTGGCTCGGCAGTTGGCGCTACTGGTTCCCCACGATGGAAGTGATGGCCGAACAGTTTCGCACCTACTCCTTTGATTTCTGGGGGTTCGGCGACTCGCGCCGCAAACAGACCCAGGCAAGCATTCAGGCCTATGCCGATCAGGTGATCCGGTTTCTCGATGAACTGGGGATTGAACGCGTGATGCTGGTGGGCCATTCAATGGGCGGAATGGTGGCCCTCAAGACCGCACTGAACCATCCCGAACGCATTCTGCGCGTGACTACGGTTGGCGCACCAATTGATGGCAATTCACTGGCCTGGTTGCTCAAATTGACCGATCGCCCCCTCTTCGCCGATGCGGCCGCCCGGTTGCCCTGGGTACGCCGCAGACTCTTTCGCTTTTTCCTCGGGCAAACACACCAGTTTGCCGTAGGCGAAATGGTTGATGATAGTATCAAATCTGATGCCGATACGATGCGCTACGCCATCAGTTCGATGTGGCGCACCGACCTCAGCCCTGAGCTCGAACGCCTGCGGGTGCCAGCCTTGATCATCCACGGCAAACGTGACGATATCGTGAACCCGAATCAACTCAAGCTCTTTGCGCACAATCCGATGGCCGAAGTGCTCGCAATGCCACATAGTCGCCACTTCCCCTTCCTCGACGAAGCCGAACAGTTCAACGAAGTCCTGCTCCGCTTCCTCACTGCGGGAAAGTCGCCGAGCCCTGACCGCATCTGGCAGGGCTTGCGCACCGAACACCAAGCAATCGCTCGCTAGCACCTGGCGGTGGATCCCAATACAAATCTCACGTCAAAGGCCAGCTTCGCTGGCCTTTGATGTGAGAATGAACTGGCCTACTTGTGCTACAATCCCTGTGTGGACATTCGACTAATAGTTGAAGAAGTTGCCGCCAGCTATGGTGCCCGCGATGTCTTTGCCGAGGTGTCGGTCGAGTTGTGCGCGGGCGAAACGATGGTGGTCAGCGGACAGAACGGCAGTGGCAAGAGTACCTTTTTGCGCCTGCTGGCCGGCTTGCAACGGGCCGATGCCGGCCAGATCACCTATCTGGTCGGCAATGAGGCCTTTGACCCGCGTGATGCCGGGCACCTCATTGGCTGGGTGGCCCCCGATCTGATGCTCTATCGGGATCTCACCGCCCGCGAGAACTTGCGCTTTTTCGCTGCCGTACGCCGGATCAGCCTTGATGATCAGGCTATCGATGAGGTGCTCGCCCGGGTTGGGCTTGCCGGGCGCAGCGATGACCGCCTCGCGGCCTATTCATCGGGGATGACCCAACGCATGCGCTATGCCTATGCCCTGATCCACCAACCACCCGTGCTCTTGCTTGATGAGCCAACCGTCACGCTTGATGAACGCGGGGCCGAGGTGGTTGACACTGTGATCAAGGCCCAGCGCCGCCACGGCATTGTGGTCATTGCCACCAATGACCCCCGCGAACTGCGCTACGGCGATCTTGTGTTAGAGTTTGGGGGCACCTGATGGCCGGGCATTCAAGTACCGAACAAGATCCTGGTCTGACGTTGACCACCCAGCAACCAGTAGCGCAACAGCGTATCGTTGACCTCTTGCAGGCAGCATGGGCGGTCTTTGTCAAAGATCTGCGGATCGAACTGCGCACCCGTTATGCCATCAATGCGATGGTTCTCTTTGCGGCCTGTACCGCTATGATGGTGAGCATCGGGACGACGTTTATCGGGTTACGGCGCACCGAAGAGGCTCTCCTGATCCAGGCCTCGCTCCTCTGGATTGCGCTGCTCTTTGCGGCCATCAGTGGCCTGTCGCGGGGCTTTGTTCACGAAGAGGAGACGCGCACCCTCGCGGCCTTGCGGCTTGCCGCACCAGCGCTTGCCGTCTACCTGGGCAAATTCTTGCTCAATCTCGCCCTGCTTGCCCTGCTTGGCCTCATCACGAGCCTGCTCTTCATCGTGCTTGTGCGCGTCCAAGTCGGGAGTCCCCTGGCCTTTCTCGGCATGCTCGCCGCAGGTGGCCTCAGTCTTGCGACTTCCACCACGATCCTTGCGGCTATTATCACGCGGGCCAGTTTCAAGAATGCGCTCTTTGCTGTGCTTGCCTTTCCCCTCCTTGTGCCTCCGCTGATCATCGCCATTCAAGGCACCGCTGCGACGCTTGCCGAAGGTGGCTGGTTACCTGCCTTGCCTGCCCTGCAATTCCTGATCGCCTACAGCGTCGCCATGTTCGTCGCATCATTGCTACTCTTTCGCTTTGTCTGGGAAGCGTAGAGGATGGTTTTAATCTCACAACGATACCATTGTATGTGATACATGTCTCATTCATGACCTGTGGAACATGCTACAATGTTGGCGAACATGACCCTCTTGTGGATATAATGTCCTTTGAGCGGAAATGTGACAATGCATACCTCTGGTATGTCGCAGCATGACACATGTCTGGTTCTGGAAAGGTACATCTATGGTGCAGCAGATGGCCCAGGTCGGCAAACTGCTCATCGGGCTCTGGATGGCTGGCGTGACCATCGTGATGTTTCTGGTGATTCCTCAGTACGAGGGGTTGGGCAATGCGGGGCGCATTATCATTATGCATGTGCCAACCGCCTGGGTCAGTGTGCTGGCGTTTGCCATCTCGGCTATCTTTAGTGGTCTCTACCTCTGGAAGCGCAAGCCTACCTATGATGATTATGCCGTCGCCGCCGCCGAGGGGGGCTTTCTCTTTACCGCCCTCGCAACGGTGACCGGCATGATCTTTTCGCAGGTCGTCTGGGGCATCTACTGGAACTGGGATCCACGCCAGACCTCTATTTTTGTGCTCTTGCTAATCTACGCCGCACTCTTTGCGCTGCGCGCCGCCATTGATGATGTGCAACGCCGTCGCCAACTCAGTGCGGCCTATTCACTCTTTGCCTTTGTCACCGTACCCTTCTTGATCTTTGTCGCCCCCCGCATCGCTGATAGCACCCTGCATCCTAACTGTGTCTTTATCCAGGGCAGTACCTGCGATGGCATTAGCCTCGATGTGGGCATGATCGGCTTGCTCGGCGACCGCAAGATCCAGTTGATCGGGATGGAACGCGAAGGCGATCTGGTGACTGCCGAGGTGATCGTCAGTGAGCCCGGTTTGAGTGGTGAGACAACGCTGCGACCCAGTTTCAATCTGGCAACCGGCACCATGGCCGATCGCCCCGAGTTTCCTGGCCTCCGGTATCAACTGGGCCTTGAATATGTCGATCCTTCAATAAACAGTGGGTTGTTGAATATCGAAGCCCCTGGAACCGGCTTGCTCGATAATCAGATCACCCTCTTTACGTTTCTCGCCTCGATTGCCGGTTTTACGGCGCTCTTTGTCTGGATGCTCAATCTACGCGCCGATCTGCTGGGGCTTCAGTGGGCTCTGGCTCAGCGTGATGGAGGTCGTGTATGAACCCTGAAGCCTTTTTAGAGGCTGGGATTGCCATCTATGTTGCGATGGCGGTGGCCCTGTCGGTCTGGCTCGGTATCTTTGCCTATCTCTGGCGCATTGATGCCCAGGCACGTATGCTTCGACGTGAACTGGAACGTGAACGCCAGCGGGAACAACCCTCCTCCAGGGCACCACGGGCAACCGTGAAACGTGTTAGTTCGCCCGAACATGAGATTGTTGAACAGTAAGGATCGGTTATGTCTACCACATCAATGACGCACGTTGCTCGGCGTGGTTTTGAACTGAAGCCCCTCCACATTGCGGGTCTCGGCATTATTGTGCTTGCCATCATCTATGGTATCTTTGGCTTCCAGAATGGCTTCCGTTCCTATACCCAGAGCATTGATGAAGCGGTTGCGGCCACCCGCAGCGTGCAACTCTCGGGTTTTCTGGGGAGTACGGGTGAGTATGATGAGCAGGGACGTTTTACCTTCCTGATTCAGGATGAGCACGGCAAGTTGCTCAAGGTCATCTCGCAGGAGCCACGTCCATCCAATTTCGAGCACGCCATTAGCATTGTTGCGATTGGACAGTACGACCCGGCTGAGCAGGCTTTTATGTCCGAGCAACTGCTGGTCAAGTGCCCTTCGAAATATCAGGAACAGTAGGCATTATCTCTTCTGAGATCTGGAAAGATCCGTATGTATCTTCTCGGCACATTTTTGCTTGTCATGTCACTAGCAATGGCCCTGCTGACGGTGGTGAGTTATGCCCTGGTCATTCGGGGCAATCGGCTTGCGCTGACCTATGGACGCTTTGGGGTCTATGCATCCCTGGCTGGCGTTGTTATGGTCTATAGCCTGTTGATCACGCTCTTTGTGGCCCGCCGTTTCGATATCGAGTATGTCAACAACTATAGTTCGCTTGACCTCAATTTCTTTTTCACCGTTGCCGCCAGTTGGGCCGGGCAACCAGGCAGTTTCTTGATCTGGATTCTCTGGGGGGCCATTGCCGCTGCGCTGCTGGTACGTCGTTCGAAACATTTTGAGCCCTATACGCTCTTGGTCATTCAGGCGATCCAGGCCGGTTTGCTGATCTTTGTACTGATCCTCAATCCATTCAAGCCCTTGCTTGATGCTACCACAGGGCTGGCGCTGACCCCCGCTGATGGGCGCGGGCTCAATCCGTTGCTCCACAATTTCTGGATGATTATTCACCCGCCCGTGCTCTTTATCGGGTATGCCCTCAGTATGATCCCGTTTGCGTTTGCGGTGGGGGCCCTAGTGCGCCGCGATTATGATACCTGGGTTACCCGGGCGCTGCCGTGGGTGATCGGGGCGTGGTCGTTTCTTGGCCTGGCGCTCTTGCTCGGTGGCTACTGGGCCTACGAGACCCTCGGTTGGGGGGGCTATTGGGGCTGGGATCCCGTCGAGAATTCGTCGCTCGTGCCCTGGATCATTCTCACCGCCTTGATGCACGGCATGGTGCAGCAACGCAGCCACGGTGGCCTGCGGAAGACCAATCTCGCGCTGGCGCTCACGGTCTATGTGACGGTCTTTTATGCAACGTTCCTTACCCGCAGCGGGGTCTATGCCAACTTCTCAGTGCATTCGTTTGTCGCCGAGGGCATCTTTGAGGGTCTGGTGGCGTTTCTGGTGTTGCTTGCCGTTGGTTCCATCGCGCTCTTCTTCTGGCGGTGGCGCGATATTCCTGCCAACCCGCTAAGCGACAAATTCTTTTCGCGTGATAGCTTCTTTGTGCTTGCCATTCTCTCGTTCCTGCTCGTGGCCCTTGTGATTAGCACCGGTACATCAATGCCAGTGATCTCGGCTATTCCTGGGGTCGGCCATACGCTGCAGGGCTGGATGGGGGCAACTTTCGAGATTGATGATGGCACGCTGATGAATCCACAAGCACAGCCCTTTGAGGATGGGCGCTTTAGCCTCGCTCCAAGTTTCTATCAGCAGACAACCCCGCCCCTCGGGCTGGTCATCATTGTGTTGATGACCCTCGGCCCGTTGATGGGGTGGCGTGATAGCAACATGCGCAATCTCTTACGTGCGCTGCGCTGGCCTGCCGTGGCGGCGGTGCTTGCCGCAATTGTCGCTATGTTCATTGATGTCCGCGATCTGTTGTCGCTCTTCTATGTTTCGGGGGCGACCTTTGCAATCGGAACCAACCTGGTGATGCTGCTGCGGACGCTGAAAGGCGGTTGGTTGCGCATCGGTGGCTATCTCGCCCACATGGGTTTTGCGGTGATGGCAATCGGCATGATTGGCTCGAGTGCCTATGCCACGCCCGAAACTCGCTTGAGCCTCGCCCCCGGTGAGAGCGCCCGTCTCTTTGGGTACGAATTTATCTTCAATGGCTATCAGCTTGATGAAGAGCAGCATGGC
Source organism: Candidatus Chloroploca sp. Khr17 (assembly GCF_004138165.1). GTDB lineage: Bacteria > Chloroflexota > Chloroflexia > Chloroflexales > Chloroflexaceae > Chloroploca. Next base: position 52,819 of record NZ_RYFF01000012.1, read on the forward strand.
GTGCTCGATTTCAGTGTCAGTGATGGCACCCGTACCTTTACTGCGCGGCCCTATCTCTATGAGAATCAGCAGATGGGCCTGACAACAACGCAGCCATCAATCCATAGCTTCTTCTGGCACGACCTCTATGTGTCGCCAGCCGGCTATGATCCCGAACGTGATGCAAGCCGTCCGGTTCTCGGTCAGGGTGAAACAACCAGTATTGGCCCGTATATCGTCACGTTCAACGGGTTTAATCTTGATACCGCCGCAATGTCCAGTGGTACCGGCAATATGCAGGTTGGCGCACAGTTGACGGTGCTCTATGAAGGTGAGCAACTTGAGGTTGAGCCATATGTCCGTGTTGCGGTCAATCCAACGACTGCCGAGCAAGAACTGATTTATGTACCTGCCGAATTGCCAGGCGGCGCGTCGTTAACCGTCGTATCGCTTGACCCTGCCTCGCGCCGCATCTTGCTTGAAGGAAGCGGCACCGGGCTCGAAAATCTGCCCGTTATTCCCGCCAAGGGGGTGATTGCGGTCAGCGTCAAGCCCCTCGTCGTGCTGGTGTGGGTGGGAGTGATTATGAGCATTGTCGGTGGCTTCATCGCCCTGGTGCGCCGGTACCTCGAAGGGAGCGCAATGCTCGCGGGTGTACGCGTACGCCTGCCCAAAGGCCTCCCGAGTTGGACCCCGCGTCTGGGTTCACGTGGCGTTGGCAAATAGGTGGAGAGCTTTTGCTGAGGCACGCTTGTCGCACACGTTGGCAGCCTGCCTCAGCAGAAGGACGTGAAAAGAAACCAGTCGCAAGGTATTGCCTTGCCATAGAGATCAATGCAAGATTACTACGAGACTCTGCAAGTCCACCCCAAAGCCGAGCCTGAGGCCATCGAGGCAGCCTATCTTCGTCTACGAGAGCGGTATGATCCGGCCAAACTTGAAGCGGCTGCCGATGAGATTCAGGCCCTAGCACGTCAGCGACGCAACGAGATCGAACAAGCTTACGCTGTTTTGCGCGATCCACAACGACGCGAGGCCTATGATCACGAACGCACGCAGCGTCAGCATGAATTGCCCGAAGGCGATGACGATGACGATGCCATTGACTATCGTCCTTTGCCTCCGGCAGGGCGTCGTGAACGACCCGAAGGCTTCGACGCTCAGCCCAAAGGCCGTGCATCACGGTCTGCCCAGTCCCAGAAAGGCCGCCCGACCAAGCGTGGTGCAGGCGGGCTACCGGTTTGGGTTGTCCCCGCATTGATCGTCGGCCTGGCGACGTTTGGCATTGTGATGACAACGCTCGTGATCACCTTGCTCAACTCGAATAACGCGCTTGCCCCGGCAGCAGGGCCGCAAGGCTTTGAGAGTTTGACGACACCAACAGCCGAAGCGACCCCTAGCCTCGACACGGTCATTGCCCAGTTCGAGGGGCAGGTTGTGGCGGCACGCCAGGTTGCCGAACGGGTGCCCGATAATTTCAATGCGTGGATCGAACTCGGCAATGCCCTGTATGACAGCGTGGTCGTCGTACGCGAACGGCTCGCACGAGGCGACCCCACCGCACGCCAGGTCTATATTGAACGCCTCCCGCGCTGGCTTGAGGCTGCCGATGCTTATGCCAAAGCGGCTGAACTTGACCCGCAGAGTGCGCTGGCCTATGCCGATATGGCCGCTAGCTTCTGCTACTATGGGCAAGATATCAGCGACATGAGTTATGTCGAGCAAGGCCTTGCGCATGCCAAAAAAGCACTTGAGCTTGATGCAAGCGAAGGGCGCGCCTTGCTCAGTGCCGGCATCTGTTATGCCTTCAACGAGCCGCCACAGATCACCGAAGCCCTTGCCCAATGGCAGATGCTGGTCGTGACGCCCGACGCGGAGCCAAACCTCGTCTTTCAGGCGCGCCAGTTGATCCAGGAATACAGCCGTTAGGAAATAGGAAATAGGAAATAGGAAGTTAGGGCGGGTGTAGGCCTCAGACATGGCGCTTCGTGAGGGGGATGCTGGCGGGGTGCCCTCACGAAGCGCCAGTTTTACCCCGCCTCATAGGGCAATTGGCATCTTCTGTTCTTCCGTGCCGTCAAAGCATCAGAATGCCCCCCTGCGGCCAGACCGTTGGCGTAAACGCCTCGGCTATGGTGGACGAAGTCGGCCTTCGCCGACTGGATCAGGCCACGAAGGTGGCCTTTGCTGCCCAGCAGCCGCGCCGTTTACGGCCACGGCAAGAAGATGCAATCGCCCGAAAGACCATAAGGCAGGGGTTCAAAAAGATAAAAGCTCATGCTACAATGATAAGCGGAGTAGATGATATGGTCACATATTATACGCTTCTGGGTATCGAGCCAGGGGCAAGTGACGACACAATTGCCAAAGCGTATGCGCGTCAACGCGAACGGTATAGCCCTGAACGGGTTTCCGAACTTGATCCTGAACTGGTCAAAGTCGCAACCGAACGCAGCGCTGAACTTGAACGCGCCTATCGGGTTTTGAGTGACCCGCAGCGGCGCCAGGCCTACGACGCAAGCCTCCAGATGAAGCAACCCACCGCTAGTGGGGATCGCCGGGGGCTAACCCCACGCGAAATCGGCTTTGCGATCACCGGTGTCCTGGCAGCGATCATTCTTGTGACAACGATCTGGATCGTGACCGGTGGTGAAAGCCAACCCGAGACCCAGGCGATGGCAGAAATGCGGCGAGCCGCCCCTAGCTTCGCTGCACCAACGCTCGACGGAAGCACGCTCAACCTGGAAGCGTATCGTGGCAAGGTTGTTCTGCTCAACTTCTGGGGAACTTGGTGTGAGCCATGCAAACGTGAACTGCCCGCCTTGCAGGCCGCCCATAACGACCTTAGCGATCAGGGGTTTGCGGTCATCGGCGTCAACCTGACGCGCGATGAATTGAGCCAGGGACAGGATACCGATGATGTTCAGGCTTTTCTTGATCAATATGGGGTGACGTTCCCTATTGTGCTCGATCTTGAAGGTGACATCACCAATGCCTATCGCGTCTTTCCCTTGCCAACTAGTTTCTTTATCGATCCCGAGGGGCAGATTCGTTATGTCCATATCAGTGAGCTAAAGTATAACGACATTGTTAGTCGTTTTACCGAGCTCAAAGGGGAAGCGTCAGCCCTTGAGACGCCATAATAGCAGGGGTAGCGCATGGAAAAGCGTACAATCCTCGTTGTTGACGATGACCAGAACCTGCGAGATTTGATCCGGATCAATCTGGAATACGAGGGTTTCAAAGTCCTGACCGCAACCAATGGTGTAGAGTGCATCACCACTGTACGCGAGCATCGTCCCGATATGATTCTGCTCGATCTCATGATGCCTGAAATGGATGGGCTGGAAGCCTGTCGCCGGATTCGGCAATTTTCCCAGTTGCCGATTCTGATGCTGACCGCCAAGGTGCAGAGCAACGATATCATTACCGGGCTGGATCATGGGGCCGATGATTATCTGGCCAAGCCCTTTGACGTTGACGAACTGGCCGCCCGGATCCGCGCCCTCTTGCGCCGTGTCCCCCCTTCGTACCGCCCACTCACCGCCGGCAAAGGGGAGATCACCATTGACCAGCAGGCGCGTGAAGTGATGGTGCGCGGTGAACTGATTGATTTGACGCCAACCGAATACCATCTGCTGATCATTCTGGCAGAAAAAGCCGGGGCGGTGGTCGATCACGAGACCCTGCTCAGAGCAGTCTGGGGTCAGGAATTTAGCCGCGACAACGATTATCTCAAGGTCTATATCTGGCATCTGCGCCGCAAGCTTGAACAGGATCCGCGCAAGCCCCGCTTGCTCCTCACCGAGTGGGGGGTCGGCTACCGTCTGATGGCATGAGTATCTTTGCTCCCCAAAAGCCAGCTACGCTGGTTTTTAGGGAGCAAAGATATTGAAATATTGACAAGCGTAGCAGCGGGTGCTATACTTTCATCCGAAGTGCGGGAGTAACTCAGTTGGTAGAGTACCTGCTTCCCAAGCAGGCTGTCGCGAGTTCGAGTCTCGTCTCCCGCTCCATTTCATAACGCGGTATCCTGGTGATAGGATACCGCATCTTTGTTTGCTGAGATTCCGCTCTATTCAACCGTCACACTCTTGGCGAGGTTCCGCGGTTGATCAACGTCGCATCCGCGCCGTACAGCCATGGTGTAGGCAAAGATTTGCAGTGGGATTGCGGTCAAGACCGGCTGGAGCAATGGGATCGTCAGCGGGACGCTAAGCACGTGACGCGCTCTGGTCGGCAAGAAATCGTCACCATCGGTGATAATGGCAATCACCTGGCCATGGCGCGCCTGCACCTGCTCGATATTGCTGACCATTTTGGGATAGATCTCATCGCGTGGCGCAATACAAACGACTGGCAGATCTTCGTCGATCAGGGCAATCGGGCCGTGCTTCATCTCGCCAGCCGGATACCCTTCGGCATGAATGTAGCTAATCTCTTTGAGCTTGAGGGCGCCCTCAAGCGCAATTGGATAGTTCTGTTGTCGCCCAAGGAAGAGTGCATTCGAGGCACGGTGGTAGTGTTCCGTCAGTTCTTGGCACTGGGGGATCACCCGCTCGATGATCGTGGCCGCCTTGCCCGGTAGCTCAACCAGGGCTTGCAGGTGCGGGCGGATCTGATCGGGCGTCATGGTGCCGCAGGCCTGGGCCAGACGCAAGGCAAAGAGATAGGCCGAGACCAGCATCGAGGTAAAGGCTTTGGTCGAAGCAACCCCGATCTCTGGGCCGGCATGCAGATAGATAGGGCCACCGTCGGCAACCCGCGCCGCCTGGCTCCCAATCGCATTGACAATCGCCACGCTCGGCACCCCCTGGTCACGCGCTTGCTCCATCGCGGCAAGGGTATCCACCGTCTCGCCACTCTGCGTAAAAGTCAGCAGCAAGGAGTCTTTGCCCAGCACCGGCTCGCGGTAACGAAACTCGCTCGCATAATCCACCTCGACCCGCACCCGGGCAAGGCGCTCGATCATAAACTTGGCGACGAGACCAGCGTGCCATGCCGTGCCACAAGCGGTGATGTAAATGCGCTCAACGCGCCGCAGATCGGCGTCACCGAGGCGGAGATCCTCTAAATCAACGCGGCCAGCCTCGTGATCGATCCGCCCACGCAACACATCCACCAGCGCACGCGGCTGCTCGTGGATCTCTTTCTCCATAAAATGCTTATAGTCGCCACGGGCGGCGGCAATGGGATCCCAGGGAACCGTCACGGTCGGACGGGTCACCTGGCTCCCATCTAACCGACTAAGCGCAATGCCCTCGCGACTGACCACGGCCAGGTCGCGATCTTCAAGAAAGATCAGGTCACGGGTATAGTCAAGAATCGCCGGGACATCAGAAGCCACAAAATGCTCACCCTGGGCCGAACCGAGCACAACCCCGCCAGCATTGCCCAGACGCGCAGCAACAAAACGATCCGGCTCGTGCTTGCAGAAGGCCACGACGGCATTGCCACCACGCAGTTCAAGCATCGTCTGGCGGAGGGCCGGGGCAAGCGAGCCTTCGCGTTGATAGTGATACGCGAGCAGATGGGCAATGACCTCGGTATCGGTCTGCGACTGGAAATGTACGCCCTGTTCGAGTAAGCGCGACTTGAGTTCGAGATAATTTTCGACGATGCCATTCTGGATGACAACAATTGAGCCACTGGCATCACGATGGGGATGGGCATTCGTCTCGGTTACACCGCCGTGGGTGGCCCAGCGCGTATGGCCCAAGCCAATGGTACCGACGGCTGGCTCGTGGGCGACACGGGCAACCAAATTGCTGAGCTTGCCCACACTGCGACGCAATTGCAGCCCGGCTTCGGCATCATAAATCGCGATGCCTGCCGAGTCATACCCTCTATATTCAAGCCGCTGCAAGCCACCAATGATAACTTCTGTTGCCGAACGTGAACCGATGTAGCCGACAATACCACACATACGTCGTTCTCCTCGCATCTCGCTTGTGCTGGCGCAAATAGGCAACGGCGCTGGCCGTATTTGCAGCAGCACAAGCGGTTTTTTAGGGCAACGGCCCTACAGCCGAACAAGCAGACCAAGGCCCACAAAGACCAGGATTGTCACGACCACAATGACCACCGCCGCAAGGCGTGAGCCACGACGACCCTGCGCAGAAGGCACCGGAGCCCCTGCAAGGGCATAGTTGCCTAGCATAACACTGATCAGCCCAAAGGCGACCAGCGCCAGGAACGGGATCTTGATAAAAGAGAGTGGCCCGGTCAAAAGAGGGGTCAAGTAATCAATACCACATGGAACAAGACCGGCACAAGCCGTTGGCGGAATAATCTGGATCACTTGCAGGTAATGGTAGAGCGACAAGACGATGCCTGACAGCGAGAACGGCAACCCATACCAGGCAAGCCCCCGATCATCACGCAGGATGCCCACCAGCAAGACAACCGCAAGGGGATACATCAAAATGCGTTGATACCAGCAGAGTTCACAAGGTATCCAGCGTAACACTTCACTGAAATAGAGGCTGCCGCACGTCGCAATCATTGCACTTAGCAGGGCAATATGACGGGTTGCTGCCGTAAGCGCTTCTAACAAACTGCCCTGTTCATCCGCTGATTCACGTGATGTCGCGGCAGCATCCTGTGCCACTTGCGCCATATTGACTCCCTTCTTGCTTCTGATACCCTGTATTAGAGCAAACTTTCCGTTTATACTTAATTAAGAGCGGACATGATTGACCTAGCTATAAGGATTGTATCATGTCTCACGTAAAACCTGGTTACAATACCCTGGACGCCATGATGACACCATTAACACCTTCACTCGAAGATGGATGGTCTGAAGAAAAGACAGATGAAGGCCAGTGGGATGATGCACAGGCCCGTTTTCTAGCCGCTGCGGGCGTTGTCTTGACCTCATCGCTCGACTACGAGCAAGTGCTGAGCCGGATCGCCCATCTTGCCGTCCCCTTGCTTGCCGACTGGTGCGCGGTCGCGCTCGCCGAACCATCCTCGGTTCCTCGACGCCTCGCCCTCGTCTGCGCCAGCCCAGATCAGCAGACGCTCGCCGATACCATCAGTTGTTATCAATTGCCTGCCAATGCCCCCTGGCTCTTTCCCCGTGTCATTTCGACCGGGCAACCCGAACTGATTGAGGACTTTGGCACCCATTTTTTTAGCCAGCATACATTTGATGCTGACTATCTTGAATTGATCCGACAACTCAAGCCGTGCGCCTCATTCACCGTTCCACTCAATGTCCGTGGTCAAACCAGGGGAGCAATCACGTTTACGATGGCCGAGTCGCGACGGAAGTTCACCCCCGCGCTCCAGGCTCTGGCAACGGAATTGACCCGACGTGCTGCGGTCGTTGTCGACAACGCGATCCTCTATCGTGATACCCAGCGACGCCTCGCCGAATTGGGAACGATCCAGCGCGTGGCCCAGGCGATTACCACGTCTGTCCGACTTGATCAGATCTGTGAAACGGTCGTCAACCAGATTAGCCAGGTCTTTGGCTATACCTTTGTCAGCATCTATTTGCGTGAAGGTGAGGAGTTGCACCTGCAGACATGGATCGGGTACGAGCATGTCCTCCCGGTGATCCATCTCAACGAGGGCGTGATCGGACGCACCGTCCGCCATGGCAAGGCCTATTTTGTGCGTGATGCTTCGACCGATCCGGATTTTTTGCATGCCGTACCCGGGATAACCCAGGGTATCTTTGTCCCGATTCGTTATGGACATCAGCCGGTCGCAGGCATTATTAGCATCGAATCATCAGGGGAACCGGCGCTCTCGGATGATGACCTCAAGTTACTCACCATGCTGGCCGATCAGATCAGTGTCGCCCTCGTGAATGCCCGCCTCTTTGCCCGCGTTGAGGATGCCGCCCTGCGCTTTCGCTCACTGGTCGAGACGGCTGGCAGCGTCATTGTCTGTCTTGACCCCGTGTTACGGGTGACCGAGTTTAATCGCGAGGCTGAACGGGTCTTTGGGATGGCCCGTGAAGCGGCGCTCGGACGCGATTATTTGCGGACGTTTGTCGCCCCTGGTGATCGTGTCGCGTTTGCCGAACTTGCGCGTACCACCACCACCGGCACGCAGCCGTTCTCGCTTGAAACAACGATCGCTCTGGCCGATGATAGTGAGCGCACCTTCTTCTGGTCGCTGACCTGGCGGCAAAATGTGCTGGGCAAGCCGATTGAGTTGCTGGTGGTTGGGCAAGATATTACCGCCCGTCGGCACGCCGAAGAAGCTCGCCTCGCGGTCGAACGCAAGATGTTTGAGGCCCAACGCCTCGAGAGCCTCGGCGTGATGGCCGGCGGCATTGCCCATGATTTCAACAACCTGCTCGCGGCGATCCTTGGCAATGCGAGTCTGCTGCTCCTCGATCTCCCTCAAGAGAGCGAGATCTACCAGAGTGCCCGCGAGATTGAACTCGTGAGCCGTCGTGCGGCCGATCTGGTTGGTCAAATGCTGGCCTATGCTGGACGCGGGCATTTCGATGTGCAACCACTTGATCTCAATGCGCTTGTCGCTGAGATGATCGGTCTCCTGCGCATTTCAGTCAACAAGAATGCGGTCTTGCACCAGGAACTGACCCCCGATCTGCCCCTTATCGCGGCCGATGTCGCGCAGATCCGCCAGGTGGTGATGAATCTGATTGTCAATGCCGCCGAATCCCTCGCCGAGATCCGCGGCACGGTGACAATTAGTACCTTCCTGCGGGAATTGACGTTGGTCGATCTTGCAACATTGCATACGTCCCCAGAGGTAACCCCGGGGACGTATGTTTGTCTGATGGTCACCGATACAGGGATTGGCATGGAAGCAGCGACATTATCACGCATTTTTGATCCGTTTTTTACAACGAAGTTTGCTGGGCGAGGCCTCGGCTTAGCTGCGGTGATGGGCATTGTGCGCGGGCACCGGGGTGCGTTGACGGTGAAGAGCACGCCAGGCAAGGGGAGTAGCTTTACCGTCCTGCTGCCTGTCGATCAGGCGGGGACGACCTTCCTCAAGACGCTCTCTAGACCATCAGGGCCAAACAAGCCGCCAACACCACCGCCTGATCGCCCGCTGATTCTGGTGATTGACGATGAACGTGATGTGCGCAGCATCGTGATCCGGATTCTCGAGCGGGGTGGCTATCGGACGCTCAGCGCCAACGATGGGATCCAGGGGCTCGCGATTTGCGATCACTTGCCTCAACCGCTGGGCGCTGTCCTGCTCGATCTCACCATGCCCCAGATGAGTGGGAAAGAGGTCTTTTACCAGTTACGTCAGCGCTGGCCCACGTTACCAGTGGTGTTAATGAGTGGCTACACCACCGAAGAGATGACCAGCCATTTTCACGATGATAGCCCGATCGCTTTTCTCCAAAAACCCTTCACCGCTGAACGGCTGTTGAACCTGCTGCATCAGGTGCTACAACCGACGGAATAATGGGAAGGATCAGATGTGAGCGATCATGGTATACTTGAAAGGTTCAATTGTGTGCATCTATAAGTCTCTGGAGGAGCCGTATGTCCGTTCCGTTTTTGAACGAGGCCGAAGCGCTGCATGATGAACTGGTTGCTATTCGACGCGACCTGCATATGCATCCCGAGTTGGGCTTTCAAGAATTTCGTACTGCCAAGATCGTCGCCGCAAAGCTTGATGAACTGGGCTACGAAGTCCAGACAGGCGTTGGTCAGACGGGGGTTGTTGGCATCCTGCAGGGCGATCTGCCAGGCGAACGCACCGTGCTCCTACGTTTTGATATGGACGCCTTGCCCATCGATGAGGCGAATGATGTACCCTATCGTTCGCAAACACCGGGCGTGATGCACGCATGCGGTCACGACGCCCACGTCGCTGTTGGCATTGGGGTCGCCACGCTCTTTGCCCGCCACCGCGACCAGTTGCCGGGCACGATCAAGCTGATGTTCCAGCCCGCCGAAGAAGGCCTGGGCGGCGCCGTAGCGATGATTGACGACGGGTTGCTCGAAAGTCCAGTACCCGATATCGCCCTTGGCCTGCATGTTTCGTCAGGCCATCCGCTTGGCACTGCGGTCGTCCGCGACGGTGCGTTGATGGCTGCCTCTGATCCCTTACGGATCATTGTCCACGGCAAAGGCGGTCACGGAGCCCAACCGCATCAGACGGTTGACGCGGTGCTCGTCGGGGCCCAGATCGTGGTCGCCCTCCAGACGATTGTCGCCCGCAATCTCAACCCCGAAGAGACGGGGGTCGTGACCATCGGGGCCTTTCAAGCCGGCGAGGCCGGCAATGTCATCGCCGAAAGCGCCGAATTGCGCGGAACGATCCGGAGCTTCAACCCCGCGATCCGCGAATTGCTGCACCGCCGTGTCCGCGAGGTCGCCGAAGGCATTGCGCAGACGCTGGGGGCGACCGCTGACGTGCAAATCCGCTTTGGGGTCGATGCCACCGTCAATGCGCCTGCGCCAACCGCAGTCACCTATCAATCAGCCGCCGCTGTGCTCGGCGAAGAGAAGATCAATACGACCTTCCGCACCACCGGGGGCGAAGATTTCTCAGCCGTCCTGGCAAAAGTTCCGGGCTGCTACTTTTTCCTGGGGTCGAGCAGCAACGAAGCAACTTCTTTCCCCCATCACAATCCTCGCTTTGATGTTGATGAAGCCTGCCTTCCTCAAGGCGTGGCGATTCTCTGCGACACAGCGTTGCGTTGCCTCAACGGCGAAGGGTAAAAGGTGGCCTGCGGCCCCCGAGAAGCTTGCTTGCGCTGAAAAAAAGCCAGGATAGCTGGCTTTTTTCCAGCGCAAGCAACCGTGGTTGGCGGCAACGCCCTGAAGAAAGGAAGACTATTTTGGCAAAAATTGGCCTCTCTGCTGCCCTTGAGCAGTTTCACCCAACTGAGTTGATCGAGCATTGCAAACTCGCCGAGAATTATGGGTTCGAAGGGGTGATGGCGGCTGATCATTTTCAACCCTGGGTGCCGGCCCAGGGCCATAATGCCTATGCCTATAGTTGGATGGGAGCCCTTGGCATGGTCACCAAGGGCGACTTTGGCCCCGGTGTGACCTGCCCGAGTTTTCGTACCCACCCGGCGGTCATTGCCAATGCCGCCGCGACCCTCGCCGCGATGTTCCCCGGTCGCTTCTGGCTTGGCCTCGGAAGTGGCGAGTTGCTCAACGAAAATGTTGTTGGCGGTGAGTGGCCCGAGCCGCTGATCCGCTTTGAGATGCTGCAAGAAGCAACCGAGTTGATGCAAAAATTGCTGAGCGGCAAGTCGATCCGTTATCGCGGGCGCTATTTCCAGATGAATAAGGTGCAGCTCTGGACGCTGCCTGAACAACCGGTGCCAATCTATGTCGCCGCGACTGGCCCTCAGACACTCAAGTGGGCCGGCAAGACCTGTGATGGCCTGATTACGCCTGGGGCTAGCCACGATAAGCTACGTGGCATTATCGAGAATTTTGACGCAGGCGCGAAAGAGGCAGGGAAAGACCCCACCAAGATGCCCAAGCTCTTGCAACTGCACGTCTCGTGGGCCGAGACCGACGAAGAGGCGATGCAATCAGCGATGGTTGAATGGCCGAATGGTGGTATGAATTTCCCCAAACAGGATGTCCGTAGTCCGGAAGATTTTGCGGCTATGGCTCGTCTCGTGCGCCCTGAAAACTTCAAAGGACGGGTGCTCATCTCGTCCAACCTTGACGAGCATCGTGCCCACCTGCAAGGTTTGCTCGATCTCGGCTTTGATAAGATCTATGTCCACAACGTCGGACGCAACCAGGAGGCCTGGATTCGCGCCTTCGGCGAGGATGTCTTGCCAAAACTGACGTAGAGGGTCGGCAAACGACAGGAAGGTTTCCTTGTGGGGCAAGCCAGCGACGCTGGTTTGCCCCACAAACGATAAGACCTGCCAGCGTCGCTGGCTGGGCAAGAGAAAAACTATGCAACGGATGTTGATTGCCAACCGCGGTGAAATTGCTGTGCGCATTCTGCGGGCCTGTCGTGAGTTGGGCATTAGTCCGGTGGCGGTCTATTCAGAGGCTGATGCGAGCGCAATGCATGTGCGCCTTGCCGATGCCGCCGTCTGCCTTGGACCACCTGCCGCGACCCAGAGCTATCTGCGTGGCGAGGCAATCCTTGCGGCGGCCCACGCAACCGGGGCCGAGGCGATCCATCCCGGCTATGGCTTTCTTGCCGAGAATGCGGCGTTTGCCCGAATGTGCCGCGAGGCGGGCATGATCTTTGTTGGCCCGCCTCCCGAGGCGATCGAGGCGATGGGGGGCAAGATTGGGGCCCGTCACCTCGCCACGGCCGCTGGTGTGCCGGTCGTTCCAGGCTACGATGGGCCAGATCAGTCTGATGAACGCTTGATGATCGAAGCCGCACGCATTGGCACGCCGCTGCTCATCAAGGCGAGTGCCGGTGGCGGCGGCAAGGGCATGCGCGTCGTCACTGATCTCGCCGGCTTCACCGACGCGCTCGCCGGCGCTCGCCGCGAGGCGCGCGCGGCTTTTGGCGATGATGCCGTGCTGCTCGAACGCCTCATCGTGCGCCCACGCCACATCGAGATCCAGGTGCTCGCCGATGCCTATGGCACGGTGCTGCACCTCGGCGAGCGCGAATGCTCGATCCAGCGCCGCCATCAGAAGATCCTTGAAGAAGCCCCGTCGCCTGCTCTGAGTCCTGCCCTGCGCGCAACGATGGGCGAGGCAGCAGTGCGCGTCGCACGGGCCGCCGGGTATGTCAATGCCGGCACCGTCGAGTTCGTGCTTGATCCCGAGGGCCATTTCTATTTTCTCGAGATGAATACGCGCTTGCAGGTTGAACACCCTGTGACTGAACTGGTGACCGGGCTCGATCTGGTGCGTTGGCAGATTGCTATCGCCAAGGGCGAACCGCTCACCCTGACCCAGAGCGACATCGCGATGCGCGGCCACGCGATCGAGGTGCGCCTTTATGCCGAAGATCCGGTCTCGTATTTGCCCGCCATTGGACAACTGGCGCTCTTTGCGCCACCAACTGGCCCGGGCATCCGCGTCGACGCCGGCTTGAGCAGCGGCGATGAGGTGACGGTGCATTACGACCCGATGATCGCCAAGTTGATCGTCGCGGGCGAAGACCGCACCGCAGCCGTCGAGCGCCTCCGTGCGGCCCTGGAGGCAACGGTTGTGCTCGGTCTGACGACCAATCTAGCGTTGCTCCGTGCCCTCGCTGCGCACCCCGCCTATCGGGCAGGCGCAACCCACACCGGCTTTCTGAGCGATTATCCTCTGGATCTCGAACAGCCTGCCGAGGCGCCGTTGGAAGTAATCCTGGCCGGGGCAATCCTTGCACAGCATCCTTCGCAGCCCACCTCGGCAACGCCGCTCCGCCACGATCCTTTTGCGCTGCACTGGCGCATGGGCAATACCGGTGTGCCGGTGCGCTTTCGCAGCGGCGACCACGACCTGGTTGCGTATACGCAGCACCGTGGCAATGACTGGACAATCGATGTCCAAGGAACAAGCCACCCGGTACGCCGCGTGATGCAGGGCGCAACGGAATGCGCACTCGAATTCGGAGGGCGACTCGAGCGCTTTCTGTTTGCGCACGACCGCAGTGGCGACCTCTTGATCGGCTGGCGCGGCAACGGCTACCGGCTCACCCAACCTGCGCCCCTCAGTGCTGACAGCGCGACGCGACCGGGGGGAGGCCACGATGCGGCCGGACTCACCGCACCAATGCCCGGTACGCTGATCAAACTGCTCGTCAGCGAAGGCGAAGCGATCGAAGAGGGGCAACCCCTGATGATCCTCGAAGCGATGAAAATGGAACACACGGTGGTCGCCCCCTATAGCGGGGTCGTGCGCCGCCTGCCCTTTGCGCAAGGGGCGAGCGTCACTGGCGGGGTCAACTTGATCGAGCTTGAGGCTGAAGAGGGAGCATTGGCGATCTTTCCCAATAGCCGATAGGAAATAGATCTTGACAAGCAAAGTTACCCGCTTATTACCCTGCTGTGACCCCATTACGAACGCGAGCAACGTATACTCATCGTCAAGTAGATAGAGCACTAACAGCGCCGTTAGCTCCCCGAGGCAGGGGCGTGGGCCTCTGCCTCATCCAGGCACAACCTCCCCACTCCCCTTCAGCGCCTCACCACGAACCCAACCCCGCACACCAGAGTGGAGAGACGACCATGAACACAGCAGCACTCCCCGAGGATCTTGTCCGTCGTGCGCGATCCGCCGACCCCGAAGCTCTGTCAACCATTTACGAACGCTTTGCCCCCGGGATCTATCGCTATGTTTACTATCGCATTGGTGACGCCGAAGTCGCCCGCGACATCCAGTCCGATGTCTTTTTACGCATGCTCGAAAGCATCGAGCGCTACGAAGACCGGGGGTGGTCAATCGGATCATGGCTCTACAGCATTGCGCACGCCCGCACCGTTGACACCCTGCGGCGCAACAAACGGCGCAGGCAAACCCCACTCAGCGAATGGTGCGCGATCAGCGAAGGCCCCGAGACAAAGCTTACCGACCGGATCAATGAAGCAGCCCTCCAAGAAGCACTCGTTCACCTCAGCGAAGCCCAGCGCCAGGTCATCTTACTCCGCCATAGCTACGGCCTCTCGCTCGAAGAGACCGCCAACCAGCTAGGGCGGAGCATTGGCGCGGTCAAATCATTGCAACACCGAGCCCACGAACGCCTGGCCCGCCTCGTCCGCACCAGCCTTGGTGACGATGAGGCCGCCGAAGGCTGATCGAAAAGCGGGTGGGACGAAGGCTGGCAGCCTTTGCCCCACCCGCTCATCCCTCGACCCATTCACGCAGCGCTGGGCCGGTTTCAAAGAAGATCGACGGTAACACGTTGAAGCGCTGGCTGAACCAGGGGAGCAGTGCATGCAAGGCCTGGTGACGCAACGGCGCAAGCAAAGCCAGGCCTGTCGCCAGGCTGGCGAGGCCAAGCCGACCATGGCGATGCCCAAGCAAAACGAGGGCAACCCCGGTCGCCCCAACGAGCCCCGCAGCGCCGGCAAGTACGCGTTTGCGTTCGTGACGGATCAGGCCCACAGCCGCCACGGCCAGGCGAGCCTGCAGCGCTACGCGCCGGGGATGGGTACAAAGATCGGCAAGCAAACGCTCGACTTCCTCAAGCTCCAACGCTGGAAAATCACGCCGCTGCCCCCAGGTTGCCTGGTGCATCGCGATCTGCTCCATCAGTTGCGCAACTTCCTTGCGCAGATCGCTACGCGAACGCGGCTCTACCACCTGAGCCTGTTGCAACAAAGCAAACATGAATGCGCGGATCGCATAGGCCAGCGCCAGCACATCGGCGAGATAACGGGCGCTGTCAACGACAAACTGAACCTCCGTTGCCTCAGCCGCACATTCTGCCAGGCGTTCCGCATACATCCTTGCTTGCGCCACGGCTTGCGCACTCGCCTCGATCACCGTCTGCGGCGAAGCCACAGCGCCCGCTAAATAAGCCCAGATCGGCAGTGAGGCCGTCGGACGCATCCACCAGACCCAGAGCAACGGCGAAAGATAGATGCCGCCAAGCCGGTTGACCGCCTGTGGCAAGTGGCTCATATACCAGCCCTGTTCAAGTAATTGCGCCGAGTCGCGGTAGAGATCCGCAGCGACCTCGGCAAAAGCAGGGCTACTTACCAAGCCAAGACGGGTCTGGAGCCAGTCACGGACAAAGGTTTCGCTCGCAAGCGTGGGTTGAGCGGCAAGCGCCACCGTGACCGCGCTATTCAATTCCGTCCAGAGGTTCCAACCGCTCTGGCCCAACGAAGCCTGTCCTCCACCCCAACCGCCAGTGCTATTCCAGGCCCAGAAGCCAGCACACTGGGGATCATCAGCCGCACGCGCCAGGGCCTCGCGGTGCAAGGCGACAATTGAACTCGGCACCAGGCCAAAGAGTTCATACTCACGGCGATGTTGAAATTCGATCAATTGGCGTGGACCGGGCAAGCCCAATGTCGGGTTGGTCGGCAGCAGGCGAAAGAAGTCGGCGGGCCCATGCTTGATCGAAACAAGCAGATTGGGTGAAGTAAGGCCCCCAAACGTCGCCGCATAACGGGCAGGCGAACAGATCAGATCACCCAACTCGCCAATGCCGACACTCCAGGTACGGATGATCAACTGCTTGCCGTGGGCTTCACACACGGGCAACAACTGCTCGGTCAGCGTACGCAGAGCCGCCGACGTCGTATAGAGCATATGGCCGGTATAGGTATCGCCCTGATTGTGCGCCCCACCCGCTTCGCCCATGCGAACCACAAGCCCGCTCACCTGCGGGAGAGCCGCAAAAAGCTCGGCGAGCGCACGCTGATTAAGCGCCACGAGACGTGCATTGCCAGCGTCCAGGACACCAACCGCATGCCGCAACTCCGGCGTGCTCCACTGCATATCGGTGGTCACAAAAAAGTGCATGTCAAGGGCTGCTGCGTGTTCGGCAAGTGAGGCAAAGGCGCGGCGATAGGCAAGCGCACGCCGTCGCACCGGGCTATCAGCAGCATACACTGGTTCACCAGGGCCATCAAACGCAACCAGATGAGCCAGATTATCCACCACAACCCCATTGTAGCCCTGTGCGTGCAAGCCATCGAGGTGCGCAAGCGCCCGTGCGACCCCCTGATCGAGTTGATGCAGGTCAACATACGGGGCCGTCGGCAGATCAAGCTGATCGTAGGGGAACGACGACCAGTTGCGAAACGGTTTCTCAGGATCAAAAAAAGGCCCACTCAGATCGGCCAAACGGTACGAAAGCATGTTCAGGTTACCTGCGGTAGATTAACAAACGATGATGCAATGTTAACATTGCATTAAGTCATTATACCGCAGCTAACCCTTGATAATCAGGAGGTCAGCGACGCAGATAGAGCTGAAGCAAAATCGTTGGGGTTGCGCCCCAGACCCCAGTTTTTGGTTCGTTTTGGCGGCTTCGCCGCCAAAACGAACCAAAAAATCGTATGGAGCGGCGAAGCCGCTCCATACCCCACCGCCAGAGGCGAACTTTCTAGAAATTCCACCAGACCCAGTGGTACGATTGAACCGGGAATGGGCGCGGCGGCATCGGCTGCCCAGGACGCGGCAGTTTGTCATTGTTTGGATTAGCACTTGCGCTACGAGCATAAATGTAGGCCGGTTTGCCTGCATTCATCTGGAACGCGGTATTGACCCAGGCTTGCGCAATCGTCTGCTGGGCCCACGGGAAGTCAATGCCAAAGAAACTTGGCATGCGCATGTTGTCAACAAACCGCCCGCCAAAAGCAATATCGCTCATATTGCTGTTGAAGCCAAGCAGCATATGGGCCCCCCGGAAAGCATTGAACCAGCGACGAATCGGTTCGTTGCCGGCACTGTAGCCCTGCACCCGCAAGGTCTGGCACGAGGCAAACCCGACCCAGCGCAGGTTCTGGTACCGCGCATTCGATCCGTCAAACCAGGTGCTATCCTTGCTCGACGCCATACTCAGGCCGCCAGCCCCACCATGCCCGGCATAGTAGACAAAAGCGGCCCGGTCAACGCCAAAGGTGCAATCGATCCCATTGCCAATGCCACAATCACGCCAGTCACGTTCCCAGGCGCTGCCATTGCTCCAGAAGAAGCGCGAGGCGTAGCCGTAACTCGTCATGCCATTGCGGAACCCATTGACATCAGGGATCACGCCTGGCAGATCCGAACCACCCGGTCCATAAGGCGGGTAATCCCAATTACCCTCAACCCCAAAGGTATAGCCAACCTGGGCAAGACTGGCCGCAGGGGCAACCGAACTGGTCGCCGCACCACCGCGAACAACCAGCGGCAGATAAACCGCAGGAATCACCTCAGGGGCGACAAAGACCGTTGCTTCACGGACGATGCCGAGACTATCCGTCACCCTCAAGATGACCGTTGAACCTGCCGGCAGGCCATCACGCCCCTGCACCGGCAACTGGTCGGTCAAGAGTGTCACCTCACCAGCGGCCTCACGTACGGCGGGATCGCTCAGCGGCTCATTATCATCAAGGAACCACTGGTACGTATACGGGGCCGCCCCATCAGCAATCGTGCCGCGGAAGGTCACTGCTGTACCAGGGCGAAAACGGCTATCGTTGGCTGGTTCCGTGATCTGCACCGTTGCGCCAAGGCCCTGTGCGCCACCTTCAATCAGGGGCACAGTAATATTCCGCAGGACAATCGTTTCCCCATCAACCGTCACCTCGATCGCCCCAAAGTCGAGCACCGGCTCCATGATCTCCTGCTCAACCGCTGCGTCGCGCACAAAATAGAGCAGGGCTGGATCAGGGATAGTCACATTGGTCGCATCGGGATAGGTCGCCCTGACCAGTTGCTCAACCTCATCACGCACCGCACGGGGATCACGGATCGGGAAGGTGCGTTCAAGCATCTGCGGTTGTCGTCCAAAGAAGGGCATCGCCACTGCGGCGAGGCCAGGGCTATTGGGATCAAGCCAGTTGCCCTGAGCATCAACGTCAGTTGTGCTAAAGAGCAGGGAGAGATGCCCACCCGGGCCACCAATCGGCAAAAACTGGGGTGACTGACGATCAATTGCATACGGAATACCCATCGGGATTTCGATCACAGCTCCTATCGTTTCGGTGATCGGTTCATCCTGTTGCAACGCATTTGCGGGCAACGTCGCCGCCTCGATCGTCTTGATCGTGCCAAACGGCGTATTCTCATTAAGATCACAAAACTGGGGATTGGTAATCGTCTGGACATTCTGCGGGATCTGCCGATCAATCAGCAATTGCCCATCGCCAGCCATAAAGCCGCCATTCAACAGGAATTGACAGGCTCGCCCCTGGAGCTGCCCAGGATCAAGTTTGCCCACCGGCGTTTCGCGCCCTACCTCTTCAAGATTAAAGGCATAAAAACCACCCGTGGCCCCATACTGCGTCAGCAACGAGAGCGTTTGCGTATTCGGAACCGTATAACGAGGGTTGCTCAGATAGGTCTCAGCAGCAACTGGTTGACGAGCATAGATGTTGCCAAAGCGCTGGGCCAGTTGACTCGTCTGATCTTCGTTGACGGCAAGTGCGGTTAGTCGAAAAACGGGCACTTGCTGTGGGATCTGCAGCGTAAAGCCATTCGACGTCACAAACCCAGGTGGAGCCGAACGTACAATCAGTGCTCCATTCCCTCCGATCACCAGGATCAGGCTAAGCATGAGCACCAAGCCGAGGAACAGATGGCGAACCGAACGTGCATGCATAAAACTACCCCTTTGGCAAAACGATCGTGAAAGCCCCACTACCTTCCAGCAGAGCATGACCAGCAAGGGCGAAACAACGCCGGTCTCAATGCAAGACCAACCCTGTTTCGCCCCTGATAGGATGTTCACGATCTGTGCGTATACTACCGCATCATGCGCATATAGGCATCAACTTCGTGACCAAGTTCTTCGCCAACAACCACCTGATTGCCTCCGGCATGGCGCGCACAGTAAAGCGCCAGTTCAGCCGCGCTGAGCGCTTCGTCAAGCCGTGTCCCAGGTGCAATGATGGTGGCAATGCCAACCGAAACCGTGAGCTTGACCGTTGCCGTGGCACTCGGGCACAGGATACGCGAAGCGATCGCCCGCCGGATAGCCTCGGCCCGTTCAGTGACATCTGTGCGGTCTTCCCCACTTATCACCAGCAGAAAGAGCCCGTCACCATAATGGCAGACGAGGTCATCAGGATGGACACGAGCGGTCAACGAGCGACTCACCGCCTGGGTTACCTGCGCACTCGTCGTGGCTTCATCAGCCTCGGCAACAACAGGATAGCCATCCACACCGATCAGCACCAAGCTAATCGGATACGCCGATGGCTCAAAGAGCTTGATACCCAGCAATCTGGTCAACGCCTGGGGCCTAGCCAGGCCGGTCACGGGATCATGCATACTCTCGTCGTACGAAGACAGACGGCGCTGCAGATGTGCGAGACCTTCCACAGCATATTCGACCAGGGTCGCACAGAGCCGCCGCCGGGCTTCAAGCAAGGGATCAAGCAAGAGTGGCGCCGACATGGGAACGTTGATCCGCACATGCAGCATACCGTAAGCCTGTTGCTGCACAATCAAAGGCATACAGAGTGAGAATGGGGTCGTCGGCAAGACCAGGGTACCATCATCAGGAAACGCGCTCCACCGAGCCACTGGCTCAAGCGGCCCCGGTATGGTCTGACGCATATAGAGGGTGCCATCATCACCAGGAAAAAGGCGTTGCACACTCTCCGCGATGACTGCGTAGGCTTGCTGCACCGATGTACACTGCGCGAGACTGGCGGTCATCTGCGCATAGATGGCCTGCTCACGAATAGGCTGACCTGAACCGGTGCTGGCATAATCCTCAGGTCGCAGCACATTGCTTTTTCCCATGAGCCTTCTCCAATCCAGGTACAGCCAAGAAGCGTGCCATTGCATTGTATGAAGTGAACTCTGAGCAGGGAGCAGGGAAAGAAAGGGGGAGCGTACTCCAGACATCTTCAGTGTACGCAAACCGGCAAGCCGCGTCTATCCGTAGGCATACGGGATGCAACCGTGCGATTTTGGCAAAAGACCTGGCGAGAAGTACGGAGACTAGTTTTTGCGCTAAAAAAAGCCAGCGACGCTGGCTTTTTTCAAGCGCAAAAAACAGCGCTTCTTTAAAATAAACGCTGCTGACGGGGGGCGTCACCAGCCAGGGGCGGCTGCTGACCACGCAACGCCCAGGTCAGCAACTCGGCGAACCCAAGCGCGTCGGCCCACTGGTGAAGATACGCGTAATCGAGCACGTCATCCTGTACCCGCAGGATGGCCTGCACATCGCGCCACTGGCGATCAGATGGGGCAAGGCTGTACCATTCTAGCTTCGCCAGCACGGTATCTTCGGCACTCGCCACCCGTAACGCTCCGCCCGGCTCACCGGGCATGATGATCACCTTTGCCCGCTGAAACTGGGCCACCTCGAACGGACGCCCCGAAAAGAGGTACACGTCAAGCTGGAAGCCCGTCGTCTTGTCGTAGGCACAAAAGCTCGCCCGCTGCTGTCCATCAGCCCGTGCTTCAGGAAGACGGAGGAGCGCATCGGTAATATCACTGAAGAGAAAAGTAAAATCCTCGCGCAGCCCTTCGACGAACGCACGCACGTTCTGTGGCGACAGGTTCACGACCACGTCGATGTCACGCGTCGTGCGGTACTCGCCGTGGACAACGGCGGCCACCGAGCCAACGACGACATAGGGGATGGCCTGGGCATCAAGCAGCGCTCCGAGACGCAACGCCAACGCAAGCGGATCAACAGGTGTCGGCATAAGCGGAGTTCCTTCAAGGACGGCAGCACCATGAGGCTGTCGTTCCGGCGGAAGCCGTTGGAGCGCCAGCGCATAGGCCCACGCTTGCATCGTTGCCTCAGGCATCCGCAACTGGATACCGGCCAGCGCCAGGCGATCAGCCATCTGATTCATCGCTCGGGCGAGTTCCAGTTTGCGCACAGGCGTCAGCGTGCGGAGCGTGGCGATAACCCCCGCTTCAAGATGGGCGGGGGTGTCGGCTGCAAGCGGCTGGGGCAGCAGAGCGCCACGCGATGCCTCCAAGAGCAGGGGTTTAACAGGAAATGGTATATCCAACGACCCTCCCCCGCCTACACATCCAGATCCACCACCTCCGACGCATGTGTCTGGATAAACTTGCGCCGTGGGGGCACCAGGTCACCCATCAGCATCGTGAAGGTCTCGTCGGCGCGCTGGGCATCTTCGATGGTTACCTGGAGAATCACGCGGTTCTCGGGGTTCATCGTTGTCTCCCAGAGTTGCTCGGCATTCATTTCGCCGAGACCTTTGTAGCGCTGAATGCCAACGCGCTGCCGCGTTTCTTCGGGAAGCTTGGCTAAATACGCATCGCGCTCGCTATCTGAGTAGGTATAGACCTGCTCTTTGCCATGTTTGATCCGATAGAGTGGCGGCTGCGCAATATAGAGATGCCCACTGCTGATCAACTGGCGCATATGCCGAAAGAAGAACGTGAGCAACAGCGTGCGGATATGGCTCCCGTCCACATCGGCATCGGTCATCAGCAGAATGCGATGATAGCGCAATTTGTCGGCGTTGAACTGTTCACCGATAGGGGTACCAATCGCCGTAATCAAGGCCCGTACTTCGGTATTCGAGAGCATCTTGTCGAGGCGGCTCCGCTCAACATTGAGGATCTTGCCACGAAGCGGCAGAATCGCCTGGAAGCGCCGGTCGCGCCCCTGTTTGGCCGTGCCACCTGCGCTGTCACCCTCAACAATATAGAGCTCGCTGCGCGCTGGATTGGTATCGGAACAATCGGCCAATTTGCCTGGCAGAGCAAACCCCTCCATCGCACTCTTGCGTGAAGTCTCTTTCACTTTCTGCACCGCCAGCCGCGTCCGCGCTGCGCTCAACACTTTTTCAATAATCCGCCGGGACTCGCCAGGATTCTCATCAAGCCAGGCCGCCAATTGGTCACCAAGCACCGTGGCAACCGCACCGGCTGCTTCGGGGCTGACCAGTTTTTCTTTGGTCTGCGAGCTAAAGAGGGGATCTTTCAGCTTGACACTAATCACTGCGGTCAGGCCCTCACGCACATCCTCACCCGTCAGATTCGACTCATTCTCTTTCAGAATGCTCTTGGCGCGGGCATAGGTATTGATCACACGGGTCAGGGCCGTCCGAAAACCCGAGAGATGGGCCCCACCGTCGGTATTATTGATATTATTCGCAAAGGCATACACCGAGTCAGTATCATACGAGTCGGTATACTGCATGGCCACTTCGACGGCCACATCATTGACCGTATTCTCGGCATAGAAGGGCTGCTTATGCAACAGCGTTCGATCTTTGTTCAAGTGGCGCACATAACTAACAATGCCACCCTCAAAATAGAAATGCACCTCTTGATCGCTACGTTCATCAGTAAAGGCAAAATGCAGACCCTTGGTCAGATAGGCCATTTCACGAAAACGCTGCGACAGCGCCTTAAAGTTATACTCAATACCGTCTTTGAAAATAGTCACATCAGGCATAAAATGGATCGATGTTCCCGTACCCTCAGCCAGGCCCACGGCCTTCACGTCCCCCTGGGGTTTGCCAGTGCGATACTCTTGCACCCAGAGCTTGCCATGGCGACGCACTTCGGCACGCATCCATTCAGAAAGTGCATTGACCACCGAAAGACCGACGCCGTGCAGTCCCGACGAGACTTTATAGCCCCCATCGCCAAACTTGCCCCCGGCATGCAACTCAGTTGCGGCGAGTTGCAACGCCGAAACCTTGTGCTTGGGGTGAATATCAACGGGAATGCCGCGGCCATTATCAGTCACTTGAACAGATAAATCTTTATGGATCGTGATGGTAATGCGATCAGCGTGACCAGCAAGTGCTTCGTCAACCGAATTGTCTACCACTTCTTTGATCATATGGTGCAGGCCATTAATGTCGGTTGGCCCAATATACATCCCCGGGCGTTTCCGCACCGCATCAAGCCCCTCGAGCACCGTGATCTGGCTCGCATCATACCCCTGAGGTTCAGTGGAAGAAGTCTGCTCGTCATTCATACAACGCTCTATCCCTCTATGCTAGCGCGCAAGATGCGCACGATAAAACTCCATCCGAGCAGCCGTCAGGCCACTCCCAATATACGCACTGCCAAGCAGCGCCACCGGCAAACCGACCGGCATCGCGGCAAGTTGCCGCCAGATAAGCCCCAGACCATTGACAATCAATATGTTGAGCAAGAGCAGCATTAGGGTTTCAGCCAGATTGTGACGGACAACATTGATGCTTGCGACAATCGCCTGCAACGGGCCGACACGACTCAACAGGATCGCTTCGGGCGCAAAGCAGGTATAGATATACGCCCAAAAGAGCACAATGTACCAGGCTAACAGAATCGCCAGCGCCGTCCCCGGCAAGGCCACAATCACAATGATCGAGAGCGCCAGAAAGGGCAGGGCCAGCAATAACCCAATCCCGGCCAGAACCAACCAGTAACCCACCAGCGCAAGCGCCACGGCAAAGGCCCGCTGTAGCGAACCCACGAGCGGCAGATATGCCCCACTGACGGCTTCACTCAACAGGGTTAAAAAATAACTACTGAACACCAGCGCCAGCAGATTGACTGCCCCAATCGTCAGCAGCATGCGCGGCCAGTTCACCTGGTGATCGAGGCCCATAAGCGGCACAACCGGCCCCTCCGTTGGCGCAAGCATCGGGACAAAATTGAGCCAGGCAAGCGCTAAACGCAGATCGGTCATCAGTACCGCCTGCGCAAGACGCACCCCTTCTACCTCTTGCCCGATCAGTTCTCCGACCATCGCCAGATCGGCTTGCACGCCTGTCGCCAGCGGCATCAGGGCAATCGGTGCCCCAAGCCAGAGGTATCCACCCATCAGGGCCGGGATCAGCATTACCCAGAGCCTGCGATGGAGCGCACGGTAGCCTGCACTGATGATGTCAGTCAGAGACAGGTTTTTAGGCGTTGCAATGCTCAATCCGGCCTCCTCGTTGATATTCTATTATACCATACTCAGGCCGATCTGAAAAGAAGAAAGCGCATGTTTGTGCGCTTTGTTACCGTTGCACACGGCTCCTGAGGGTCTGGAAGAAAAAACCGGCCGCTTCGATGCGGAAGGTCAGGCAAAACACGAAATAGCTCAGGATCCCACCCGTTCCTGCCACCAGAATCTGGACAACAAGCGGGAGGCTCGCGGTAAGCAGCGCGAGGGCCACGACCACAGCGGCCATGAGGCCGCTGGCTCCAAGGCCTTTCAGTGTGGCCTCACCAAGGCGCAAGCCTCGCAGCGGTACGCTTCGGGTCAGCAAGACCCATGTAATCACGGCATGCCCGATCCATTGCGCCGAGTTGGCCAGTACCAACCCGAGAAAACCAAGATCCGTGAACCAGATCAGGGGCAAGGCGACTAGCAAATAGACCCCGATGGCTGCACCCTGGATCAGGTTGGGGGTCAGCGTATTTTTGCGGGCATAGAAGGCAAAAATCAAAACTTGATCAAGCGCCGCAGCCGGCAAACCCGGCAGATAGAAACGCAAGGCTATTGCCGTTGCCGCCGTGTCAGCCGCCGAAAACCGCCCCCGTTCATAGGTCAGAGCCACCAGCGGCTCGGCAAGCACGAGCAGACCCGCCGTCGCTGGCAAGATCAACAACAGCACCACCTTGAGCCCCATCGCCAGGGTCGTCTGAAAACTCGCCTCATCCTGGGCCTCACTCTGCCGCGCCAGCGTCGGCAAGACGGCCAGCGCCACCGCCGAAGCAACAAGGCCCAGCGGAAACTGGATCAACGTCGTCGCATACCGCATCGTGCCCAGCGCTGCTTCATAGCCCGAGGCGAGCCAGCGGTCAATCACGGTGCCCAGCACCGAAAACCCGATGCCCAGGGCCACCGGCGCATAGAGGCGCAAGATCCGGCGCAGCGCCGGATGATCCAACCCGCTGCCCAGGCGTAACCGGGCCCCGCGCAAGCCTGGGATCTGCAACACCACCTGCCCAACGGCACCAAGCAACGCCCCAAACGCCAGGCTGTTGATGCCAAAGCGATCATGCAGCAGCACAATGCCTGCGACCATGCCTACATTGAACGTCACCATCACAAAGGCAGGCAAAAGAAACCGCTGCTGAGCATGCAGCACCGCCGTCGCCAGGCCCGACAACCCCATCAGCAAGACAGCCGGCATCAACAGGCGCACCAGTGGCGTCGCCAGCACCCGCAACTCGGTCTGCTCGGGGCGTGTCAGCAGAGCCACCACCAGCGGGGCCTGCCAAACAGCCAGGGCCGTCAGCGCCGTCAAAGCAGCCAGGGCAACCGTAAAGACCCCCGAGACCACCCGCCAGAACTCGTCGTGGTCGCCTTCGGCATACGACGAAAAGACGGGCACCAGTGCGGCACTCACCGCCCCCGCAATCAAGAGATCGTAGATCGTGCTCGGCACCGTCCAGGCCACCTGGAAGGCGTCAACCTCGACCCCGCGGGCAAAATAGAAGGCAATCGTGCTATCACGCAGAAAGCCAACCACGCGGCTCGCGATATTGCCAAGCGCAATCAGCACCGCCGCGATTGCCACACCACGCAGCGCACCGCCCGGCTCAGTACCCCGCACAGAGGGCGCATCAGCCACTAATTGCCACCAGCCGTTGAGACAACCTCACCAGTAAACTCACGGACGACCCGTCGCAAGGCAACTGGTTCAGCCGCAAACGTTGCCGGATCATTCAGTTCAACGATCATGCGCGAATCAATCGCATAGCGATGCAAATCTTCAATGCTGATCTCGCCAGCAAAATTGGCCAGCGCTAGAATCTGCCGCCGACTCAGATCGGTCTGCACATAGCCCCGCATGATCTGGGTGTAGTTATCGACTCCGATGATCCGATCGAGCATCCCCCGCTGGCTCAGGCGCTCAAAAATGGCAATGAGCACCTGTTGTTGGCGTTGATTACGGCCAAAATCACTGTCGGCATGGCGCGTACGAGCATAAGTCAGGGCACGTTCACCATCTAACCACTGCAGACCGGCCTCGAAACGAACTTCGATCGTGCCATAATCCTCAGTGGGAAACCTCGGATCAAAGAGCGCCTCGGGGACATCCACTTCGATGCCACCAATGTAATCAATCAAGCTCCGAAAGCTCTCAAAATTGAGCATCACATAGTTATCAACCTCAACATTGAGCAAACGGCCTACGGTTGCTTTGGCCATCGCCGCCCCGCCGCCGGAGCCCAATTGCAACTCGCCGACCGTATAAGCCGCATTGATCCGCCCCGATGTACCGGTCGGATACGTCACCCAGAGATCACGGGGCAACGAGAGCATACTGACCCGCCCATTATCGCGGTCAATCCGTACCAAAATGATCGCATCAGTACGGGTTGGATCAACATCACCAGGGCGAGCATCAGTCCCAAGCAATAAAATATTAAGGGTTGATTGGGTTAGCGTAGGCGCTGGTTGCACGACGACTGGCTGTGGCGATCCACCACGATGCGTCATCCGCGCTGATTGTTTCGAGAGGAGATCCGCTGTTGACCATTCGTTGTATTGAAATGATGATCCTCCCTGGACATCAACAGGGGCAGAGGTCGCGATCATCGAGTCGATATCAGCAATTGCCTGACGCCATTGAAAGCCGAGACGTAGCAACAGGGCTACCACAAGCAGGCCACTGACGGCTGCGGCGCTATAAACAAGGCGCCTTCGCGAAAACGGCATATCTACGCATCTCCTGGATAAAGGCAATTCGTTGTTTTGTTACCCTGTCCATTATAGGCCATCCAGTGACAACATTGCAACGTAAGGTATTGGCTATAAACCCACATCACCCGTCGTTACTGGATAAAGTTCCCCGCTCGCCTGACGCACCAGCAACGTTCCATCAGGCTCAACTTGCTCGGCCAGGCCGCTCACCAACCCAGCAGCGGTCTCGATACGAACCTGCTGACCCAGGGTCACCAGGCGCGACCGCCAGGCCCCAAAGAGGGCGTCACGCTCACCTGCCGCAAGCCGCTGATACCACGCATCGATCCGTTGCATCAGTGCAATCAGCAGCGCCATCCGATCAACCTCCGCCCCAGCAACCGCCAGACTCGTCGCGGGATACCGGGTCTGCTCGGCGGGCGGGGCCGACGTCAAGTTGACCCCACAGCCAATGATCGCCCACGCCAGGTGATCCACGGTGCTGTTGACTTCCAACAACAATCCTGCCACCTTGGCGAGGGTGAGCGCAGGCGGTGCCCCCACGGGCAGCAAAAGATCGTTCGGCCACTTGAGCACCGGTTGCAGCGGGGTGACGGTCTCGATGGCTTCACAGAGCGCGACCGCCGCCATCCAGACCAGATAAACCGCTTCGGCAGGTTTCAACCAGGTCGGCTGCAGCACCAGCGATAAAAGCAAGGCTGAACCCGGCGGAGCCATCCATGGGCGCCCCATCCGTCCACGCCCACTACGTTGCTCGTCGGCGACCAGTAGAACGGGGAACTGCTCAGGCGGCAATGTTTTCAGCAGCGGTCGCGCCAGATCCATGGTCGAGCCAACACTGCCATAGGTATAGACCGTACACGGCAACGATAACGAGCGTAGTGCATCGGCGAGGATCGCGACATCAAGACCTGGTGTCATATGCAATGCTTATTTCTGGATAAAGTTTTCCCGATCAAGCTGCTGATCGGCAAACGAGAGGGGATCATCAATTGGTTCAAGATGGGTAAAAAAGGTCGTACCGGGCAAGGCTTCACACACATCACGCTCGATCTCTTCAATTAGCCGATGCCCATGCATGACGGTCCACCAGCCAGGCACCAGCACATGCACCGAAACAAAACGGCGCGAAGCGGCCTGCCGCGTCCGCAAGGCATGGAACTGAACCCCATCGCGCGCCGCGTAGGCATCGAGGATCGCCATCACCTGCGAGCGTTCCGTCAGAGGCACCGCCGTATCAAGCAAGCCCAGCGCCGAGCGTTGCAGCAAGTTGAACCCGGACCAGATGATATTGGCGGCCACAATGATCGCGATCATCGGATCGAGACGATGCCAACCGGTCAGCGCCACGGCACCAACCCCCACAACGACACCCACTGACGTCCAGACATCTGTCATCAAGTGGTGCCCATCGGCCTCGAGGGTAATCGAGTTATGCTGCTTACCGGCCTGCATCAGAATACGAGCGACCCCCAGATTGATCAGCGACGCAACGATCGCAATCACCAGACCAAGCCCGACGCCTTCAATTGGCTGCGGGTCGAACAAGCGGCGGACGGCGGTATACATAATCGTTACCGCCGCCAACAGAATCAACCCGCCTTCAACGCCACTCGAAAAGTATTCGGCCTTGTCGTGACCATACGCATGATCCTCGTCAGGCGGACGCGCCGCAATCGTCAGAACAACCAGCGCCACCACAGCAGCAACAAGGTTCGTCACCGACTCAAGTGCATCCGAGAGCAAGCCGACCGAGCCCGTGATTAGATAGGCCCCCGCTTTCAAGCCAATCACAATCACCGAGGCGCTGATCGACAGCCATGCATACCGAACCAGTGATGCCCGTGCGTGTGCTCTCATGATTAGGTCACCATCACTTCTTGCTCGCAGCCCAAACACACGCCCTCAAGCCAGGCGCTCGATCCCGAGGGCCACGGCCTCGCCGCCACCCAAACAGAGCGCAGCCATCCCCCGTTGGCCACCGCGCTCGCGCAACGCATAGATCAACGTCACGAGCACACGGGCGCCGCTGGCCCCGATCGGGTGCCCAAGCGCAATCGCACCCCCGTTGACATTCACCCGGTCAGGGTCAAGCCCGGCAACGCGAATATTCGCAATCACCTGGGCCGCAAATGCCTCGTTGATTTCGAAGAGATCATAGTCATCAACGATCCGCCCGGCCCGCGCCATCACCTTCTCAAGCGCAAAAGGCGGTGCCGTAAAGACCTCGAGGGGAGGCACTGCCGCCTGCGCCATCTGGTCGAGACGCGCCAGTGGCGTCAGGCCAAGTTGAGCCGCCCGTGTCGCCCCCATCACCACGACGGCCGCCGCTCCATCGGTAATGCCAGGCGCATTGCCGGCGGTCACACTGCCCTGTTCAGCAAAGGCCGGGCGCAACTTGCCCAATGACGCGAGATTCGTATCACGCCGTGGATTCTCGTCATGCTCGATGGTCAGCATCGTCCCCTTGGGGCCGGGCACCGTCACGGGCGCAATCTCGGCGGCAAAACGACCGGCATCGATCGCCGCAACCGCCCGCTCGTGCGACTGCAACGCAAACGTATCCTGCTGCGTGCGCGTCACCCGTTGCGTCCGCGCAATCCATTCAGCCGCCCCCCCCATATGCTGATGCTCAAACGCACACCAGAGACCATCATGCACCATCACATCAAGCAACTCGCCGTTGCCCAGACGATAGCCATGACGCGCATTAGGCAACGCATACGGTGCCCCGCTCATATGCTCCATCCCACCGGCCACAATCACCTCGGCTTCACCCGCACGGATCATCGCGGCGGCAAGCATCACCGCTTTCAGACTACTGCCACACACTTTATTGATCGTCAAGCCCCCAACTGTATGGGGCAACCCGCCCTTGATCGCCGCCTGGCGTGCCGGAGCCTGACCAAGCGCCGTGCTCACCACATTGCCCATAATGCATTCATCCACCAGCGCAGGGTCAAGGCCCGCCCGGCTCACCGCAGCACGAATCGCCGCAGCACCAAGATCGACCGCCGACACCCCTGCATACGCACCATTGAATTTCCCAATCGGGGTCCGCGCAGCCCCCACAATGACAACATCGTCCATATGCGCTCCTCAACCTTCACCACAGCTACGTTAAGAGTTCATTATACTGGATACGCCCAACCCTCGCTGCCAGTGCGCCCCAAACCCTAGTGTTTGGTTCATTTTCGCGGCTTCGCCGCGAAAATGAACCAAACAAAATCAAGCATCTATGCTATAGTAGAATGTTGTTATCAATCCATTGCTGGCAACGGCACATGAGACCAATGGTGCCAGCATGGCTTACAAGGAGGTAGCCATGTTCGTCGGGGAACGCATGAGTCATCCGGTCATTAGTGTGACACCTGAAACTACGATCCACGATGCGCTGCACTTGATGCGCACCGAACACATCCG
Organism: Candidatus Chloroploca sp. Khr17; assembly: GCF_004138165.1. Taxonomy (GTDB): domain Bacteria; phylum Chloroflexota; class Chloroflexia; order Chloroflexales; family Chloroflexaceae; genus Chloroploca. The sequence continues at coordinate 83,350 of NZ_RYFF01000012.1, forward strand.
CCGCGCACCGGTGATTCGCCATGGAAGCTTGGTTGGCATCGTTTCGATGAAGGATCTGCTCAATGCATCGCCCTCACAGGCAACAACCCTGAGCGTGTGGGAACTCAATTATCTGTTGAGCAAATTGACGGTCGAGTCCTATATGAACCGCCATGTCATGACCGTTACCGAAGATACGCCGATCGAAGAAGCATCGCGCATCATGGCTGATCAGCGCATCGGTGGCCTGCCGGTGGTGCGCAATAATGATGTCGTCGGGATGATCACCGAGACCGATCTCTTCAAGATTTTGCTTGAACTGATGGGGGCCCGCGACGCAGGCGTACGCTGTGCCGTCCATATGGTTGATGAGCCCGGTCAACTGGCCAAGCTTACCCAGGCACTTGCCAGCGCTGGCGGCAATATTCTTGCCCTCGGCACCTTCGCCGGTGATACCTCAGCCAATAGTACCGTTACGTTCAAGGTTGACGGCCTTACCCCAGATCAGGTGCGTGCGCTCATTACGCCGCTCGTCGAGCAGGTCGTTGATATTCGCATCACCCACCCCTGAGACCTTGCGCTAGGCTTGCCCAGGGCTTTTGCAACAGCGCTGCCTAGGATGCCAGCGAAGCTGGCATCCTAGGCAGCGATCCTACTCCTTCGTTTGCACCGCACGCCAGATCTTTTCCGAACGCAACGGCATATCAAGATGACGAATGCCCAGATGGGCCAGGGCGTCAATGACGGCGTTGGTGATCGCCGGGGTCGAGCCGATGGTGGCCGCTTCGCCAATGCCTTTGACGCCCAGCGGGTTGAGCGGCGTCGGCGTTTCGGTTTTGTCCAGCGTAAAGGCCGGGAAGATGTCGGCCCGTGGAAGGGCATAGTCCATCAGGGAACCAGTCAGGAGTTGTCCATTGGCGTCATAGACAACCTCTTCCAGCAGCGCCTGGGCAATGCCCTGCGCTAAGCCGCCATGCACTTGGCCGGCCACAATGATCGGGCTGATGCGCGGGCCACAGTCATCCACCGAGTAGTAGTTGCGCAGGTGAACATTGCCCGTCGCCAGGTCAACTTCGACGACCGCTACATGGGCTCCAAAGGGATAGATTAATTCGGGGGGCCGAAAATAGTCGGTCGCCTCTAGGCCAGGATCAACATCCGGCGGAAGTTTATTGCTGTACGCACGTTGGGCAAGGTCGACCAGAGTCACGCTATTGCTCGGGACACCTCGCTCTTGATAACGCCCCTCGACCAGTTCAAGCTCTTCGGGGGTCACTTCGAGGATGTAGGCGGCCAACCGCATCGCTTTCGTCCGAATGACCTCGGCTGCGCGCATCAAAGCCCCGCCCCCAACGGCCAGCGAGCGCGAACCCATCGTGCCAATGCCCATCGGGGTTGTCGCCGTATCGCCGTGACGCACGACGATCTGAGCAAAATCGGCCCCGATCTGGTCAGCCACAATCTGCGCAAAGGTCGTCCCGGTGCCCTGGCCGTGCGGCGAAATGCCGGTCGTCACCGTCACCGCGCCGCTCGGCTCCACTTTAATCTGCGCACTCTCGTAGGGGCCAAAGCCACACATTTCGACATAGCAGGCAAGACCAATGCCAAGCGCAACGGGATCATCCGCCTGGCGACGAGCTGCCTGTTCACGCCGCAACTGCTCGTAACCCGCCAGTTCCAGCGCTTTGCTGAGCGCCCGGTCATACTCGCCAGTATCGTAGGTCAAACCAGTCGGGGTTTTGTAGGGAAAGGCATCGGGTGGGATGAAGTTCCGGCGACGCACCTCCACTGGATCAAGCCCAAGTTCAGCGGCAATGCAGTCCATCAAGCGCTCGATATAATAGGCCGCCTCGGGCCGCCCTGCACCACGGTAGGCCGCAACCGGGGTGGTGTTGGTATAGACCGAGATCGCTTCGAGATCCACTGCCGGGATCTTATACACCCCAACGCCCATCGCCGTGGTAAGATCGGGCAGGCCCGGAGCCAGCGGGTAGGCACCCAGGTCAGCGATGATCTGCATACGCAGCGCCGTCACCGTCCCATCCGCTTCAACCGCCGCCTCAAGCTCGGCCACTTGGCCGCGCCCGTGGGTCGTCGCCTGCATGTGCTCCATCCGCTCTTCCACCCAGCGCACCGGGGCCTTGAGCCGCTGCGCCAAGGCGGCACACAAGGCCTCTTCCGGGTAGAGGCCGATCTTGACCCCAAACCCTCCGCCAACATCAGGCGCAATCACCCGAATGTGGCTGGTACTCATGCGCAAGACTTTGGCCAGTTCACTGCGGATCTGATGCGGCGTCTGGGTGCTTGTATAGACGGTCAAGCCACCAGTCATGTGATCCGGCACCGCAACGACGGCCCGCCCCTCGAGTGGAAAGCCGCACAGGCGTTGATTGACCATGCGCTGACGAACAAGGCGCTGAGCATTGGCAAAGGCGCTGACCACATCACCGCGTTGACGGCGACGGCGATGATCAAGGTTATCGGGCAACCCGGTAAAAATGACTGGCGCATCTGGCTCCAGCGCCCGTAATGGATCAGCTACGACCGGCAAGGGGTCATAGTCAACCACGACCGCATAGGCGGCATCAACCGCCTCGGCATACGACGCAGCGATAACCGCCGCGACCGCCTCGCCAACATAACGCACGCGCTCGACGGCCAGGGTATAGCGCGTCCTACCCGTATAACTCACCTCACCATGCTCACCTTCGCCCGAAGTCGCCAGAGGCAACGGCTGACATTGAGCGAGCAGATCGTTCCCCGTTACAATCGTCACCACACCCGGCATTGCCAGCGCCTCGCCGAGATCAAAGCCGCAAACCGACGCGTGCGCATAGGGGCTCCGTACCACCGCTACATAGAGCATCCCAGGCAGGTTGAGATCACCAACATACGTTCCTGCACCCTGAATCAAACGCGGATCCTCGTTGCGTTTGACCTCGGCACCCATCATTTTGGCATAGGCCATTGATCTAAACTTTCTGGGTTGAGCAAAGGTTGCTCTATCCATAGTACCACACGCTTCGCGCCGATGATAATTACAAACTCCTACATGAGTGGCCTGGCAACACGTATGGTATGCGCCTGATGCTATACTGCTGCCAGGCACTGAACCAAGGTCTATGTTCCACGCAACAAAGCGTGCCCGCAGAGAACAGCCAGACAGCACCACTATGGAATGGTTTCTCAACTTCTATAGCTTCACGATCCTGCTTGCCATTGGCATCCTGGCAAGCATTCTCTTCTACATTGTCCGTCATTGTGACATGATGCTCGCCCGGAGTCACCTCTGGATGATCGTCCCGGCCCTGGGCTGGATGATCTTCTGGTTCTTTGAGTTGTGGGTGCGTGATCTCGCGCTCAAAGCGCTGATGAATCAGATCCGCTTCTCATTTGTGGCCTTTGTTGCCTTCGGAGCCGTTGTCTTTGTCCTTGCGTATACCGGACACCATAATCTGGTCCGTCCAGCCGTCCTGGTTCCCCTCGCAACTATTCCGCTGATCACCGTGATCCTCACCTGGACCAATCCCCTGCACCAGTTACTCTGGCAAGAATATCCCGTGATGAGCGTTGGCATGTGGCTTATCCCGCTCCGGGTCTATGGTGACTGGTTCGGTGTCCACATGCTCTATAGCTATCTCCTGCTTGCTGTGGTCTATCTCATGTTAACCCACGCCATGCTGAGCTATCAAAATGCCTACCGTGGGCAGGGATGGCTCTTGATGCTCGTCTTCCTCGGCCTCCATATCACTGATCTCTTCACCTTTATCCATCCCTTTAGCCAGTTTCACGTGACGATGGCACCCTTTGGGTATGTCTTTGCCGGTGCGATCCTGGCCTGGATCTTGTCACAGTACCATCGTTTTACGCTGACTCCTGTGGCCCAAGAGACCTTGATCCAGCGGCTCCCCGACGGCGTACTGGTGCTTGATCGCACATCTCAACTGGTACAGGCGAACCCTTCCGCCCTCCGCATGCTAGGCAAACCGCTGAAACAGATGATCGGGTCATCACTCGACGTCATCCTGCCTTCCCTCAAGCTCAATGTGACCATGGATGGTGAGCATGACGTCGATAATATCGAGTTGATCCACGAGGTTGAAGGCCAGAAACGCCATTACGAAGTTCAGATTACGAACGTCGCGCACCAGAATGATCCGTTTAACGGGCTGATCCTGGTCTTGCGGGATATTACCGAGCGACGCCAGGCTGAACGTACCCTGCGCAAGTTTCAACGAGCCGTCGAACAGAGTCCTGCTTCGGTCGTGATTACCGATACCAGCGGGGCTATCGAGTATGTCAATCCCAAGTTTACCCGTGTAACCGGCTATACCTTTGAAGAAGCGCGGGGTCAGAGTCCCCGGATTTTGAAAACTCCGTACACCCCTACCGAGACCCATGTCGATCTCTGGCAAACACTGCTGGCTGGGCGCGCATGGGAGGGCGAATTTTGCAATCACCGCAAGGATGGCTCACTCTACTGGGAATCGGCCTCCATTTCACCGATCTTTGACAGCCACGGCAACATTACCAATTTTGTCGCCGTCAAGCTCGAGAGCACTGAACGCAAACAAGCGGAGGAGGCGCTCAGAGAGGCGCGAGACGCCGCCGAAACGGCGAATCGCGCCAAGAGTCTGCTGCTTGCCAATATGAGTCACGAGCTACGCACGCCACTGAATGCAATTCTCGGCTTTACCAAGCTGTTGCAGCAAGCCCCCAATCTCAGCCCCGACCAGCAACACGATCTGGCGATTGTCCATCGGAGTGGCGAGCACTTGCTGGCTTTGATCAACGATGTGCTCGATCTGTCGAAGATCGAAGCAGGGCGGATGCAGATCCATCAGAGTGAGGTGCATCTTTCACATATGCTCGAGGAACTGCACGATATGTTTGCCCTCCGCGCACGCCAGAAAGGGCTTGACTTCGCCTTTGAATACAGCGCAGACCTCCCAAAAATGGTGCGGCTTGACGAAATCAAGCTCCGCCAGATCTTGATCAACCTGCTCTCGAATGCGATCAAGTTTACGCAGCACGGCTCGGTCACGCTCCAGATCCACAGCAGTCCGTTCAAGCCAGGGGCACCACAAGAAACGATACGCACGCTGCATAAAAGCACCGAAGAGACATGCTGCGTGCTCACCTTCGCCATCGAAGACACCGGGCCAGGGCTGAGCCCAGAGGAACTCATCAGCATCTTTGCCCCTTTTGTGCAAGCCAAGGCTGGGCACAAGGCCCAAGAGGGTTCAGGGCTGGGGCTTGCCATCAGCCGACATTATGCCCAATTGATGGGTGGGGATCTTACCGTGACCAGTACGGTTGGGCAAGGGGCCATCTTTACCTGTTCAATCACGGCTGAGCAGTGCAGTGCGCTTGCGATACCCCAGCAATCAGCCAACCAGCGCGTCATTGGCCTGCATCCGGGGCAGCCAGACTATCGAATCCTCATCGTTGATAACCAGAACACCAATCGGCGTCTGCTCGTCCGCATGCTGGCCCCTCTTGGCTTTCAGGTGAGTGAAGCCGAGAGCGGCTACGCTGCCTTACGCATCTGGCAGGCATGGAACCCCCATGTCATCTTCCTCACGATGAACTTGCCAGACATTGATGGTTTCGCCATCACACGCCAGATCAAGACCTTGCCAGGAACCAACACCACGATTGTTGGGTTCACAAGCAGCATCAGCGAAGAGGATCAGCACGCTCTACTGGCTGCTGGCTGCGATGAGGTGATCAAGATCCCGTTGCACGAGCATACGATCCTGAGGCTGCTCCAGAAACATACAGGCGTAAAGTATCAGACCATCAAGAGCGAGCCGGGCACAACCCCACTGGGCAACCGAGCGCTCTGGGTTGATCATAGCCTGCTTACACCGACGCAAAGCATCCCGCGAACGCTCTTGCATCAACTGCGCGACGCCATCGTGATGGGCGACCTGAGCGCGATCAATGCCCTCGCCACCCAGATCAAACCCTTCGAAGCTTCGATTGCCCAGCAGATCGAAGCGATGGCTTATGAATTCGCCTATGACGAATTGATCAGCTTGCTTGACGCCCTTACGCCAACAGACTACTAAAGCCGGCTACCCTCCCCAACCCTTGCTGATCAGCACCTCTTCGCCGGGTTTACGTTGGGGAATGCGGTAGAGCCAGCGCACAATCTGGTCAGCGGCAATAAACATAATGATGAGCGCCTGAATAATGCGAATCACATCAATGGAGATCCCGGCGCGCACCTGCATCAAGCGTGCCCCAGTGAGCAAAGCCCCCCAGAGCAACCCGGAAAAGAGAATGCCAATCGGATTCGAGCGCGCCAGCAGCGCCACAGCAATCGCATCAAAGCCGACACCCGAAATAAAATCGGTGCTCACGGCATAGCGCACACCCATCACCTCGCCAGCCCCCGCCAGACCAGCCAGACTGCCCGACAGTACCATAGCAAGCACAATCGTTTTGGGAACACTGATGCCGGCATACTTCGCCGCATTCGGATTGGTGCCCGAGGTGCGCAACTCAAAGCCAATCGTGGTGCGATTCAAGAACCAGGCCACCACAAAGACGAGAATGACCGCCATCAGAATGCCAGCGTGCAACGCCGTCGTCTCACCGAGGCGGATATTGGGGAGACGCATCGACTCGGCAATAAACGGGGTACGCGAACTACTAGTATCAAGCGGATCGCCAAGTAACAGCGGCTGCCGACTCCGGATCAGCCAGTCGGTAAGCCGCAGAGCGATATAGTTGAGCATGATCGTATTGATCACCTCGTGCGCCCCTGTCCGCGCCTTGAGAATACCGGCAATGGCCGCCCATGCAGCCCCACCCACAGCACCCGCCACAATGCCCATTGGAATGTGCAAAATCGGTGGCAACTGGAGCATTGTTCCAATCACCACGGCACACATCGCCCCGGCATAGAGTTGGCCTTCAGCCCCGATATTAAAGAGACCCGCCTTGAAGGCAAGGGCGACCGCCAGACCACAGATAATATAAGGGGTGCTGCGGATCACCGTATTCGCTAGTGCCCGTGGCGAACCAAACGCACCCTGCCAGAGCCCGATATACGCAGCGAGCCAGTCGCCTCCGGTCATACCGATAATCACGGCCCCGACGACCAAGGCCGTCATCACAGCCAGAATTGGCACAAATAACGGCGAATAGCGTGCCCAGAAAGCGCGGAAACCCGCCGGTTGCGCAGGTTCAGGAGTACGTCCCTCGACAGCCATGCGAAACTCCGCTCATCTACTGTTGCAAGACCATAGCCTCTTTGAGGCTCACCCCGGCCATCAAGAGGCCCAGTTGCTCACGGGAGAGATCACCATTGTTGACAATCGCGACGATCCGCCCGTGATACATCACCGCGATGCGATCCGAGAGCGCCAGGATCTCATCAAGTTCAGCCGACACCACCAGCACGGCCACGCCCTCATCACGTTTATGCACAATCTGATTGTGAATAAACTCAATCGAGCCAACGTCAATGCCACGCGTCGGCTGAGCCGCAATCAAGAGCTTGAGCGTACGCGAGAACTCACGCGCCACAATGAATTTCTGCTGATTGCCGCCACTCAACGAACTCGCCGCAACATGCACCCCTGGGGTACGCACATCAAAGCGCGTCACCAGATCTTGTGCATGATCGGTCACCTCCTGCTCATTGCGGACAATGCCACGGGCAAAAGGCTCACGATAGTAATATTCGAGCACCCCATTATCCGTCAAAGGATAACTGACAATAATGCCATCACGCTGCCGATCCTCGGGAATATGGGCCACCCCGAGTTCACTGATCGTCCGCGAACTTGCCAGCGTCACATCCTGACCGGCAATGCGAATCAATCCAGCAACAGCCGAACGCAGCCCATTCAGGGCCTGCACCAACTCGGTCTGCCCATTGCCCTGCACCCCGGCAATGCCAAGGATCTCGCCAGCCTGAACCTCAAAGCTCACATCATTGACCGCCATCAACTGACGATCATCGCGTACCTGCAGGTTCCGTACCTCAAGTACCGCGGCACCAGGACGCGCAGCTTCTTTGTCAACCTGCAACAAGACGGTGCGCCCGACCATCAACGAAGCAAGACTCGCCTCACTGGCCTCGGCGGGCGTCGTCTCACCAACAACCCGTCCACCGCGCAACACCATAATGCGATCGGCAACCTCAAGCACTTCACGCAATTTATGCGTAATAAAGATGAGCGACTTGCCTTGCGCCGTCAGCGTACGCATCACGCGTACCAGATCATCGGCCTCTTGCGGCGTCAGCACCGCCGTCGGCTCATCGAGAATCAAAATATCGGCATTCCGATAGAGCGCCTTGATAATCTCGACGCGCTGCTGGGCCCCAACATCAAGATCGGCAATCAGCGCCTCGGGCTCAACGGGCAAGCCATACTGTTGCGAAATTTCACGAATGCGCTGCCCGGCCTGGCGTCGATCAAGCAGACCACGGCGCATGACCTCATTCCCAAGAATAACATTCTCGGTCACCGTCATCACCGGCACGAGCTGAAAGTGCTGATGCACCATACCAATGCCACGCTCAATCGACTCGTGAGGACTACTCACGCGTAACGGGGTACCATTGACAAAAATCTCACCCTCATCTTGACTATAGAGGCCATAGAGGATATTCATCAGGGTGGATTTGCCCGCGCCATTTTCGCCAAGCAGCGCAAGTACCTCGCCCTGCAAAAGCTTGAGCGAGACATTATCATTCGCAACCACACCAGGAAAACGCTTGGTAATCCCGCGCGCCTCCAGTACCACCGGGCGATCCTCGCCATTCTGGGTCACAGCGCACCTCTTGGGGGGGCAAAAGCCATGTAGTTTTCGTATTGTAACATAAATCACTGTATCTCTATCGGTACGCCCCTTGCGCAGAGCAGGTGCTTACGGCTACAATAAGGGCGGTGCATATGCCCATCCCTCCGTGCAACGCTGTGCGCGGGAAGGGAAGAGACCGTACGGCCATCGGAGGCCGCGCCTAGGATCATAACGCCCATGGCCGAGCTACGGCAAAACATTGCAACCCGCGAATGGGTCATTATTGCCAGCGAGCGGGCACGCCGTCCCAATGCCTACGCCGAAGCAAGCAATCGCGTCCGCACCCACGAGCGCCACGAACACGACCCGGCATGTCCTTTCTGTGTCGGCAATGAAGAACTGGATCTTGAGGTCTGTCGCGACCCCGAGGATGGCCCGTGGACAACGCGTGTTGTACGCAATAAGTACCCCGCCCTGGCCCACGACGGCTCGCTCGCCAGGGTGTTCAATGGCGTGGAACGCCGCATCACGGGCATTGGCTATCACGAGGTTCTGGTTGAGCATCGCCTGCATAATGCGACGCTCGCCTTGATGACCGACGAAGAAGTGCGCGATGTGTTGCTGATGTATCGCCGCCGGGGGCAGCAAATTGGCAGCGATACGCGCATCGAGCAGATCGTCTTTTTCAAAAACCACGGCGAACGAGCCGGGGCGTCGTTACCCCATACCCACAGCCAGATTATCGGCCTCCCCATTGTGCCTGGCAATATCCGACACCGCATCGAAGAAGCCCGTCGCTTCTTTGATGATACCGGCCAGTGCGTCTTTTGTACGATGCTCAATGATGAATTGACCAGTGGCGAACGCATTGTTGCGATCAATGATCATTATGTCGCTTTTGTGCTCTATGCTTCCTCTTCGCCCTTCCATATCTGGATCCTGCCCCGCTATCATCGTGCGAGCTTTCTCAACGCCTCCGACGAAGAGATGATGCATCTGGCCCCACTCCTCCGTGATGTGCTCTTCCGCCTCTATAGCCATCTGAATGACCCCGATTACAACATGATCATTCGCACAACGCCAACCAAAGAGCCAGAAAATGGTTACTTTCACTGGTATATTGCCATCATCCCTCGCCTCAGTCGCAGTGCCGGCTTTGAACTAGGCAGCGGGGTCTGGATCAATCCCGCCCTCCCTGAACAGTGCGCCGCCTTCCTCCGCGAAGAACCACAACCATAAGCTAGTTTGTTGCTCGTCAAACAGCCAGCCTTGCTGGCTGTTTGACGAGCAACGAGTTGGGTGACAAGGCGATAGCCGTGGCCTTGCACGTTTGACAGTAACTCCATACCTGTGGTATCCTTAGCACCGTTCGATAGAACAATATCTGAGGATTGAAAATACCCTTATGGTTGCCAGATCAGTGCTCGTACTCCTTATTAGCGGTCTTGTACTCCTCCTTAGCGGGTGGAGCAAACGTGTTTAGGGGGTTGAGCCTGCGGGCGTGGTAGAGTGAGCGAGACTGAACCTCCTGGATGCGACCAGGGGGTTTTTTAATGTCACCAGTCTATTGTCGCACTGCCTTGCAGCAGGTCGTACGTAGACGTAACGTCAGGAGGAACGGCTCATGTCCGAACAAATGACCGGTGCCCAGATCATGTGTGAGGCACTCATCCGCGAGGGGGTCGAGGTGATGTTTGGCATCCCTGGTGGGGCCATCATGCCATTCTATTTTGCGATGTGGGAGTATCGTGATCGGTTGCGCCACGTGCTCTGTCGGCACGAGCAGGGCGCAGGCCACGCCGCCGAAGGGTATGCACGTTCGACCGGGCGCATCGGTGTCTGTATCGGTACCAGTGGCCCCGGCGTGACTAATCTGGTCACACCCATCGCCGATGCGATGATGGATAGCACACCCCTGCTGGCGATCTGTGGGCAGGTTGGCAGCCACGTGCTGGGCAAGGATGCCTTCCAGGAGACCGATATTACTGGCATTACGATGCCTATTACCAAGCACAATTATCTGGTCAAGGATGCGAATGAGTTGCCCTATGTCTTCAAAGAGGCCATCCATATCGCTACCACTGGTCGCCCCGGCCCGGTCTTGATTGATATTACCAAGGATGCGATGCAAAAGAGCATCGTGCCCAACTGGGATATCAAGCTCAATTTGCCCGGCTACAAGCCTACCTATCAACCCAATCGCAAACAGATCCGCGAAGCCCTCAAGCTGCTCCTCCAGGCCAAAAAACCTTTGATTATCGCCGGTAATGGCGTGATTATGTCGGGGGCCGCCGATGAACTGCGCCACTTCGCCGAGAAGTTGCGCATTCCGGTGATTACGACGCTCCACGGCATTGGCTCGTTCCCCGAAGAGCATCCCCTCAGCATTGGTATGCCCGGGATGCACGGGTGGGTGCATGTCAATCGGGCTATCCAGACCTGCGATGTGCTCTTTAATATTGGTGGACGTTTTGATGACCGCGTGACCGGCAAGGCAAGTACCTTTGCGCCCAATGCCAAAGTGATCCACGTTGATATCGATCCCTCCGAAATTGGCAAGAATGTCAAGGTGACGGTGCCCATCGTCGGTGATGCCCGCGCAACGTTGCTCGCCCTGCTTGAAGAGATGCCCGCCCGCGAAGAACTGGCTGACCTGCATAGCGCGGCCTCGGATTGGATGGAACATATCCGCGAGATGCAAGACAAGCATCAGGGCAAGCAGCAGTATGTCAATCGGGCCGATACCCTCCATATGACCCTGCCCCCCCATGATGTCTACGAAAAAATCAATCAGACGCTCGCCCTGCGGGGTAACTATCGTGTGGTGAGCGATGTCGGTCAGCATCAGATGTGGGCGGCGCAGTTGCTCGATTGGAACGCCGGGCCGCGTACCCATATCACCTCGGGCGGGGCCGCAACCATGGGCTTCTCGGTGCCCGCTTCGCTGGGCGTCGCAATTGCCCATCCCGACGAGACGATCTGGGTGATCTGTGGCGATGGTGGCTTCCAGATGACCAATCAAGAGATGGCGACGATCCATCAGGAAGGGATCAAGAATATCAAGGTCGCCATCATTAACAATGGCTACCTTGGGATGGTGCGTCAGTGGCAAGAGCTCTTCGAGAATAAGCGCTATAGTGGGACGCCCCTCAGTGGCCCCGATTTCGCAAAACTCGCCGAGGCCTATCACTGGAAGGGCCTCACCGTTGAGCATAGCGATCAGGTGCAGGCCGCTATTGATGAAGCCTATGCCACCGATGGCCCGGTCTTGATCGATTTCCGCGTCGAACGCGAAGTCAATGTCTTCCCGATGGTGCCGCAAAATTCCTCCATCGGCGATATGATCACCGTCGATCCATAGGCATCATAATGATCCCCCAGGATGCGCACAAGACCTGAGGCCTCGTGCGCATCCTGGGCAAGTGGGGCCGTTGGTTCCACACGCCCTGTTCGCCAGCACAACAGCGTAGGGCCACAGGCCCACAAATAAAGGTAGAGGGCACGATGAAAAAACATACCATTGTCGCGCTTGTCCAGGATCGTCCCGGTGTGCTCACTCGTGTGGCCGGGTTGATCCGCCGTCGCGGCTATAATATCGAGAGTCTCGCCGTCGGTCATAGCGAACAACCCGAGATCAGCCGCCTCACGCTGGTGATTGAGTCGGATCACGTCGAGCAGGTGGTCAAACAACTCTATCGCTTGATCGAGGTGATCAAGGTGAGTGACGTCACCGATGATCCCATCGTTGAACGTGAGATGGTGGTGCTCAAATTGCACGCCCCGTCGTCGGTGCGCCACGAGATCGTTTCGATGTCGGGCGTCTTCGAGGCCAAAATCGTCGATGTTGGGGCCAGTACGATGATTGTTGAGATGACCGGTACGCCGAGCAAGGTCGAGAATTTTATCGAAGTGGTGCGCGGCTATGGTATCAAAGAGATGATGCGCACCGGGCGCATCGCAATGGTACGCGGCGCACGCGGGCATAACGCCAGCGAGTATGTCGAGAATGCCAATGGCAGCGGGGTAGTGCCAACCCTCAATTGAGTCGTCAAACATCGGCGGTTGAAGCCAAAACTTCAACCGCCGATGTCTCGTTGCGGCACAACGCGCTGTGCCCGTACCAAAAGACGGCGATCCATCAGAAAAGATCGACGGAGTGCGCGTACCAACACGGGTCTTCAGGGCATTCGCCCTGCAATATGTGAGATGGGCAGGGCAAGCGCCCTGTACCAGAAGCCTGGCAGACCTCGTCTGCCTCTTATTTGGAGAAGATCAGCATCATGGCGGAGCTCTTTTACGACAAGCAGGCCGATCTCGAACGTCTGAAAAACAAGCCGATTGCCATTATTGGTTTCGGGAGCCAGGGTCACGCGCATGCCCGTAATTTGACCGATAGCGGGCTTGATGTACGGGTTGGCCTCTATCCTGGGTCAAAGAGTTGGAGCAAGGTGGAAGAGGTCGGCCTCAAGCCGATGAGTGTGGCTGATGCCGCCCGCGAAGCCCAGATGATTATGATACTCACCCCTGATATCGGGCAGGCCGATATCTATCGTGAGCATATTGCCCCTTCGATGGAGCCTGGCAAAACGCTGATGTTTGCCCACGGTTTCAATATCCGGTTTGGGCAGATTATCCCCCCGGCTGGCATTGATGTGAGCATGGTCGCCCCCAAAGCCCCCGGCCACCGCGTCCGCGAGGTCTATACCCAGGGCGGCGGCGTTCCGGCGCTTGTCGCGGTGCAGCAAGATGCAACCGGCGGAGCCATGGCCGATGCCCTCGCGTATGCCAAAGGCCTCGGCTGTACCCGCGCCGGTGTGCTGACGACAACCTTCGCCGAAGAGACCGAGACTGATCTCTTTGGTGAACAGGTCGTGCTCTGTGGTGGTGTGTCGTCACTCGTCAAGATGGCCTTCGAGACTCTGGTCGAGTCAGGCTATCAGCCCGAGGTGGCCTATTTCGAGTGTATGCACGAACTCAAGCTAATCGTCGATCTCTTCTATCAGGGTGGCCTCAACTATATGCGCTACTCGGTCTCAGATACCGCCGAGTGGGGCGACTATACCGCCGGGCCCAGGCTGATTACCGACGAGACCCGCCAGTCGATGCGCCAGATCCTGGCCGATATCCAGTCGGGGGCCTTTGCCGAAGATTGGATTGATGAGAATGTTCAGGGCCGCCCGCGCTTCAATGCACGCCGCCAGGCCGATATTGAACATCCCATCGAGCGCATTGGGCTGGAATTGCGCCGCATGATGCCGTTTGTCAATCCACGTGAAGTCAAACCCGGTACCGGCGGCGCGTAGGCGCGGCAAGCTAGCCTGGGAGTGAGGGCGTCCCGCCCGCGCTCCCAGGAATGTCGGAAAACTTACGTGACAGACTACTCAGTAGTGTGTAACGTAAATTTTCTGGTGTCGTCAGCCGACCACGAATGGGGCCACGAAGAAACGAATACCGCACCGCAACGCCCATATTCGCTTATTCGCGATCAGTATTCGTGGTCGGCGGCGCTGGCAAAAACCTTTTGTTACAGACTAATAAGTACAGATCAAGCTAAAGAGAGGTGATATGGGAGACAGCCACGTACGAATCTTCGATACGACGCTGCGTGATGGCGAGCAGGCCCCCGGTTGTACGATGACGTTGGAGGAGAAGCTCGAAGTTGCCCGCCAGCTTGCGCGGATGAAGGTGGATATTATCGAGGCTGGCTTTCCCGCCGCTTCGCCAGGCGACTGGGCGGCAGTTCACGAGATCGCCCGTGAGGTTGGTACGGCCGATGGCCCCGTGATTGCGGCCCTCGCCCGTGCGGATCGCAACGATATCGAGAAAGCCTGGACGGCCATCCAGCCCGCAGTCAAGAAGCGTATCCACACGTTTATGTCTACCTCAGACATTCACCTCGAGCATCAATTCCGCAAGACTCGCGCCGAGTGTCTTGAGGTGATCCGCGACATGGTTACCTATGCCCGCTCGCTCTGTGAGGATGTCGAGTTCTCGCCAATGGACGCCGGGCGAAGCGATCCGACCTTTTTGCGTGAGGCCGTGACGGTCGCTGTCCAGTCCGGTGCCACTACCCTCAATATTCCCGATACCGTGGGCTATCTGACGCCCGATGAGTATGGCGCGATGATCCGCGATCTCCACGAGAATGTGCCAGGCATCGAGCAGTGTATCCTCTCGACCCATTGCCACGATGATCTCGGGGTTGCCGTCGCCAATTCGCTCGCCGGGGTACGCAATGGCGCACGCCAGGTGGAGTGTACGATCAATGGCATCGGCGAGCGGGCCGGCAATGCGTCGCTCGAAGAGGTGGTGATGGCGATCCATACCCGTGGCCAATTTTATGCGGTGCATACCCAGATCAATACCCACGAGATCGCCCGCGCCTCGCGCCTCGTCTCAAGCTTTATCGGGGTGCCTGTGCCCCCCAATAAGGCGATCGTTGGCGCAAATGCGTTTGCCCACGAGTCGGGTATCCATCAGGATGGCGTGCTCAAGAATCGGCTCACCTACGAGATTATGAGCGCCGAAACGGTCGGGCTCGATGGCAATGAACTGGTGCTTGGCAAGCACTCGGGACGCCATGCGTTCCGGAAGCATGTTGAGGCGATGGGCTACAAGCTGAGCACCGAAGAGTTTCAACAGGTCTTCACGCGCTTTAAGGATCTCTGTGACCGTAAAAAGCGCGTTGATGACCGTGATATCGAGGCGCTGATTGCCGGTGAGATGCAGCATACGCCCGATATTTATACGCTCGACCATGTCCAGTATGGCTCGGGCAGCGGGATGATCCCGACCGCCACGGTGCGTCTGATCGGCCCCAATGGTCAGGTGCGCGTTGATAGCGACCAGGGCACTGGCCCCGTTGATGCGATCTACAAAGCGATCAACCGCATTATTCAACGCCCCAATGAATTGATGGAATTCTCGATCAACGCGATCACCGAGGGGCTCGATGCCGTCGCCGAAGTGACGGTGCGCATCCGCGAACAGGGCCATGCCGGGCTGAATATGGCCGCCAGCACCAGTACCGCCGCGAGCCTCACTGGCCGTCGTGCGGCCCAGCAGATCTTTAGTGGCTATGGGGTGCATACCGATACGATCATGGCCGCAGCCTATGCGTATATGGCCGCCCTCAATAAGATGCTTGCCGCACGCCAGGAACGCATCAAGGCCGAAGCCGTCGCGTACGCCGCTGGCTATAGCACCGACTCTGATGCTGGTCTGCCGGTCGATCTCTTTGGGGGATGATGCTGTTTCAGACCAATACGGCCAGCGAGGCTGGCCGTATTGGTCTGAAGAAGCGAAATAACCTATGAATTTGATTGCTTACCTTGGCCCACCGGGCACCTTCTCGGAAGAGGCCGCGCTCGCGTATGCAGCCACCCGGCCTGAATTGGGCTTGCTGTCGCTGACCAGTATCCCCGCCGTCGTTACGGCGATTGAGACCGGGGCCGCCCTGGTTGGTGTGCTGCCTATCGAGAATCTGCTCGAAGGGAGTGTCACCTATACCCTCGATCTCTTGATCCACGAGACGAGTTTACAGATCGTGGGTGAGATCGTTATTCCGATCCGTCAATATCTCGTTGCCCGCCCTGGGATGAGTCTCGACGAGATCGAGGTGCTCTATGCCCATCCCCAGAGTCTTGGGCAGTGTCGGCGTTTTGTCGAGCGCTGTTTGCCAGGGGTTGCGACAGTGGCGTCACTGTCGAATAGTGCCGCTCCCGCCGAGGCCGTTGCCGATAAACGCAAGGCCGCAGCCATTAGTACCCTGAGGGCCGCAGAGTTGACTGGTACGCACATCCTTGCCCGCGATATTGCCGATAACCTCGGCAATGTCACGCGCTTTATTGTCCTGGCAACCGCCGATGCGCCTCCAACCGGTGACGATAAGACGAGTTTCTGCTTTGGCTTTACGGAAGATCGTGCCGGAACACTGGCCGGTGCGCTGCTCGAGCTCGCCGAAGCGAACATCAATATGACCAAGCTCGAGTCACGTCCGTCCAAGGCCGTCCTTGGGCAGTATATCTTTCTGGTTGATGTCAATGGGCATCGCGAAGACGCCCACGTGAAACGGACCCTTGAACGCATTAGTGCCAAAACCGGTATGATCAAGGTGTTTGGTAGTTACCCGCGCTGGAAGGCGTAAGCGCTCCCCTGGCCCAACCGAGATTGGAGGCAAAGCCATGCAGATCATGCTCTATGATACGACGCTTCGTGATGGGACACAACGCGAAGGTATGTCGCTTTCATGCGAAGATAAGCTCAAAATCGCCCGCATTCTTGATGATCTTGGCATTCATTATATTGAAGGTGGCTGGCCTGGCTCGAATCCAAAAGATGCCGAGTTTTTTCAGCGGGTGAAAAGCCTCGGTCTGACCCATGCACGCGTGGCCGCTTTCGGTGCAACTCGGCACGCTGGCAATCGCTGCGAAGATGATGCGAATGTGCGTGCCCTCGTTGCAGCCGAGACACCGGTCGTGACGCTGGTTGGCAAGAGTTCGATCCTCCACGTGGAACAGGTGCTCGAGACGACCCGTGAAGAGAATCTGGCGATGATTGCTGATACGGTCGCCTATTTCAAGCAGCGCGACAAAGAAGTTGTGTATGATGCCGAACACTTTTTTGATGGCTACAAGCTTGATCCCAACTATACGTTGGCAACCCTTGCCGCTGCTGCCCGCGCCGGAGCCAATTGCCTGGTGCTCTGCGATACCAATGGCGGGGCGCTGCCGCACGAGGTCGCCGCGATCACGCGAGCGGTGCGCGCCTCTTTCCATGCTCAGGGCTTGCCCGAACCTGACCTCGGGATCCATACGCACAATGATGGGGCCCTGGCCGTCGCGAATGCGCTCGCCGCTGTGCAAGAGGGGGTTCGTCAAGTGCAAGGGACGATCAACGGCTATGGCGAGCGCTGCGGCAATATGGATCTGATCCCTGTGATCGCGAATTTGCAACTGAAACTTGGGTATGCGTGCGTCAACCCGGCGCAACTGCAAAAACTCAGCGACGTTGCGCATAGCGTTGCCGCGATCGCCAATCTCAACCCCGATCCCCACGCAGCCTACGTGGGCCGCAGTGCCTTTGCCCACAAGGGCGGCATTCACGTCGCCGCCATCGAAAAGGTTGCGTCAAGCTATCAGCACATTGATCCCACCCTGGTCGGCAATACCAAACGGGTGGTGGTGAGCGAACTCGCGGGTCGCGGCAACATCCGCGTACGCGCCGAGGAACTGGGCCTGACCCTGCAAGGCGTCGAAGGCAATGTGGTTCAGCGCATCAAAGAGCTCGAACACCGCGGGTTTCAGTTTGAAGCCGCTGAAGGCAGTTTCGAGATGCTGATCCGGCGTAGCGCGGTTGATTATGCGCCTCCCTTTGACCTGCTCGACTTTACGGTTATTGTGGAAAAACGGGGCAACCACCAGATTACCTCGCAGGCGACGGTCAAGGTGCGCGTTGGCGATCAGGTGATGCACACCGCTGCCGAAGGCGACGGGCCAGTCAATGCACTCGACGGAGCCATCCGCAAAGCGCTGTTGCCCCACTATCCCGAACTTGCCGAGGTGCGCCTAGTTGACTACAAAGTACGCATTATTGACGAGCATCGCGGCACCGCTGCAACGCCCCGCGTGCTGATCGAGAGTGCCAGCGGCGACGAACGCTGGTCTACCATCGGGGCCTCGCACAATATCATTGAAGCAAGCTATCAGGCCCTGTGGGACAGTCTCGAATTACCGTTGCTGAGGTCACGCGAGCGCCAGAACAGAGAGTCTTCATAAGGTATGTTTCAAACGAGCTTGACAGTTCGCAGTGAAGGTAGCACCGGCTTCCAGCCGGTGGGTCTTCCTGACCGGCTGGAAGCCGGTGCTACCAAACGGTCAAGCTGGAAGGCCCGATTCTGAAACATGCCTAAGTCACAGAACGTGCCCGTTTTCGACGCAGCGGTAACTACCTAGAAAGCAAATCAATGCCAAAGACCCTCTTTGACCATGTATGGGATGCCCATATTGTTCGCCCTGAGACACCGGACACACCAGCGGTGCTCTATATTGATCTCCACCTAATCCACGAGGTCACCTCGCCCCAGGCCTTTACCGAGTTGCGCCAACGCGGGTTACGTGTGCGTCGGCCTGATCGCACCCTGGCAACCATGGATCACAGCACGCCAACCACGCCCCGCAATGCCCTGGGCATCATCCCGGTGATCGATCCCCAGGCGATTGCCCAACTTGATCAGTTGCGTAAAAATTGTGCCGACTTTGGCATTCCGCTCTTCGAGCTAGGCAGCGCCAACCAGGGCATTGTCCACGTGATTGGTCCCGAGCAGGGTCTGACCCAACCTGGCATGACGATTGTCTGTGGCGATAGCCACACCAGCACCCACGGCGCTTTTGGGGCGCTCGCGTTTGGCATCGGTACGTCAGAGGTAGGCCATGTGCTCGCAAGCCAGTGTCTGCTCCAGTCGCGGCCCAAAACCTGTGCCGTCCGGATTGAGGGGCAGTTGCATCCCGGGGTGACGGCCAAGGATATTATTCTCGCCCTGATTGCCAAATATGGGGTAGGCGGCGGCACCGGCCACGTCTTTGAATATATGGGCGAAGCGATGCGCGCGCTTTCGATGGAAGAGCGGATGACGATCTGCAACATGAGCATCGAAGGTGGCGCACGCGCCGGCATGGTGGCCCCCGACGAGACAACGTTTGCGTATATCGCCGGGCGCCCGTATGCGCCCAAAGGCGCTGACTTCGACGCCGCCGTGGCCCGCTGGCGCACGTTGCCAAGCGACCCCGAGGCCGTCTTTGACAAAGAGATGTTCCTCGATGCCACGAGTCTTGCCCCGATGATCACCTATGGCACCAACCCCGGGATGGGCATCCCGATTGATGCACCGGTGCCCACCCCCGAGCAGATGCCCGATGCCGGTAGCCGCCAGGAACTCGACGCGGCCTTGAGTTATATGAAGCTTGAGCCTGGCAAGCCCCTGCTCGGCCACCCGATTGATGTGGTCTTCATTGGCTCGTGTACCAACTCGCGGATCAACGATTTGCGCCAGGTCGCCCACCATCTGCGCGGGCGCAAAGTTGCCGACGGGATCCGCGTGATGGTCGTTCCAGGCAGCCAGCAGGTCAAACGCCAAGCTGAAGAAGAGGGTCTCGATACGATCTTCAAAGCGGCAGGGGCCGAATGGCGCGAAGCCGGCTGCTCAGCATGCCTCGGCATGAATGCCGACCAGGTGCCCCCAGGCAAATACGCCGTCTCGACGAGCAATCGCAACTTTGTCGGGCGGCAAGGGCCAGGCGCGCGCACCCTCCTTGCCAGCCCGCTCACCGCCGTCGCTTCAGCCCTGACCGGGGTTGTCACCGACCCACGCACGCTGCTTGACCAGGAATAAGGCCTACGGCCCACACAAATCGCTGGGATGCTGTTCATCTGTTGCCAGCTTCGCTGGCAACAGATGAACAGCATCCCAACAGATGGAAGGGCGACAGCCCTAATGTTCGTGTACATAGGGCCTGCGGCCCCCAAACACCTCGCATGCTGGCGCAAACGGCCAGTTTCGCTGGCCGTTTGCGCCAGCAGACAAACGGGTTTGTAGGGCGGCAGCCCTAACATTCATGCGCATGGGACCTGTGGTCCCATGCGCCAAGAAAGCGAGACTACACCTCAATGGAACCGATCACAACCTTTGCCGGCAAGGCGGTTGCCTTGCCGATTGATAATGTCGATACCGATCAGGTCATCCCAGCCAAATATTTGAAGGTAACTGACAAGAGTGGGCTGGCCGAAGGGCTCTTTACGGTCTGGCGCTATCTGCCAGATGGCACGCCCAACCCCGATTTTGCCCTGAATCGCCCCGAGGCAGCAGGCGCAACTGTGCTTGTCGCCGGGCGCAATTTTGGCTGTGGGAGCTCGCGCGAGCATGCACCGTGGGCACTGGCGGGCTACGGCTTCAAGGCGATTATCTCACCCTATTTTGCCGACATCTTTCGTGGCAATGCCTTGAAAATTGGCCTGTTGCCAGTGACCGTTGATGAAGAGACCTACCACGAACTCTTGAGTCATATCGAAGAAGACCCCGAAACCTCGGTGACCATTGACCTCGCGGCCCAGCAGGTCATCTTGCCAGGGGGGCGCGCCGTCTCCTTCCCCATCGACAACTTTGCCCGTCATTGTCTGCTCAACGGGATCGATCAACTCGGCTTCCTGATGCAACAGGACGAGGACATCTGCAGTTACGAAGCTGCGAGCCCGATCACCCTGAATACCCACCTATGACTTGATGGCGATTGCATCTTCTTGCCGTGGCCGTCAACGGCTCGGCTCCTGGGGAGTGAAGGCCACCTGCGTGGCCTGATCGAGCCGGCGAAGGCCGGCTTCACCCATCATAGCCGAGGCGTTTACGCCGACGGGAGGGGCGGATGTGGGCCATCCGCAGGCCTGGTAGCACGCACCAACGCAAGATGCAATCGCCCTGGCTGCGCAGCAAAAACCCATTGCCAACATGGACGCAATGTGTTATAAGGGAATCAAACCTTCTACGGAGCAGCATCCATGTACATGGAAGAAACGATCACGACCCCGGAGTCACCGCAACCCACGCCTCCACCGCCTGCCTGGGGTTGGCGGAGTGTGGGCCTGGCTGCCCTGGTGAGCATCGGGGCTTTGATCATCTTGAGTTTGATGGTTCAGGTCCTTACGAGCGGACTGGGCCTCGAGGTCGGAAGTGGCATTGTTTCCCCCGTCCTCTATCTGGTCATGGTGGGCTTTTATCTCAGCCTGATCGGAGGGGTCTACCTCTTTGCAGCACGCCACGCTGGCTGGGAAGCCCTCGGTGTCCGTTCGGCAAGCCGACGTGATTATCTGCTGGTTATTCCCTTCTATCTTGCGGCACTTTTTTTGCTTATTTTGATCAATTTTGTTATCGTTTTTTTGATTGGAGATTTTGAAAACCCCCAGATCGAAGCGATCAGTGGCGGACGAGCGCTGACGAGCGGAGAACTGGTCATGCTCTTGTTGCTTGTCGCAGGGCTCGTGCCTTTCGCCGAGGAACTCTTCTTTCGCGGGATGATCTACCCGTTGATGCGCTATCGTGTACCTATCATCGGTGCGATTGCGCTGAACGCCGCTGCCTTCGCCGTTGTCCACGTCATACCAGTCATCTTTCCAGCGCTGTTTGTCTTAGGTCTGTTGCTCGCCTATCTACGCGAACGCAGTGGCTCGATCTGGCCCAGTGTGCTCTTGCATATGATGCAAAACGGGCTGGCGATCCTGGCGATCAATGCAGCCCTGGCGGGCACCTAAAGACAAGCCACGTCAACCTTGATCAAGCCCTCGGAGGTGAACGGTAATGAGGAGTGTATGAAGATCTACAAAGCCCGCGCTCCGATGCGGATAGGCTTTTTTGGCGGAGGAACTGACGTAAGCCCGTATGCTGAAGAGCATGGCGGCAAGGTCTTGAATTGTACAATCAACTTATATGTGCGTTGTATGCTCAACCCCAGTACACAACCGGGCCTTACCATCCGATCCCTTGATCTGCAAGAAGTGAGTCGCATGGTAAGCGGGCGCGTCTGGGATGGCAAACTGGCGCTGCCGCAGGCCGTGCTCGACGCAATGCCCCATTTGCAACCCTCGCTCGAAGCAACCCAACCAGGCTACAAAATTACGATGTTCAGCGATGCACCACCGGGCAGTGGGCTGGGCTCCTCGTCGGCCCTCGTCGTGAGCATGCTCAAACTGCTCTACAATGTTGCCAACGAGAGCTTTGATGCCCATGAACTCGCTGAACTCGCCTATCGCATCGAACGGGTGGATCTGGGCATCCCTGGGGGACGCCAGGATCAGTATGCGGCGGTCTTTGGTGGCATGTGCGTGTACCACTTTGGCAAAGGCCGCGTGATTGTCGAGCCAGTGGTCACCGACCCGACCGCCCTGCTCGAACTCGAAAGTTGCCTCATTATCGGCTATATCGGTGATCGTCAACTCCTCCGTCATCATTTGATGGAAGACCAGGTGCAACGCCTCGTCAGTGGCGATACGCTACGTTACCACGACGAGACCAAAGCGTTTGTTGACGAAGCCACCAGGCTGCTCCGCGAGTTGCGCATTGCCGATTTTGGCCGCTTGCTGCACGATGCCTGGGAAGTCAAAAAAGCCTTCTCACCCCACATTGCCCCGCCCATCGTTGACGAGGTCTATGCGCTAGCTCGACGCCATGGTGCCTGGGGCGGCAAAATTACCGGGGCTGGCGGGGGCGGCTTTATGGTCTTTGCGTGTCCCTTTGACCGTCGGCTCGAACTCGAACGCGTGCTGAGAGAAGCGGGGGTTCAGATGCGCCCCTTCTCCTTTGTAACCCACGGGGTACAGGCATGGACCGTGCAAGAGCATGTGTAGCAAGCGCCGGTCTGAATCTATGCTACAATGGGCTAGATCCTATCACATGGAGGCTCTGGGCAAGTTATGAGTGACGTACCAATCGAGACCGCCACAGCGGAAACCGATCTCTACGGGTTGAGTGCCGTACGCGAATTATTGAGCATGATTGACAAGAGCGACGTCACCGAGATTCTTATCGAACGTGGCGAAATCAAGCTGCATATCAAACGTGGCACGGTCATTACGACAGCACAGCCAATGACGATGGCACCAATGATTCAGCCGTCCTATATGCCTGGACCGATCCCGGCCATGCCAATGCCGTCGGCATTTACACCAGAAGAGCCGCAGCCCACCGAAATGCCCGCCGGGCACACCATCACGGCTCCGATGGTCGGCACGTTCTATGCATCCCCTTCACCCAAAGATGCGGCCTTCGTCCAGGAAGGCGATGAATTGCGGGCCGGCGATCCCATCGGGATCATTGAAGCGATGAAGATGATGAATGAGATCGAAAGCGATATTGCCGGACGAGTTGCCCGCATTCTGGTCAAGAATGGGCAACCTGTCGAGTATGGGCAGGCGCTGATGATCATCGAGCCACTGTAACGTCGTTGCAGGAAACCATGCATCAGGCGCTTTCAGTCTCGGCGGTGACGACATACCTCCGCGAGTTGTTAGAGTCACATCCGCTCCTGGGCGATCTCTGGGTGCAGGGTGAGATCGCCGAGTTCAAGCGCCATGCAGCCTCAGGCCATTGTTATTTTAGCCTCAAAGACGAGGGTGGCCTGGTGCGCGCTGTGATGTGGCGCAGCAATGCCGTGCGCCTGAGTCAGTTGCCCCGCATGGGCGATCTTGTCTTGGCTCACGGCTATCTTTCGCTCTATGCACCTCGTGGCGATCTGCAACTCTATGTCGACACCTTGGTGCCCGCCGGGGTCGGCTTGCTCTATGCCCGCTTCGAAGCCTTGCGCGCCCGCCTCGAGACCGAAGGACTCTTTGCCGTTGAACGTAAACGGCCTCTGCCAATGTTGCCACGACGGATCGGGTTGGTAACCGCACCCGGTGGCGCTGCACTGCAAGATATGCTCACCATCCTCGCTCGCCGTTGCCCCCTCAGCGAGGTGCTAGTGGTGCCATGCCTCGTCCAGGGTGAACGTGCCCCCGCAAGCATTGTGGCCGCCCTCACCACTGTCTATGCAGCCGGGGTCGATCTCGTTATCCTTGCTCGCGGCGGTGGCTCGCTCGAAGATCTCTGGGCTTTTAATGATGAGGCGGTTGCGCGCGCAGTCTTTGCCAGTCCGGTGCCGCTGATCACCGGAGTTGGGCACGAGACCGATACGACGATGGTTGATTATGTGGCCGACCTGCGGGCACCCACCCCCTCGGCGGCCGCAGAACTGGCGGTTCCCGAACGCGACGATCTTTCGGCGCTGGTATGGCAAAGCCGGATGCGCCTCGATCAGAGTGTTGACGCCCTGCTCAACCGCATGCAGGCTGACCTGGCAAACGCACATTCGACAATTGAACGCCATACGCCCCTCCGACGCCTGGCCCGTGATCGCCAACAGGTTGATGACCTGGGACGACGCCTTGATCGAGCCGTTGACCGGACAACCGCGATGCGCCAACTTGCCCTGCAAGGCCTGGTGGCCCGCCTTGCCACGCTGAGTCCACAGGCGACCCTGCAACGGGGCTATGCCGTGGTACGCCACGCAACGACAGGGCACGTGCTCGGTTCGACCACAGGCATTCAGGCTGGGACACCACTGCAGATTGATCTCCGCGATGGCACGCTCGCAGCGGTCACGCTCCCCTTAGCAGAAGAGGAATCCGAATGAGCAACACATCTGATGTCGAGACGTACGAAGCGCTCTATGGGCAACTACAAGCGGTCGTGAACCGTCTTGAACAGGGCGATCTGCCGCTCGCCGAAGCCTTGATGCTCTATGAACAGGGGACACGCCTCGCTGACGCTTGCCAGAAACTCCTCGATCACGCCGAATTGCGTGTACAGGAACTCCGTAGCAACGAAGTCTATCCTGATCTTGACCTGGAGGCATAAGGCCAGATCCGGAGCAGAAGCGCATGCAGGTGGTCGAAAGTTATCATCGTTATAGCCGTCTGACGACATCAGCCCTTAGCTGGTTCTCAGCCGGTCTCATTGTGATGAGTCTCGGCTGGCTTGGGCTGACAATTCTGCACGGTGTGTGGATCTTGAACGGGATCACGCCCGAGATGCTGCGATCATGGCCGCTGCTGGGGTTCACTGGGTCATGGTCTGGTCAAGCGGCCAGCGTGACCGCCCTTTTTCCTACGCTGCTGCCCCCACTGGGCGCCAGTGCCAGCACCATGTTTGTCACGTTGCTCGTGCGCAATGCGTTTCCGGCTATCCGCACCAGCAGTGTTGGCATGCTGGTGGAATTTGCCGGAACATGGTTGCCCCTGAAATGGGAAGATCTGCGGGTGCTCAGAGTGACACCCTATGCCCAGGGGACGAAGTTTCTCGTCCTCGTTGAGGTCTTTCCCCGCCGCTTAACACCATGGCACCGCATCTATAGCGCTCTCTACGGCTATGGATCTGAGCGTGGTTTCTATATCGCTTCGGGCATTGATCGTTTTGACCCCTTGCTCAAGACCATCCTGAGCCAGAGTGAACGTACAGCTCGCGCTATCGAGGGAGCAAAGGTAATCCAGACCCGCGAGTACGATCATTCGACTTTTTTTCGGTTGTTCCTGCATCCTCGTTCCTTCTGGCAAAATGAGCATGGTCTGCATACCAGGCCGCCTCATGCCACCAACGGGCCTGTCACCGCAAGCTATGCGGAACGCGTGCGCATCATCGTCGGGGGCGTCATTCTCCTGTTCAGTGCGGCCTTGCTCTTCACTTATCTCGATGCCTGGGTTCGCTTCGTCGCCCTCACCATCCCCGAGGTGCGTCAGGTTATCCCCTTCAAGTGGCTCCAGGATAACACACCCTATGCGGCACTCTTTGCCGCCTATCCCGACCAAGGGGTTCCGTTCACCGGCCTGGTCGAATTTCCCGATCTGCCGACACCAGGATGGCTGTTGATTGCTGCTCATCTGCGCCTGGCTGTGGGGTTACCCTTGCTGATCTGGCTGCGTAGCCTTGTGCCAACCGTTGAGTCACGCAGTGAGGGTCTCGGCGTCCGCCTTGCGCTAGGCCGACGCTGGCGTGTCATTCCCTGGACAGACATGATCGCGGTGAAGGCGACCGAGTTGTCTGAAGCGAGCCAGATTGTCCTGTTGCAAGCACGAGGACTGCCCCAGGCGAATCGGCTGACTAGTCTGCTCTACGACGGCACACGAGCTCCGGGGATCGTGATTCAATCCACGATGATCTCTTTTCAGCCCTTCATGGAACACGCTTTGCGTCGCATCACGCGCCTTGAAGAGCTAGATCGCCCCCCTATCTTGCAACAAGAGGCCCATTCGCTGCTCTTCTGGCTCGCGCTGCAACGCGAGAACATCCTGGAAAAACTGGTGCTTGAGGTACGCGATGATCCGGCTACCCTGCAACTTGATCGACGCTCGTTGCTGAGTGGCCTTCAGCCAATGCTGATGCTTGCCCTGCTGCCGGTCGTGCTGATGCTAAGCTATAGTCTCTTGCAGGATGCCCCTCCTCACTGGTTTTTGCTCGGCGCAATGGCAGGGTTCTGGCTTGTCGGGGTGCTCGAGTGGCCGCTGATCAGCGTTGTGTCGATGCTGATCGATCAACGGACAGGAGGTGGTCAGGAGGGAAGCCGAGCGTTTGTGCTCTACCCTGTTAGCCAACTCCCCCGCCTCTTACCTCTGCTGATAGGCGTTATCGCCCTGACCAGTGGCTTGCCGCTTGTCGCTGTGCTCGCATGGCTTGCCGCGATCGTCTGGTCCTATTTTTTGACGTCAGTGCTCTTTGAGCAACTCTATGCATGGCGAGGAGCCGAGGTTATCCTCGGTGGGTTGATGCCCGTGGTATGGCAATTACTGATGATGGTCGGCTATCTGGTGATCATGCGGTAATGGCAATAGCGTTTGATGCGCATGCTATATAATGAGAAGGCTCGTTTGTACAAGGAGGTAGAAAATGCATCTGCAACGAATTGAGGTCAGTACGGTTGATGCGCCAAAAGCGATAGGTCCGTATTCACAGGGAATAATCGCAGGGAACATGGTTTTTGTATCAGGGCAATTGCCCATTAATCCGATCACCGGGGAAATGGTTGAGGGTGATATTGGGGCAATGACGCGGCAGATCTTTGACAATTTGTCGGCCATCCTGCATGCCGCAGAGACAAGCCTTGAGCGTGCGGTCAAAGTTACGGTTTTTTTGGCTGATATGAACGACTTCCAGGCGATGAATGAAGCGTATGCCGAGTTCTTTCCTCTCCATCCACCGGCTCGTTCGACTATTCAGGTCGCCCGGCTCCCACGTGATGCACGGGTCGAAATCGAACTTATTGCCGCAATTTAGGCCTTGGTCACGTATCTTTCTAGCTCACTGTGCGGTACAACAAGGAACGCTTGCAACGACCCACAGTGAGCTTTGTCATGCAACTTTCACAACGCATTCTTCACGCTACCTTGATGATCGTCGGGTTGCTCGGTGTGCTTGCCGCCATTGCCTGGCAGCAGCGCCCTGACGGGTATCTGCACCTTTCCTTGCTGACCGTGAACGGCGATGCCGCCTTGCTTCGCACCCCAGCGGGGCGTTTTGTCCTTATTGATGGGGGAACCGAAGGCGATCAACTCTTGCTCTTGCTGGGACGCTTGATGCCCTTCTGGCAACGCGATCTGCAGGCTGTCATTCTGACCGGAACCGATTCCAGGCGCGTGCCTGGTCAGGTTGCCGCCTTGAGCCACTATGCCATTGGCTATGCCCTCGCCCCACCAGGGCTTGAGGGTACGGGGTATGCTGGTGAGTGGCAAAGGCAGCTTGGTGCCCAGGCAACGCCGGTGGCAAAGTTGCGGCCAGGCCAGCGCTTTGCGCTTGACGACGTTGTCTTTGTGGTTATTGACGCACAGGAAGGCAAAGAAGGTGGGGTTGTTCTGCTCGTGACCTATGGGACGACTCGCGTGCTCTTTCATACTGGCGGACGTGATGGCGATCAAGCGGCATTACGTGCCGCAAAAGATCCCGTTGATCTTTTGATCTATCCGTGGGCACGCGAATTGCAGACCAGTGCGGTGCAGCAGCTACGACCACGGGCGATCGCCTTTAGCAGTGCCTATAGCACCGAAGACCCGGTCTTGTTGAGCTATGCCGAGCGCCGCCGCTTCAGCCCCCAGGTACAGCACCCACGGGCCGACGGACGCATCGAGTGGATGAGTGATGGCCGCACGGCACGCATTGTGCTCCACCCTGATTGATCTACTATGAGTTTGCTCTGGCTCACTATTGCCCTGCTTGGCATTCTTGCGCTGGCTGGACTAGCCGTCATGCTCTGGCGTCGCTGGTATCGTGACGATCCCGAAAATGCGGTGCGCCGGGTCTTCAAGAATAGTGCCGTTACCTTCGGCTTGCGCCTTGGGGTACGCGCACTTGATATGATCGTGCTCTTTCTCCTGGCGGGCAGCTTGAATGTGGCCCGTTTTGGCGACTACACCTTTGCCGCGCTGCTGGTGAGTCAATACCTCGCCATTCTGACCGAATTTGGCCTGGGTGTGCTCTTGACCCGTGAAGTCGCCCGCGATCCGGGGGCAGCCAGACGACTCTTTGGCGTCACACTGGCCCTGCGGCTCTTGTTGATCGGGTTCATCGCCTTGCCCATCGGGATCATGGTCGTGGGCAGCTTTGCCTTGCTGGGGCAGCCGCTCTCGAGCGAAGGCACGGCGGTGATCTTCGTGTTGATGCTGACCCTTGTCCCGGGGGCCTATTCCGGGGCCGTGACCGCGCTCTACCATGCCAACGAACGCATGGAAGTCCCCGCCTTAATGGAATTAATCACGGCGGCGTTGAGCTTTCTGGGGCGCATTGCCGTCATTGTGCTTGGTCTGGGCATTCTGGGACTCGCGTGGAGTGCCGTGATCGTGTCGAGCATCACGGCAGGTTGCTTTTTCGTCCTCCAGCGGCGTGACTTCTTCCGCCCCGAACTCACCTGGAATCGCCAGGCCATGGGGGTGACGCTCGGGCCAGCCTTGCCCTTGATGCTCAACAACCTGCTGGGGGCCGTCTTCTTTCGTTTTGACGTTTTCATCGTACGTGCCTTCAGTGGCGGGCAAGCCGAAGCGCTGGTTGGGCAATACAACCTGACCTACACCATCATGGGCATTGCCATGATCCTGCCGCCCGCGATCACCTTCGCCGTCTTTCCGCTACTATCGCGGCGTTCAGGCGATGATCGCGCCGGGTTTGCCTCGGCGCTGCGACGCACCTTGCAACTGCTGTTGATCCTGGCCTTTCCCTTGGCAATGGGGATCACCCTGCTCGCCTATGATCTCGTCCGCTTCTTTACCCGCTCACAATTTGGTGACTATCAATATGCAGTCATCGCCCTCGCAATTCTCGCCTGGTTTCTCCCGCTCTCCTTTGCGAATGGACTATTGCAATACGCTCTGATTGCCCTCGACCGCCAGAGGGCCATTACTCGTGCCTTTATCATTGGGGCCATCTTCAATCTGGGGGCCAACATGGTCGCGATCCCTGTTGCCACCATCTGGTTCGGCCAGCCTGCCTGGGCCCTCTATGCCGCCGCCGGTATCACCATTCTTTCTGAAGTGGTGCTCTATCTTATCTTCAAACCCCTGCTCATCAGCGAAGGATGCCCGCCCGAAGTCCTACGGTTGAGTTGGCGGCCCGGGCTGGCCTGCCTTATCATGGGGCTTGGCATGGCAAGCCTGCAACGACTGATTGGTGACTGGCCGGGCAGCATCGTAGCCGCCCTGAGCGCCCCCATCGTCTATGGCATAGCCCTCTGGGCGGCAGGGGGCATTGGGGCCGATGAGCGCGCCCTCGTGCTACGCATCCTTGGTAAAGTATGATACTATGAAGGACAAGCTACGATTGCTCTATAATAGGCATACAACAAGGTGGAAACCCTCTGGCTTGGGTACAATGGACTCGTGTTGCCCTTCCACGAGATCGTTGCAGTGCTGCACTATCAGCCTGCGCTTGATGGGCGTATTCGACAGGCATATGGACAGGTACCGCAGGGCGTGATGGCCGTCGTCGTGACCCATCACGGGGGCTACCTGCCAACCCGCTGGCCCGCTGAACAACTGCGTCGGCGGTGGGCCACATGGCGTAGTTCAACGGTCAAGAGATAAGATTAGTCTGCTTATGATCAGTTATGAGATCGCAGCCTCGGCAATTACCACAGCTTCACCCGAACAGATCTTTGCGGTGCTTGATGATTTTGGTCACTGGCCTGCGTGGATGCCCTCGTTTGAGAATGTACGCGTCGATCTACCAGAAGGGGACACGCCAGGGCCAGGCTATCGCTTTCGGTTAAGTGGACGGGTGGTGCATGCAGATATGCAGGTGGTTGAATTTACCCCGCTGATCCGGGCAACACGTTTTCGGATCAGCTTTCCGCCTTTGACCGGGTTCAACCGCTGTCGCATTGTGCCGCTTGAGGATGGACAGTATCGGATCGAACGCGTCGACTCGATTGATTTGCACGGGTTGATTGCAAGCCTGCTCGATACGACGCAGCGTCGACGCTTCGAGCGGCTCGCTGATGAGTTCCTAGAGGCGCTCAAACAGCGGGTGGAAGGAACGCTCCATGTCAAGCCCTGAGGAGCCACTGGTCAGCCTGGCGGCACTGCTCGAGCGGGCCGGCTTACGAACACCCACCCTGCTGATGCTTGAGGTTTTTGGCCCGATTGATGTGCTGAGCAGTAACCTGGTACGCTTTGGGATGCCGTTTGTGCGCGGGACAAGGATCGAAGCGGTCGCGACAGCGCTCGGTGAACCTGATGGGTGGGGAGAACTGCGCCAACTGCTTGCCCGCGATGATTGACAAAGGCTTTGCGCTGGGTTACACTCATAGCGACGAAACCCTTTTGCATTGTAAAGAATTGCCAGGGAACGTCTGGCTGGAGTAAACCCATGGCCCTTGCCCCTGAAGCAATCTTGTTGCTCGTCGCCCTGCTGGTGGTCGTGGCAATGACCTGGCTCCATCACGCACGGGCAGTGAATGGCCGACTTCCACCGCGACGCCCGCTGCCAGCCCTTGATCCGGTGCACACTGCGCTCGGGCGTGGTGCCGAGACGGGACGGGCCGTGCATCTTTCCCCAGGGGCAAGTGTGCTCGGGGCAGCCGATGGGAGCCGCGCACGTACCGCCGAGTTGCTCGCCGGGTTGCTGGTGGTTCAGCGCATTAGCAGTGAGGCCGCCCTCAAAGGTGCCCCCATCCTGGTGACATCGGGTGATGTGATTGCCCATAGTGCCATGCGTGGTAGTGTGCGCCAGGCTTATCAGATGGCCGGACAAGCCCGTGCCTATGACGCATCGTCGGTGCAACTGCTCGCGCATAATGACAAGTTTGCTTATGCAACCGGTGTCGCAACTGTCTATGCCCGTGAACCGCTTGAACTCAGCGTGCTCGTCGGTGGCTTTCAACAAGAGTTTTTGCTAGCTGGTGAAGAGGGGGCACAACGCCATCTGCCCCAGGTGGTCGGAACAACCGGTGCGTCGGCTCTGCCCCTCATGCTGTTGACAACGCCTTCTACGTTGATTGGAGAAGAGGTTTTTGCCGCTGAAGCCTATCTGGATACCGAAGGTTCCGCCCAGGCACGTCTGCTAACCCAGGATGGTCTGCGTACCGTGACCATCGTGGTGTTGATCGGTGGGTTGCTCTATAGCTTGCTCCAACCTGTGCTGAATTTGCCTCCGCTACCATCACCCTGAAGCAGATACTATGTCATTGCTGCGCGATGTGAAACGCCTGTTTGCTGTCATGCTCGCCGGAGTCTGTGGGGTGATTGTCCTCATGGATTTTGCCGGGGGTGAGGGCGCACTTGCAGCCCTGGCAACGCTGCTCGTTGGCTGGGCAGCCGTGCTTACCGCAGTTGCCCTGCTGTTCGGGATCGTGAGTGTGGCCGGACACCACGTCGGGCGGGTGCGCGAGCAGCACAACGATTGGCACTATAGCTTGGTGTTGATCGTAGGGATGCTGGTGATGCTGGTCGCCGGCATCTTCTTTCCCCTCCCAGGGCGCGGGGGCCTGGTGCTTCCCGCAAATCTGGCTGAAGTGCCTATTCGGACGGTCTTTCGTGTGATCTATGAGCCAGTTGCGAGTAGTCTCCTGGCTTTGCTCACCTTTTTTAGCCTGAGTGCCGCCCTACGTTCTGTGCAACAGCGACGCGGCGAGGCTATCGTGATGATTGTGGTGGCCGCCCTCGTGCTGCTGGCGCAACTGCCCTTGCTCGCAGCAATCCCAATGATTGGCGGTACTCTTCAATGGCTGAATGATGTTGTGGCCGTGGCTGGTGCCCGAGGCCTGGTCATCGGTGCCGCTCTTGGTGCATTGGTAGCCGGGGTGCGCGTGCTGCTCGGCTTCGATACACCGTATCTCGATCGCTGACATGGAACATTTGCCCCCATGGCTTCGTAATGTGTCGCTTCCCGCGAACCCCGCCGCTGAGGTGGAGCTACCTCCACCCCCGCTTCCCCCTGCCAAAGAGCCTGCAGTAGACCAGATGCCAACATGGTTACGTGAGCTTAAGGCAGAAGTGGCCGAAGATGAGACGACCCGTACAGCAATACCAGAAGCTGATGCCTGGCTGTCTGACTTCGCTGATCCTCAAGCCGCTCAAGCAACCCTGAGCGCTGATGTCGCTGCTGATCAAAATCCCTTTGATGACCAGGTTCAGGCCCAGAAATCGGGCGTGAAGTTGCCCTCAGGCGCAACTGAGTGGCTCGTAAGTATGGGTCAGGATCTGGCTGAACCTGATGAGACGAGCGCTGCGCCGCCAACCGATGAAGATGCGCTCGCCAATGAGGGCATTCCTGATTGGTTGCGCGATCTGACAGAAGAAGAGGTCGCCCGAGCTATCGAGGCCGAAGTCAGTGACCCGTCATTTGAAGCGACTCACTTCAGATCTGAAGAGCCATCGCTTGATGTGCTTCCCCCTCCATCCGGGCAACCTGTAGCCCGCGCTGCGCCGCGCAAGCCACTGCCTGACTGGTTGCTCCCACCAGAACCTGAACTGCCTGAGTCGGATCCTCGCCCAGAACGCAAGGCAAGTGCTGAGGCAGCTAATCTTGCGGCAAGTGCTGAAATTCCAGCATGGCTCCGCGATATTGCCGAGGAGAGTCCCTCTACGCCAGCAACACCTGTTGATGAGGTACCCGGGTGGCTCCAAGAGGCCGATGCAGGAAACCTGCCCGATTCCTCGGCTGAACTCTTTGAACAGACTGGGACTGATGATGTCCCTGACTGGCTCCGGGACGATGCTCCCTCCGCACCTCCTGCCACGCCTAAGGCCGAAGTCGGCGATCTCCCCGACTGGCTGATCTCCGAGCCAGCACAAGAGAGCGCAACTAACCTTGATGTGCCAACGTGGTTGCGTGGTGATGAGGCCGGCCAGGGGTCGGTTGAGTCTTCGACAGAAGTGGATGTGCCAACCTGGCTGCGTGGTGATGAGGCGAATGCACCTGCAGTGGATGATCATGCAACCGATCTTGCTGTCCCCGACTGGCTCAGGAACGATCAGCAGACACCCGACGATGAGCCTGACGCTGAAGCCGAGGTTATGCCCGACTGGCTGCAAGATCTGGAGCGTACGCCTCTCGCCTCTTCCCTTGATCCTGGTGATGTGCCAACCTGGCTCCGCGAGGCCGAGGCCCGAGCTGAATCCGATGAGGTCAATGTAGAGAACCTGTCAGACGCTGATGCCCAGGCGACGGTCTCTGATGTGCCAACCTGGCTCCGCGAGACGCATAAACCAGTGGACGAAACCACTGACACTGATTGGGAAGCCGGTTCGGTCGCACAGGTTGAACAGCCAGGCGAAGCTTCGGCATGGCTCGGTGATGCATCGGCTGGTGCAGGCCAACCTGAGGCCATCCAGCCTCCCGAAGATGTTGAAGCCTGGCTGAGTGATGAAGATGTTCCCCCGGTCGAGGCCCCTGCATGGCTGAGTAAGGCTGAAACATCATCGGCTGACGATCAGGTTCCTGAGTGGCTGCGTGAAGATCTGGCTGAAACCACCCGTGCCGACTCAGCACACACTGATGATGTGCTCGCATGGCTGCAAGATGAGCCAGCCACCCCCGCAGCGGCAACCCCTGACTGGCTCAGTGAACCAGATGATGCCTCCGAGGAGATTCCAGCGTGGCTCAGGCAAGAGGCACCAGCCGCCGAGGTAAAGCCACCCACAGATGCGGATATTCCGACCTGGCTCCGTGAGGTGATCGCGCCAGTTGAAGCAAGCCTTAGGGAAGAGGCGCTTCAGGCGAGCGGGGAGGTGCCTGAGCCTGATGCCGAGGTGCCTTCCTGGCTCCGTGAAGCCGTTTCAGCCGATGATGAATCTGATGAGAAAGCTACATCAGGTTGGCAGCAAGAGGCTGACGCGCCCCCGCCCGGTGGCATGCCCTCCTGGCTCGAAGACGTCGACGCGGCCCCCGAGGATAGCGCGGCCCCCGCCCGGCAACAACCGCCCGAACCCGCGCCGCCCCCACCCGGCGGCATGCCCTCCTGGCTCGAAGACGTCGACGCGACACCGGATGATAGCGCGGCCCCCGCGTGGCTCCAGACAAAAGACGAAGCGCCTGGAAAAGCGTCAGTTGATGATGCACCGGCATGGTTGCGCGACGAGACAAGCACACCGACGTCGACTGGCGAACGTGCGCTGCCGTCGAGTGAAGTGCCACCGTGGCTTCGGGATGAAGAGGACGAAGCTGGTCTTATCTCAGATAAAGATGCGAATCTGGCCCCATGGTTACGTGGGCTTGGCAATGAACCCGAAAGCCCGCCGAGCGCAGAACCACTCGCGAACCTCGGCACAGCAGAGAGCGAAAGTGGCGATGAAGACACCTTCTTGGAAGGTGCCGAATTGCCCCGCTGGCTCCGCCCATCAGAGTCAGAACGTCCGGAGCCAGCGAGTGATCCGGTACCTGCGACGCAACTCGACTGGCTGAAGCAACTCGGGATTGTTGATAGTGATGGTGATTCAGTCAATCTTGTTGAACCGATCATAGAGCAAGGGTCGCGCAGGCCCGCCATGGTGCGCAAGCGCAGCGAGCAGCAACTCACCGATATGGCGCTCCTTGCAAGCATTGTTGCGTCACCCTACCCTGAGCCTGTGGCCCCTGCGGAATCATTGCCCCCGACGCGCTGGCAACGCATTGGCGTTGAGCGGATCTTGTATAGCCTTCTGGTCGTTGCCTTGCTTGTGGCCCTGATCTTCCCCAGTATAACAACACCGCTACAGAGTGAGGTGCCAATCAGTCCAGAGGTGGCCGAACTTGGCGTCCTGCTTGACGGCCTCGATGACGAGGATGTGGTGCTGGTAGCCTATGAATGGGCCGCTCAACGAAGTGCCGAACTGCGACCACTCGAAGCAGCCGTGATGCAACGGTTGATCGCCAAGCGCACAAAACTCATTCTGGTCAGCACTGACCTGCAGGGAACGCTACTCTCGTTTGATCTGATCGAGCCATTGCGCGAGGCTGGCTATAATAACGAGAATGGCATCCCGCTCGGGGGCCGTGATTATGTATTGCTTGGTTATCGCCCTGGAGGTGATCTGGCCTTACGACAACTGGCGCAAGATCTTCGAGGGCAACTGCAGTCAGATTTTGACGGCAACGATGCCTCGCAGAGTCTGGTGGCAAATAATCCTGACGGAACCCCGCGCATCAGCACCCTGGATGATCTTGCGATGATCCTGGTGCTGGCCGATGAAGCGCAGGATGTACAAGCGTGGATGGAGCAGGTACACCGCGCTGCGCCCGAGGTTCCGATCACCTTCTTGCTTCCCAACGAGGCCCAACCGTTGGCGCAACCCTATCTCCGCCTCCCCACAGTCTATCATCTGGCAGGGCAACAGGGTGCGGTGGCCTTGCAGGCGACCGATGCTGATGGCGATAGTGCGACGATCGCAGCAACAACTGGGCAACTCTCTTTTGCGGTCGTTGTGTTCCTCGTTTTGCTGGCCGGTGGGGCCCTCATCTCGTTGCGAACACGCCCCGGGCGACCGAAGGGAGACAACTCATGAGTGGTGACGCCATAGTAACGCTGATCAGCGGGTTGATTGCGGTGAGCCTGACGTTGCTCGTCTTTAGTCGCCTGCTTGGCGATAACCCGGCCTTTCGGATGGTGCAATATCTTTTTGTAGGGCTTTCGCTGGGCTACGCGTTTGTGGTGGTCTACCATCAGATCCTGCGTCCCAATACGCTCGCGATCCTCAGTGATCTGAACAATCCATCAGGCCTGACGCTCCGCCTCGTACCCTGGTTCCTTGCCTTGCTCTTGCTGCCTCGCCTCTTTGGACGGCAGAAACTTTCGTGGCTAGCGAATATTCCGCTCGCGATCCTCTTCGGCGTGGGAACCGCGCTCGCAGTTGGCGGGGCCATCGTCGGGACGCTGGTACCACAGGTACTCGACAGCATCCGACCAACCGGGAGCGATCCAGGGCAAGTGTTCGGCGCTGTCTTGCTTGTCCTCGGGGTTGTGGTAACCCTGAGCTATTTTTACTTCACCCTTGCCCCCACGACACGATCGGGCCAATTCGTCAAAAGAAGCGCACAACTGGGGCGCTGGTTCTTGATCGTGGCGTTTGGTTTCTTTCTGGCAGGCGGGTTGCTCACGTACCTCACGGCCCTGAATGAACGGCTAGAATTTATTGTCACTTGGCTCCGCGCCCCCCTTGGCTAGAACGGTCAGGGGGAGAGGCGTAGACGAGTTGCGGTTTTCTGTGTGATCCCGAGCGCGAAGACATCTGCGCGGGGGCGACAAGCGAGAGAGTATGGCAGAGATAACGGGCGCAATGCTTATTGCTGAGATCGGCAGCGTGATCACGCGTGTGACGCTGATTGATGAGGTCGAAGGCGATTATCGCATGATCGGCCATGCCGAGACCAACACAACGGCCGAGCCACCGTTTGGCAATGTCTTCTATGGCTTGCTCGAAGCAACCAGACAGATCGGTAAAATGACCGGGCGTCAACTGGTACAAGACAATCAGTTGCTGATGCCACAAAAGAGTACCTACGACGGCGTGTCCCATCTGCTTGTGGTGACAAGTGCCGCTGGTGCGATGCGAATGGTGATTACCGCAATTGCCAGCGATGTCTCGGCGCACCATGCGTTGCATGCGAGTCACGCCACCTATACCAACGTGATTCAGGTACTTACCCTGGATGCGAGCAGCGGGCAAAGTGGATTGGCCCCAACCCAACGCTCGTGGATCGATGATCAGATCGATCAATTGCTTCAGATCGAACCGGAGGTCATTGTGCTTGCCGGTGGTCTAGAGGGTGGGGCGGTAGAAGCGGTGACGCGCCTGGCTCATATTGTGCGCCTGATCGCAACAAAAAGCGGCGTTGATGTGAATGGGCAATATCAACCCGAGGTGACCGCACGGCCAGTCATTTATGCTGGCAATAGCGCGGCCCGCGAAGCCGTGAGCGAGATTTTGCACGAACGCGCCGAGGTCGTGCATGTAGCAAATCTCTGCCCCGCCCTTGATCGGGCTGACCTGGCCCCGACTCAGCAGGAACTCGCCAAGCTCTATGAACGCAAGATCTTGCCTTCGCTCGCCGGGCTGACGAATCTGCAGCGGCTGAGCGATGTGCCTGTGCGTACGGTCTGCGCGGTGCAAGGTGTCATGACACGCTTTCTCGCCGAACGCACCGGGCGCAGCGTGCTCACGCTGGACACCGGGGCTGCCGCAACAGCGGCTTTTTATGCCTCACCCGGACACTTTATTCCGACGGTGCTCGGAACCATCGGAACCGTCTATGGCTTGCCTGAGTTGATGGCAACGCAAGGCGTCGCGACGCTTGCCCGCTGGCTCCCCTTTGCCATTGCGACAAGCGACGTCAGTGAGCAACTGCTCAACCGAACCTTGCGACCCTATCTCTTGCCCGCGAGTCGCGACGATGTCTACCTGGCCCATGCGATTGCCTGCGAGGCTCTGCGTACGACACTTGCCAAGCTGCGCGAGCAGACCAGTCTTGATGCCGTCGACTGGATTATTGCCGGGGGCGGGATTCTTGCCCATGCCCCCCAGCCAGGCCTCGCTCTCTTGACCATCCTAGATGCGCTGGAGCCAATGGGCACCTCGGATCAGCCGATCATTGATGTTCATCTCGATACGCTGGGCTTGTTAGTTACCGCGGGGGCGATCGCCGAATTCAACCCTGAGGCAGCGTTGACTCTGGTTGATCATGATCTGCTGTCCAATGTCCCCCTGGCACGCGTGGTCACCCTGCTTGGTGAAGGGCCGAGCGACACGGTAGCTGCCGAGGTGGAACTGAAGGTTGTTGGAGGCGGAACGGAACGCATCGAGGTCAAACATGGCACGCTTGCACGCCTCCCACTGCCGCAGGGTCGCTACGGCCAATTGACGATCCGCCCTGCGGCTGGTGTGCGGATCGGGCTCCTTGAACCAGGCGAAACGATTGCCTCGGACGGGGGCGAAATTGCAGGGAGTGCGTTAGGTGTCGTCATTGACGCGCGCGGGCGTCCATTGCGCCTTGCCGATGATCCGCATGCGCGACACGAACAGATCAGCGCGTGGCTGATCGCACTGAATGTCGAGCGCGACCCGGTAGCCGCAACCAGCGGCCTCCCAAGCAAGCCAGAAGCAGTCACGACGGTAGCGGAAACGACCATAGAAGAAGCGCCACCCGTCAGCGCTGAAGAAGCATAAACGCGCCTGAGACCGATACAATGCGTTGAGCCCTCAACCTGCTACGCAGGTTGGGGGCTCAACGCATCATCTATTCAAGTCCATTGCACGCAATCACATCGCGATACCAACCAAAACTATCCTTGCGGATCCGCTCTTGCGTCTCGTAGTCAACATGGACAACCCCAAAACGCTGATGGTAGCCATGGCCCCACTCAAAATTATCGAGGAGGGACCACTGGAAATAGCCCTCAACGGGGGCACCAGCTTGCATAGCCCGATGGCAGGCTTCAAGGTGAAGGCGTAGATACTCGATCCGCCGCTCATCGTGAATAGTACCATCAGGCGTGACGGGATCGAGATAGCTCACCCCATTTTCACTAATGAGTAGGCGAGGCACGGCATAGTGAGTATGCAAGCGGATCAGCAACTGATACAAACCCTCGGGATAGATCTCCCAGCCCATCTCGGTACGTGGCACATCGAGGCGCACGATATCAGGCTGGAGTGGGTTGGGGCCGGCGGCAACCACTTC
This sequence comes from Candidatus Chloroploca sp. Khr17, assembly GCF_004138165.1. Classification (GTDB taxonomy): domain Bacteria; phylum Chloroflexota; class Chloroflexia; order Chloroflexales; family Chloroflexaceae; genus Chloroploca. Next base: position 122,801 of record NZ_RYFF01000012.1, read on the forward strand.
ACGGGTGTAATAATTGACCGCAAGAAAATCGGTAGGGGTTGCGATCAGGTCAAGATCACCGGGCTGGACAAAAGCCATGTTATCAGGCAAAAGACCGGCAGCGTTATAGAGGGCAACCATGTCTGAGGGATAGCCAAAACCGCAGACGGGATCAACAAACCAGCGATTGAAGTAGCCATCAAAAGCCCGGGCCGCTGCCCGGTCAGCGGGGCTCGTTGAGGCCGGCACCGAGGCAGTGAAATTGAGCGCAATGCCAACCTGCGCGTCTGAGGAAACTGCCCGGATCGCCTGGACACCGAGGCCATGGGCGAGCAGCGTATGGTGACTGGCGGCGAGTGCAGCCGGCCAATCCTTGCGCCCGGGGGCGTGCTCGCCAAGCTGATGGCTGAGCATGCTGACGCACCAGGGCTCGTTAATCGTAATCCAATGTTTGATCTGATCACCGAGCGCAGCAGCGACAACCCCGGCATACTCAGCAAACGCCTCGGCGGTTGCGCGGGCGGGCCAGCCTCCAGCATCATCAAGCGTAACAGGAAGATCCCAATGATAAAGCGTCGCGTAGGGCGTAATCCCGTGGCGCAACAACGTATCAACCAGACGGCGGTAGAAATCGAGGCCAGGCTGATTGATCCTGCCACGGCCCTCGGGCAGAATGCGCGGCCAGGCAAGACTAAAACGATAGGCGTTCAGGCCAAGTTCGGCCATCAAGGCCACGTCAGTTTCATACCGATGATAGTGGTCACAAGCCACATCGCCGGTATGACCATCACGAGTTTTGCCCGGTGTATGGCTGAACCGATCCCAGATACTCTCACCACGCCCATCGGCCTTGACCGCCCCTTCGATCTGGTAGGCAGACGTAGCGGTGCCCCAGATAAACCCTTGTGGAAAATGAAGTGTCATGATTTTGCCTCTTTGCCCTGGCGCGAACGCCCCAGGGCGCATTAACGTTAGGGCTGTCGCCCTAAAAACCCATACTTATGCTGGCACAAACGGCCAGCGAAGTTGGCCGTTTGTGCCAGCATAAGCGAGATTCTTGGAGGCCGCAGGCCCCCAAACCCCGACCAGTAGGGCTGACAGCCTCACAACCCATGCTTATGCTGAGCCTTTTCACCAGCACACGCGAGATTCTTGCCACCCGACCCACCTATCTTGCAACGTTGGCCCTACGCTCGCTTAGAGTCGACGCTGCAAGATGGCACCGCCGTAGGGCGGCAAGACCAGGAGCTCACCCTGCCAATCGGCGGTTTCGGTGACCAGACGAAGCTCCCACGAGCCTGGTGGCAAGGCAAGCACCGCACGCTCAGCACTATTATTCAACCCAACGAGCCACTGCTCATCATCAGACGCCTGACAGCAATAGGCGTAATGCCCATGCTGATCATCGAGCACCACACTATGCCTTCTGCCACGCCAGACGGCGACGGTTGCCCGTCGCAACGCCCCAAGACGTTGATAGAAGTGTAACAGATCCTGGTTCTGCATGTTACCCCAGAGCATCGGCAAACGTGACTCTTCGGGATGGCCGGTGCCATCATAGTAACGCACATCGCGATGCTGACTCAGACCAACCTCAGTGCCATAGTAGAGCACCGGAGGAGGGGGCAGAGTATACTGGCACAGCGCAGCGAGTTTCAGACGGCGCACATCACCACGCACCGACCAGAGAAACCGGTTCATATCGTGGTTATCGAGAAAACTGGGCAAGACAAAATCAGCAGGGAAGGCGGCGAAGTGGTGCTGCAAAAAGGCCGCAAACTGACTCACCGACAACTCGCCAAAGATAAAAAAGCGTCGCAAGGCCTGGAGCAACAGAAAATCGAGGCAGCCATCAAAACGACCCCGATAGGTCTGCAGCGTATCAGCAGGTTCGATAGCCTCACCAATGCCCACCACATCAGCACGTACCGCCCTGGTTGCAAGCCGAAACGCAGCCCAGAACGCATGGGAAGGACCGGGCGCATAATCAAGACGGAAGCCATCAACTCCTTGTTCAAGCCAAAAACATGCTGCTTCGAGCATGCTCTGGCGGGCAGCAGGATGGTCGCAATCAACTTGAGGCAATTCATCGACCCCAAAGAAGGAGGCATAACGATCAGGGTAGTGGGTAAAACGAAACCAGGCGCGGTACGGGCTGGTTGGATCACGGAGAACGTCTTGAAACACCGGATGCTGCCTGGAGATATGATTGACCGTATAATCGAGTAAGACCCGCATGCCACGTTGATGGACGGCCTCAACGAGCGACTGAAACGTCGTCAGATCACCAAGGCGAGGCTCGATATCATCATAGCGCGTGGCATCATAGCCGTGGTGCGAAGGCGAAGGAAAAATAGGCGACAGCCAGAGCACATTCACCCCGAGCCCCGCAATATAGTCGAGCTGCTCGATAATGCCGGCAAGGGTACCCCCATAGAAACCCATCAGCGAATCGGCATGGGCAAAGGCACGCCCGGTTCCAGGGTGAAAGCGATCAACAAAGATATGATAGATCAGGGCATCACGTAACCAGAGCGGCGTGCGATGATGATCGACGGCGTACGCAAAGGTGCGCGGACGGCGCAAAAAGGTCAGGGCAAAATCATAGCCAAGCGAGCGCACATAGGGGTAACCGGGCTGACCATCGTCGGCATCATCGCCACTGGGAGGCGCCGTCCCAACAATCTCACTAGCCCAGTAACTGGTTCCATGGCGCTGTGACCAGGCCTCAATCCGATAGCGCACGAGCGTTCCGGCAGCCTGGGGCGGCAGCAGGGCCGACCATTCTTCGACATACCCCCAGAAGAGACTATCCCAGACACTGCCAAGTGGCACGGCCTCCACCACCAACGAACCAGGAGCAGGCACCCCTCGGCAGCCCTGGGGTTCCCCATCACCAGTCATATAGTAACAGCTAACCCGGTCGGCAAAGACCGCCGGGCCAACCGAGACGCGGATCGCGACCGGGCATTCAGGTTCAGGGTCAGGCGGATCAAGACGATGGCGATGGCTCACCCCTGAGCGTTCCGCGCGGAGATAATTCAACCAGCGCGCATCAGACGTCATCATCCCAAAGATTACGTCAGCCGAGACGCCATCCACTCAAACCCCATTGCTTTTCAAAAATATGCCCATCCAAACCCATTTTTGCACGCGCACCGCCAAGCCGTCGCCCTTGGTCTTCACACAGCGGGCGAGACGCCCGCTGTGTGAAGACCAAAAATCACCCCTTTACCCCACCGAGGGTCAGACCACCAACAATATAGCGCTGCAACATCAAATAGACAATTGCCACAGGCAACGAGACCAGGATCGAGAAAGCGGCGAAACGGGACCAGGGCACCGAGCCAGCGTACTGGCCGGTCATATTATAGAGCGCCATGGCAAGGGTGAAATCCTGAGGATTGGTCAAAAACTGCCACGACAGGAAAAACTCGGTCCAGCCCGCAGTGAAACTGAGGAAGCCCGTCACGGCGAGTGCGGGGGTTGAAAGAGGCAAAACGATCTGGAAAAAGATCTGATTTGCGCTCGCCCCGTCAATAATCGCGGCTTCTTCTAACTCCTTGGGAATGGTATCGAGGTAGCCTTTCAGATTCCAGATCGCAAAGGGCAACGCCCCCGAGATCATCGCAATGCCGACGCCAAGGAGCGAATTGCGCAGGATAAAGATATCATTGGCCGGGGGACTCGCTGCGGTCACGAGCAAAATCAGCCCCATGAGCAGCGCAACGCCCCCAAGCAGATAGGTACTGCCAACGGCTGTCCCAGCCCGCCAGGCCGGCACAATGATCAACAGGCCAAACCCGGCGGCGAGTAGCCCAGCAATGGCGAGGGCAATCGAAAGCAGGGTTGCGGTAATCCTGATCCCATTGAGCAACGCAAAGAGTGGCGCAATGGTGGCGACTGCGGGCAAGACCGTAATGCCAAGCACGGCAATCATCGCATACTGGCGCCCAGGAAACTTAAAGCGCGAGAAGGCATAGGCAGCGCTGACACCAATGAGCAGCGCAAAGAGCGCCACGCCGCCAGCGAGGCGCAGACTATTCATCGCCAGTTCAGCGAACGTAACAGGATTACCGGTCGGACGATCAAGTACCTGACGGTACGCATCAAGCGAAGCCCCAGGTGGAATCAAATTCAACTCGGTTGGACGGGCGATATTGCGCGGATCGAGCGACATACTCACAATCCAGAGCACCGGAAAGAGCACCGTCGCCCCAATGAAGAGACAGAGCGCCTGATAGAGCGCCTGCTGCCACCACTTCAATTGACGCCCACTCTTCGAACTACCTTGCCGCACAGCACTGCCGCTGCGGGCAGGGGTTGTTGCAACACTAGCCATCGTAGGTCTCCGTGGCCCGCGTAATGCGGTTCGTAATTAAGAAGATCGGGATCAAGACTGCGGCAATCAACACCGAGAAGGCCGCCGCAACACCGTAGAGCTGATTGACATTGACGAGGCGGAAGGCCTGCGTCACCATAATCTCGGTACGCCCGAGCGGGCCACCGCCACTCATGAAGTAGATGATATGGAAGAGATTGAAGGTCATGACAATGCCAACCATCGCCGCAGGCACCATCGCGGGTCGCAACAGCGGCAGCGTAATGCTCCAGAACTGCTGGCGGCCAGTTGCGCCATCAATCGAAGCGGCCTCGTACATCTCTTTAGGGATCGACTGCAGCGCACCCGTGGCAACAATCGACATAAAGGGCCAGCCGAGCCAGATATTCGCAATGAGCATCGCATAGTAACTGAGCGGCAGCGGAATACCGGGAATAGGGGGATCGATTTGATTGAACCAGCGGATTTGGATCGGACTGCCGGCAATCATGCTGATCAACTGGTTGATGGCACCATACTGATCATCAAACATATTGCGCCAGACCGTCGCAATGACGATATTGGGCAAGACCATGGGGAGAATAAAAATGGCCCGGTAGATTTTACGCCCCCATAAGCCCTCGACATTCAACAACACAGCAATCAAAATGCCAAGCGACACATGGAAGCCAACATTCGAAAATGTCCACCAGAGGTTAAACCCAAGGATGCGCCAGAAATCAAAGTTACCACCAAGCCTGGCGACAAATGCGGGTTCGTTGGTCAGAATATCGGTATAATTCTGCAACCCGACACCCTCGGCAGGGCGATAATTGGCCGGGGGCAACCCACCGGGACCAAAACGATTCAGGGTCTGCTTGCCTTCTTCGCGGATCACACCATAATCGGTAAAGGACATCCAGACTTGAAAGACGAGGGGATAGAACGTTACCGTGAGCATCACGAGAGCAGCGGGCAGCAAGTAGACCAGCGGCCCCCGCAACTGACGCCAGGTCTCACTCAACGGAGAACGTGGTGCCCCGGTACCGGCTCTGGCTAACTCCGGGTTCGTCGCAGCCATGCGGCTTCCTCCATTCAGATAACACAACAGATAGGTGGCAGTCGTTGAGGGAAAACAAGAGAGGGCGACAGCCCTCTCACCAGAATTGATCAATTTCAAACCAACATCTTTAGCCTACGACACAACTCACGCTTGCGCCCAGGCAGAGCCTGGGCGCAAGCGTGAGCAACAAGCCTACTTGTTATTGGCCGCATTCATCGTTGCACAGGCCTCGGTAATCGAGGCATCGGGCGCGGCACCGCCGTCGAGCACCTTGGTGATCGCATCACCAAAGGGCGTCCAGAAGTTGGAGAGTTCAGGCACCTGCGGGCGAGGCACACCGGTCTGGGCTGCATCGGCGAAGCCCTGCACGAGCGGGCTCTGGATGGCAATATCGGTACGGGCGGGCACGTGACCGGCCTGATTGACATAGACATCCATCGACTCGGCGCTGGTCAGGAACATCGCGAGCGACACGGCACCAGGAATATTGGCGCTGTTGATATTGACATAGAAGCCATCAACGCCAGTCATCGGGCCAGCCGGATTCGTGGCCCCAGGCATCGGCGCAACCGCCAGGTCATCACCAAGGGCCGTGCGATAGTCACCGAGGGCCCACGGGCCATTGATGGTCATATCGGCGCGGCCCTCTTTGAAGAGCGAGTCGGCCTGACCGCCATCGGTCGAGAAGGTCACATTCGGCTCAGCCTTGAGTTCCTGCAGGAAGGCCAGCCAGGCATCGCCACCGGTGGTATCGGCAACACAACGGCCATCAGCATCCATCAGACCAGCGCCAAACGCCTGCATCCAGCCAAAGTTGTGGTAGGCACTCTGGTTGAGTACCAGCGTATTGCCGTTGCGCACCAGTGCGAGCAACTCGTCGGTGGTCGTCGGGGGCGTCGCAACCTTAGAAGTATTGTAATAGAGCGCCACGGCCTCACCAGGTGTCACTTTTTTGAGCGGGCCGTTCCAACACGGTAACCGGCCCCTGGGTGCGTGCCAGCACCTTTCC
>NZ_RYFF01000062.1 GCF_004138165.1 Candidatus Chloroploca sp. Khr17
CTCATGCCGGCCCGCGCGGCCGCCTGTTCCTGAGTTTTTCCTTTGCTCCGTTCTCGTCGCATCTGTCGTACCTCGTGGTCTGTTTTCATGACGCCCTCCTCTGAAGGCGTCATGGTAGGTCATCGTGGAGGCAGATGGGATCGGCAATTCTAAAGATCACCACCGGCAATTCTAATTATCGTTGATCAACCGTCTGTGAACCCTTCCTGCGTTCCTGGCAGACCCAGGGCGGGCTGGAGCGTTTTGGCCTTCCGGTCACCGGGGCCTTCACCATGGAACTGGAAGGCCGCCCCTACACGGTGCAGTTCTTTGAACGGCGGCGCTTCGAGGCCCATCCCGAGCTTGGCCCGAGCACCGTACTGCTCGGCCTGCTCGGCCGTGAGGTGCTGGAGGCCCAGCCGGGACAACCGGTGGTGCCGCCGCCCGCGCCCGCTCCGCCACCGCCACCACCGCCCGCCGCGCCCCAACCGACGCCCGCCCCGCCACCGCCCCCGGCCGCGCCCCAACCGACCCCGGCCCCAACGCAGCTCCCACCGAGCTTCAACAACTGTGCTGACGACCCCAACGCCGCCGCCGCACCGCATGTCCCGGTGCGCATTCGGGCCATCGACAAACGGGCCGAGACGGTCACGTTGCAGAATGTCAGCACCGCCGCCGTCACGCTCGACGGCTGGATCATGTGTAGTGTGCGCGGGGCGCAGCGTCATCCCATCGGCGGCGTGCTCGCCCCAAACGAGAGTCGCGTCTTTCCCGGGCCACCCGAGAACATTTGGAACAATAGCTCGTCCGATCCGGGCTCCCTCTATGATGCGGCGGGCCGCCTGGTCAGCTACTGGCCGGATTAAGTCGCTTGGAGCCTTTGAGTCGAGCCTGCAACAAGATGAAACACAGAACGTGCGCGTTCCATCGAGAATCATGTCCCCGAGCCTCTTGCACGTTGCAGACAAGGGGTTCGAGCAGCAGTTCAGACAGATGCATCCTTTGATGTTCGCGCAACATGAGGAACATGGAGGTCATGAGATGGCAGTAAGTACAACTCAACTCGTCGGAAACTGGCAGACGGACGGTGTACAAGATGGATGGTCATCGAATCCGCACGGACCGAGTGGCGCATGGAAAGGCACCCTTGTCCTCAGGGCCAACATGACATCGACGATGGCGTTTACGTCAGGGAATGTAGCTCCCAGTCGGAACGGAGATTGGAGTCTCAATGGCAATACGCTCTCGATTATCGACACGTTCGGAACCGTATGGAAAGGGGATATAGGAAATCCAAGCAACCCGGTCGCGCTCGGGGGCCGTTACGAGTCCGGGCCACAAGGGGCGGCTGATGGAAGCTGGCGTGCAACGAAGGTCTAACCTAGCGGTTCGCGAACGAGTGCTGATGCGAAACCCACGCGGATCAAGCGCCGTGTGCAGGTTGTATGCCTTGCCCCACACGGCGTGTCAGTAGTCGTATGCATCACGTACAGGGAGCAATCGCACCGCAAGACAACCTGGAAGCATGCGTTTGAAGCGAAGGATGAACCGTTCCGGTACGCGTGTCCGAGCCAATCTTGGCCGCATGGCTGGCATTGGCCTCGCGTAAAGATCGCAGCAGGATGCGATGCGCGTACCGGAGGAAAAGGTGCCACCGCTATCTATGCATCAGAACAACTCCCTTCTGGGACAAGGCAGAAGCGCACACGATGACCGTCATGGGACACGCTCGCACGTCCTGCGGCTGGTGACACGAAGCTCGGGTGTGAGCTTCCTCCTCATGCGTTGCTGCTATGTATCGCGGCACAATGCTAGCGCACTTCTCAGTCAATTGATGAACTGGACACGAACCACAGCCTGCTTACATGAAGAACAGTATGAAATTCGATTTAACCTTTCAACCACGATTTAATTGTGCTATTTGTTCAACACGATGTGATGGACGATCAAAATCTGCTTTTATCTTTACTGATGATGTTGCTCTTTCGGTTCAGGCAGAAGATTGGATCCTCCAACACTTCCAAGAAGTTCTCGGGCTATCAGTCTACAAGGCCGCTGGTGAAATTCACGGTCTTCCAGATCTGGAAATTATTCGAGGTCAGAAGATCATAGCGCGTGTTGAGGTGAAAGCACAAAGTCGAGCATTTATGTCTATCGAGCGACTTCTCCCCAAGAGTAATCTGCATCCCTATGAAGCAGTAGCGCTGAATTTGAGTGATCTGAAACGATATATTACTTTGTATCAGCGAGAAGACATCCCCCTATTCCTGGTTTGGCGAGTACAGCGGCCATGTCTTGGTGAAGGCTATTGGGGCCATTCTGTTACCAGATTACAGGAGATCTATCAACACTATCAGGGTGATCGGCGTTACCGCCGACGCTCAACACTCAGCGATTACGTTGATGGTCAGCACTGTGGCGTTACAGTGAATTACCACTTTAGCCTACGCGAACTCTTGCCCCTTTCAGCCGTTGAACACTGCCTTCAACAACTCTAGCCTTCAATTCATCTTCAGCATACGGTTCACAGTATGAAACATAGCCACAACAGTGGTACCCGGATCTGACATACGTCAGCATCATGCTTACCGTTCGCTTAAATCTGGACAGGGTTCGAAGAATTTGGTAGGCTCGTGGTATGAATACGCAACCTACCATCCACACGGAACGAGTTGACGACGTGCCGCTGCTGCTGGCCCACATGCAACGTCTGGGGCTGCCCACCATCCTGGACCCCCACTTCCCGGCCCACGGCAACCATCAGGGGTTGAGCCTGGGCTGGATGGTGCTGGTCTGGCTGGCCCACATCCTCTCGCGCGCCGACCATCGGCTCAATCGCGTGCGCCCCTGGGCCGACCAGCTGCAAACCACCCTGAACGCCGTGCTGCCCGCCGCGTTGCGGCCGACTGACCTGACCGACGACCGCCTGGCTGATGTGCTGTACGCCCTCAGCGACGATGCGGCATGGGCCGCCTGCGAGGGCGACCTCAACCAGCACATCCTGCGTGTCTATGCCCTGAATCCGGCCACCGTGCGCGTGGATAGCACCACCGCCAGCGGCTATTGGGAGGTGACCGAGGATGGGCTGTTCCAGTTCGGCCACCGCAAAGACCACCGCCCCGACCTGCCCCAGGTCAAGGTCATGCTGGCTACCCTCGACCCCTTGGGCATGCCCGTGGCGGTGGATGTCGTGCCGGGGCAGTGCAGCGATGACCCGCTGTACCTGCCCATCATTGACCGCGTGCGGGCAAGCCTGGGCCGCACCGGACTGCTCTATGTCGGCGATAGCAAGCTGGGGCCATTGGCCACGCGGGCGCATATCCACTCCGCGGGTGACGCCTACCTCTGCCCCTTGGGCAAGCTGCAGTTGTCTGCGGCGGCGGTGGACGTCCTGATCACGCAGGCGCTGGCCGCCGGGCCGTTGCGCCGCATCAGCCGCCCGGACGCCGACGGGCAGCCCGTACTGGACGCGCACGGCCAGCCGGTTCTCCACGCCGAAGCCTGGGAGCGCAGCGTGGAACTGACCGCCACGGTCGACCGGGAGGAAGTCACCTGGACCGAGCGCCGCATCGTGGTGCGCTCGCCCGCGCTGCAAGCGCGGCAGCAGCAGGCGCTGGAGCGGCGGCTGGCGGACGCCGAGGCCGACCTGGACGACCTGCTCGTGGCCCGCCGGGGCAAGGGACGCCCGACCACGCCCGACGAAGCGGAGGCCGCGATCGCGGCGATTCGGGAACGCCACGCGGTGGCGGGCTTGCTGGATGTGACCCTGACCGCGACCGCGCAGACCCGTACCATCCGGGCCTATCGGGGGCAACCGGCTCGCGAGGAGACGACCTACGCGTTGGCGGTGACCCACGCCCGCGTGGAACCCGCCATCACGGACGCCATTGCCCGGCTGGGGTGGCGCGTCGACGCGACGAACCGGCCCGTGGAGGAACTGGACACCACGCAGGTGGTGCTGGCCTATCGTGACCAATACCTGGTCGAACACCCGATGGGGCGGCTGAAAGGGGCAGCGCTGTCGCTCAGCCCGGTCTACCTGAGCCGCGACCAGCATGTGACCGGCCTGGTGCGACTGCTGACCATCGCGGTGCGCGTGCTGAGCCTGCTGGAGTACGGCATCCGGCGCAGCCTGGCCGACGCCCCGCAGGAGGAACCGCTGCGGGGCCTGTACGCGGGTCAACCCAACCGCAGCACCCGTCGGCCCACGGCGGAGCGCGTGCTGGAAGCGTTCCGCAACCTGACGCTGACCGTGGTTGAGCTGCCAACCCAGATCATCCGCCATCTGACCCCGCTGACGGCCCTGCAACAACGCCTGTTGGCACTGGCGGGCCTGGAGGAAACCTGTTATACCCGGTTGGTTGCGCATTTGTCCGAATCACCTCAAGAAATAAGCGAACGGTAAGTCATGGTCGACGAAATCAGCAATCCACAGTATTGCTGGAACGTATCAATGATCAGGTAGACCTGGAGGCCTTGCCCCGACCTTCGGTTCAGTAGCCGCATGAAGCTAGACCGTGGAACAAGGTGGATACAGCGTGAACCCTGGTATGTCGTCAGAGCATGGTCTTGCTGTGACCAGGTGACAGTGACGAACACGGCTCATCGCATCGAGCGATCGCGTCCCCTTGAGATGGACATTATAGTATTGGCAACACACCATGCACCAAGATCGGACGAAAAACTCGTACCGGAAAAGTCTAGGCTTGCGCCCCATGAGGATGACAGACGTCCACGTTGTCGCGTCATGGGGCTGGTGCGACAAAACTCGGATCAAGGCCGAACAGCGCCCGTGCATCGCACCCCCACACCGAAACACCCACGTCGACCACCACGCCAGACAGCGCAATGAGCAGCGGAGGTGTGCATGGCAACGATGAACGAAACGATCAAGGAACTTTTTCAGCAGGCTCTGAAGCTCCTGCAGTTTACACCCTCTTTTTCTAATTTCTCACTGCACGCAGGTAACATTCTTACCGTATCCTCGCTAACATTAGACCGGTATCGGCTCAGCCAAGGAAAAAGCTCTGGCGATAGGTTCACTCCATTAGATTAGAGGGTTAACGCTCATACCTTTCGGTAGCCTATTCATCACCAAAAGGATCTCCCATGAATCGCACCACGCCCCTTCGCAAGCTGACGAGCCTTGTAGCATTGTTGATCGTTGCACGGCTAATCGGGTCCCTCTTTCATCAAATGCCAGTCGCCACAGCGACCCTCCCGCCAAGCGTGATCTCCACTGTTGGAGAGTTGCTCTCAGTCACTCGCTGGGTTGATGATCTTGGCTATGATGCTGTAGCTGGAAGCTGGCGCATCAATCAGCACCCACGCATGATGGCTGATGTGAATGGAGATGGTAAAGCTGACCTGGTTGGCTTTGGCGAGGCCGGGGTTTACGTGGCGCGATCAACAGGCTCCGGCTTTGAAACGCCCCAACTTCAGGTCAACGATTTTGGGTTTACAGCGGGTGGCTGGCGCGTTGATCAGCATGTGCGCACCGTCATCGATGTGAGCGGCGACGGTAAAGCGGATATAGTCGGCTTTGGGAACAGCGGGGTTTATGTCGCCAGTGCTACGGGAACCGGATTTCTCAGACCTCAAAACTATCACACGCACTTTGGCTATGATCTCGCCGCTGGCGGCTGGCGGGTTGATCGTCATCTGCGCCTATTGGGCGACATGAACGGCGATGGGAGAGCCGATATTGTCGGCTTTCACGATAATGGTGTCTACCTTGCGCGCTCGACGGGGACGGGTTTTGAACCTGAGTATCTCACACTGGAAAACTCCTTTGGTTATGCCGACGCGGCTGGTGGCTGGCGGATTGATCGCCATCCACGCATGCTCGTCGATGTAAATGGTGATAGGCGAGTTGATATTGTTGGTTTTGGCGATGTCGGCGTATATGTAGCCTTTTCTACCGGGGAAGGTTTCACCGTGCCAATGCTCGCAGTGAACGATTTTGGTTATACGGCTGGCAACTGGCGTACTGAGCAGCATCTGCGCATGCTCGCTGATGTGAATGGCGATGGGCGGGCTGATATTGTTGGTTTTGGTGGTGATGGGGTGTATGTGGCGCTCGCAAGTGGAGTCGGCTTTCATCCGCCGCAGCTTATGATCAATGATTTTGGCTATGTCGCTGGTGGTTGGCGGATTGATCAACACCCACGCATGCTTGCTGATGTGAATGCTGATGGCAAAGCTGACATTGTCGGCTTTGGGAACCAGGGCGTCTATGTCGCGCTATCTACTGGATCTAGCTTCAGCCCGCCACAGCTGTCCATTCTCGATTATGGCTACTACGCCGGCGGCTGGCGCACTGATCGCAATCTGCGCCTTATGGCCGATGCCAATGGCGACGGCAAGGCTGATGTCGTTGGTTTCGGCAACCAGGGCGTCTATGTCTCCACCGATCTGCTCGCTCCACCGAATCCATCGCCAAGCTGTGCTGTGCCATTTTTCTCTCAGCGTGATCCCGGCTGGGCCAACCATCCGCTACGCACCGATGGAGAATGCTCAGCAAGTTGCAATACGATTGGGAAGTGCGGCTGTACGCTGACCTCAGCAGCGATGGTCTTCAAATATTATGGCGCAAACCTGAATCCTGCCTCGCTCAGTGATTGTATGGGCACGAGTGGCTGTCCTTTTTCCTGGGGAGTGGGCGCAAGCTGCAGCGGAAGCCAGGCGACCTTAGTTGGCAACGATGGCTTTAGCTGGGCACGCCTCGCACAAGCGGTGCAAGCCAACGGCCCTGTGCTTCTGGGTATGACCCAAGGCCAGAATCAGCACTGGGTCGTTGTTCTCAGCGGCAGTGGAACAAGCGCTGGTAACTATAGTATCCACGATCCATGGCCGCTCAATGGGGCCAATATGCGCTTAAGTGCGTATAACGGCTGGTCTTTTAACAACATTCTCGTGTATGCAGGCCAAAAGAAGTGCGTAGGCTCACTAGTAGACGGGAATACGCCGCTCTCGTTCCAAGCACAGCCAGTTAGTGCAACCGTAAACGAGGGGGGGCAGTTGTCGTCTGAAGCGCTGACACTCGTTGAGGCCGCAGCGCTGCCAACATCTTCAGCGGTGACGGGCTCACTGGAGCTGTATCGCTCGAACGATACGACGCTGACCATTCAGCTCGGTGCCGAGAGTTCTGCTGCGAAAATGACCGACATGCTTATCTGGACCGACGCCATGGAGCAAGCGACATGGCAGCCTTTCGCGGCCTTCGCTGAGGCTCCCATTGGCGAGGTGATCTCTGCTCGTTTCCGTGATGCCAGCGGCAACATCTCTGCAATCGTTTCCGATACGCGCTACCCCACAAATAGCCCTGCTACGCAGCCGCAGGCGCTCACAGTCTTCCTGCCCATAGTTCGTCGCTAGGCCCCTTGCGCAGCATGGGCACGGATCGCGCAGCACCGACTGCTGCGCGATCCGTGCCCAACCGAGCCTCGTCGTTTGGCAACGTACCCGCATTGCGCTTATCACCAGAAGGATTTCCTGTAACCCACCACCCGTCTCGCCAAAAGCCTGCGGCGTCGCACCGTGGACGGCGATGAGTACCAGATCCTGCGCCGTCGTCTTCGCTCGATGCTTGCACACAGCGTTTGACCGTTATGCAACTCGCATGGCCATTCCATGAGTTGCGGCACTGTTCGCAGGAGCTATCTTCTTCGAGGTCGAGGCCCTGGTAAACCTCGCCAGTAACCTCGAACCAACTCTTACGGAGCTCACTGAACCCACGCCTGTCGAACAGGTTGTCATCATGCTATGCGCTTCGATCTACCGTGCCTAACCGTACGCGACCAAGCTAGGGCGATCTTCATCGTCGAGAGCGACCGATGCCAAGCGCTCGGCATCCAGACCGATGCCCAGTTGCGTCGCATCCAGCGCCACGAGCATCTGGCCGCTCGCCTCCACACCTTCCGTGTCCGGCGGGGCCATCGCATCGAAACGATGCAGTGCCTGCACCTCCAACTCACGGTGGCTGGCTGGTGCAGATTCCTACAGCCCGCGTGAACCAGGACGTCCGCGACCGCACGGGAGCGCCCGGTGAGCGCTGCGTCACCTGCTGCGCGGGCGTTGGCAACGCGGCTTGCCATGGCGTGGGCGTGGGCCTGCGTTCCGCTGCGTCCAGGCAACCCCGTGGCGGGCCGACCCTGCCCGTGCAGCCCCCCCTGACACCAAAACACCCCCGCCGTCCACCGCGCTAGGCAGCGCGGTGAGCAGCGGGGGTGCGTGGGAACGATGCACGATCACGGCAGGGCCAAGCCCTGCTTCGGTCAGCGTCCGCGCCGCCGCGTGGCCGCCGCTCGCTGGAGCACCCGCCCCAACGCCTGCGGCAACGTGCGCAGCCGCGCCACCGCGAGCGTGTCCGCGGCGCCGAAAATGCCCTCCAGCCGCCCCAGATGTTCCTGGGGGCCAACATACACGCCCACCACGAGCGTGCCCTGCCGCCGCACCGTCGCGACCGTCGCGCTCACCATGGCCGCCGGTTCGTCTGTCGGCACCCCATCGTGCAGATACAGGATCAGGCGGGTCGCTTCGGGTCGAAGCGTCAGCAGCGCCTGCGCTGCATGCACCGATGTGCTTCGCCAGACGATCGATCCAATCCAGCGATCAACGCTTTGGGGCCTTGCTGTGCAACGATCTTGAGCCTGAGACCCCGCTGGAACCACGCAGCCCGAGTGGCCGCATCAGGCAGTACTCCTCGCGAAGGCGGTCATACCGCCGCCGCCACAGGTGCACAGCATCACAGCGGGGCCTCGCCGTGCGCGGGTGGCTGGCCCTGGTACGTGCGCCTTCGCAAAAGAGACATTGCACGAGTATAATACTGAAGCGATGTCTCTTTTGCCGGGAGGTGACCAGTGTTTGTTGATCGCACCGCTGAATTAGCCATGCTCCAGACGTTGCTTGAGCGCGAGCGGAGTGAATTGTTGCTGCTCTACGGCCGTCGTCGCGTGGGCAAGACGGCGTTGTTACGCGAGTGGGCAAGCCGCAGTGGCCTCCCCTGGAGCTACTGGATGGCCCAGAAGGAGTCGGCAGAACTGCAGCGGCGCCGCCTGGCTGCGATCCTCCGCGGACGACCGCCCTCCGCCACTGGCCCGGCCTTCGCCAGTTGGTCTGATCTGTGGGACGATGTGGCGACCCTTGTCCGTGATGATCGCCGCATCCTCATCATAGATGAATTGCCCTGGGCCGTCGAAGCTGATGGTGCCATGCTCTCCGCACTCCAGTATGCCTGGGATCTGCATTTCCAGCAGCGCAACCTGATCCTCGTGCTCTGCGGCTCCCACATCCGCACCATGGAAACGCTGCTCAGTCGCCAAACACCCCTCTTTGGGCGTCTCACCGCTCAGTATTATCTCCAACCCCTGCCATTCGGTGCCCTGCGCGACTTCTTTCCTGACTGGAGTCCTGAGGCTCAGGTGGCTGCTTATGCGATCCTCGGTGGCGTCCCTCAGTATCTCGCTTGGTTTCGCCCTCAGGTCGGGCTGAGTGCGAACATCCGTCAGGCGATTCTCGCACCGATCAGCATGGCCCTGGCTGAAATTGAACTGTTACTGGCCGACGAGGTGCGTGATATCCGTACCTATCTGACCGTCTTGAACGCGCTTGGCGAGGGTGCGCATGCCTTGAAGGAGATCGCCAATGCAACGATCATCGCTCCAACCAACCTCACCAAGTATCTGGGCGTGCTGCAGGAGTTGCGGCTGGTTGAGCGGCGCATCCCCGCCACTGTCCCGCCAGCCTTGCAGGCACGCTCCAAGCAGGGGCGGTATCACCTGATCGATCCGTTCCATCGGTTTTATTTCCGCTTCCTCCGGCCGCATCAGGCCGAGATTACCTATCAACCCGATCAGGTGCTCACGCAGATCCAAGCCGGGCTCCGGGCCTTTGTGGGGCAGACGGCCTGGGAAGAACTGGCGCGCACGTGGGTCTTCACCCAAGGCATGCGTGGGGCGCTCCCATGTGCACCTGAGGTGATCGGGAGCCACTGGAGTCGCAGCGTGCAGGCAGATGTGGTGGCGGTGAGTTGGCGTGAACGGACGATCCTGATCGGTGAATGCAAATGGAGCACCGATGCGATCAATCGCCAACTCGTGCGTCATCTCATGGAGCACACCATCCCCCACACCGTTGCCGCACTGCCGGAAGGAGGTGCCGGGTGGCGGGTCATACCGGCGCTCTTTGCCCGAGCTGGGGCAACGCCTGAGGCCCACACCCTGCTACGTGAGCAAGGCGGGATCATGGTAGATCTGCCAACCCTTTATGCCGATCTCGGTGCGGAGACCAGGTAGCAGGAGCGCATGGGGCAACGATGGGAGGCCCGACCCTTGCGGTTCCACCGCAAGGGTCGCATAACACGCACCCGTCACCAACGACGCCAACGAGGCCTGCATGGGCAGTTCCTCGATGACCTCGCGCCCAACGTGCCTCCTGAACACCGTCCTCAGCCGCAGCGGCAGCGTACCGCGCCCGTGGCGCGGTGTGGGGGGCGTGCGATCATGAAAGCCTGACCTGAAAGGAGCCCCCTATGAATGATGGTGTGTCCGCCTCGATCCCGCCGGTTGATCTCCAGCACGTCTGCGGCCAGGAGCATGTCAAGCGAGCACTGGAAGTCGCCGCCGCCGGTGGGCATGCGATCATGCTCACCGGTGCCCCTGGAGCCGGCAAGAGCCTGCTGGCCCGCGCGATCGGGGGCATTGTCCCGCCAGGCCCCGAGGCATCGTCCCGCCCCGTGTATGCCCCGAGCGTACCTTGCTCGGCCAGGACGCTCTTTGGCAACCAGGCTGGTCGCGTGGTGCGTCCGGGCCTGGTCAGCCAGGCCGACGGCGGCGTTCTCATCCTCGATGACGATATAAACCCGCCGCAAGCCACGCCACTTTAGTGGCAGTGGTTAGGCGGGTTTCTCGCAGGCTTCAGCCCTTGTGTTTGCTGAACATTTGTGCTATATTGTAGATATGAATGTTGGTTACAACAACAAAACCTACAATCTTCACTATCAGCGTGATGAGCATCGGGTGCATCTCGTGGTCTATCATCTCGTCTGGTGCCCAAAACGGCGCAAGGCCGTCCTTACCGGAGCCATTGCACAGGAGTGCCGTATCTTGATTGAAGCGGTTTGTGCCGAACAAGGTTGGTCACTCCTGGAACTCGCAATTCAACCCGACCATATCCATCTGTTTGTGCAGGTCTTTCCGTCTACCAGTGCAGCAGATGTTCTCAAGCTGGTGAAAGGACGTACCAGTCGGGAGTTGCGGCAGAAGTATGCCGTGCTACAAAAACTGCCCTCTCTCTGGACACGGAGCTATTTCGTAAGCACGGCTGGTCGTGTGTCGCAGGAAACCATTCAGCGTTATCTTGAAGCGCAGAAAGGGATGTGATGATCCGAACCCACATCGAACCGTGTCACGTGAATCGCGCCGAAGCTGATGCCCTGAACCGCGCCAGTGGGGAACGCTACACCCAGGTTGCCGTGTTTCACTGGCGCACCTATCGCAAGCACGGGCACTGGCTCTCGCAATACGGCGCTGAGAAGTGGAACGATAGGGCCAATGCCGAGCAGCCCACCTTGTTACACGCCCACTCGGTAGATGCGGCCCAACAGGGGTTCTACAAAGCGTGTAAAACCACGCGAGCTTGCCGCAAGGCGGGACTGGAGACCCGCTTCCCCTATCGCCGCAAGAAGTTCCGTACCACTATCTGGAAGCAGACCGGCATCCGACGCGAGGGCGATACCCTGCTCCTGGCACGCGCACGGGGACAGCCGTCCATTCGTATCACCCTGCCGGAACATCTGCGCGACGTACTGGACATCCGGGAAGTGCGCCTGGTCTACGACAAGGCCAAGCGCCGCCACTTCTGGCACATCGTGGTGGAGCATGGCACACAGCCGAAGGAAGCCCCAGGAACCACCACCGTTGCGGTAGACCTGGGGGAAGTCCACCCGGCTGCGGTGAGTGATGGGCACGACACCGTGGTGGTCACCTGCCGAGCACTGCGCAGTCAGCGTCAGTACGCCGCCAAACGGCTGGCCGAACTGCGCCAACGGCAGAGCACCTGCAAACGTGGCTCCCGCATGTGGAAGCGCTTGCAACGGCGTATCAACCGATTTTTGTATCAGCAGGCGAAGCGCACCCGCGATATGGAGCACAAGGTGTCGCGGGAGGTGGTGAACACGGCGGTGGCGATGGAGGCAGGCACGATTGCCATCGGAGATGTGCGCGACGCTGCTGAGAAGGTCAAGCTCGGCAAGAAGAGCAATCAGAAAATCTCAAACTGGTCGCATGGGAAGGTGCGGCAGTACATCACCTACAAGGCCGCAGCGGAAGGTATCCAGACGGAACTGGTCGACGAACGCTACACATCGCAGACATGCCCATCGTGCGGGTGCCGGCACAAACCACGCGGCAGGGTCTATACCTGTGGGCAGTGTGGTTTCAGCGGACACCGGGATGGGGTGGGCGCAGTCAATATCCTGTCGGTGCAGCAGCACGGGGAACCAGGGCGCATCTGCCCTACCGGAAGCACAACGTATCGTATCCCGTACAACGTGCGGGTTCTGCGTAGTCCCCTGGACACGGGGCAAGTGGCTTGCGGGCAACCGCAAGAAGCCGCCGCACTTTAGTGCGTGCGGAGTGTCACCTCCACGCCTTCGCGAAGCATGTGCCCCGGTTGGTGTCGGTGCTCGACACCGGTGTGGTCACCCTGGCAACCGCGACCGGCACGACGAACGTGCCTGCCAACACGATGCTGGTCGCCACCACGCGCCCGTGCCCCTGCGGTTGGCACGGCGATGCCGCGCAGGTGTGCCACTGCTCACCGGCCCTGATCGCCCGCTGGCAGGCCAAGCTCCCCGCGCACCTCCGAGAGCACTGGGCCATCCACGTTGAGGTGCCTCGCATGAGCTATGAGCGCCTCAGCACCTCGCGGCTGGCAGAGGCCTCGGCTGCGGTGCGTGCGCGGGTGACCGCAGCCTGGCGCATCCAGGCCCAGCGCGCCGGGGGCAGCGATGGCTGGCGGGTCAACGCCCAGTTGAGGCCGGCTGATATCCGTACCCACTGCACCCTCGACGGCGCAGGCCAGAGCTTGCTGAAAGCTGCGATGCGCCAACTCGCGCTCTCTGCCGCCGCCTACCACAACGTGCTCCGGCTCGCCCGTACCATTGCCGACCTCGCAGGGGCCGAGGCGATCAGACCAGCACACGTGGCCGAGGCCATCCAGTACAGGCCACGACGGACTGGGGCTGCCTGATCGGTCGCGCACCGCAGGCAGCTTGATGGTGTCCACGACCGCGCAAGTGGCTCATCCGCTCGCACGGTCAGCCTGGGCATGACCGGCCAGGTCAGCCTCGAGACCGGAGAGGCTGGCTGAAAAGCCCTGATCGGGCGAAGGAGTCGTGCGCTATCCTGGGAGCGTGGGCAAGCCACTCGCGCTCCCAGGACATATCCACACCCTCTTCAGCCAACTTCTGAGGGCCATCCCCAGGGCAGCAGCGGGGGCCAACGCATCGCGGGCAGAGGCCCTATTCAGGCTCAGTCCCCGCTGCGCTTCCAGGGAGACCGCAGGGTACCCGCAGCGAGGCACGCCAGGCGGATGCGCAGGGCCGCGCACTGCGCCAGCAGGGCACCTGGGCCGCGATCAGATGCCGTGGTGGGCACAGGGAACAACGGGCGAAAGGGCGATCACCCGCTCGCCGCAACGCGACTCGCTCGCCCCAGCGTCGCTCGGCGTCACGCAAGGCGCACGTGCTCCAACGGGTACCACCTTGCGGTGGTGATGAGGCCGCACGCTGGATCTGCCGCCAGAGGGGCGGTTGGCGATCAGGAGGAACACTGAGATGGGACAGCATCGACGGATCACGGTTGTCCATCAACGGGCGATCACGGCGCAGCCAGGCGATCATTACATCGGGCGACCCTCGCCGCTTGGCAACCCCTTTGTCATCGGACGCGACGGCACGCGGGCAAAAGTCATTGCGCGCTACCGCACCTGGTTGCAGACGCACGTGGCCGCCGGGCCGGGAAATCGCGTCTACGACGAACTCCAACGGCTCCGTGCGCGGGCGCACCAGCACCCGCTGCGGCTCGTTTGCTGGTGCGCCCCGCTGCCATGCCACGGCGATGTCATTGCGGAGGTGCTGCGCGACGGGATGCCTGGTTCGAAGTGAGGGAGCGTCATATGACGCCCCCTTGTTGCACCCCGCAACCAGATCCCTTTTGAACCCGTCCTTTTGAACCCGTCCTTTTGAACCCGTCCTTTTGAACCCGTCCTTGCCCACCCTGGCCTGCCCCCACCCCGGCCCGCCCCCGCCGCGCCCAAACCCACGCTCCTGGGGGCGGGAGCGCACGGCCCGCGTGGGCGGGCCATCAGGCGGACGGCGATCGACGGCGGTTACGCTTAGTGATGGAAAGTATATTATTCAACGACCATGCACGCACAAAGAGAGCAGGAAATATCTCGCTGCGAGAAGCATAGACGTCCTCGGCCACGGCTGCGGTTTTTCCCTCACCGTTGGCAATGCGAGCAAAGCCAGCTTTGAGGAGACGCCCAACGGCTTCGTTCCGCTGTTTCATCAGGCCATCGTCTCCCTCATCCCATGCATTGCCCGTTGAGCCTCATGCATGATCAGCCTTCGCTGCGCTGACGGTCTGTGGTGGTCGACGGGTAGATCCGTCGCGCCGCGCAGCATGATAGGTATGCGTCAAGGGTCATTGGGATCACGCTGACGCTGGGTGGAACCCATGACGGAGCCTACACGATCATGGTCATGGTGCGGAATGGTGCCGCATAAGGTGCGGAAATGTTCGCACGCCGACTACGGAACGTTCCTGCACGGGTTGGGGACATATGCGCGTGTTTTGGTAGTGTAATACAGGTAGGCCCATGTGTGTAGAGCCTGGAGGTACCCAATGGAAACCCTGCTTCTCGTCGGTCTGGTCGCTACCGTTCTGATGACCACTGCCTGGCATCTGGTGACTCAGCGTCCACAGCAGCCCCAGATTATCGCCATTCAGGTGGTGCCTGCAGAGGCGCATGGAACCGGGTGTTTGCCCCTGCTCTTCCTGGTGTTGTTCCTCATCGTTGTGCTGATGGCAGGGTGACGGAATATTGGGACACCTGTTCAGTGACATGCAGCCAGCGCCTGCTGGGCCTCAGCCAGTTCACGCACTAAGCCCAACCGTTGATAATGATCAATAGCTTCCGCAAAGGACTGTCTGGCAGTCGGATAATCCTGGCGCAGCGCAGCAAGCTGACCGATCAGATACGCGATGCGCCCAATATTAGGACGATCATCGAAGGCAAGCGCGGTTGCCGTCACCGCTTGAATCCGTTGCTCAGCTCCCTCAAGCTGCTGGCGATCGAGATCAAGCGCGGCAAGGCGGAGTTGGAGACTGACAACTCCCCGGGTATACCCGGCCTGTTCCGCTTCGCCAAGGGCATGTTCAGCGATCCGATAGGCCTGCGTGGGGTGCCCTTGCCACTGATACACCAGGGCAAGCCAGAGGCACGTAATAATCTGATACGTCGGCACCTCCATCTGCCGGGAGCGCTCAAGGTTCTCTTCCCAGATGCCTTGGGCGACGTCAAGCTGATCCCGCATCAGAGCTGAAAAAGCAAGGGCATGACGGACGGTATGTGCCACCCCATCGTGATCGTTCAAGGCTGTCGTCGCGAGGCGAGCCTCCATCAGTGCCATCTGCGCATCAGCTTCTGCCTGGCGTCCTTGCATCATCAGACGCTGAACGGAATAGGCGAGCATCAGCAACTCTTGCCGCGGATCGTCCATCGCCCGTGCCGCCTCAGCCCCGATCTGGTTGAGGATGACATTTTTATCCCACATCCCGCGCACGTAGTAGAAGTAATTCGCTTTCCGCGCCAACGTCAGTGCTTCGGTGTGGTAGTGATGCTGATGGGCCCAGACCGCCGCCGCAAACGTGCCTTCCTGTTCCGGCGCAAAGCGTGCGAAGCTCTCCTGGTCATAACGTGACGCCCCTGCGCCTTCGACAAACGCCACATACCAACGCAGCCAGCGCTCACGCGCAGCATGTTGGGCAAAGGTTGGTTCCACGGGAAAGTGGGCGGCGGCAAAGGCGCGCACCAGCGAATGCAGGGTATAGCGTGGTGGCAGGGTCACATCAACCTGCTGCACATCAAGCAGGGAGAGATCAACCAGGCGTTCGAGCGCTCGATCAAGCTCATATCCCGTCACCTCAGCTGTCGCGGCGAGCGCCTCAGCCGCAGCACTATCGGGAAAGAGGCTTAAACTAAGGAGCAGGTGACGTGCCGCGCGATCAAGCAGATCCCAGGCCCGACGAAAGAGATCTTCGAACAGATCGCCACGTGCGGCGTGAAGATCATCGATGACTTGAGGGAGGTTGCGTCGCGTGTACTTGACTAAGCCCAGCGCAACCGCAAGCGCCTTCGGATTGCCTCCAGTCACCGCGACGAGTGGAGCCAACGCAGCCTCAGACACGGTTGGCAACCCCAGCGCCCGCAACCGCTGCACAATCAATGCCTGGGCTTCAGCATCAGTCAAGCCTCGCAATTCGATCAACCAACTCCCCCAGAGTGCCCGATGACGCTCGCGGCTAGTCAAAAGGGCCTTACTTGGTTCCGGTAACCGGAGTAACCAGTGCAGCAAGGCCTGATCGGTGATCGTCTCGACATTATCAACCACCAGCAAGGTGCGTTGGCGTCGGAGCAACTGCTCGACTTCGTGCTGCTTTTCTGACGGGCTCAACTGGGTCAGTGCCGGGTAATCCAACGTATGGGCTACCACATCAAGCACGACGCTCACGTTTGTCGTTCCGGGCCGATCCTTATCACTAATCCAGACGATGGCATCAAACGACAGTTCGGGGTGAAGTGACTGCAAGGCACAGGCAGCAACTTCCCGGGCCAGACTCGTCTTGCCATTCCCGCCCAACCCCACCAGCAGGACGGCAGCCGTGCGTTGCTGAAGACCCTCCAGCACGGCCGCAAAAGCCTGGGGACGGGGCACGAACTGCATATAGGTGGGCGCAGGCAGATTTGCATAGATCCGGGGCGGACGCGCGCGTTCAGGCGTGGGTGGACAGAGCCGCGCGACCAGTTGCGCGGCAAAAGGAGCGCGCGCGCTTTCAAGAAAACGTTCCAGCCAGGCCTGTCCAAGGTAGCCCCGACGCATCAAGGTCTCTGCGAGCAGCGTGATGGCCTCGGCATCAGGTGGCAGGTAGCCCGCCTTATAGCGTTGGATCGTCTTGCCGGCCACACCCAATTGCACCCCAAGCTCCTCCTCGACCCTGGGTGCGGTCTTACCCTCATAGATCGCAAGACTATTGATCGCACCACTCAAGAGACGCCCAAAGGTTTCGTTTCGGCGTGACTGCGCCATCATTGCCTCATGCTTGCGGCCGTAATCCGAGGGAACGTTCTGACCAGATTTCAAGCTCATCGATCAGCCATCATGGGCCGTGTGACCGGAATGGTTGCTGCTGGGGCCAACGAGCGCTCGATGAGCTTGCCCCCCAATGCTTCGATCATGGCCGTCATGATCGCTGTCGTCACGGCACGAGCCAGGCTGATCACCGCCATGAGGAGCACATCGGCTTGCTTGGGTCATGCTGATCACAAACCATGCGCGTATTGTACCATGTGGCGTAGCTGGAAGAAGATCTGCGCCTCCTTCGTCCTCACCCGCTGCCGTGATGGTGGTTTGATCCGCACATGGTCAGTGCATATCTTTGTTAGGACAGAGCGATCACTGGCGGCCACGCCTCACCCGTAGACACCTGGCTTCATGCCGCACCACAGGGGGAACCGCAGGCCGCACATGGTTGCGGCCTGCTGTGCGGCGGGCAGGCATCGAGCCCGCCCGCCCCACCTGCGCCCCTGCGCAGGGTGGTCGCCGCCATCCGGCGGACGACGCTGCCGCGTGGCCTGCCCCAACGGAGGTGCCGCTCTCTGGCAGGCTCAAGCCCAGGCCAGGTTGGTGGCCCCGCAACTGACTGCCGAGCCCCCACGCCACACGACCTCACCCACGAGCCAGGCTCACGCACCGATCAGGCCAGGCGAGAAACCCCGCAACCTGATGCCGAGGCCCCCACGCCACACGACCTCACCCACGAGCCAGGCCCACGCACCGCTCAGGCCAGGCCACGCTCACCCACCGCTGCCGTTGCGCGCGCCATCCATGGTGCGCCTGCGGCAGCATGGTCACGGGGGCTGCCGCCACCCGCCCGCCATGCGGGACCCACCCCCGCCGGGCCGGGCGCATGGCAGGGGGCGGGCCGGGCCTGGCGGGCCGCAGGCGGCCCCGCCCGCCCCCATCGTTGCGTGGGGGGCCTGGTCACGAGGCGGCGGGTGACCAGGCCCCCCACGCCCCGCCCGGAAGGAGGGGAAGGTGCGTGCAGCAGGGCTCCGCAGCATACCACCTTGCGCCTCGCTCGCCGGAAGCGGCGCACCTGCGGCGGGGCGGCGGCTGTGCCCCCAGGCCTGGGAGAGGCCGCCCCGCCTGGCTGCGCTCGCGCCGGCGGCTCGGGAAGCGCGGCGGTGGGGGCCGCAGGCACCTGCTGGCGCACTGGGCGTCAGCGTTGTGCTGTTACGGAGACCCCATGAAGATTCGTGCAACCATGAACCACCTCGCGACCGTGGCCGTCCAAGAGATTGGCTTCTGTGTTGGCATCCACTGGCACACCGTTACCCTCACCGCCCCGCCGCCCGGAGCGCTCACCGCCCGCTGTCGTTTGGTCACCGTGCTCTTTACCGGCCGTGAGCCGGCGCACCGCTACCATGCCGTGCTCCAACGTCAACACCTCGACTGTCACCCCGCCGCGCACATCCGTGAGCGCACCGTGCAGGCCGCTGACCAGACCTTGCGCGGCTTTGGCGTGACGGCCGTGCTTAGCCCACAGCAGACCGCGGCGGAAGGGCTGCGCCAGGCGCCACCGATCCAACACCAGGCGGGCACCCGCCGCTTCTTTGCCCGGCTGGCCCAGGCCGCGCGTCCGCAGCGACCCTGGTGGGACGACGACGCCGAGGCAGACAACCCCACCGACCGCTGGACATACGATGCCTTTGTGCATCGTGCTGACGCCGCCTACAACGACGAACTGGAACACGAATTGGCGCAGATCGAGGCCGCCTACAATGCCAAGCTCAGCGGGGCGGGTGGCGCGAGCCGCCGAGCGGCGCTGGCCTCGGTCGAGGCGCTCGTGGCCTATGCCCGTCGCCGCGAGGTGTCCCCTGACGAGTTTGCGCGACGCAACGCGGCGCGGCAGGCGGAGCAAGAGGCCTGGCTCGCCACGCAACGCCAGCGCGAGACCGAGCGGGCGCAGGCCCTCGCCGCTGATGCCGCTGAGGTCGCCATGGCGCTGCGCCGCTCGCCCAGGGCGCGCCAGCGGCGCACAGCCTGACCGACCGTGCGGCCACGCTGCCTGACAGCGTGGCCGCACGCCAACGGACGGCACTCGTGCCGTGCCCGGCTGGGTGATCCTCCGCTCGCTCATGGTCACTCAACCGCAAAACCCGTGAACTGCCGACGAAACGGGCTGTGAAAGGCTAAGACAATATCTGTTTTGGGCACGCCCTGTTCAACCAAACGGTTGGCAATCCCTTCCTCGGTTCCATCGTGTTGAATCCAGATTTTTCCTTGCTTAATGTCCAGGTGCAACAGACTCCCATGAATGCGTTCATACCCATTCCAGCCAACCGTAACCAGTTGATAATGATCATGAAGCGGATCCATGATCACTTCAACCTCAATATCGCCATAGGATGGGCGATATTGAGCATATTCGGTGAGGATATCCTGGATGTAGGCTCGATATTGCGCTACTTTATCCACTGATGCACCTCCTCAGTCTCAGGGTTATAGACCAAAATCTTGATCGCATATTGCGTAAGAATGCCCTGGGTGAAGGTCAAGGTAAAAAATGTCTGATACACATCAACGGGCACAGCGAGAAAGAGCTCATACGCTGGTTTCCTTTGCGCCAGTGCATAGCGATAATTCAGGAATTGACCCAAAGCTGTATGGAATTCACTGATAAATGATGGGCCGAGAAAACTTTTAATTTCAACTGCGATGGCGTCGCCATCCTTCTCAGCAGTGAGGAGTTTCTCTGCGCCTAAATCAATGTAGAGATCAATTCCTCCCGATCTGGATAACCAACGGATCAGCGGTAACGATCCAGCCATCCTTGATCAAGGCCTGTTTGACAGCCTGATGAAAAATATCTCGTGCAGCCATTGCGCAAGAAACCCCTAACGTGTCTGATCGTTCTTCCTCACCTAGAGTATAGCATGTTGAGCCCGCTCTTGGTCTCACAGACGCTGGCTTCCACCATGACCACCTGATGTTCCCCGCCACACTATGGCCGCGTCCTTTCCCAAGCGATCGCATCCAGCACGGGCCTACCGCACCCGCCGGTGCGGTCAGGGGAGGACACGGCAAGCCGCGCCCGCGCCCAGGCGCACATGTGCCCACCGCACGGGCTGCGCCCGCGTCGGCGAGGCATCCCACCAGCGCCTGACCGACGCGGTGGTCGGAACGAAAGGAGTCGCCCCCATGACCGCACCATGCTGGCCCGCTGATGACTCATCCGCCACCAGTCCCTTTGGCCTGTGGCAAGATGACATGCTGACCGCTCACGAAGCCGCAGCCGCCCTAGCTCGTGAGTTGATGGAAGACCTGGAACCGCGCTTCCAAGCGCTTGCCACCCGACGTGCGCAACGAATGCATGAACTGGCAACCCTCATGCCGCTCCTCGAAAGCCCGCTCTTCGTCAATGGACGCTGCCTCCACTGGGTCGAACCCACGATCATCACCGGCGTCGACGAGCACGCCCTGCGTCGCCTCCGTGACGATCTACGGACGCAGGGCCTTGATGATCTGGCCGATCGCCTGGACGCCTGTTTCCTCACGCGCACGGCAAGCGGCAGGCTCGTGATCGAAGCACGCCCACCGGCTAGGCGAACGCCGTGAGGGTGATACCATTACCGCCTGCATCCGTCCATGCCATGGCGTGCCTAGCCAGGGTCATGGAAGAACGAACTGGTACACCAGGGCGAGAGGGATGCGGAGGGTTGAACGCCACCAACCACCTCATCGTCGCCCCTCACGCCAGGGACGCTTGCATGTGGGTCGTGCCGCATACTTCCTCCGTAGATACCAGCCGCCTCCGCGGCTGGTGTGGCAGGGCTGTGTTTGAGGTGCCCATCACGAAGGAGATGCCCCGATGACCCGCATTCGCGAACTGCCGCTCCATGAACAGCCTGCTGCCCGCCTGGCGACCACGGGCCCCGCCGCCCTGAGTGACGCCGAATTGCTCGCCCTCGTCGCGGGACAAGACGATCTCGCTGTCTGTGCCGCCACGCTGCAGGCCTGCCACGGTTGGGTTGGCTTGCTCCGGGCCGACCTGGCCTCCGTCACCGCCAGCCTTGGCACGCCGCGCCGGGCGACCCACCTCAAGGCCGCGCTCGAAATCGGGCGCCGCCTCACGCTTGCAAGCTATGATGACCGCCTGCAGATCCGCTGCCCCACCGATATCGCCCAGGTCTTGATGGTCGAGATGCTCGCGCTGGATCAGGAAGAGCTCTGGGT
The DNA here is from genome assembly GCF_004138165.1 of Candidatus Chloroploca sp. Khr17. Taxonomy (GTDB): domain Bacteria; phylum Chloroflexota; class Chloroflexia; order Chloroflexales; family Chloroflexaceae; genus Chloroploca. Next base: position 21,563 of record NZ_RYFF01000062.1, read on the forward strand.
GGCCTGCCTCGATACGAAAAACCGTGTGCAGAAGCTCGCCCGTGTCTATCGCGGCTCCGTGAATACGGCCCTGGTGCGCGTCGGCGAGATCTTCAAAGAGCCCTTGCGCATCAATAGTACCGCCATCATCATCGGCCATAATCATCCCTCCACCGATCCCACCCCGTCCCCCGAGGATATTCTGCTCACGCGACAACTCGTCGAGGCCGGGAAGCTCTTGGACTGCCAAGTGCTCGACCATCTTGTCGTTGGCGGCAATCAGTATGTGAGCATGCGGGAACGCGGCCTGGGCTTTGCCACCTAGGGCCGTGCCAGACGACCTCTGCGGGCCGTAGCGCGATGCTGACCGCGTCCAGATGCGCTGCACCCCATCGCACATCGGCAATCGGCAATCGGCAATCGGCAATCGCACGCGACCGCTCCCCCTGAAAGAGGTACCTATGACCCCGACCCCTGGCCTTGACCTGACGCCGTTGGCTGGCCCGTTGACCACGCTCCAACGCCTTGAAGCGGATCTCGCCGCCCGCTTCCTCGAACGTGATGACGCCGTGCGCACCTTGCTGGTCGCCGTCCTGGCCCAGCAGCATGTGGCCGTGCTGGGGCCTCCAGGGACGGCCAAGAGTCTGCTGGTGGAGCGGCTCGCCGCGCGCATCACCACGCCGGGCAGTCCCACCCAGCCCTTCGTCTGGTTGCTTACCCGCTTTACCACCCCCGATGAACTCTTTGGCCCGATTAGTGTGGTCGGCCTCAAGCGGGACGAGTATCGCCGGATCACGCGCCATAAACTTCCCGAAGCCCGCTTTGCGTTTCTGGATGAGATCTTCAAGGCGAATTCCGCCATCCTGAATGCCTTGCTCGCCCTGCTCAACGAGCGCGTCTTTGATAATGGCCCGACTCGTCTGCCGGTACCCCTCGTGACCTGCGTCGGCGCGGCCAATGAGCTCCCCCAGGGCGATGAGCTCGCGGCGCTCTGGGATCGCTTTGCCCTGCGCTTCATGGTGGGCTATGTCTCCGAAGCCGCGTTTCCGCGCTTGCTCCGCCTCGCCGCGCTCGCCACGCCACCCGTGACGATCAGCGAGGCGGCGTTGACCGCGCTCCATCAAGCGGTGCCTCAGGTTGCCATCCCTGACCCGATCATTGCCGCCCTTGCCCAGTTGCGCACGGAGCTCGCAGGCAAACACATCGTCGCCAGTGATCGCCGCTGGCGCCAGAGCCTCGATCTCCTGCGGGCGCATGCACTGCTGGAAGGGCGCGGTCAGGTGGAGGAGGATGATCTGACGATCCTGCGCGAGGCCCTCTGGCAGACGCCGGAGCAGCGCAGTCAGTTACCCAATCGTAAACGATTGGGCTTGTCTCTGGCGCTACTAACCCGAAGGTCAGCATCCGAGACGTTCGGCCTACTGACAAAGGCCCTGTCGGGCGAACCCGACAGCGAGTGCAGATGCAGAAGCATACGACCTTGAACCTTTTACCCGTTCGAGGATTCCCGAACGGAACCGGCAAGATTCAGTTTTCAAGGTGCGTTTCAACCGTCTCCACCGGCGAACCGGCTTCGTGCCTTGCACACGAACAAGTGTACCACAGAACATATTTTTTGGCAATAGAAAGCGGCAAACGGCGCTGTGGGCTAAAGCCGCTCAAGCAGGGCGCTTCCTCCCAGCCGTAAACGTGCTGGGCTTCCGCGCCTAAAGGCAAGCAACTGTGAGATCGGGCGTCGCGTGGCCCGGCTCGCCCATCCGCTCATCGCCCGCGCCGTCGAACTGAGTGACCAGGCCCTCAGTATCCACGAGGCGACCATGGCAGCCCAGCGCGAGCCGCACCAGGACGATCAGGCCAAGATGCAGGCCGCCGTCGAGGGGGCCACGCGCCTCAAGACCGTCGCCACGCAACTCAACCGGCTCCTGGAACAGGCCCAGAGCCAGGGGCAGAAGACCGATCGCCTCATGCGCATGCACGCGCAGGTGCAAACGCTCCGTGACACTCCGCAGCGGCTCAAGCCGCGCGGCTTCTTGGCCCAACCCGCCTCGTGGCGAGCTTGACGACCAACGGATCTGTCCGACCCGGTTCCCGAAGGAACGTGGTGCACCATGCAAAGGAACACCTGACATGTTTTACGCCACGCAGGATTTGGGCGTGGCAACCCGCAACATATCCTCCTGTTCAGGTGCGGCTCCCGAAGGAGCACCTGTGCAGCCCGAAGGCCCACATTGCGGGCATGATAGCACAAAAGTTCAATGACGGCAATGTTTTGGCTGAAGCCAGCAAGAAACCCGCCTCACCGCACGCGCTCAAGCGCGGCGGCTTGCGGCGGGTTCCCAAAGGTCATGCGATCCCGAAAGGAAGCTATGCAATGGAGTTCCCCGATGTCGTACCCGCTGATGCCCCACCGACCGCCCTGCCGCCGCCGCCCATCGGCGCGTCCACGCCGCAGGCCCCAGCCGACCCAGCCGTTCTGCCGCCGCCGTCGCCGGCACCATGCGACGAGGCTGCCCTCCTGGAGGCAGCGGGCTCCCTCGCGGCCCTCCCCACCGAGGACGCCTGGCTCAGCGACGGCATTGCCCCCACCGCCATCCAGGACGGCAGCCAGGTGCTGCGCCACGATGGCTACGATGTCCAGGCGTGGCAGACGACGCTCGCGCAGCTTGCCGCGCTGCAAACCCTCGTGACCAACGCGGCCACGCAGGTCGTCACCGGCCCGGCCCTTGTTGCCGATCTCTTCTGGAGCGTCTTCAAACGTGCGCCGATGATCGCCCCGGTGGCCCCGCTCCGCCCGGCCTACCAGTGGCATGAACCCATCCTCAGCGAGATCATGCAGACAGTGGAGTGGGCGCACCTCCGCGCCGCAGGGACGCTCGGCGACCCGCTGGCCAGTGCGCTCGCCACCATGGGCCTGGCGCGGGCCGTCCTGGCGTCGCTGGATGCGACCACCTGTACCCAGGTCGCCGACCTCAATGCCCACGAAGCAGCGGCGGCGGCCTGGCTTGACCGCGCTGCGACCCTGACCGAACTCGCCCAGGAGGCTCGTGACGCACGTCGTCAGCCGCTCCTGGCCGAGGCGCAGCACGCCCGTGCCGCCGCCAACGCCGCCCAGCAGGCCGCCGCAACGCTCGCCGACGCCCTCCAGGCCACCGCCCCCACCCGCGCGGCCACCGCCCGCCGGGCGAGTCGTGCCGCCCTGGACACCGCCGCAGCGGAACTCACCACGCTCCACCACGCGCTCGCGGCCTTCGGCGGGGGTGGCACCAGCCATGGGGGGCCGGGCGGACTAGCCGCAGCGGGTGACCTTCCGACCACGTTCGCCCTGGCTGAACAGATCAGCCAGAACCCACGTCTCCGCCAGCTCGCCACGCTGTGTGGCCGCTTCACCCAGATCGCCCTCGCGGTCCAGACCAGTCGGGTCGCCCATCCCACCGACGAACTCACCAGCATCACCACCGGCCACGACCTCGGACGCCTGCTGCCGAGCGAGCTCGCCTTGCTCACCACACCCGCGCTGGAAGACCGCTTCATGCTCCACTATGCCGAGCAGCGCTTGATGCAGTACGACCTGGTGGGCCACGAACGGCAGGGGCGCGGGCCGATCATCGTCGCGCTCGACTCCTCGGGCAGCATGGCCGAGCCTGGCGGCAGCGACGGCCTCAGCAAGGAGGTCTGGGCCAAAGCCGTGACCCTGGCCTTGCTGAGCATCGCCCGCCGGCAACGCCGCGACATGGTGGTCATGCACTTCGCCGGCACCCCGGAGCTGGCGGTCTTTCCCTTTGCGCACGGGCAGGCCACCCCCAGCGAAGTGCTCACGTGTCTGAACTACTTCAACGGCGGTGGCACGCGCTTTGAACCCTGGATGCAGCACGCCCTGACGCTGATTGATCAGGCCACCTACGACCGCGCCGACGTCATCTGCCTCTCCGACGGCCTGACGCACCTTGACCCTGCGCTCAGCGCGGCGTGGCACACCCGTCGCACCACCCGCGGCATGCGCGTCTTCAGCGTGCTCATTGGCACCACCGAGGGTGCCGACGTGCTCGCCGCGCTCAGCGACCACCTGTTCACACTCACCGACCTGCAAGACGATCAGCCGGTGCTCCGCAGCCTCTTCGCCCTCTGAGCACCACCCCTGCCCGCGCATCATCATCGACCGACCGACCCGATGCCCCTGCAACCGCAAAGCTTCGCGCCTGGGCGTCAACACCGGTGACACTCCGCAGCGGCTCAAGCCGCGCGGCTTCTTGGCCCAACCCGCCTCGTGGCGAGCTTGACGACCAACGGATCTGTCCGACCCGGTTCCCGAAGGAACGTGGTGCACCATGCAAAGGAACACCTGACATGTTTTACGCCACGCAGGATTTGGGCGTGGCAACCCGCAACATATCCTTCTGTTCAGGTGCGGCTCCCGAAGGAGCACCTGTGCAGCCCGAAGGCCCACATTGCGGATATTATAGCACAAACGTTCAATGACGGCAATGTTTTGGCTGAAGCCAGCAAGAAACCCGCCTCACCGGACGCGCTCAAGCGCGGCGGCTTGCGGCGGGTTCCCAAAGGTCAACATGCTTGGCGCCATCCCACCCTCGGTACGCACCGTGATCCATCATTTGACCACGAAAGGAGTCCGCTCATGACCACGACCATTCCGCTGCTCGGCTATCATGTCTGGTGGAGTACCCGCGGCCTGCGCGTCAGCCACGACGACCTGCTGAACCATCTCAACGCCACCGGCTTTGGTGCCTTCGCCCCGGCCCTGCCCACCGATGCCACGGCGCTCAAACGCGCCATCTACGCCTGGCTCGACGACCAGCACCAGACGGGCAGCCCGCTCCAGCCACCCAAGGGGGGCATCCGCAACCTGGTACGCCCAATCAATACCCGCAGCAGCCAGCACATCGTCTTTGCGCTGGTGGGGGAAGCCGTCGACTTCGCGGCGTTGGGCCTCAGCTACGGCACCCAGGCCCGCATTCTGCTGGAAAAGCTCAGCCCGCACGAACGGCTGCACCGCGAACCGGCCCTCATCTGCACGACCGCCGCAACCGGGGTGATCGCGGCCCAACACGAAGCGAGCGCCTTCACGGACGCCCTGCGCCCACGCTGGCGCACCTACCAGACGCTGCACCTCGCGGGTGATCTCACGCACCTCATCCGCACGATCATCGACGCCATCCCCGGGGCCGTCTGTGTCCGGCGCGAAGGCGGCCTCTTCTTCGTGCCCGTCAGCGAACATGCCACCCTGCTCCGGCTCCGCCAACTGGTGGCAGCATTGCCGACCGACGGCGAACACGAACCCTACGTGGAACTGCTCGGCGTCCCGGACGAAGCCGCCGCCCGCCGCACTATGGCCCGCGCCGTGCATCGCGGGATGCTCGCTGATGTCCAGGCCATGCAGAGCGACCTGAACGATCTGCAGCGCAAAGCCAAGCAAGTCAAAGCGAGCACCATCGCGCAGCGGCTCAGCGCCTACCAGCAGGTCATCGCCCGCGCCCAGCTCTACGCCGATCTGCTCGGCATGCACCAGCAGGACATCCAGACCGCCATCACCGACCTGAGCGCCGTCGCCCGCGCATTGCTGCTCAGCGACACCAACGCGCCCAGCGACCGCAACGACGCGCTCGTCGCCGCGCCCATTCACCCGCCCGACGGTGGCGACGCAACGATCAGCCCCACGAGTGCCGAGGCCACCCACCTGGGAACTCACCCCAACGCGTCCAACGGCACGTTCAACGGGGGGGCGAACCTTGGCACAGAAGCTGGGGTGCGTCCATCCATGTGACCGCGCCCAAGATCAGGCGCGTGGCATAAGATGGCACGCGCCTGGTGCCCGTATTCATTGCGACACCGAGGCGATGCGCACATAGCGACCAGTGAAAGTGAGCCAGCAAGCGATGCATGCCGCGCCGTTGCGCCACGGGCGCAAGCAAGGGGGTGCGCCCCCTTGCATCCCCCCGGCACCGCGCCGCGCCCCCGCTAGCCCTACCTGTGCTACCTGCACGGCGGTACTTACGCCACGCGACAGAATACAGAACACTTTACACATGTGGGTGCCGGGCAAGCCGAAAACCCACATCCCGAAGATGGGCGCCGGGCGAAAGAGGTTGCGGAGGGCCGCGCGCAGGAGGAACGAAGCATCGCGCCACGAGCCGCCACGAAGTGTAAAGCGTTTTCTGGCCGCATCAACCCCCTCCTCCCGTCCATTGTCAGGTTCAGGATCATAGGGGTACGGACGATACACACTCCGCGTCCATTCCCACACATTGCCCGCCAGATCGAGCACCCCGTCCGGCGTCGCCCCGGCCGGGAAACAACCCACCGCAGTCGTGCCACCATACTGCTCATCAAAGTTCGCCCGTTCACCCTCAGGCTCAGCCGCCCCCCACGGATAGATCCGCCGCATCGGCCCCCGCGCCGCATACTCCCACTCCGCCTCGCTCGGCAGCCGGTAGACGAAGCGATCATCCAGGTATGCGGTCAGCCAGCGGCCAAAGGCCATGGCTTCATACCAATTCACGCCCACCACCGGGGAGTTCCCACGCCCGTGCCCGAACGCTTCATCATCCCACCATTCTGGCTGATCTTTGCGCTGCCGCCGCTGCCACGGATCCAACCCCTCGGTGGCGGCATCATCGCGGGCCAGCCACGCCCGCCCTGCCGCATCCCACCAGGGGGCCGTTGGATCATACCCGCCCTTGGCGATAAACACCGCATACTGCGCATTCGTCACCGGGTAGCGCCCGATGGCGAACCCGGGAACGGGCACCTCCACCTCGTTCTCAGCATCGGCAAACCAACCCTGCCTATTACTTGGCAGTTGGGCACGCTCCGCAGCGGTTACCCCCAGCATCACGCTGTCCCCAGGCAGTTCCACCATCGCGGGTGGCAGCGTGCAAACGCCGGGGCGGGGGTCGCCCAGCGGCGCAACGAGGGCGCCCGCCTGAACGCGTACCGCCACCGGGACGGTCGGGTCGGTGATCAGGCTCGCCAGATCCGCTGCCAGATCCGCCTGGAGTTGACCGAATTCGTCGCCCCCGCGTCGCAGGCGCTTCCAGCCCACATCCGCCGCGATCACTGCCGCCAAGACCAGATCCTGTTGCCGCTGCTCGGCACTGCGCTCGCGCAGACAGCGCAGTCGGTTCAGGAATTGGTACGGGATGGCAAACAAGCCTTCATGCACCGCATGCCCGAGCCCCAACATCATCGGAATCTGCCACCGGTCGTCGTGCCGCACGGCCATCATCCGCTCGACGAAGGCCGGACCCCTCACCAGTTCCAGGCCCGCCAGATACTCTTGGAAGGTCTGATGCGGAAAGACATAGTCTTCCCCGGCCCCCTGCGC
>NZ_RYFF01000138.1 GCF_004138165.1 Candidatus Chloroploca sp. Khr17
CTGGTGCTGGCCGCGCCCGAGACACGCGCCAACCCCCTGGCCCTGGTGGCCTGGCTCCAGGAAGAAGCGGTCTCGCTCGCGACCCTGCCGCCGTCGCTGCTGGCGGTCCTCACCCCGTCCGACTTCCCACAGCTCACCTCGGTGATCTCGGCGGGAGAGGCATGCTCCTGGGAGGTCGCGGAGCGTTGGTCGGCAGGGCGGCGTTTCGTCAACGCCTACGGTCCCACTGAGGCGACCATTGGCGCCACCTGCCATCACGTTGCGGAGCGCGTTGCGGGCGCTACCACCGTGCCGATCGGTCGCCCATTTTCCAACGTGCAGATCTACCTGCTCGACTCATATGGCCAGCAGGTGCCTGTGGGCGTGGCTGGCGAGCTGCACATCGGCGGTGCTGGTGTGGCGCGTGGCTACCTCAACCGACCCGAGTTGACTGGGGAGAAGTTCATTCGCGACCCCTTCAGCCCGCTAGCCGCTGCGCGTCTGTACAAGACCGGCGACCTGGCGCGCTACCTGCCTGATGGCACGCTTGAGTACCTCGGGCGGTTGGACCACCAGGTCAAGCTGCGCGGCTTCCGTATCGAACTGGGCGAGATCGAGGCGGTGTTGCGCCAGCACCCCACAATGCAGGAGGCGATCGTCATCATGCGGGAAGATACCCCAGGCGAGAAACGCCTGGTGGCCTATCTGGTCGCGGCGTCGGGTGCCGAGGCCGTACCGCTCGCCGCCGATCTGCGGGCCTTCCTCAGCGAGCGGCTGCCCGAGTATATGATTCCTGCCGTCTTTGTCAGCCTTGACGCGCTGCCGCTGAACCCCAACGGCAAAGTGGACCGCAAGGCGCTGCCTGCGCCCAGCATGCCTGGGCAAAGCGCAACCCAGTACGTGGCCCCCCAGACCGAGCTTGAGCAGCAGCTTGCCGCGATCTGGCAAGCAGTACTCCAGCTCGAGCGTGTCGGCATCCATGACAACTTCTTTGAACTGGGCGGGCACTCGCTCCTGGCGACTCAGGTCATCGCCCATATCCGGAAGGTCTTTCAGATCGCGCTGCCGATGCAGACCATTTTTGCGGAGCCGACAGTCGCAGGCTTGTCCTGCCATATCGCCCTCACGCAACGTATTACAGCTGGCGCTCCTGTGCAAGCCAGTGCTGACTCTATCGAACTTGAAGAAGGTGTTCTATGACGATAGTCCAGTTCATCACGCAGCTTGAGGCAGCAGGTATTCAGCTCTGGCTCGACGAGAACCATCTGCGCTACCAGGCACCAAAAGGGGCTTTGACTGCGGATCTGCGCGATCAGCTCCTTGCACGGAAGCCCGAGGTGATCGCGTTCCTGAGGCAGGCTATCCAGTCCGTCGCGCCACCAATGACGCCGCTGGTGCGCGATGCAGGCACGCATCTACCGCTGTCGTTCGCCCAGCAGCGCGTCTGGTTCCAGGCCCAGCTCGAAGCGAACGCCAGCCTCTTCAATATGCCGACCGTGCTGCACCTGCGCGGGCGGCTCGACGCGCACGCCCTCAGTGAGGCCTTCCGACTGCTCGAAGCCCGCCATGAGATGCTACGTACCACCTTCCCCGAGGTCGATGGTCAGCCCTATCAGCAGATCAATCCGCCGTCCTTCGCCCTTGAGGTCATTGATCTTTCCGAGCTGCCTGCGGACCAACAGCAGGCCGAGGTCGCCCGGCGCGCTGACTTTGTGGTGGGTGTGCCATTCGACGTGGCGGCCGGGCCGCTGTGGCGGGTCAGCCTGCTGCGCCTCGACCCGACCACCCATGTGCTGCTGATCACGGTACACCATATTGTCGCCGATGGCTGGTCGATGGGCATCATGATGAGCGAGCTTTCGACCCTCTACGGGCAGCTGACTGCCCAGCTCGCGCCTGAGTTGCCCGCGCTGCCAATCCAGTACACCGACTACGCCCATTGGCAGCGCGAGTGGCTCCAGGGCGCGGTGCTTGAGGAGCACCTGGGTTACTGGCGGCAGCAGCTCACTGGCGCACCGCCGCTCCTGACCCTGCCCACCGACTTCCCCCGCCCGGCGATGCAAAGCGGTCGAGGCGGTCATGTCACGTTCAC
>NZ_RYFF01000139.1 GCF_004138165.1 Candidatus Chloroploca sp. Khr17
CCAGCGTCCCCCTTGCCGAACACGCCCCCCTCATCGCTGCTGCGCCCACGGGCGTATCGGCGGCGCACCCCACCCCCAGCGTCATCTGCTCGCACCCGCCTTCGTAACAATGACGGCAGTCTCATCAAATTCAGCCCATGCCGCCAGAAATGCAGCCCATGGCACATGAAGGGGATAGGCGTCAAAGGCCGGATCATTAAGATAAACGCCACCCTCATCGTAGCCAACCACCACCAGAACGTGAGACGACACAACATCCCAATCAGGCAACATAGCCGTCCAAACGCGGGCAATGACGGGCACACCGAAGTGGAGATAGTTTTGCAGAAGTGTGTCGGTCAGTGACGTAAGGTGAACTTCGTAGCGGCGATGAAGCGCTATTCTGGTTACGGCTGTCATCGGAGTGCCATACCGCTTGGTGCCAAGTTGGCGGGCAAGGGTTGCTTCGTCGCGAAGATCGCCCCAATAGGCAAGCACCATACTGATACAGGCAGGCAGACAGTAACCGTCGCGACTTTGCCTATAGTGCGGCACCCGCAGCAAGACGTTCGGCATTCTGGTCAATCTCGTGAAGGTTACGTTCGTCAAGGAGGAGCTCGCCCGTTTGGGTATCGACATCAATTGCACCGACAGCCCCCACACGTCCCAGTGATGCCGTGGATAAAATCACCGGGACGCGCCAGAAGATGCCATGATCCTTCAGCACCAGGATCGGTGCCTCAGCATGGAGCAGATCGGCAAGCATCGTGCCAACATAGACGCCAACCGAACGACGGGCATCGTCGGCAGAAACAACAATTTCGCCAGCAACCGAAAAATCGATCTGAAATACACCGCTCTTGGGTGGGGTAACGGTTTCAAGCAAGATCGTCATTGTGTGACCTCTTCTCTCAGCGAGCATTGCCCAACAACCATAAATCTAGCGCTCGCCTCATTCTAGCACAGATGCCAATGCTTGCCGTGCGCCATCAATTCCAACCAGCCGACGCATAGCTCGGCTTCCTCACCAGCTGCCCAGGGCTGATGCAACGCCCCAGGAGGGTTAGATAAAGTCCGCAGATGACGCAGATGAGAGCTTCCGCATCTGCGTCATCTGCGGACGATCGCAATGACGTTGCATCAGCACAAGATGCGCCTGTCGGCGCACCACCACGAAGGAAAATGGGGGCGTGGATGGCGTTCCAATGACGACGAGCAGCCCTGTGAGGTCTTATTTGCAAAGCATTGACTCTAGATGTAGGCCAGGTTGGGATCATCCCGAATATAGCCTAGTTTCTGCCCCAGATAAGGGGCTGGCTCCAGGTGATGCCAGCGGCGCAGGAGATGATAGGTGTGGGAGGTCAAGAGTTGACAGGCCGCGACAGCTGCTTGCCACTCGGGGCGGCGTATTTCGTCAAGCGTTGCTTTGTCCGGGACAAGGCCAAAATCCCACGCCGCGCAGAGGCGCGCAATGAAATCCACGCGGTCAGCGAGCGAGACCAACTCATCAGGCGGGTCAACATCTGGGTAAAGGGTGGCGTCAATCCATTTCGACATCGTTGAATACCTCATCGACGGCAGCAATTGCGCAGATCGTTCAGCAATCTGAAAACTGAAGGTTTTCTTGCTGTCGGCAGTCTCCAGTTCGATGCTGATCACATCACCAAATGCGCGACGACGCACCTGGCCGTAGACGATCAGCGCCGCCATGATCGCTTCCACTACCTGTTCTTTGTCTCTTGTTGAGGCGTTCTCAGTCCACCAGGCATCCACATCAAAGGTTGGGCGGTAATCGAGATAGTGAAGCAACCCAAAAGCGCCACCCAAAGAGATCTTATCGCCGAGGTTGCGTTCCACAAGCGCATGCAAACAAACGTCCGCATACATAGGAATATGGTTTGGGCGTGTCGGTTGTGGCGGTAATGGGTTCATCGTATGGGCAATTCATATCGTAGTTGAGTTGGCATGGAAGTGAGTATACCATACCACGTCGTGCAAGAAACGCTCCACGTCGCGACCGTTACGACTTGGGGACTACTTCTGCCAGCCCCTCTGGGGGCCAGCCGAGCAACTGCCCCCGACAGAGCTGG
>NZ_RYFF01000063.1 GCF_004138165.1 Candidatus Chloroploca sp. Khr17
ACGGGATGGCTCCGTACAGAATCAGGTGGTGATCGGGTACAACTGACTCAATTGCCCCTCACGGATGCGTTTGATATGGTTGCTCGCCCATTTGGCGTCGTGCCGTTGATGATCTGCCCATCAGCAGACCAGATAAAATGCTCAGCCCACTCTTCGCGGCAAGGATGAAAGAGTGGCACAATGGTGTGGGTTAGAGGACTGATACTCTGGCGCAAGCTCATCCAGTTCCAATAATAATCTCTCTATGCTCGTAAGTCGATCTACGTCGTCTTTTATTGTACCATTCCGACCGCATTGAAGCACAAGAACAGCATATGCAAGCCATCACCACCTTTGACAGTACCAAAGAGTCTCTCCAGGATCTTTTGCAGGGTTGGGGGCAGGGGGCAGGGGTTAGGGGGCAGGGGCCAGGGTGCAGGAGTTAGGGGCCAGGGTGCAGGGGTTAGGGGGGCGCGGGGTTGAAGAAGCAGGTGAGACAAGCACAGTTGTGGTACGCGACCGAACCCCGAACCCTGAACCCTGACCCCCGAGACCCGAGACCCGAGACCCGAAAGGAGAAAAGCTCACATAAAGCTGCAAAGCCAGTCCTGAACAGAGGCGAAGAAAGAGAGAAGGAGAGTCTATGGGACGGTCACGGTCACCTTAAACAAAATTTCACCCGCTGAAAAGCGAAACCGTCCGCAATTGCGCCCGACCTCGTGCGTACAATGATCTACAGAGCCAGAACGTCCAGTCCTCTCCAAGCGCTGGTGCCGAACAACGACGGCGAGGATACGTCAATGCTCATTGCTATTCGCAGGCGACGTCGCATTATTGAAGGAGACGGCAGGGAGTCCATCACACGCATCCATCCCCCAACAGATTACGCTACTCACATCCCAGGAGAACTACTATGCGAAGGACAAAACGTACACTGGCCCTCTTCCTCGGCGGGCTCGCACTGATGCTTGCCAGCGCCTGTGGCCAGACCGCCGCTGTCCCGGCTGCGCAAGTGGAGCCACAGCCAACCCAGACCGCCCGCGTCGTCACTGAGATCGTTACCCAGGTGGTAACCCAAGTCGTTGTCGTTACACCCGAGGCGACCCCAACGGCCCCGCCTGATGTTGCCGCAACGGAGGTCGCCGCAGCACAGGTTGTTGCCGCACAGGCCACAGCCGACGCTGAACAAACGGCCGCTGCTGTGCCAACGGCGACCATTCCTCCAACGGCAACCATTCCTCCAACGGCAACCCCGCAGCCAACGCTAGGCCCCGCTATGGGCCAGATTACCAATGGCGGCAATATGCGCGAGACGCCAAGCGGCACGGTGATCGGCCAGGTCTGCCCAGGCGATACCGTCACGTATCTGCACCGCCAGAGTGAGTGGATTACCATTCGCATCGATCAGATTGGTGCCGATTGTGTTCCTGACCGCGTAAAGATTGGTAACATCGGCTGGGTTCACCAGAGCCTGGTGACCACGCCGCAAACCAACATCCCAACCACCACGCCGGCTCCCACACCCGAGGTTCAGGCCTTCAATCAGACGCAGACGATTGGCCCTATCCGTAATGCTTTCGCTAACGAGCAGTACTCATCAGAGATTACGCTCATTCGGGTGCGCTGGTCGCAGGGTAGTCGTTTTTCGCCCGCTGATTCCGGAAAGGTCTATGCGCTGGCCACACTGCGCGTGAAAAATCTTGGCCCGAATACCCAGCGTAACGTCAGTTCGATGATGTTTAAAGCCCTCGATGTCCGCGGAGCTTTGAATGATGCCGATCTCTACTATGGTGACGATTGCGAGATAGACTGGGTTGACCTGACGGCGGGTGGCGCGATCGAAGGCTGTATCGCCTTTGAGGTGCCAGACAACGGCAAGCTTAGCCTTATCTACGCACCGTACCAGTACGAGAACCTGACGCCCGGGCGCTATCTGTCGTTCACTATTCGGCCCTAAACAAGCCCCCGCGAAGGGCTGCACTTGCATGGATTGATTGGAATGGCCCTGGTGGGTGGGCCTCTACGACAAAGTCGCCAGGGTTTAGGGGTATCGGGTATCGGGTATCGGGTATCGGGGGTTTGGATTTAGGGGTTAGGGGCACTACTTTTCAAAGAAGCTCACGCGAAGACGCGAAGGGTTACGCTCACCTACGCAAAAACCTTTGCGCCTTTGCGTCAAAATAGCCGCCTTCTTTGCGGTGCAGGGGCCAGGGGTCAGGGTGCAGGGTTTATGGATCGGGGGGCGCAGGTACGTGGGCGGTTGAAGAAGCAAGTGAGACAGGCACCGTTGTGGTACGCAACCGAACCCCGAACCCTGAACCCTGAACCCCGATCCCCAATCCCCGATCCCTGAACCCCGAACCCTGACTCCCGAACCCCGATCCCCGAGTCTATTATCAGATCGAGCTGTGATTACAGGATCATTTGTGTTATGATATGGCTGCCTTTGGCTCGTGGCCTCGGTTGATGAGCGCCTCTGTCCGTGCCGACCGCTTTTCCGAGGGTACGCTTGCCTCACGCTTCCAGAGCGGGCAGATCACGGCAATCCTTCGACGCCTCCAGCAGATCCGGGAGACCATGGCCGCAACGTAACCGGCAGGAGCGATCATGACCCGCTACGAGCGCTCTTTCACGCCAACCTTTTTTAACGAATCGCTGAATCTGCCCAAGCAGGTGAGCAAACTGGTCAGCCAGAAGTGGTTGGCCTTTGCGTGCGCTGCTGGTCTGTGGCTCGGCCACGGCACCCTCTGATCAACGATAATTAGAATTGCCGGCGTTCTGCCTCACGAGAGAATCTTACTTTGGCGGGCTCGTTGCCTCACGAAAAAGCTTACCACACTCACGAAAGATCGTACCACGTTGTTGCGCCGCCTGGCCGGGTGCGCGAGCCGGGTGGGGGCTGCGCGGCGGTCAGGAGCACCCGACCACGCCAGGTCAAGGCCGCGCGGGGGCCAGGATAAACCGCTGCGCGCAGCGCCTCCATCAGGTGGCCCAGCGCGCGCTCGGCTTGGCCTTGAGCGGCGTGGTAGGCTGGTGCGACCTGCCGCGTTGGCCCTCCGGCAGCTGGCATCCCCCTGCTGACACCGCTCAGTCGGCGGCATGAGCGACCTCCGGCGTGCCCGCATCAGCCGGTTCATCCACCATCCCGCGCAGATCAGGCGGAGTCTGGAGCCGGTCTTCGGCCAGCCACTGATCGTGGAACGTCAGGATCGCCTTTGCCCGCCATTCCGCCACCCGGCGCTGGAGCGTCCGAAGCTGCACGTCAGGGAACCGGCCGGGATGCTCAGCTTGAAGCTCCCGGAACAGCTGCTTGGCACTCAGTTCGGGATTGGCCTCCAGACGCTCGGCGATGGTCGTGCTGACGTCGGCGAACGGGTCTGGCCGGGTGCGCCAGGTGTGGGGCACCGGATCTGGCTTCGTCTGACGATACGTCCGCTTCTGGCGGGCCGGTGCGCCACCTTCCCCTGCGGGTGGCCCCTGTTCCGCTGCGCCGGTCTCCACCGGCTCCCCGAACCCACACGCTGCGCCGTGGAACGTGACCGGCGCCGCCGTCGGCGGGCGGGTCGGCTCGCTTGCGCGTGGCACCATGGCCAACTGCCACAATGCATCCTGCAGCCGGTCGATCTGGCGGAGCAAGCGCACCGGGTCGAGCCCCGTAAACAGGGCTGTGAGGCGGGCCTGCTGCTCGTCCGACACGACCTCAGCGGCAAGCAGCCGCTGGAAGGGCGTCTGGGCGGCGTCGTAGCGTCGCTGGACGTGACTGCCGTCACGCGTCTTTTCCTTCAGCTTCATGGAGGGCTGGAAAAAGTTCACGGAGAGCCGCAGCGCCCGATAGACCTCGGTGAGCTGGCGGTAGGCGCGCTCGCCCTCGTCGCGATCATAGCCGATGAAGTGACGGACAATGGCCCCGTTTTTCTGCTCCACAAAGCACGGGTCGTTCTTTTTGGAGGCCCGTCCGCGCGTCAACGTGATGCTCTCCCGCTCGCAGTCATCCAGCAGTTCGTTGTTGAGAAACTCCTTACCGTTGTCGCTATCGATGCCGACCAGCGGCATGGGCACGAGTTGCCGCACCTGGGTCATGGCCTGGACGACGCCGTGTTGGCCTTTGTTCAAGCGTGGGAGACATTCGGTTCAGCCGGTGGCAACATCGGTGAGCACCAGGGTGTACAGGTAGGCTCCCTCGGCGTTCCCGCCGCAGTGCGCCACCAGGTCGATCGCGAAAAAGCCGGGCTGGGCATCATTCCAGTCGGTAAAGGTGCGCACCGGGATCTGGTGCTTCAACAGCGTGCCCACCCTGGTGGTGCTGATCCCGCGCAGGGCAGGGTCACGGCGGATCGGGCTGAGGATCCGGTCAACCGTGGCGGGACTGATGGGAAAGAGTTGGCTCCGCACCTCCTCAGCGAGCGCGAGATAGCCGTGGCGTTCGCGCAGTGGCACGAGTTCGGGAAGGAACGGCACCAGCCGTTTGGCACAAATACAGTTGGTTGCCTCCCAGGCAAGCCGGAGCGCAGCCTGCACCTCAGGCCCATCGCGTCGCTCACGCGACCGGGTGATCGTAGGACGAGGGGCGACGACCGGGCCGGTCAGCAACCGGATGGCGTACGTGCGGGCATAGCTCGTGGCAGCGACAAACTCGTCGAGGATGACCGACTTCTGCTGATGGACAGCCTCCTGGGAGCGTGGCGCCGTCTGCGCCAACCATTCACGTTTCGCTCGATACCTCATCAGGGACCTCACGAGACACCCTACGCTCTCTCGGTTCAATTGCGTCGGGTGACATTCTTCGTGAGGCAACGATCTCTGGCAGGCTCGCCAGATCCTTGTGCGGTATCGTGAACACTGCATCGTGCACGAACCCCCTGAACTCGTCACCATGATGCGTGAAGCAAGCAGCGCCATGGCTGCGCGGTATGAACAATGCGATGGCGCAGAATCGTGACAAGGTCGCCAACCACGCACCTTTTTTTGACGCAAAGGCGCAGAGGCGCAAAGATATGTAAAACCTTTGCGTCTCTGCGCCTTTGCGTCAAAACAACCAGTCTTTTTTGTGGCGAAGTGCCCCAGCGCGGTTCTTTACACCGGCGTGTTCAACAATTCGCCAAGGTGATGATCAACCTGCTGGATAAAGGTTGGAGCAACTTTTTGCCGCCCTCGCAGTTGGCGTATATAATGAACCCTGTCGGGTGTAAACCCATGCGCGAGAGGAGAGAACCCATGTTACTCACGATCCGTGCAATTGTGCGCGATGGCAAAATAGAACTGCTGGAACCAACGGCTTTGCCCGATGGAGCGCACGTGCTTGTGACCGTCCTCACCGAGGAGGAACACTTATTCTGGCAAGCTGCAAGCTCCAGCTCACTCAACCAGATCTGGGATCATCCCGAGGATGATGTCTATGCCGACCTACTCGCAGCATAACCTGATCCTGGTACGCTATCCCTTTTCTGATTTGTCGAGCAGTAAAGTACGCCCTGCGATTGTGGTGAATGGTCCGCATATCAGTCACGATCTGATGATCGTTCCGCTCACCAGTCGGATGACGGGATTATTGCCAGGTGAATTTATCTTGACGGAGTGGCGGCGTGCAGGGCTGAATGTACCCTCCGCAGTAAAACGTGGCCTCTATACCGTGGAAGCCGGGTTAGTGATCAAACTGCTGGGTCAATTGGCCCATTCCGACGCGCAGCACCTTGAAGCAACTCTTCGCGAATGGCTTGCTCTTTCATAAGATAGGGAGCCGAGGAGGGCACCAGCGTCGGGTAACGGTCGCACACATTGGTGCCATCCCCACGCCAAATCGCCGAACATCGCGTCCAGTGGACTCGCCCCACGGGTGCTTGTGACGTTCTTCACCGCAATCTGGTCGGGGGCCGTCCATTGGCGCGGTGCTGCTTGCACTCGTGACTCCCTTCTGGCATCACCCTCCCCTTGCGCTCGCAGGGGAAGCATCGTCATTCCCACGGGGATACTTACTGGTCTTGAGGGTGTACCACTTTTGTGTTCTTTGCGTTCTTTTGTGGCTGAGAGCATCAACCTCCCTCAGAAGCGGATCACGCCCAACAGCAGCAGCATCACCAGAGCGGTAATGATCAGAGGCAGGCAACCGCCACCCGATGCGGCCGGCTCGGGCTGGGGCACCGGAATATAGATGACCTGCGGCGCTGGCGGGGTGCGAAAGAATCCGCCAAACAGGGCCGCAAAAGCGACGACCAGGGCCATCAGTGATAAGAAGCTCCATCGGGGGCCTCCTCTCGGCGTGGACACTGTTCCTGGTTGTAGTAAACTACAGGCCAGCACGGATAAGGCCCCCAGGCAACGCAGAACTTTCCCCAGCGGTAACACCGAAATTTCGGCGTGCCTGCGCCGACATGTCCGCGTGGTGACACGGCAGGATAGCGAGGTGCAAAGGCGCAAAGGCGCATCCAGATCCGTGTTGACGCAAAGGCGCAAAGATGTTGCATAAACACCGCTTCAGTCCTGAGCCCATTCCCGAACCCCCGCGCCATGTTCCCGATGCAAGAGGACACGTACGCCTTGAACCCGGGAACGCTGGCTGCTAGAATCGTCCCATTACCTTTGAGGTAGTCGCATCTATGTCATCGTGAAGGCCCAATGGCCCACGGGGCATAAGGAGGAGATGGTCATGGCACAGATCCGTGGTGACAGTCCCAATGATGACGGCGTCGTTGGCACCTCTGCCTCGCCAGGCAAGAGTGGCGTCTTCGGCTTCAACTCGCGGTCGGGGGGGAACGGAATTGCTGGCATTAGTGAACAGGGCAATGGCGTCTTTGGCAAAACGAAAACCTTCAATGGCGTCTTTGGCACGAGTGAAACCGGCTCGGGTGTTCATGGGAACAGTCAGAGCCAGAACGGTGTGTTTGGCAAGAGCATCACTGGTTCTGGGATCCATGGCCACAGCCAGGCGCAAATCGGTGTCTTTGGGTTGAGCGAGAGCGATACCGGCGTGTTCGGACGCGGGCCAAAGTTCGCAGGGTTCTTCGATGGCAACGTTGGCATCAACGGCAGGTTGACGGTAGGCGGACAGGATGTGATCGCAAACCAGCAACTCCTCCAGCACGAGCTTAGCAATCTCCGTCAACAGGTTGCAACCCTGCAACAACAGTTGTCCAGCCTGCAACAGACACACGCCCAAGATGTCCAAGGGATTGCGGTCAGTCTCGCAACCCTAGCTGCACGAGTGACCGCCTTGGAGTCTGCCTGAACAGAGGGTAAAATGACTTCCTTCCCTGAGCATGGCTACCTGATGAAGCCCCCGCCGCCGCAGTGCCTGCCACGCCATGGGCGACGCATGAATGGCCCAGACCTGGGTTCCCGCGAGCGCGGGAACGACACGGCGGGACACCTCCCATGTCATGTGCGCTGCCGCAGGCATCTAGCGAATGAGCGCGGGTGTCCAAGCCGTCCCGTGGGTGAACGTCGTAGCTGTCGACCAGAGCGTGGGGCGACCACGGCGAGTCGCACTGTCAGTGTCCAAGCCGTTCCGTGGGTGGACGTCATAGCTGTCCGGCCGAATGAAGCAAACTTCAGCATCGGGATGGCTGGAGCAGGCTCGAAGTTGTAAGGAATTTCCGAGCGCCTCATCAACTCACGCCTGACGCATGGCTACACACAGCCGTGGACGGCGACAGACGCTCGGGCTCTGGCTCCATAAAACGCGTCCGGGTCGATCTTTGGCGATCGACCCGGACGCGTTTTTAGGCTTTGCAATGCTGGTGCCGGAGACGGGACTCGAACCCGTAAGGGGTTGCCCCCAGCGGTTTTTAAGGGCGAACAGGTGGGGGGACAGAGTCAAGCAGATGCCCCCGAACCTGATCAGGACGCATAAACCGTTGCGTGAAGATCAGCCACAGCAGGACAGCGAGCCCGTCTCTATTACTCACACCATTACTCACAGGGGCGACCTGAGGGCGGTGCGACCCTGCCTCGTGTTGGGGATGGAGTTGCTCGCTCGGGTTGCCGCGCAGATGCTGCGCGATGCTGCGCGAAGGACGCGTGCGCCGTGCTGGGCACTGCATCTACCTGGCTGGCACGCAGGTCTGCCTCCATAAGGCCGTTCCCGTTGTGCGGCATTCACTATGAGCGGAGCACCCAGGAGGCCGGGGAATCAACAAGGCTCAATCGACTTACGTTGCCGCCAAGCACCAGTCGAGTGAGCCTCCCCGGATCAAGCTTTCGGACCGAGTCCGTAGGCCTAGTTTCCTGTTGTCTGCTCCATTATAACATCCGCCGATTCCTTGTCAAGATGTTGTGGATGGATAAAAGGAGCATTGACCATGACCGTGTTTTCATCATCGGGGTCATCGGTACGCGAGCACGCGGGCTCGGTGCAGGATGGCTTGCCTCCGCATCCGGCCCCATATCTGCGGGTGCCTGAGCGTCTGTTGCGTACCTATGCGCACGACCCGCTGGCCGTGGGAGTCTATCTGGTCGTCGCTCGGTGTGCGCTGGCCCACCAGGCACCGGTACCGTTGTCGGCAGCTGATCTGGCTGCGTTGTCGGGAGATGTGCATGTGCGTGATGCGAAGGTGATGCGTCGTATTCGGCATCTCGTTGCCGCTGGCTGGCTGGTGGCCCATGCTGCGCCGGCGGTGAAGCCACGCCTCTGGCCAGTGTGGGCACCGCAGGTTCCCTGGTGTCTGGATTCAGCGCAGCAGGGCAAGCCTGGGCGGGTGCAGACCTGCCGTGTGCCGCTGGCGCTCTTCGATACCTATCTGGGACGCCTGGAGCCACACACCGGACGGCGACCGGCGATCATTGTGCGCTATTTTGCCCATCCGTTGCTCGATCTCGCTGATCTGGGTCGTCTCGTGTTGTGTCACGCTGGGTATGCCCTGCCAAACTACCGGCTTTTTGAATTGGCATTGATGGAAGGAACGTCTGCGTTGCCCGCCGTTCCGCTGACCCTGACCGAGTTGTTGCACCGCGCTGTGGCCGGAACGCTGCGGGTGACCACTGCCTGCGGGATAGTGAAAATCGAACCGAGTCGCGCGGGCTGGCGCAAACTGGGCTATGAGGGCGACCCACGAGTACCAGCCAACGGATCACCGAACGGATCATGCAACGGATCAGCATTGGCCCCTCAGCAGATCGCGGAACCGATCACGCAACGGATCACCATCTCCCCTTACGATGAGACGGTCGTTTCCGCTTCAGGATGCGACAAAGTCCCGCAAGAAGATCCAAACGGCGCGTATGCATGGGATTCATGGGATATGAATCAACGAATGAATCCCCCACCGCACGAGTCGGAGGGTGGAGGCGGGGGCGAAGTTGATCAGGCCACTGGATGGACACTTCAAGCACCGCATCTGGCAAGCGCAGGAACCGGAGGAGGCCAGGTGATGTACGGCGACGACCTCCCCCGGGGAAGGGATGTGCATCTCGTTGAGCTCGATCCGGCGCTGCGCGATGGGCACGCAACCCTCAATGCGGCGCGCCCGATCCATCCAGGTGAGTGGTTTGAGCTGCTGCACTTGCAGCAGACCTATGGAGCGGAACGGATGCTGGTCTGGCAGGCCCGGGCGGCCCGGGCGGCCCGTGATCCTGCGCGTGGCATTGTGCCCGCCTATTATCAGGTCTGCGCCGCCGATGAGGGCGCTGCTGAAGCGGAGTTTCGGTTGATCGCGCCAGGTCTGACGCACGCTCACCTGGGGTTCGAACTGGCACCCGGAGAATGCCATCCCGACGCGTGCGCATTCGCCCGCGAGCCGACGGAGCATGCACACGACCAGTACGCCACCGGAGACGGCGCCAGGGATCAGGCGTCCCCTTCGCGCCAGCATGAGGCTGCCACTGCGCCACTACCGCCGCCAACGTACCCTCCCCCTTGCAGGGCACCCGGGCTTGATCCTGCGTGTGAGGCGTTGCTGCAGGCGATGGGTGTGCGTGCCCGTCATAAATTGGCCGGTGTCCCGCTTGCGCTGATCCATGCCTGGCACGAAGCCCTCCAGCATCCTGGCATCGCCGCCCGGTTTGCCGATCCGGTCGCGTTTGCTGTTTCGCAAATGATGCAGCAGATCCCGCCACCACCGTTGCGCGAACGTGAACGCTGGGCGGCCTGGGATGCGTCCCCAGGAAGCATTCGCTCTATACCGCTCATTGCCCCACAGGACGCAGAACCCAGTGACGGGGAAGCGGCAGCCTGGATCGCACATGCCCGTCGACTTGAGCCGACGGCCTCATCGGATGATCTGGCAACCCTGGTGAGCTTTTTGCTGCAGGGCGCAACTGATACGGAAGCGCAAACCTGGCTAGCAGAACAACGAGCCGATGAGGGACAACGAGCCAGGCAGGAGGTGGTGCGATGAAACGCGCTTTTTTACGTCAGTCCAGGGTCGTTGAGCGAGAAACGCACGACGAGATGCCCGAGCGCACCTTCGCCCCATCGACTGACGATGACGCCACATGGAGCGACGCCCCCGACACGCCGCATTGCGCGGCATGCCAGGGCATCGGGTGGTTGCGTCCCAAGCTTCCCGTTGGTGCTCCAGGCTACAACCAGCTGATCCCGTGCGCATGTACCACCATCCGGCGTGCCCGTCGTCGGCTGGCCCAATTACAGGAACTGAGCCATATCGACGCGTTTCAGGCCCAGACCTTCGCCACCTTCAACCGATTGGTGCCTGGCCTTCAGGTTGCGTACCAGCGGGCACTCACGTTTGCACAGGCCCCAACCGGCTGGTTGACCCTGCTTGGGCCGTGTGGTTGTGGCAAAACCCATCTGGCAGCAGCCATTGCGCATGCGGCGTTTGCTGCTGAACAACCGGCGCTGCTAGTGGTTGTGCCTGATCTGCTCGATCACCTTCGTGCGACCTACAGCCCAACGAGCACCGTCTCGTACGACGAGGTCTTCACGCACGTGCGCGAAGTCGAGTTGCTCATCCTCGATGACCTGGGAACCGAAAGTGCCACCCCCTGGGCGCGCGAAAAACCGACGGCCCTCCATGGCTCGCCTATGGCATCAGTGGCATCATCGGCCTAGCCTTTGCCTATATGCCCGAAAAGATCGCCCGCTGGGTGCTCAGCGATCTCTGGAATCTCTGGATCGCACCGCTCTGGAAACGGTTTCGCCACAGCGCACCGCAGGTCGAGCGAGCGTCGGCATAGTGGGCCAAACGACGGGAAGAGGGTTGCATGGAAGCATGGTTTCGTGACCCGGGGAATATGGTTCTAGCGCTGGGCGTGGCCCTCTGCTTGCTCGGCCTTGCCCGCTTCGGGAGGCTTGTCGCGTGGGGGCAACGGATGCAGGCGCTGCACGGGCACGCCCTCACCAGCATGCGCGTCTGGCCGCGTGCTCTCGCACGTGCAGGCACCTCCGCTACGTCGGCGCGACCGGCAGCGCCCCCTCGCGCCGATCTCGCCGCACCCCCAGCCCTGCTGGCCGGTGCCGGACGGGCCTTACGCGATCCTCCGGGGATCGAAGCAACGCTCAGCTATCTGCGGCGCCACTCGCCGAACGACCGGTATCGCTTGCCGTTGGGTTGGTGCCGTTCTGATCGCCAGGAAGCTGGCCTTGTCCATACCGCGCTGGTCGGCGAAACTAACCACATCCTGATCAGCGGGGCGAGCGACAGCGGCAAAGACAACCTCGCCTGGTGGATGCTCCTCGCGCTGGCCCTGGTGCATCACGAACCGCACGAACTGCACGTGGCGATCATTGACGGCAAAGGTCTGGACTTTCAGCCGTGGGCGAGCAAAGCGCAGACCTGGGCGTTGGCAACTGACCCGGAAACGATCCCGGACGTCCTCCGCGCCCTGACCGCCGAACGCCAACGCCGCAAAGCAGTGCTCACTGCGGCGGGCGTGAGCAAATGGGATCACTATCACGGGCACGATCTGCCCCTCCTGGTCGTCTTCATCTCGGAACTGAGCCTGCTCGAAACCGCGCTGAAGCGCGAGCGCACCCAGCGTGAGCGTGATCGCACCCTCGACCTCGAACTTGACCTATGGCTCAACACAGAACTGACCGCAGGGCGCGCCTTTGGCATGCGCTATCTCATCGGCATGCAGACCGTCACTGGCATGGACATGCTCTGGCGTTCGCAGATCGGCGTCTTTATGGGAAGTTATCAACCCGACGAAACCCAAGTCAAACCCAACCTCGCCAAAACCGCGAAGCAGATCGCAGCCGCAGGCGCGGTGCCTCCGCACCACCTGCCCCCACCGCCAACCGGTGCTGGCGTCTTCACGATTGTCAGTGGCGAGCAATGCATCACCACCCGGGCACCCTACCTCAGTGATGCCGAACGCCGCCGCTGGCTCGGTCTGCTGCCGGATCGTCTCCCGGCATCCGACCCAGGGCGCGCTGACCTTCCAGCTAGTGCGCAGCCTTACCCGTGCACACACGCCCTTCAGCCCAGGCAACGCACCCCATATGCCCGTTCCAGCGAACATGGCACCACCTCAACCGGCACCGCACCCGGAGCAGCCTTCAGCAGCGGTGTGCTCCCAAACACGGCCTTCGACGGTACCGCCAACGGCGCTGCCCACCCATCAGACGAAACGACTGGCGGATCCAACGCCCCCACAAACCCGATGACAGCAGCCAGCAGCGCAGGTGACCCACTTGCGCTCATCCCCTTCACCATCAGCGACATCGCCCTGCTCAGCGCGCGCATCGCCCGGGGTGACACCAAAACCGAAATTGTGCGCAGCATGCCGGGCTACGCCACGCGACGACACCGGGAATTTGTCGGGTATTATGACGCCATTGCGGCCATCCTGGGCGAAGAAGGCTGACGATAGAGATGATCCTGATTTTGAATCATAATTAAATATATTTCTTCGTGCAAAGAAGCTCTGCGCCTGCGAGTATGCGAGAGTGGAAAAATCTTTGCCGCAGTGCCCTTGCTAACGCATCTGAGGCATTGCTTGCATCGGGCCTGTGGCTAATGTCCGGTTGGTCGTATCCTACTCAGTTAGGCATGAGTTTGAGAAGGTCGCAACAAGGTTTTAGGGCCGCTCGCCAAGTTGGCGAAGCAAGGATTCGGCTTCAGCCTGTTCACGCTTCATCCCCAGGCGGCGGAAGAGGTCGAGGGCATAGTGGGTATATTCATTAGCTAATGGTGCATCTTCCTGATGATAAAGCTTTGCTAATTGAAGGTGGGCGCGTTCTTCGCGGCTCATGAGGTACGTTCCAGGACGTGCAATATCGCCTCAGCCTGCTGCTGCTCTTGAACCAATCCGAGCTGCCTACTCACGTCGAGCGCCTCGCGCACATGAGCTTCCGCTTGACGAAACTGACCACATTGAAGCTCGAGATCGGCTAACCGCACCAGCAAGGTTGCCAAATAACCACGTCCGCCAAACTGACGAAAGTAGGCTAGGCTGCGTTCGTACAGTTGTGCAGCTTCGTCGAGTTCCCCGAGTTGATGCAACACAAATCCAAGGTTCCCGGCAATGCCCCAGGCGCGCTCAGGGTTAAAAGGTGAGAGTTCATCATCAAGTGGGAAGATGCGCTGGGCCTCTGTAAAGATTTGTCGCGCCAACTGATAATCCCCCCGATCACGAGCGATCTTGCCGCGTTCGAGCATGAGATCTGAGCGAGTGTGGGATGCCACATCCTCAGGTAAGCGTTCGATCAATTGAACAGCCTCTAAGAGGAGTTCTTCTGCACGCGTCAGATCGCCTTCGCGTCGTACAATTTGAACATACCGTCCAAGCGATTCAACTTGCCACACAACTTCACCACGCCGTGCTGACACGTCAAGTGCTTGTTCGATTGAACGCCTCGCCGCTTCATGTTGACCTTGCTGGCTCTCAATCCAGGATTTGCCACAAAGTATCAATGGCAACAGCCGTTCGTCGCCCAGAAGTTGTGTGTAATCAATCATTTGGTCGGCAAGCCGCAGGATATCGCCCCAGCGTCCGACAACATCCAGGTAGACCATCAGCGCAGGAGAAAGTGCGAGCACAAGATCAATGCGCTCGACTTGTTCAGCCCAACGAGCGAGACTCTCGAGATGCTGTCCATCGAGGATCAGTTGAACAGCGCTCGGCTGGAGGTGATGTAGCTCAGCATATGGACGCGAAATAGACAGCAGAAAGGTCATCCAACCCTCACGCAACTCTTGCTCAAGTTGGGGGGTAGTCGCTAGTTCTTCACGCGCAAAGGCGTGCGTCAGTGGCAGCAAACTGAAACGGTCGCCTTTCTGATTGACCAGCGAGAGGCGCAACAGTTCGGCAAGGCCCTCGTCGCGGCCAACAGGATCATTGGCAAGGCCCGCGACGTCGCCGAGCATGGTGCGGCTGACGCTGCGCTCAAAGAGGGCCAGCGCAAGCAACAGGCGATGGGCGTCACGGCCACGAATACGCTCCACGCTCTCGGCAAAGCAGAAGCGGGCAATGTCGCTCTGGCCCTGGCCTAGCCGACGCAGGACGGCCTCGACACTGAGGCCCATGCTCATGAGACCGATGCTCCATTGGATAGCCAGGGGCACGCCGCCGGTGCGTCGCTCCAGGTCATCCATCTCAGGCGCGGTCAGCTGTACACCTTTGGCGACACCTTCGACCTGCATCAGCTTGAGGGCATCGGCGCGTGGCATGCCAGTCAGTCTGAGGGCGTAGGCGATGTCGATGCGATGCCGTGTGGTGACCAATGCCTTGGTCGGATCAGGCAGTTCACGCAAAAAGCTGAGCAACTCATCGTCATCCACCGTCTCCAGATTATCTACGATCAGCAATGTTCGTTGTGCGGCGAGGGCATGCTCAACCAGGCTGCGGCGTTCATGCAGTGGGGCCTGCACGATTGAAGGTTGTTCCAACACGGTTGCTACCTCGCGGAAGAGGTCGTCCAGGGTGTTGAAGCTCTGGCGACGCTGCTGGATACCGCTTGCAGTGAGCAACGTGCGCTTGGCCGAGACCCAGACAATCGCCGCAAAGCGCTCTTCCTCAGGGATGGCGTGATAGTGTTTGCGATAGCCATAGGCAAGCTCAAGCGCCAGGGCACTCTTGCCAACTCCGCCAATCCCATCAATGGTGATGACGAAGTGACGTGAGCGGGGGTGTGGGAGCATCAGCCGCGCAAGCTGCTCCAATTCATCCAGCCGGCCGATGAACTCAGGATAGGTTCGCTGTGGAAGGTTATGCCAGGGCCGCTGGCGCTCTGGCAGGAGAGGGCGAGATGTGCTCAGGAGGTGTGGATCAGGCCGAGCGGCGATCAGGCGCAAGCCCTCCTGCAGTTCACGAAAGCCATCGTTCAGCACAGCCAACTGGTGCGCCGTCGCAGCGGTATGCTCCGCAGTGGCGCGGCTACTCTCGGCGCTGATTTTCTGAAAGCTGAGGGCGTAGAGCTCACGCAGTTGTGGGATGTAGAGGACCTCACGACCAAGCGCCGCGAGGAAGGCTGCCATCATCGCATCGACCCGCGTTCGATCGAAGCGCTCCGGCAGGACATCGGTGAACGAGCGTCGCAGCACGTCCACTGCGCTCTGGGGATCGTGGAAAGGGCGAGCGAGCAGATCGCGGAGGGCAGCCCGCACACTAGGTAGATCGCTGAAGCGCGTCTGGTAGAGCAATGCCTGCACCAATTCAGGGTCATGCTCGGCATAGGTAGAAGCAAACTGCTGTTCGGCGCTGTTCACGGCCGCCACCAATGCTCGTTGGAGCGCTCGTCGTTCTGCACGCTGATTCAGTGTCTCGCCGAAAAGGTCGGCCAGCAGTTCACCGAGGGCATTTGCGAGCAAATCTGCGAAGAAGCCTGCCATCATTCGCTCCCCTGCATAGTGGTGAAGTCTCTGCCTACCTCACATCTATCTCTGTATCATACCAACGGGTGTAGCTGGCGTCAAAGCTTGACGAACGTTGAGCATAGAGGAAAAGAAGGCAGATGACGGACTAGATTGAACGAGGGTACTCTACGATTGTCAGTGGCGAGCAATGACAAACACGGCACCACTATTCTGCTCCGGTACCTGACCGATGTGGGCCTACATACCGCAGACAGGTCTGCCATTGTCTCCAGCTACATGCTATACTACCAACCACGATGCCTCAAATCCATGCCATCGCCAGCCAAGCGAAAGCTCGGTGACAGCGAAGGTGCAGAACTCACCGTGCCCCCTGTGGTAAGAGAGAAAAGATCTAAGATGATTAGCCGTGTCGAGGCCCTGTATTACCGAAGTTTGCGCTATGTTGCTCAAGATGTACGCGCCTTCCAGGTACTCGTTGGCCCCAATGCCTCAGGGAAATCGACCTTTCTTGATGTGATCGCGCTCCTCGGCGACTTTGTACGCTACGGGCTCGATGGTGCCTTGCTTTTTGGCACCGAGTCAGGGCGTGGCCGCGCCAGCCGTTTTGAGGAGCTTGTCTTTAATCAGCAGCATGACTATGTTGAACTGGCCCTTGAATTCGCTGTCCCAGCAGCACTCCGTCAACCGGTTGGCGAGCATGGCAGCAGCACGATGTATGACCGTGCCCGCTATGAGGTTGCCTTCGGGCTCGCCGACACTGGTGATTCAGGACCTTCAGCGCAACCACCCGCAGGCCTCTGCAGACTGGGTGGCCCATCTGAAGACGATCCTCCCCGATCTGACCAGTGTCTCGGTTCGTGAACGCCCAGAAGATCGGCATCTCTCCCTTGCGGTGAGCTATGCCAGTACGGCCGAGCCGGTACCATCCTGGCTGGTTTCTGACGGCACCCTGCGTCTTCTTGCACTAACCTTGCTGGCCTATCTTCCCCAGCAAGAGGGCATTTATCTGATCGAAGAGCCTGAAAATGGGATTCACCCGAAAGCACTGGAAGGGGTCTACCAATCGTTGTCATCAGTCTACCGCAGTCAGATCCTGGTCGCCACGCACTCGCCGCTCTTCCTCGGTCTGGCTGAGCCAGCACAACTGCTCTGCTTCGCCCGGAATCCTTCCGGGGCCGTAGCGATCGTCACCGGGGATCACCACCCGGCACTCCAGAACTGGCACGGTGAGGTCGATCTGTCCACCATGTATGCCGCCGGGGTACTCGGCTGACCTCGCGACACTCTTCCACAGCTTCGCCAACCACGAACTACTCCAGGGACAGTTGCCCCTCGTGGCCCGCGAGGACGACGCATCTGAGGTGCGTGCCGTCATTGCGCTGATTGCGCAATACAACGCTGGCCTGGAGCAGGAGATTGTGCCCCCGCCGAGGCTCTGAGCGATTGCTTTCACCAGCGCTGCCTTTTGCTGATCGTTAAAGTTTACTGGTTACGAACGTTGAGCATAGAGGAAAAGAAGGCAGATGACGGACTACACCGCATACGTTCCCGTCCCCAGCATCGTCGCAGCAATCCTGGCATAGTCAGGATTAATTGGCCGGTCGTCCTGGCTAAACTGCTCTGCCCGGTCAATAAAGAGTGTGGCTGATTCACGGTTTTTGCCAAGTTGAAGATGCGGATGCAAGCTGGCCAACTGGTGAGCTCTGGCGCATCGGCCAGCCTGCACAAGCGCTTCAATTTGGAAGGCTAGCGGGGTCAGGTAGGTTGGTCTGACCCAGGTACGTACCTGTTCGAGGGTTATAGCGAGCATATCAGCGTACTCCGGATCACGCTGTGGCTCGAACGTGTACTTCAGCTTCGCAGGCATCTCCCAAGTCACCTCGTTGTGGCGCAATGAACCCATTGGACTAAAGATATCTTCCAGGATGCGTGCCATGCGTACCGCAAGATTCCAGCGCCTGAATGGCAATGGCTCAGGTAGCTTTGCCAACGTCGCAGCATAGCCACCAGTAAGCAGCGAGTCGATGCATGTGTGGCTCAACGCAAGCCCATCCTGATGCTGCTTACAGAAGTCTAGATAGGCGCAGATCGCGTTCGTGTCTGAGTTGAAGCGACTCTGGATGAGTCGGTGCGCCTCGGTGGAAAGCGTTCCACTCGCATTCAGGAGCGTATGAAATGCGGTCAGCAGCCAGGCCACCGACGCAGCTTGCGTGTGATTGGTTGCTTGCGATCTAGTCAATAATTGCAATAGCCGCAGCTGATCCTCAAGGGGAAAATAGGCAATCTCATCAGGAAGGAGGGTACAAATTCGTTCTTGCAATGCTTCAGGAGCTTGGCGTAGTTTCTGGTGAACATACGGGCGAAAGTTTGGATGCGTGTTGAACTGCGTTTGGATCCACCCTAAGATGCGCGGACGGAAGGGGGGGACTGCGAGAGTTTGCATCACATAGGCAACAAATAGGTCGGCTTCATGCGCACACACCGTTTGCCATGCCTGATGGGCTTGGGCGGCAAGCGGTGGAATCTGGAACAGTGCATAGGCCATAGGCCCGAGTTGGGCAATGGCGTCGGTTCGCTCCGGGGGGCTTGGCAAGAGGCAGATCCCTACCTGGAGCAGATGAAGCCGATCATCATGGGGGAGACTGGCTTCAATATTCGCAAAGCGCTTCATCCATGTAGCAAAATCGTCCCAGGTTTGCGGTGAAAATGATGGTTTGAGCAGGTCATAGAGCGCGTTGAGCCATGTGGGAGTGGCTGGCACTGCCGCCAAGAAGCTATCGCGGTGCGGCCCTGGCGGAAAGGCCGCACATGTTGCGAGATAGGATGGGAGCAGAGCAGGGCTTTGCTCCCATACTTCTTGCCACTGCTGGTGAACCGTTGCGCGTATCACCGGATTGTCCACAGTAAAGAGCGAAACGGCAAGCGGCTGAAGCAATTCGGCGGTTAGGGTGCAAACTTCTCCTTGAGACCGCAGCACCCCAATGTATTGTGTGAATTGGCGCAACCTCTCCTCAGGTGGTTCGGCCAGGATCTGGGTACTATGATGCAACAGCCAATTATGGAGTGTGGATCGATAGGCCAAGATGATGGCACGATCTTCGCTGCGATAGACGAAATCGTCGAGGTGAGGGATTTGAGCTTGTAACCAGGCGTATGCGTTATTAGGCAAGCGATCGGCATTACGCGAGAGCATCCGTAAGGTTGCACCTAGGACTTCAAGTGCATTGGTACGATCCTCACTGGTCGCAAGCATCGACAGCGCATATTTGACCAGTTGCAGCTGGACATCCAAGCTCTCGCCACAAATCTCTTTCTGCCAGCATGTTATCCAGGGCGCCAACTCATCCCAATTCGATGGCAATTCCGTTGATTGCGCCCAGCGGTAGATGGTCAGCCGCATTGAATCGTGCGCAGGATCAAGCGTTGCCATAAACTGCATGAGTAGAGCCTGTCCACCAGGGATAAGCAGATATAGCAATGCGTGTATACGTGCGTGTTTAGGATAGCGCTGGGCCTCGGCTTGCAGGGTGGCCTGAGCGGTCGGTGGTAACGGAGCATCAATCAGTGCCGCCGCCTGGGCGCGTAACCACTCGGGAATGGTGCTTAATTCCGCTTTTTCGCTCAAGACGAGCGTGATCGTATGACGAAGCACAGCTAGGCGATCATCGAGTTCATCAGCGCGTAGCTCATCAATGAAACGGCAGACCCAACGACGAAAAGAATCTGTGTGTATACTCTGGAGTGCCGTTGGCTTCAGTTTCAGGTAGACCGCGTGATGGGTAACAGGGTGGTGCGTACGCAAGAAGGCGAGAAATTGGTTGATCAACTCCTCGCTGAACAGCGATGTTTCATGATGGGTGATGTAGGTGGCAATGGCATCGGGATCAGGCATGCAGATCCGTTGCCATACTTTGTGCGCAATGGGGCCAGTTTCAGGATCGCTAAGCAACGGCATGAGCAGGGGACTCAGCGCCGCAACTAACTGATCGTGTGGAGCATCAGACCTCGCCAGTTCACCCCACCTGTTGACTAGCCGTACCCGTTCCGCAGCTTCCTCAGCGCAGATTTCAGGGCTAAACCAGGTGAGCCAGATCTGTAACGCCCGCCAACTTTTGATTTCCCCGTGGCGCTTGAGCTTTGCGTAGACGGCACTGCGAGTCACTGGATCCTGGCGAGCAAGCAGGTTGAGTAGCTCTATGGCGTATGGGGCCGTCTCGGGGCGGCGCTGGCTCATCATGAGATACTCGGTGGCAAGGTTTGTGCAGCCAACGCAAACCTGTTGCCAAAGTGGGTGAACCTCGGGGGCGCTGCTTGGCTCGTTCAACAGCGGCAGCGCAAGGGGCCGGAGCTGAATGGCTGCTTGTTCCCGGCTTGGGCCAACGGGAAGCACCGCGCTTCCTGCACGGAGACAGCGCAAACATTCTTCCTGCGTGTCGCTCAGGAGTTCGCTCGCGAACTCGGTGAGGTACCACGCCGTCATCTCCCATGTCTCTAGTGCCAGGCGGGTACGGATGGCCTGGTACACCACGGCTTGCAGGGGCTGGATCTGATGAAGTTGCGCAATGATATTCAAGTTGGCTGGGGCAACCTGGAGTGCAGCGGTGGTGATCTGTTGGGCGATCACACTCGTCAACACAGCGCCCCCAGCAAGAGCGATCTGCGCCATGCGCAGCCGCTCGTTGGGGGTTTCCAGCAGACTGATCAGCCGTGTGGTGAGCGACAGATGCGTGCTCAGCGCCTCATCAGAAAGCTCCGCCACCACCGCACGCCGATCATCGGCAGACCAGGCTTCCCAGGCAACCGTGTTCTGGTCAAGGGCCGTAGCAATTGGTTCAGCCCGCGTCGCACGGTCGCCGGTGAGCCAAACCTTCAGCAGCAGCGGTGCTTCTGGGCCAGACCAGGCGACCGGGTAGGCCTCGTCAAGCAGCAGCCCTAACGTTGTCCAACTCAGCGCAGGTACGGCACGAGCGTAGAATGGTTCAGCGAGCGAGCGATCCTTGGCTAGTCGTGCCGCACGCAGTGCAAAGTGCTGGTGTCGTTGTTCGTCGTGCAGGACGCCAGGGGCAGCGTAGAGGTCGGCGAGGGCCGCACATGGCTCAAAGAGGAATCGATGACTGTCGGGGTTCCGCTGCTCTTGTAGTGCCAGCAAGTCTTGCCATGTCTGGGCTTCGACCTCCGGCTGACCTTGACGTTGGGCTAGCTTAATCCGCTGGCGACATATGCCCAATGAAGTAGGCTGAGCGCGCCACGCTTGTTCGACGAGCGCACTAACGACCTTTACATCGGCGTCGGTGGCTATCTGCACCAGGTTCTGGATAAGCTCAAGCAGATCACTCTTTCGAACTTCTAGCAG
Source organism: Candidatus Chloroploca sp. Khr17 (assembly GCF_004138165.1). Classification (GTDB taxonomy): domain Bacteria; phylum Chloroflexota; class Chloroflexia; order Chloroflexales; family Chloroflexaceae; genus Chloroploca. Next base: position 21,043 of record NZ_RYFF01000063.1, read on the forward strand.
GCCTCTGATCATCGTAGACGCCCGGATGACTAGTGCGCCACGATGCGTCGGCGTATCAAGTAGCAGACGATTTGTCCATCCCTGGAGGTAAGCAAGCAAGGCGTGGCCGGATTGCTGCGCACGCTGCATTGCGTTCAGTAGCGCTTCGACTTGGTCGGGAGACGGAAAATCGGTGACGTACTGTTCAATCGTGTCAAACAACTGCGCTAACTCAGCGCTCATACGGGCCACCACCTGCTTGCGCTGCTCCAGCGATGCCGTGAAGTTCTCGGAAGGTACGCAGCGGCTACAACTCAGGCAGTTGTCGCCGACAATCACCTCAAAGGTCTTGAGGTAGCCAAGCAGCACTCCGCGCAGGCAAAGCTTGTTGCCCTGGGTACCGATCTGACCGTCAGGCTCGACCCCAACGTAGTCAGTGAGCAGTCGGTGGTAGGCAGCCCAGTCGTTGTCCTCGCGACTATCGTGGAGCGCCATGAATGCGTTCAAGTAAGCGTCAAAATCCTGATCACGCTCCAGAGCCGGTCCAGCCAGAATCTCCCAGCCCTGTGGCCTACGTAGTTCGGGCCAAGCAAACCAATCGTCCAGCGTGATCTCCTGACGCCCGTTTTTGTACGGACGTCTAGCTTTACGCGCCCGCTGGTCGGCCTCATACTTTTTTGCTCGTCGTACTGCGCCCGCATAGGCTCGCCAAGCAGCCAGACTCTCGCGGCCCTGGGCAGGGCCGTAATAGGGTGCGCCAATGGCTCTATAGGTAAGGAGTTTATCCTGACGCGACCCGGAGGCACCGGATTGAAACTGCTTGATGTCGCTCACGAGTTGGGTGACTTCGCTCAGAGGCTGCTTGATCCGGGTAGCAAGCTCGATCAGATCGCCGCTGCGCAAGATGCTGGTGAGTTCTGCTGCCGTTAGACGAGTCTCGCGCAACACCGCCCCGAAGTACGCATTTGAATTCAGGATGGCTGGGGCATCGTGAACCTGAGGCTGGATGAGGAGGGCACCAACCTGACAGTATGCCTGCACCAGGCTCTCGCGGGGGCCGTCCGAACCCACGCGAGGACGGATACGATAGACGACGTCGAGGATGCGCTTGATATAGTCGGTTTTGTGGGCATAGCGATAGCCACGCTCAAGCAACTCCTGATGCTCGGCAGACTCTTTGCCTTCAGGCTCACGGTCTGGCCATTCAGGCCATGTGTAGGGTGCGGTTAGTCCAGCCAGACTAGGCTGTTCGCTACAGCGCTCAAAGAAAGCGATGGCCTCATCATTGGTGATGTAGATGCGCCCAACGATCTTGCGTCGCGCTGAGCGGAGAAACGCACGCATAACCAAAACATCCTCACGGCGAATATACTTATCGGCCAGGAAGCGTCGCTGAATCTCATCATCAGAGGGGAGTTGGGTCTGTTTCCATTCGCTCTGCTCAAAGGGTGCGTCAGGGCTGTAGTAGAGAACTACCGTTGCAGGTTCACCGTCACGCCCGGCCCGTCCGGCCTCCTGGGCATAGGCCTCAAGGTTGCCAGGAGCGCTCCGATGGATGACGAGACGAATGTTCGGCTTATCAATGCCCATGCCGAAGCCTTTCGTCGCCACCATGATCGCTCGCTCGCCTTCGATGAAGGCCCGCTGCTGACCCTGTCGACTGCGCCCGCTCAGGTCACCCAGGGGGGGCGCTTGTTGCAGAGCGAAGCAATCCTCTGGCTCTTCCTCCTCGTCGTCCTCCGGTGCTGCGCTGGCGCTATCAAACTCCATCCTGCCGTGGTAGACCGCAACCCGTTCGGCAAGCGCTCGCTCCAGATAGGAGGCAAACGACGAAGCGCCGGGACTGAGGCGGCCTTGGTTTGCTTCACTGTTTCGACGGGTATACTCCAACTTGCCCCCGGTGTAGGGCATAAAGACAATCGCAGCACCAGGCGCTTCGTTCTGCTGATTATGGGCAAGGAGTTGTTGCAACTCAGTGAGGATGCTCTCGGTTTTGTCTTCAGTCGTTCGACAGACGCGCACCACCAGATTGAGCTCTGGTCGGTTTGAGGATTCGATGAAGAGATTGCCGCCGGCCTCAAGCGGGCGCGGATCCAGATCTAACTCTTCACAGATGTCGCGACGCACCTCGGGGCTCGCCGTTGCCGTCAGCGCAATGGGCAAGGGGTGAATGTCACGAGTGCGGAGGCGCGCCAACAGATTCAGGTACGACGAACGAAAGTCGTGGCCCCACTGACTGATGCAGTGCGCTTCATCCAGGGCTAGGTAGCGAATGCCAATTTGCTTATGCGCCCGGTGGAGACTCTCAAGCACATAGCTGCGCTCGAGTTGTTCGGGGGTGAGATAGACCAGTTTATAGTGGCCGAGTTCCATCCGGCGCAGACGCGCCATGCGTTCAGCAATACTGACATCGCCATTAATGACTGTGGTTAAACTATCAAGCCCATACCGCTGACAGATACGCTGCTCGTATTGATCCATCATCAGCGATTTGAGCGGCGAGACCACCAGCGTGATGCCGGGCAGCAGCATAGCAGGGAGGATATAACACTCGCTTTTGCCGCCGCCTGTTGCAGCAATGCCCAATATCGGTTTGCCGGTGAGTGACTGCCCGAGAATCTGATGTTGGAACGCCCGCATCCCTGCGAAGCCAAAGAGTCGATAGGCAATCTCGTCAACCGCGCGGCGCACCTGAGGCGTATATGCGGGTAGGAAAGTGCTGGCGATATCGCGTGGCTGCTGAATTTGCTCAAAGATCGTCTTTGAATCAGGAGTAATACGAGCTGTCTTTTTGCTCTTTACCGTATATGTTGCATGAATAATTCTGATCAACTCACCATAGCGCAGACGTGGGAACTGGACGCCCTGATCGCGGATGAGGGTGAGGGTTTGGAGCTTTGCCACCGCAGCAGGACACAGCTTGACAAATTCAGTCCATTTGTCGTTAGCCTCTCGTGGGCGATCAGGCTCCTGATGATCAATGCGGATGTCATTGTGGCTACCACCTTCGATGCCACGAAACGCACCAATGAAGGTAAGCGCTTGATCCGCTGGCCATGGTGCCGCATCAGTAGGCGTAAGCGGGGCGGTCATCGTCGGAAAGGAAGCTTGCGCGTGATGGAGCAGGACATAGCTCCATGAGAGTAAGTTGTTCTCTGCATCTTCAAACGACCGATTATCGTGCTGGTTGCGTGCGGCATATTCACGGAAGCGCCTGTAGAGCGCAGGTTGGTGCAGCGACTCGCGGCGCCCATTCCAGCAGGTGTCGCACGCCGCACTCATGGCGACTCCTGGTGCGACGCCACAGGGTCCCAGGGTCGTCAGGTGATCTGATTTCTCAAGCAACGCACGACGCCAGGCCATGAGGTGCTGCGCATTCTGTTGTGCCCCCGGCTCAATGATGATCGCGCTGGCGCTCTGCGGCAGGCTGCTGATCAACGTTCCAAGATGCTTTCGGCCTTCAGGCGAAAGCTCATTAAAGACGTTGGAGGCGATCACCAGATTGCTAGAGCCGCCGCTATAGGGCTGCTGATTCAAATCGTGCAGTTGCCATGCAGCGTGCGTAACCCACTGCTCGACCGTCTCCAGCCGCACCTGACTCTCCTCGTCATGGCTCAGTTCACGACGACGGCCTAGCGCCCCCGCATAGGCGGCGGCAATTTTGCGCGCATACGCAAGATTCTCCTGGGTGCAATCAACACCCGTGAAGGTCAAACTCTGGATTGGAAAAGGGGCTGCATAAAGGTCGCAGACAGTTGCCCAGGCGAGGAGAAAATCCATCAGGCCAAGCAGCGTCGTGCCTGTACCGACGCCAATATCAATAACATGCAGCACTGGACCGACCAGCGCTGCCCGCGCCACCAGATCGAGCAGGCTGAGTTGTACTTTCGCCACATTGGTCGTGCAGTAGTAGGCCAAGTAGGCGTCAAGGAAATCACGCGAGGTATAGCTCGTCGGTGTGAACGACTTCCCATGCGCCGCAAACGTTGTCCAGACTTGCGCAAGCTGAGCAATGCGCTGATCGGCCTCGTGAAGAATGGTGCGCATATCTTCGTGGTGGCGTTGGATATCCGGAGGGCGACCGCAGAGAACTTCGCATTGCGCAGCCTCAATGTAGTTTGCGATGCGCGCCCGTCCGCCAGGCGCAAGCAGTGCCTCTAGGGTTGCAACGACTGCAGGATCAAAAGGAGTTGCCATACACACCTTTGACAGAAATAGCTTGGCCCAATGATGGGCTTTACATATCAAGCGGAATGGTGAACTGTTGAGGCGGCAGGTCTTCTTCTGGCGGTTGCTTGGGGCCGCGCTTGATCAATGCATCATGTTCAACATCGTGCTCTTTATAGCGCTTCAGCGCCAGAGGACGGTTGATGACCGCATAGCAGTAGACACAACCATGAGGACAGGTGTCGTAGGCACCGATGTCACGACTGTCATAGCATCCACACTTGTTGCGGTTCGGTGAAAGTTTCAGCTTGTGCTGCTGTTTGTCTGGCCAAAGCTCGTCAATCAGTTCCTTGTCAACGCAGGCTCCGCGCTGAATGGGCGGGACGACCGCAAAGTCTTCGGCACATGTATAAAGACCAATTCCATGAGCTTCAGCGATGGATGCTAACTCACCAGCCAGTTCAAGTTTCTCGTTTTGTGGAGGGTCATAGGGTCGCAGGCTATCAGGAAGCTTCCTTGTGTTCCGTGCGACTTTGTCGTAGCCATCAAGAAAGCTGAAGTAACAGCGTTCCGTGGAACCAGCAAGCCGCTGCGCTAGCGTACGAAAGGTTCGCCGATGCCAGTCAGCATCCGTGAGCGGGGTGAAGATAATCGGATCGTAGCGCCAGAGCACATGCTTGTGGCTGTAATGGCGAGCAAGTGCTTGGAATGACTCGATCACCTGATCAGGTTGGGGAACGCGCTCCTCAAGTGGATGGGTCGTCCGTTCAGCAGTGTAGCCGGTCAGTGAATAGTGGAAATAGCACGCTAATCCGGCACGATCCAGCTCATCGAGGTGACGCAGGAATGGGCCGTAATGCTTAGACCAGAACACAATCGCGCGGACATCCTCTGATCGCAGCGAGACGGTGACGACTTGAGGGCCGTAGGGGTTATGGTAGCGAACATAGCCTTCACGAACCCGCTGCATAAACCAGTCGCCGTAAAAGGCGGGGATGTCGGTACGATAGGAGACGGATAGCACATGCATGAGGAGTCTGCTTTCATTCGACCAAGATCGGACGGAAAACTCGTACTGGAGTTGTCACCACTGCATCTTCTTGAATTGTAAGATGAACGTGATGCCATGTCGCACAGTAGAATTATGGGACAAACGGATTACCAGACCATTACCAGATAGTTTTTGCCCGGCACCGATGATCGCTGTGCCACAAAACGGGATGGTAAATGCTGAATAAGCATGCTATATTCATGCCAAACACGAGAGAAATACGTGAGCATAGGGGTTGGTTTGGTTGGGGCGGCGATGCCTACGATTCTTGCAACAGCACTTCCTGAACAAGGTCAATTGCTTGAGGTGCGCCACCGACGTTACGCTATGTCGTGACTGAGATCCTGCAGCGTACCCTGCACCCCGATCCGCTCCAGGCCTATGCCGACCCCGCAGCACCGGGTCAGCCTTGCGTCGGTTAGCGTCCCGTGTGATCGCGGAGGTTTTGACCAAGGGCGTGGCGCACGTACTCATGACGAGACATTCGTGGAGGGGAAACCGCACAGGCTCTTTGCCTTTGACGGATCTGAGGAAGGTAAAACGGGCCGGGGCGTTCTGCGCGTGGTTCGCAATCATGACCTTGATCTGGACTATCATCTGCTCTATGAAGTCCCCGCTGACGATAGCTATGCGGGCATTGCTTTCACATTTCCAGACATTGAAAATATGACACGGTTTCGTGCCTTACGGGTCGTCATTGCCTATGATCCGCCTGGAGGAGCGTGTACGCTGTATCTGAAGGAAAAGCCTGATGATATCTCAATTCCAGCGCATCAATGGCCCAGTGAAGGGGTCTCGCTGGCTTTAGATGCGACCTATCGTGATACGGTGCCTGTCGTCTGCTCAGCCTTGATTTTCTTCCCTGAGTAGCGGCTTATCATCAGCACCAGGACAAGCATCATACTCACGCACACATACGCCCAGGCCCATGCAGAGGCGGTCTTAGGTTGGGCCGCATGCAGGCTCGTACGCCCATCCCTGCATCCTGCATTAAGTGAGGTTGCCCAGCGGGGCGGGTGGACGGCGGGTGGTTGCCACCGCCGCAACGACGCTCCAGGCGCTGGCCACACTGAGGCCAGCACCAGGGTACGCAGTTCACTTCGGCGACAATGGCTGATCTGAGCTTGGTTTATCTGTGGTGTGCATATTTGTGACGCCTTCATGTGCTATCATCAGTCTGGTGAGGCAATAGCGCGTCTGCAAGATCAGTGAGGGTTTCCTTGAAGCGCCGACGTATTGTTGATATCTTTCAAGACGTAATCAATCCAAGCATTCCTGTTCTCTTTTTGGTCGGTACCATCGTACTGGCCGTGCTTGGCAATGCTGTCTATGATCTCCTTTTCATCGTGCTGAGTCCTGACCCCGATCAAGCAGTCGTGGTTCGCCTCATGCTGCTCAGCGGTGGCTCTCTCTTGCTGCTCGCCCTCATTGTTGGCCTGCTCTGGCTTTGGTACAATGCCCGTCGGCGACCACCTTTGCAGCCCCTCAAGCCAGCGCAGATTCTTGAGCGAAGCTATGCTGGCCTCGTTGTCTTTGTGAGCGAAAATCCAGAAGCAAGCGAACAGCGTGCGATTCAGCATCATT
>NZ_RYFF01000064.1 GCF_004138165.1 Candidatus Chloroploca sp. Khr17
CAACATCTAAAGCGGCTAAAGCGAGTGAAGCCCTTCTATCCCAGGGCTAAAAGCTCCTGGGCTTTACGGGCTATTTCTGTAAACATCCGCTGTCAGCTGCTGAGGAGCTTGCAGACGACCCACATCAACCACATAGAGATCGAAATCGCCGCCACGGTCTGAGACAAAAGCAAGGCGCGCCCCATCGGGCGACCAACTCGGCCATCGGGAGCCACCCGGAAGAGCCGTCAACTGGTGGCGTGCCGTGCCATCGGGATGCATCAGAAAGATCTGCTCGACATCTTCAGCCAGAGCAACAAAAGCGACCGTGCCACTATCCGGCGACCAGGCGGGTGCCGTATCCGGGCCGGGCGTCGCAGTGAGGCGCAACAAGCCTGACCCATCAACATTCATCCGGTAGATTTCTTTCTTCGCCCGAGGAGAGGCGCACATAGACACCCGGGCGCACGCGGTTAGCAGCGACAATCTGGAGACCAGCAAACAGGTTGCTGAGCGGCTCGCGCAAAGCCAAGCTAAGCCCAAGACTGCTTCCAGCAAGCAAGGTGAGCAGCGGCGCGATTGGCACACCGAGCACCGACAGTATGATTGTCAATACGATCAGGGCTCCAACAAAACGTATCAGGAGATTGATCAACGAGACGGTCGCATGGTTGGCGTGGTGCTGATCGTCGTCGGTCCGTTGACCTGGATCTTCCAGCTACCGGCAGTGCGGCACTATTTTGCAAAACAGACTCGATAAGCATTGTGATGATGCCCATTCAAGAAGATGGGCGAAAAGGAGACCTTGCTGTGCGCAACCATATCGCGTTGGTCTTGATGATCGCCTCGCTACTCCTTGCGGCATGCGGGACAACATCAACAACCGCGCCCACCCCCACGGCAGCGACATCCACCGAAGCTGTTGCAACAGCCGATGCAACCGCCTCGCCTACCGACGAGCTCGCCCTCACGACGCATGCCTGGCAATGGGCCGGCTTCTCCGGCCCGGTCGAGCAGTTCACGGTGGAAACACCGGCAAGCTATCAGCTAACCTTCAATACAGATGGCACCGTGGCCGTCATGGCCGACTGCAACAACGCCACTGGCAACTACACCGACCAGGACGGTGCGCTGACCATCGCTATCGGCCCGATGACCATGGCGTCTTGCCCGCCTGAGTCGCGCAGCGACCAGTTCGTCAAGCTGCTAGGCGGGGCGGCCCGCTATTTCTTCGTCGAAGATAGCCTCTTTATCGACCTGATGGCCGATGGTGGCATCATGCGGCTAGAGCCAACCGGCGAGGCGGGCGCCAGCGCAGATGCAGACGCCGCTGCGGCAATCGATGCTGCTGCGCTGGAAGCCATGATTGCCGGGATTATGGAAAACCCGTGGCGATGGACTTCCCTCAGCAGCTCAGACGCCACGATCACGGTCGAGGATCCCGCCAGCTACATGGTCACCTTCAAGAAGGACGGTACGATCGAAATCAAGGCCGACTGCAACAATGCCTCCGGCACGTACACCCTCAACGGCACGAGCATTACCATGGCGATTGGACCGGCCACCCTGGCCGCATGCCCAGGCGATTCGCGCAGCGAGCAGTTCCTGCAACTGCTTGGTGCCGCCACCGAATTGGTTTCCATCGAGGGCAAGCTTTACATCACGGAGAAAACCGAGGGCAACACGATGATCCTGGACGCCGTGATCACCACGGCCTCCGATCTGTGCGGTGAGCAGGCACTGACAATCAACACCATTGAGGACACGCTGGCCCCTGAGATCAGCGCCATGCTCGACCAGGGCCTGGTGAGCCTGGTGCAGGAGGGGGCACGGCCCGGGCCAGGTGCCGTGATGCTGATTATCACGCCAGAGGGACGTTACCTCAAGTCAACCGGGGTTTCCGACGTGACCGCCTGCACTCCGCTGCCAGCCGATTCTGCCTTCCAGATCGGCAGCAATACCAAGCTGATGACCTCCGCCATCATCTTTCAGCTCCAGGAGGAAGGAGTGCTTGCCACCACTGATCTTCTGAGCAAGTGGCTCCCTGAGTTGGCGGCACAGTTGCCCAACGGCGACAAGATCACCCTCGATATGATGCTCACCCACACCAGCGGCCTGCACGACTACTTCGAGGTACCGACTGCGGAGGGCCTAACGATTGCGGATGGCGTCACAGACAAGGCCATGCTCGTCCGCAGCTTCACCCCAGAAGAATTGGTGACCCTGGTTGCCGAATCTGGTCTCAGCAACTTTGAGCCTGGCGCAGAAGGGCAATGGAGCTATAGCAATACCGGCTATATCCTGCTGGGCCTGATTATCGAGCAAGCCACCGGCAAATCGTACGAAGAAAATCTGAACGCACGCATCATTGAGCCCCTGGGCCTCACTCAAACCTATCTGCAGACCGGCCAGCCCGAGCCGGGGGCGCTGCCGCAGGCGTACTACAAGACGCCCTTCGATTTCACGACGAGCGAATGGAACGCCAGCCAAGGTTGGGCGGCCGGCGCAGTCGTGTCCACACCCGACGAGTTCGCGGTTTTCCTGAAAGCCCTGTTCACGGGCCAGCTCTACAAGGATCCGGCAACGCTTGAACTGATGCAGGCGCACACCGACGCAGGCAACAACGCCCTGGGTGAGGGCACGTTCTATGGGCATGGCATGTTCAACAACAACGGCGTGCTGGGCCACGGCGGCCAGACACTGGGCTTCCAGAGCGACGGCGGCTACCTCCCCGACAACGATGTGACCATCGTGATCTGGAGCAACGCGGCTGAAAGCAATGTCAGCCGAACCATCGTGCCCGGCATCGCCAACTTGCTTATGGGAGGCAGCTAAGTCGGGCAAAGCGATGTAACAATCCATCCCGACAATTCACGAGGCCCGGTGCTTCGGCCCGCCAGAGGCGCGCCGCTCCCCATAGGGGCATGAGCATGGTTGACCTGTGTTGGCGCAAAGGCCGCAAAGGGTGGCTGGATCGGCCTGCACCGCTTTGCGCCTTCGCGCCTTTGCGTCAAACAACCCGTCTGAGATCAGGCCAGAGGCCGCCAGGCTGTAATCGTCATGCTCGTCACGCGGCCCTCTAGCATAGGCAGAACCTCGTCGGGCAAGCCAACAAGCATCTCGGAACCCTGGGCGCGCAGGTCGTCGAGCGTGTAACGCTGGGTCACGAGCAGATCAACGCGCTCGAAGCCAGCCTCGGTCAGCATCGTCTGATACTCGTTGCGCGTCAGAGCCCCGGCGAAACAGGCGGCCCAGCTCAACGCGGCGCGCAACTGCGCTTCGCTGACTGGCAGATCGGCGAGATCACCGTCAAAGACAATATCCGAGACCGAGAAGCGGCCACCTGGCTTGAGTACCCGGAACGCCTCATTGAAGACCAGGCTCTTGTCGGGAACGAGATTGATCACGCAGTTCGAGATGATTACGTCAACCGAATGATCCGGCAACGGGATCGCCTCGATATCGCCCTTGAGGAAGTCCACATTGGTCGCACCAGCTTTGGCCGCATTGGCCCGCGCCGTTTCGAGCATCGCATCGGTCATATCCAAGCCATAGGCAAAACCCGTCGGCCCGACACGCTGCGCCGCGAGCAAGACCTCGAGGCCGCCACCAGAACCCAGGTCAAGCACGACCTCGCCGGGGGCCAGGCTGGCCAACGCCAGCGGATTGCCACAGCCAAACGAGGTTGTCACGACACCCTCGGGCAATGATGCGAGCGTCTCGGCCCCGTGGAGCAGAATCTCGGTACTCGTCTCGCCGCCACAACAACTTGTCCCGGCACGGATCGCCTCACCATAATGGGCCTGCACTGCGGCCTTGATCGCCATCGGATCTTGTGCAGACTGCGTCATCTCTTCCTCCTCATACATTGACAAACTTCGATATATGACCGATAAAAAAACCCTGCCAACCCGATCCATTCGCAGGAAGCGATCCAGGCGCTACGTCGCAGATAAAGGTGACCCGTATTGACGCAAAGGCGCAGAGGCGCGAAGATGTGCGGGATCTGCATGCACCGCATTGCGCAGATAAAGGTGACCCGTATTGACGCAAAGGCGCAGAGGCGCGAAGGTGTGCGGGATCTGCATGCACCGCGTTGCGCCTAGCCAAGGGACGCAAAATGGGCCAGCAGGCGCTCGGGCACTGCTTGCACCGCATCCGCCCGGATCGAATAGTAGATCCAGAGCCCCTGGCGTTCGGCGGTAATCAGCCCTGCTTCGCGGAGAATTTTGAGATGATGCGAGACCGTGGGCTGCTTGACTGGGAGCGCTGCTTCGAGATCACAGACACAGACCTGGCCCTGGGATTGGGCCAGCAGATCAAGGATCTGCAGCCTGATCGGATGCGCCAAGAGCGCAAGTTCATCGCTGATCCGCCTGGCCTCGGCACCATCAAGGCGTGGGGCAAGCTTGGGAAGACAACAACCAGCACGTTCAGCCACCGTAGCTCCTCCTCTTCGCGGGCAGGACATTCAGGGTTACACGCAGGATAGCATATATATTGAAGTTTGTCAATATATAGCGGCGCGGCGGTAGGGGCACGGCGCCGCCGTGCCCGTACGGCACCGCCGGGCCCCTAATCAATGCGGCGGCGATCCGGCCACGCCAAAGGTGTACGATCTGCCGGTTGGTCCAACACCGTAAGCGCACCGCGTGTAAGCGCCTGATTGACGGTCAAAATCGTCTGGTAGACCTGGCACGTAATCGTAGACTGGATCTGCTCGACGACACGCACAGGTCCAGCGAGCGGGCCGAGCAAGGCGAAGGGTGCATAGACCTGGCGGACGATCGTTTGGTGCGCGTCGGCAATCCGACTCACGGTCACGTCGACCGCATCGGTAGCAAGTTCGACGGCACCACGCAGTTGATGAAGCGTATCCGGTTGCATCTAGGCACTCCTTTCGTGGGTTGCACACCACTGGTAGATCTGTTGGTACACCATCGGGTCACAGGCAAGTTGGAGGTGATCGGTCTGCGGGAAGCAGGCAAGTTGGTTCGGCAAAATAGGATAAAGATCCGACTTCTTGGCCGACGTGGGCGGGATAGATGGCACCACTACCAACCCATCGCCAAGCAAAAGCGACACCAGATGCTCGGGGTCGCTTGCGAGCGTACCATAGATCAGATAGTGCTGCACACTGCTGAGCCAGGGGAGCGTCTGGTGTGGCGGAGCATCGAGATGAGCATGTGCATGAGGCCTTGGGGCCGCGCGTAGCTCCTTGATACCCTGGCTGCGGACATTGAAGACATCACCAATGAGTCTGGTGATCGGATGGGGCACCGCACAGAGCACCTGCGCGGCGACATCACTCAGCCAGGCCAGCGGTGCACCCTCGTGGGGGCTACCAAGATAGAAGGCCTTGCGCACATGCGGAACCCACGCATGATGGTGCTGAGCGCCAACATAACAGGCGTGTCGGATCACCAGGCCACCCATGCTATGCCCAATGAACACAAGTTCCTCGATCGGCACAGGATAGACTTCCAAAAGGGCCGTCAGCAACGCAGCGAGCGACTGACCATTGCGAGCGATTGACAACCCAGTATTGTAGCGCACGAAGAGCGGGGTAAAGCCGAGATCAGTGGCAAGCTCAGCACCATACGACGTTTCGTGTTCAAGGCTTGAGGGGTCCCGATAAGACCAACTCCCCTCATTGCACCCAAGGCCATGCACCAGCAGGCACACCTTCGGCGTAGGGCGAGGATACGCCTGCCGGAAGGCTTCACGGGTCATAGGGAGAGGGCGATGCTCGGCATAGAGCGCCATGTCAATGCCGAGACCATTTTGGCGGGCAACGAGATAGTCACCAACCGCACCATTCACAATGCTCTGAGCCCATACCGTCCACGGTATAGCCGACGTCGACGCACAGCGATAATCAGACAATGGGGCTCTCCACACACATTAGGTAAGGTACGCTGGATGTATCGTACCACAGATTGAGGTGATGTATACCGGAAAACCATCAACCCCAGTGGGTCAGCGCGTTGCTCGTACGGCTTCAGCAAATCGCAGCATTCGATGGGTACCATTTGCAAAGGGTGGTGATTTCTCTGCATACTATTTTGATTTCTCATTACTAGCGGTGGCCAGCCTCTGGACGATCAGTGTCGGCACGGCGTTGGAGGTGCCCGCCGACGGCGAGACCGACCTCGACCTCGGCAATCTGCCGGAGCTGCGCGCCCTGCTGGGCACCACGCGTACCGGACGCCCCCGCCGCATCCGGCTCTTTCGCTTGGGATGGATCGTGCTCTTGGTGCGGGCACTGAACCACCAACCCATCCCCATGCCGCGACGCTTGTGCCCCGAACCCTGGCCAACGACACCGCAGAAAGCTTACGTTACAGACCCATTAGGAGTCTGTAACCTACGTTTTCTGCTCTGCTCCCGAAGGGAGTGCCGACTTGAGCCGGCTGAAGCCGGCACTCCCTTCCTGGGTACGCGGGCGGCTCGCCCGCTGGTGCTTCCGAAGCGGGCGAGCCGCCCGCGCTCGCAGGCGAAGAGTGAACTGTTACGCCAAAACCCGCCCTTGCAGCAGGCAAACGGGGATGGTAAGATGAAGCATAACCATCACGTAGAGCGTGCCCTGCACAAACGAGGAGTTACGACTATGCCGCGTAGCCTCAGCGCCAGCCTTTTGATCATCCTGATTGCCCTGTTGAGTGCGTGTACGCTACCTTTTGATGAGCCCGGCGCAACCGCGCCTCCGGCGATCATTGTTACGCCGACGCCACGGCCTGATGCGACCGAGTCAGTTGCCGAAGTACCGCCGACGGCCGTGCCAACCGATGTTGTGCCCGGTTCAACGCCCGAGGTGCCCTCGGTCAGCGAGCCTCGCCTGCTCGAGCAAGTACTTGCACGCGGGCGGCTCGTCTGTGGCGTGAATGAAGACTTGCCGGGCTTTGCCTCGCCCGACCCGAATCAAACAGGCAGCTATCGTGGCTTTGATGCTGACTTTTGCCGCGTTATTGCGGCGGCGGTCTTTGGTGATGCCACTGCGGTCGAGTTTGTCCCGTTGAATGTTTCGGCACGCTTTCGGGCCGTGGTCAACGGCGACGTTGATGTCTTGATCCGCAACACGACCTGGACGGCGCTGCGGGATACGGGGTTGCAAGACGACCAGTTGGGTTTGATCAGGCTCGACTTTGGGCCGATCATCTTTCATGATGGTCAGCGCTTTATGATCCGCGAGGGCCTGACGACAACCAGCGGTCAGCCCGTCGTTGACGTGGCCGGGCTCTTTGGCAAATCAATCTGCGTGATTGACAATACGACCAGCACCCTCAACCTGCGTGACCAGATGGCAGCCCGGGGGTTGCCCTATATTCCGATCATCAAAGCGACGACCGACGAAGCCTTTGCCGCCTATGATAATGAAGAGTGCGACGCGATTACCAGCGACACCTCGCAACTCGTCGGGCGGCGCGTGACCCTCAGCAACCCGTCGGAGCATACGATTCTCGCCGAACAGATCTCGCGTGAGCCGCTCGCGCCGGTCGTGATCGAGCATGACAGCCAGTGGCGTGATATTGTGAGTTGGGCGATCTTTGCGACGATCTACGCCGAAGAACTCGATGTCACCTCGCGCAACCTGAGTCAGGAACTTACCTCCTCCAACCCCGATATCCAGCGCCTGCTTGGGCGTTCGGGCAATATCGGCGTCAACCTGGGCCTGACCAACGATTTTGCGCTCAACATTATTCGCGAAGTTGGCAACTACGAAGAGATCTACAACCGCAACCTTGGTCCAGACACACCGTTTGACCTGGATCGCGGCCCCAACAAAGCCTGGAACAAAGGCGGTGGCGGTGTCTTGAGTTCGCCACCCTTCCGTTAAAGGGGCAAAAACGTCAGGATAATCTTTCATTGCAATGCGTTTTCCGCCATGTTATGATACGTCAAAAGCGAGCGGGAAGGGGAAAGCAGTGGAGGACGAGCGCAACCGAGCGGATGGGGTCAGGTATTTGCAGCGTGGCCTGGCGCTCGAACGTGCCAACCGGATTAATGAAGCGGTTGAACAGTATCGTCAGGCCATTGCGATGAACCCACATTTGCGCGAGGCGCATAATGCGCTAGGTTTCTATTATCAGCGCAGCGGTCTGCTTGCCAAAGCCGCCGATGCGTTTCACACGGTGGCAAGCCTTGACGGCGATTTTCTCGCCTATTTCAACTTGGGCTATGTGCTGGTTGAGCTCGAGCGGTACGAAGATGCGCTCGAGGCCTTTGCGAGTTGCCTCCGGCAGGCCCCCGAGGATGCCGCGACCCACTTTGAACTGGCCTTGATCTATCTGAGTCGCAACGAGTATACCGAGGCTCTCTCGCATCTCCAGCTACCGCTGACCAACTACCCCCAAGACTGGGAGGTTCACAACCTCTTGGGGCGCTGTCTGCTCGGCTTGCGACGCTACGACGAAGCTGTCGCGGCGCTGGGGCGCTCGCTCTTGCTGGCGGGCACACCCTTTGCCCAGGCGGAGGTGATCGAAAATATCAATACAGTCGAGCGTCACCGCGAGTTTCGTAACCTCAACACGGTCAAAGATCAATTCTACGCCCGTGAAGGCGTCATCTATCTTGGGTCGGCGGCTGACGATGGATTGCACGTTCACGAACATCACGATTTTCACTTCAGTTATGGCGATGTTGCCACGACCCTGCAGCGCCTAAACGCGCTTGCTTCGAGTTCACGGTGGCAATTTACGGCGATCCTTGCCGTCGACACGCTGGCCCGCCCACTTGCGCAAGCGATTGCGGAATTGCTGCATACACCGCTCAAGACCGCCGAAGATCTGAATGAACAAGACCGGGTGCTGCTTGTCTTCGCAGTTGCCCGCGAAGCCGAGTTGCTCTTATTGACCGTCGAGCATCTGCCATGTCAGGCTACGGCCTTCTGCCTGGGGCTAAACTGGCTCCGTCACAGTAAACTGCTGCCCGACGTTGTCGGCATTGTCGCCCGTGGCACGTGCAGTATGCCCTGGGAAAGCGAACTCCGCCAACTCCGCGCCGAAGGAGCGCGGCCCGAAGCCGTTCTCGAATGCATTCAGCGCGCAACCATGACGATTCAGACAACCGTTGCCAGCACGCCGATTGACCCCAACCTCCCCCGCCAGATCCGCTACTACACCCGTGTCCACCGGCGCGTCAACGTGCTCGGGCACGAATAAGGCTCATGTTCACCTACGACCGGTTTTTTGACGCAAAGGCGCAAAGTTTTTTACCTTACCTTACACCTGATCGTGTTGCGCAAAAAAAGCCCCTCCCCCCTTGTGGGGGAGGGGTTGGGGTGGGGGGTAGGGCGTTGCCTTACACCTGGGGCGTGCCGCCCGACTGGGTCTGTTTGACCAATGGACGCTGTGTATCAAGCTCAGGCGTCGCGGTTGGCTTTGCAGGGGCGGGGATCGGCTTGCTGGCGTCTTCGATCATGCGCTGTGTGATGCGGACGGTGTCGTTGACAAAAAGATTGAGGTCGCGCACGGGCAACAGGACTTTCACCGGCCCGATGCGGCGCAGGGTACGAAACAGATTGAAGGGAAACGTACCAATATGTTCCCAGTTGACCATCGCGACGTTTGCGGCAAAGGGGCCGAGGTTGTCGGTCGTGGTTGTGCCTGCCGGTGGGCGCAGCACCGCCCCAAACTGGCGACGCAACTCTTCGGCGCGGGTCAACACCTTGACCGGGCCAGCCCCGCGGAGCGACGTCTGGCAGCCAAGCCGGTATCCTTCAGCCATCCGCTCGGGAGGCAGCCAGGTATGCTCGGCCTCGGTAGGTGGATTGAGCTGGTCGGCACCACTGAGAATGCGGCACTCACACATCGTACAGAGGCCATAGCCGTCACAGTAAAAACCGATATGGGCGGCATTGCGCCGAGCAACGCTGAGCAGCAACTCACCCGGCTTTGCTTCCATCATCTCATCATTGATCTCGACCTGGATCGTCATCTTAAGTCTCCAGTGCTGAAAGAGCGGTGATACAGTCGGTCTTCTCTTGATTGTAGCACAGGATGGCCCATGGTATACTACGAAAACCGTTGGGATAGGCTGTGTGTCAGATACCCAATCGTGAACGATTGGGCTTGTGCTCGCTCCTCCACCCGAAGGTGGCGCAGCACAAGAGGCCGGGGGAAAGATGAAAGCGGAAAGATGAAAGATGAAAAATGATCCATGTTTCAGCTTTCCCTGGCCCTGCACAACGAAAGGTGTCGTGCGTCGCGCAGACCGTGAACCTTTTACCCGGCAGCGGGTTGCCTGCCGGAACCTCGCGAAGGCTCAGTTGTGAACGTGCAAACCGTTGCTCGTGGTGCGCACCACGAGTGCCTTAGCACATCTGAGCGTAGTATACCAGTATTCGCATGCCCGTGCAAGTATGCGCTGAAGCGGGCGAAAGCAGGGGCGTTCCTCCCACCGCTGGAAGCGGGTGGGTTTCCCGCCCTGAAGGGTAAACATCTATGAGTACCGCGCTGCATGAAGATCTGGTTGCGCTGACGTGCGATCTGGTTCGCTTTGAGACAACGGAGAATCGGGTTGATCAGTTGCGTGCGGCGCTTGAGTATGCGGCTGCGTACCTCGCTGATGTGCCCGACCTTGTGCTTGAGCGGAGTGAGGCCCACGGCAAGCCAGCCCTGGTGGTTACCCTGCGTGAGACTCGTACACCGGCGTTGATGCTCAACGGCCACTTGGATGTGGTGGTTGCCAACCCCGAGCAGTTTGTGCCTGAGGTGCGCGATGGGCGAATTTATGGACGCGGTAGTCAGGATATGAAGGGCAGTTGCGCGGTGATGCTGCGCCTGATCCGCGAACTGGCGGCCTGGCCTGAACGCCCCGATGTCGGCTTTCAGTTTGTGTGTGATGAAGAGATCGGGGGCACTCACGGCACCGGACGCCTGCTGGCTGAAGGGTGGCGCTGTGCTTTTATGCTCTGCCTGGAGCCGACTGATATGGGGATTCTCTTTGAGCATAAGGGCGCGATGTGGGTGGAACTGAGCCTGCCGGGGCGTCCGTCGCATGGGTCGCGCCCCTGGGATGGTCATAATCCAATCCTCGATTTCAATCAGGGCTTGCAGTCCCTAGCGTTGCAGTATCCTGTCCCTGCACCAGACACCTGGCGGACAACGATCACGCCGACGACGCTCCAAGCCGGGGCTGGCTCGCGCAATCAGGTGCCTGGCTCGCTGAAAGTGACCTTTGATATTCGCTATGTGCCCGAAGATACGCCCGCAGCGCTGCTGGCAACGCTGCAAAGCCATTTCCCAACGGCCAGGGTGGTGGTCAACGAGTCGGCGCCGGTGTTGCGCACTGACCCTGAACATCACGCGGTGAGCCGCCTGGCCGATCTGTTGCAGCAGCGGGCCGGTGCGCCGCCCCGTTTTTATCGTGAGCATTTCTCGACCGATGCCCGTTACTATACGAGTGCCGGTATCCCTGCGATTTGCCTTGGGCCAGTCGGGGCCGGGCTTCATTCTGATGAGGAGTGGGTGTCCGTTGAGGGGTTAGTCGATCTGTATGACGTGCTGGTAAGCTATATCAAGCACATGTAGGAACGTGTCAAACTTTTTATGTTGTATGCATTACAGACTTTGCCAGGGCTCGGTGAGTTAGCCTGGCTCGAAGCCCAACGTCGCCTTGGAGGCGACGACGGTCAACCGCCAAAGCTCGTTGGCATGCGTGCCGTGCCAGGTCGTAATGACCTGGTGCTCATTGATCATCGTGGCGGTCCGCGCCCGTTGCTCACGCTGCGTACCAGCGAAGATGCCTTTGTCGTCGCAGCGCGCGGCTTCAAGGTGGCCCCCGATGCCCGTGGGTTGCGCCAGATCCATGCTGCTGTCTACCATAGTGACAGCGCCGAGGCAGCGGTCAAGCTCTGGCGCCGCGCCAGCGGCTTCCGCCCGCAAGGGGTGAGCTTCCGGGTGATTGCGCGGATGGTGGGCACGCAGAAATTTATGCGCCGTGAGGTTGGCCGTGCCGTTGCCGATGCGGTGAAGGATGGGTGGCCCGGGCGCTGGACGCTGGTTGAAGATGATGCCGATCTCGAGATCTGGGCAACGCTCGTCGAACACGAGTTGTTCTGTACGTTGCGCCTCTCGGATGCGAGCATGCGTCAGCGTAGCAAGACCTACCATTTGCCCGCGAGCCTCCGCCCGGCGCTGGCGGCAGCAATGGTTGGGCTCACCGACCCCGAGGTTGACGATGTCTTTTTAGATCCGATGGCTGGTGCCGGTACCATTCTGGTGGAACGGGCCGCCGCCGGCAAGTTTGCCGAGATCCACGGCGGCGATATCAGCGGCGAGGCGTTGCGGGCGATGCAGGAGAATTTGCATGGGGTGCGCGGCGAGATCTATGTGAGTCGGTGGGACGCCCGGAAGTTGCCGCTTGATGATGCGAGTGTCGATAAGGTGGCCGTCAATCTGCCCTTTGGCAAGCAGGTGAGCGAAGAAGCCGAGTTGCCCGGGCTGTACCGTGAAGTGCTGGCCGAATTGGTGCGCGTTGTTCGCCCCGGTGGGCGGGTGGTCGTGTTGACGGGCGATTATCGGTTACTCGAAACGGCCCGCAATAGCGCCGCCCGACGGTTGCGCCCAGGGCCGCGTCACCGGGTGATTGTCCTTGGGCAGGCCGCTACGATCTGTGAGTTTACCCGAGGCAACTAGGAGGAAATGATGCGCACAACAACCTTGAAACTGGTCACCGTGATTGCCGAGTCGATTCTCGAAGATCGCCTGGTTCGTGAAATGCATCACCTCGGGGCCAAGGGCTATACGATCGCCCAGGCCCGTGGTGAGGGCACCCGCGGGATGCCGACCATTGATATGGGAGGCCAGAATGTGCGGATCGAGATGCTTGTGAGCGCTGAGGTGGCCGAGCGCATTATGGCTCACCTTGCCGAGCACTATTTTACCGACTATGCCGTGATTGTCTATGCGGTCGATGCCCAGGTGCTGCGTAGCGAAAAGTATTTGTGACACCTGTGATCGCTTCGTTCCACCGCGTTCTGGCCTGGTTGATCCTGGTAACGCTGCTGCTTGTGGCGCTGCCCGTAACCCAACCGCCCGTCGCGGCCCAGCTCGCTGCGTCGCCCGTGCGTGTGTCACCCGCGACCCTTGAAGCAACCGTTGCCCTCGGCGAAGAGGCTGAAGCGCGGCTGCGTGTCGAGAATCAGGCAACGGAATCGGTTGATCTGCGCATCTTTGAGGCACGCGCCGAGCTTGCAGCGGTGCCCGAGGTTGCCCCGCGGCTCCGTCGGGTGCCGTTGCCGTCAGAGGATCGCGGCGTTGCGGCAGCGGCGCGTGGCCCGGTCATTGATCCTGACATTGCCACTGATCAGGCGAACGATCCCGAGGGCAAGGCGCAGTTTCTGGTGTTTCTCGGCGATCAGGCCGATCTTGCGGCGGCGTATGCGTTGCGTGACTGGGCGAGCCGTGGGGCGTACGTGGCGACGACCCTGCAAAACCACGCCGACGCGAGTCAGCGTGCGCTGCGTGACTGGCTTGAGGCGCGTGGCCTGCCGTATACGTCGCTCTGGATTGTGAATGCGCTCGCTGTCACCGGCGATGCCGCCGACGTCGCGGCCCTGGCGAGCCGCGCTGACGTAGCCGAGCTACGTGCCCTGCGCGTCGCCAGTCTGGGGCGCGTTGCGCCACATGAACTGGCGCAGACTGCACCAGCCAACTGTGTTGCCGATGACGCGAACGTCTGCTGGCATGTCCGCCAGGTCGAGGCGAGCCGCACCTGGAACGATTTTGGGGTGCGGGGCGAAGGCATTACGGTTGCCAGCATTGATAGTGGCGTGCGGCTGGAACATCCCGCGCTCGTGAACCAGTATCGTGGCACCAGCGCTGGCGGGCAGACCCATGCCTACAACTGGCTTGATCTGTTTGGAAGTTCGCCATCACCTGCTGATGCGGGCAATCACGGCACCCATACAATGGGCCTGATGGTAGGCCTCGGCGATCAGGACGCCCAACCAGCGGTGGGCATCGCCCCGGCGGCGCGCTGGATCGCCGTGCGCGCCTGCTCGGCGCGTGAATGCAACGAACTCGCCTTGATCCAGGCCGCCCAGTGGCTGTTGGCCCCCACCGATACGAACGGGCGCAACGCACGCCCCGATCTTCGCCCTCATATCATCAATAATTCGTGGGTTGCAGGAACAACGGCTGATTGGTATACGGGCTATGTCGTTGCCTGGCGAGCGTCGGGCATCTATCCGGTCTTTGCGGCGGGCAATACGGGCAGTCTGTTGGGGTGCGGCACGATCCAGGCCCCGGCCAGTTTTGCCGAAGTAACGGCGGTTGGGGCGACAGATCGTCAGGATTTGTTGGCGACCTTTAGCAGCATCGGGCCAACTGCCGACGGGCGCATCAAACCCGACCTGACCGCCCCCGGGCTCAACATCATCTCGACCGTAGCCGATCAGCGCATCTATGGCTCACTGAGTGGCACCTCAATGGCAACGCCGATCGTCGCCGGCGCGGTAGCGCTGCTCTGGTCGGCGCAGCCTGGCCTGATCGGTGACTACGAGGCAACCTATGCTGCATTGACCACCACGGCGGCACCGCGTACCGGCGATACCCGGTTTCTCGGCGACTTGCACGCCACCTGTCGCGCCGACGAGGCACCGAATAGCATCTATGGGTATGGGCGTCTTGATGCGTACCGTGCTGTCGCCGAGGTGAGCGTTGATATGCCCTGGCTCAGCGTTGCCCCAACGCAGACCGTGACGCTGGCACCCGGGGCGACGGTTGAGCTGGCCGTGACCTTTGATGCACGCAAGGTTGCCGCACCCGGTCGCCACACCGCACAGCTTCTGCTGCACACCGCCGATCTGAGTCAAGCACCGCTCGTCATCCCGGTGACGCTCATTGTGCCGAGCGACGCGAGCCATGCGACCCTGCGTGGCACCGTCATACGAGGCGGCGATGGTGCCCCCCTGGAGGCGACCGTGAGCGTCGCAGATGGGCCAACGACCACCACCGACACGAGTGGGGCGTATCAGTTCATCCTGCCAACGCGTCAGCCCACCGTCACGCTCACAAGCAGCGCCCGCGACCATGTGACCCAGGTCATCACGGTCAGCCTGAGCCCCGGCGAAGAGGTAGAACGTACCATCGTCTTGCAAGCCGATCAGCCGCAACTCACCGTTGACCGCACCCGTGCGCCAGTGGTACTGGACTTTGCCGAAACCCTGACCACGACACTTCCCATCAGCAACACCGGGCCACAGCTCTTGCGCTACGCTGCGCAGATCCTCGATGAAACATATGGCGTCTGGCGGAGCGACGAAACGCCAGAGATCGCGCGGGGATGGATCGTCCCGCCCGCAGATGCGGTCACAGTAGCGCTAGGCAATGACGCCTTCAGCGAAGCGCTTCCGCTCGGCTTTGCCTTTTTCTTCTATCACCGCTCTTACGACACGCTCACCATCGCCTCAAACGGCCTGGTAATCCTCGGCACAGCACCGAGCGGCGGCTTCTTTATCCCGAGCTGTTTCCCACTGGCCGAAACGACTGGTGCCGCAATTGCGCCCTTGCGCGTCAACCTCGACCCGAGCCAACCCGGCGCACGGGTGAGTTACGCCAGCCTGGCCGAAGGCTTCCTAGTCAGTTGGGAAGAGGTACCGATCAGTGGCGAACCGACGCAACGGCTAAGCTTCCAGGTCTTACTAATGCGTGACGGACGCATCAGCATGCACTACAAAACGCTTGACTTCCTAGCCCCAGAGCGCTCAGCGAGCTACGGCCTCCAAGCGAGCAACCAGGCCTACCAGAGTCTCGGCTGTCGGAGCGACCTGCTGCTAAACGACGGACTGACCATTGAACTACGCAGGCAGCCAACCACAAGCACCTGGGTACGGTGGAGTGATCAGCAGGGCGAGATCGCCCCAGGGCAAGCATCCGAACTGCCGCTTGAATTGCGCTGGGTCTCACCATTCTTCTATCCGTGGGCCTTCCGAGGCACCATCCTCATCCAGAGCAACGACCCACAGCACCCAGTGACCCGGCTGCCGATCACGATCGCACCGCGGGAGGCACCGTACCGGGTCATCTTCCCAATGGTGTGGTAGCGCACCGAAGCAAAGAAGGCTGGTTTGGGTTGACGCAAAGGCGCGAAGGCGCAAAGGGATCGGGCAGCGACGCAAAAACCGGTGCGCCGTTGCGTCAACACAACCGCCTGGTGGGCACGGTCGTGGGGCGAGGTTCATTGTCCGCAGATGACGCAGATGACGCAGATGGGGAAGTCATAATCTGTGTCATCTGCCTCATCTGATGCAATCGCTCTACCCTCTACCATATGCTACAATTGTGCTTGGCACCGCACGAGATTTGGATCATCATGAGCGACCATCACTACTACGCAAACTTCATTTGGCAGATCGCCGACCTGCTGCGCGGCCCGTATCGCCCGCCACAGTATGAGCGGGTGATGCTGCCGCTAACGGTGTTGCGCCGCTTCGATTGTGTGCTTGCATCAACCAAGCCGCAGGTGCTGGCCGAGTATAAACGTCTGCAACAGGCAGTTTCGCCCCTGACTGGCGAGGCGCTCGACGCACGCCTCAATAAACTGGCCGGTCAACGCTTTCATAATCACTCCGAGCTTGATTTTCAGCGGCTGAAGGGCGACCCCGATCAGATTGGTCAGCACCTTCAAGCGTATATCAATGGCTTCTCGACCAATGTGCGCCAGATCTTCGAGCGCTTCGAGTTTACCGCTGAAATCGAGCGCATGGATGAGGCTCACGTCCTCTATCTGATCATCGCGAAGTTTTGCGATGTCGATCTGCACCCCGACACGGTTGATAACATTGGTATGGGCAAGATCTTTGAGGATCTCATCCGCCGCTTTAATGAGGCGGCCAATGAGACCGCAGGTGACCACTTCACCCCGCGTGAGGTGATCCAGTTGATGGTCGATCTGCTCTTTGGCCCTGATGATGAGGTTTTGACGCTGCCTGGCAAGGTGTTCAAGTTGCTCGATCCGGCATGCGGTACGGGTGGCATGTTGTCTGAGGCACAGAACCACCTGCGTGAGATGCACCAGGACAATAAGTTGTGGGTGTTTGGGCAAGATTTCAATCCACGCTCATACGCTATCGCCGCATCCGACCTGTTGATGAAGGGGAGTGAGAATAGCGCTATTCGCTATGGCGACTCGCTGATTGATGATCAGTATGGCCCCGGCGATGATCTTACCAGCGGGCAGTTTGATTACTTTCTGGCGAACCCGCCCTTTGGGGTAGATTGGAAGCGCCAGCAGAAGATCGTCCAGCGCGAGCACGAACGCGAGGGGCGGCGGGGGCGCTTCGGCGCGGGCCTGCCACGGGTAAACGACGGCGCGCTGCTGTTCCTCCAGCATATGGTCAGTAAATTTATGCCCTACGCGCCTGGGCAGAAGCAATTTGGCTCGCGTCTGGCAATTGTCTTCAACGGCTCGCCACTCTTTACTGGTGGTGCAGGTAGTGGAGAAAGCGAAATACGCAAGTGGTTGATTGAAGAGACAGACATGCTTGAGGCGATTATCGCCCTGCCTGAGCAGATGTTTTATAACACTGGTATTGGCACCTATATCTGGATCGTCACGAACCGTAAGCAACCCGAACGCCAGGGCAAGATTCAGTTAATTGACGCCCGCACGCGCTGGAAGCCGATGCGCCGGAGCCTCGGCGACAAGCGCCGTCTGATGGGCGAGGACGAGATTGCCGCTGTGGTTCGCGAGTATGGCAACTTTGCCGAGAGCGAGACGAGCAAGATCTTCGACAATACCGACTTTGGGTATCAGCGGGTGCCGATCGAGCGCCCGCTACGCCTGCTCTACCAGATGGATGTTGAGCGCAAGAGCCGCTTCCTCGATGCGCTGCCGCACCTGCTCGATGATGTGCAACTGATTGATCGTGAGGGTGGGCGTACCCCGCGTGAGGACTGGAGCAGCTTTGATCAATGGATGGCGGAGTTGCTCAAGAGCCGTGGGCGGCGCTGGAAGGCTAACGAGCGCAAGCTATTCCGCGATGTTTTCGCCGAACGCAACCCCGAGGCTGAACCGGTAGTGCGTGAAGAGCGCCGTCGCCATCCCGGCGATGACCGCATCTGGGGCTGGTTTGATGCGCCGAAACCAGGCTGGGTAAGGATGCATGAGCCTGATACCCAGTTGCGCGACTTTGAGAATGTACGGCTCAAGCAGTCGGTTGAGCAGCATATGTATGAACAGGTGCTGCGCCACGTCGAAGATGCATGGGCTGACCAGCCTAATATCCGTAGCGCCTACGAGATCAACTTCAACCGCCACTTCTACACCTACACCCCGCCCCGCCCCCTCGCAGAGATCGATGCGGATCTGCGCGATCTTGAAGAGGAGATCCTGCGCCTGCTGAGGGAGGTGGTGGGGTAATGACGTCAGAGAACCATAGACAGCAAATCTCTTGGGCATTGATACCTGCTAAATATATTTTCTCAATCCTGAATGGCTCAACCCCATCAAGTTCAGAACCGTTATACTGGGATGGGGATATTTACTGGGCAACTCCTGAAGATATAGGCTCTCTCAATGGAAAAATCTTACTCGATACAAGGCGGAAGATAACCGAAATCGGTTATGATAATACAGGTACTCGTCTAGCTCCCATTGGAAGTATTATTTTGACAACTCGCGCACCAGTAGGCAATCTAGCTATAGCTGGAGTGTCGCTATGCACAAATCAAGGCTGCAAGACTCTCGCACCAAGGAGTGATAGTGTAAACACTACCTATTTCTACTATCAACTGCTTGCACGAAAAGAAGATCTTTCGGCTCTATCAACTGGTACAACATTTCAGGAATTAAGCACGTCAGCGTTAGATTCTTTTGAATTATGGTTCCCCCCCCTCGCCACCCAACGCGCCATCGCCGCCTACCTTGATCGCGAGACGGCAAAGATCGACGCGATGATCGACGCAAAAACGCGGCTGCTTAGGTTGCTGGCCGAAAAGCGCCGCGCTCTGATTACGCACGCCGTCACCCGTGGTCTCGACCCTACCGCGCCACTGCGCGACTCGGGTGTGGCGTGGATTGGGCCGGTGCCAGCGCATTGGGATGTGGAATTTGCTCGCTGGCTTTTCACGCTTATTGATGTACGATCTAGTACGGGTAAAGAAGATCTCTTGAGTGTATCTCATCTTACGGGTGTTACTCTACGTTCTGAAAAAGATGTGAACATGTTTATGGCAGAGAGCTTGGAAGGCTATAAAATCTGCCAACCCGGCGATCTCGTGATTAATACGTTATGGGCTTGGATGGGGGCAATGGGCATTGCATCACAAGTAGGCCTTATCAGTCCAGACTATCATGTCTATCGACCATCATCTTTGTACGACGCAAGATATTTGGATTTCCTTGTTCGTATGCCCATCTTTGCCACTGAAGTTACACGCTACTCAAAGGGTGTCTGGTCGTCTCGTTTACGCCTGTATCCCGAGGAGTTTTTTGAAATCGGACTTCCTATACCTCCTCTGACAGAACAGGTTGCTATCATTGAGTATTTACAAAGAGAAATTGAAAATACCGACACTTTGGGAGCATCAACTCAGAAAAGCATCGAACTCCTCCACGAGCGCCGTGCCGCGTTGATTGCAGCGGCGGTGACGGGGCAACTTGAGGTAGCGGAGTAGCCATGCAGATAACATCGTTACAACTCAGCCAAGTACGCGGCTACGAGCAAGCCGAATTTCACTTTGGGCCAGGGATGAACCTGCTTGTCGGCGTTAATGGTGTGGGTAAGTCTACGGTGCTTGATGTGCTGCGGATCATGTTTATGCGGGCGCTACCGCGCCTTACCAATATAAAGCTGCGCTCAGAGGGCTTCACAACAAGCGATATTGCCAATGAGCGCGGCGCTTTAACGGCAGAATTACGAATGGAGGTTGGTGGTGCAGTCCTACATCACTTGATTCACCATCCTCGTGAGCGCTATCTCAGCACAAGCCAGGAGGGTGCGGTACGCGATCAAACCTATGATCGAGAAGCCCGTGACGATCTCAGTTATCGTGACGAGCAGGGCGTTACACATCATATCGATGCGCCAAATGATCTTCCTTCGCATATCAAATTGCGTAAAAATCCACCGCTAGCCGTCTATTTCTCCACGCGCCGCTCACTCTACAGCGAGGCAACGGGAAGTCAGCGTGAACGCAGTGGCGGCGGACCAACGTTTGCGTTCGCTGATGCGTTGCGTAGCCGCGAGCTACGCATTCGCGAATATGCCAATTGGTGGTTGGTACAAGAGGAGCTAGGCCAGCCTGAGCGGGTCGCCGCCCTGCAAACAGCAGTGTTACGCTTCCTCGATAACTTTACCAACGTACGTGTGATCCGCGCCCCTGAGCCGATGATCGTCCTCGATAAGCGTGATACCTCTCTCGCAGTTCACCAACTTTCTGACGGCGAGCGGGGCATGTTATCGCTCGTGCTCGACCTAGCGCGGCGCTTGGCCTTGGCAAATCCGAAACTTGACGACCCATTGCGTGATGGTCAGGCCGTCGTGCTGATTGACGAACTCGATCTGCATCTGCACCCACGCTGGCAGCGCACTGTGGTGCACAAGCTAACCGAGACTTTCCCTGCCTGCCAGTTCATCGCCACCACGCATTCACCGCAGATTATTGGTGAGGTAGCACCAGAACAGATTATCCTGCTGGAGCCTGGCAAGCAGCCCTACCGGCCAGATCAATCGTTGGGCATGGATAGCAACTGGATTCTCCAGATGCTTATGGGCGCCCCAGAACGTAACGAGGAAACGACCCGTCAGTTGGAACAGATTAGCGATTTTCTTGAAGAAGGCTCCTATGAAGAGGCCGCCGCAGCGATTGAACAACTTCGGATCCAGATCCCGAGTGACCCCGAGTTGACCCGTCTCCAGACCCGTCTCGACCGCCTACAGATCCTCGGAGAGTGAACCCCACAGCTATGAAGTACATCGAAAAACAAGCCCAACCCCAAGCGCTTATCGCATGGGTGCGTGCAAAAGCGACGGACGTGGATGGGGCCGAACGAACATGGGGCTATGCTGACATGCCTGCCGATGTGCGGAGCGAAGTCAAAAGGAGCCTTGTACGTGAACAGGGCGGGTTATGCTGCTATACCGGGCGCAGAATTTCGTTGCAAGGTTGCCATATCGAGCATCTGAAACCACAAAGTGCTTGCACAGAGCACGAAGACACCGAGTACGACAACCTGCTAGCCGCACATCCATCGTCAGACCCAGGCACACCACACTGCGCGTATGGGGCGCATGCCCGTACCAACTGGTATGACCAGCATCAGTTTGTGCATCCACGCCGTCGTGATTGCGAGCAGCGGATTCGCTACAGAGACAACGGCAGAGTTACGCCTCATTCACAAGATGATGAAGGCGCTGCGGAGACGATTAGAAGGCTACGCCTCGATCATTCTGAGATCCAGCAGATGCGCAAACAGGCGATCGATGAAGCGCTATTTGCCAAACAACTTAGTGAAGCGCAGGTTCGCCGTCTCATGACCGCTATGGACGAGCGGGATAGCAATGGTAACTTTCGCCCATTCTGCTTTGTGATCAAGCAGGCTTGCGAAAAATATCTCAAGCGCTTTGAGGCATCAAGAGGTAAGAAGTAGCATGACTCATCAGCCCCCCCGTCATAACGAGGCCGCCTTCGAGAGCGTGATCGAGGCCCACTTCCTTGACCACGGCTACACGCGGCTAAGCGACGGCTATGATCGTGGGCGGGCGCTGTTCCCGGATGCAGTCATTAGTTTCATTCGGCAGACGCAGCCAAAAGAGTGGGCGAAGCTCGAGGCGCTTCACGGGGCGCATACCGCAGCACGGGTGCTGGATGACGTCTGCACCTGGTTAGACACCTATGGTGCATTGCATACGCTGCGCCACGGCTTCAAGTGCTACGGGCGCACCTTGCGGATTGCCTTTTTCAAAGCCGCCCACGAACTGAATGCTGAGTTAACGATGCGCTACGCCGCAAACCACCTTGGCGTCACCCGCCAGTTGCATTACAGCGAGCGCGACCCGAACCGCTCACTCGATCTGACGATCAGCCTGAACGGCTTGCCGCTGATCACACTTGAGCTGAAAAACCCGCTCACCGGCCAGACCGCCGAACACGCCCGCCAGCAGTACCGCAACGACCGCGACCCGCGTGAGCCGATCTTCACCTTCAAGCGGCGCACCCTGGTTCACTTCGCGGTTGATACCGAGCAGGTTTGGATGAGCACTCGGCTGGCGGGTGAGGCGACCCACTTTCTCCCCTTCAACCAGGGCACCCACGGCGGTGCGGGCAACCCGCCCGACGCGCAGGGTCGCACCTATCGCACCGCCTACTTGTGGGAAGATATCCTCCAGCGCGAGAGCCTACTGGATCTGTTGGCGCGTTTTCTCCATCTTCAGATCGACCAGAAATACGATGAAGAGGGCCGTGCTTTCAAGAAAGAGAGCATGATCTTCCCGCGCTACCATCAACTCCAGGCGATCCGTACGCTTGTCCAAGCTGCACGCAGCGAGGGCGTGGGACACAACTACCTGATCGAACATTCGGCGGGGAGTGGCAAAAGCAATACCATTGGTTGGCTCGCCCATCGGCTCGCCTCACTGCACGACGAGGCTAATCAGCGGGTCTTCGATAGTGTCGTTGTGATCACTGACCGGCGCGTGCTTGACCAGCAGCTCCAAGACACGATCTACCAGTTCGAGCACCGTCAGGGCGTCGTCCAGAAGATCGACGAGGACTCGCGCCAACTCGCCCAGGCCCTTGAGCAGGCCGTTCCGATCATCATCACCACGCTGCAGAAGTTTCCCTTCCTGGCGCGGCAACTCCAGAAGTTGGCCGAGCAGCGTACAGAGATCGACACACTCTCAGCGAAAGGGCTGCTGCCCACACGGCGGGTTGCCGTGATTGTTGATGAAGCCCACAGCTCACAGTCAGGCGACACGGCCACCAGTGTCAAGGCTACCCTCGGTGGTGAACGACTTGTCGTCGAGGCCCAGCAGCAAGCACAGGAGGAGGAACAAGCAGGCTGGGAAGAGCTTTTCCGTAGTATGGCTAAACGGGCGCGGCAGGAGAACGTCAGCTTCTTTGCCTTTACGGCAACCCCAAAGCACGCCACGCTCGCCGTTTTTGGGCGTGAGGGCAAGCCATTCCATCGCTATACAATGCGCCAGGCGATCGATGAAGGCTTTATTCTCGACGTGCTTCGTCACTATACAACCTACGCGGTCTACTACAGTCTGCTCAAACGTAGTCCCGATGATCAGCATGTTGAGCGCAAACAAGCGGCGAAGGCGCTTGCGCGCTTCACTCGGCTCCACCCCCATAACATTGCACAGAAGACCGAGGTGATGGTCGAGCACTTCCACGCCTTTACACGCCACAAGATTGGCGGGCGGGCCAAGGCTATGGTCGTCACCGACTCACGCCTCGCGGCAGTGCGCTACAAACAGAGCTTTGATGCGTACATCAAGCGCAAGGGCTACCCGATCAAAACCCTGGTTGCGTTCTCGGGGATTGTTGTAGACGATAAAGTCAGCAGCAAGACCTACAGCGAAGAGGCGATGAATGGCGGCATTGGCGAGCGTGAGCTGCCGGAGCGCTTCGCAACGAGCGAGTACCAAGTGCTGCTCGTCGCCGAAAAATACCAGACGGGCTTTGATCAGCCGCTGCTGCACACCATGTATATCGATAAGCGGCTCGCCGGCATTCAGGCCGTCCAGACGCTCTCACGGCTCAACCGGGTGCATCCGCTCAAAGAAGAGACCTTCGTGCTCGATTTTGTGAACAGTCAAGAAGAGATCAAAGAAGCATTTAAGCAATTCTACGAAGGTGCCGAAATGGGGCAGCAGGCAGATCCGTCTCAACTCTATCGCATCAAAAGCGAGCTCGACGCCTCTGGCATCTATCTGAGCGACGATGTCGAGCGATTCTGCCTCATCTACTTTCAGCCCAAGCCGCGCCAGAGCGCAGCCGACCACCAGAAGATGCACGCAGCCCTCGACCCGGCAGCCGAGCGCTTTCGTGCCTTCGCCAAGCAACAGCCGGACGAGGCCGAGCTTTGGCATAAGAAGATGATCGACTTCCGCGATCTATATACCTTCCTCAGCCAGATCATGCCATACCAGGACTCTGATCTAGAGCGCCTGTATGTATTCCTGCGGCACCTTTCGACGAAGCTACCGCACCGGACGACAAATGTACAGTACAACTTTGATGGCGAAGTGCGTCTTGAATATTACCGCCTACAGAAAGTAAGTGAGGGTTCGATTGATCTCTCGCTAGGCTACGCTCGTCCGCTCGATGGCCCAAAAGACGTTGGCAGCGGCGTCCTGCGCGAGAACACCGTCACGCTATCTCAGGTCATCGACATCATCAACGCCCGCTTTGGCACCGACTTCAACCAAGCCGACCAACTCTTTTTCGATCAGATCATTGAGGTCGCGGCAAGCTCGAGTGAACTCCAACAGGCAGCACAGGTCAACTCGGCAGAGAAGTTTTTACTGCTCTTCAAGCGATTACTGGAGACGATCTTCATTGAGCGCATGGATCAGAACGAACTGCTGTTCGCGCGTTATATGAATGATCGCGATTTTCAGAAGGTGATTTCAGAGGCGTTGGGAGCAGAAGTCTACCAACGGCTTGTAGATACTAGCCCTGAATAGACGCGCACGCGCACCGCCCCACGATCAGGCTCTCACTCATTATGCGCTCTACCTCGCTGATGTTGGCGTTGATGCTGACCCTCGCCGCGTTTGTCATCGCCGCGCCGCCCGGCTGGCACCACCACCATCCCACCGAGGATCACCGGCGTCAGCGCGGCGATCTGCGCTTCGCGATCGAGTAACTCCATGCGCTTCTGCAGGTGGGCCTGCCTCTCGTCGCCGCGCCGCCGTGCCTCCTGCGCGTTGAGGCGCAACCACCTCCCCTGCCCTTCCACCGCGACACGGAGGCACAGAGCTCGGAAGACATCAAAACTCTGTGCCTCCGTGTCGCGGTGGTGACTATTTGAATGCTGGATGGGAGCGTCAAACCAGCAACTCCCGATAGAGGCTCAGAGTTTTGCGGGCGACGACGGGCCAATCGAAGGTCGTACGGACAATGCGAGCGCTCTCTTCGCCCCAGGCCGGCCACTGCTCGCGTCGGCTAAGCGCGAGGTGCAGCTTGGCGGCGAGGTCTTCGACATCGCCGGGGCGCACAAGGTAGCCATTGCGTCCACTAAAGACCTTATCGGGAATACCACCAGCGGCCGAAGCGATCATCGGTTTGCGATGGATCATACCCTCGAGCGTCACGAGACTACTGCCTTCATAGAGCGTCGGATGCACCACAAGATCGACCTCTTCATAGAGGCTATGCAACTCAGCGTCATCAAGGCGACCGACAAACGTAATCTGGTCAGCAAGGCCCAGGGCTGCGGCTTGCTCACGGAGGGCGGCCTCTTCCTTGCCATTGCCAACGAGGAGCCAGCGCCAGGTGGGCGGCAACTCGTTACGGAGTTGCGCAAGGGCAGCGAGCATCACGTGAAAGCCCTTATTACGTTCGAGGCGACCAACGCTCAGCAACGTAAGGGCAGTATCGGCGAGGCCAAAGCGGTGGCGGAGTTGGTGACGGAGGGCGGGAGAGACAAAACCGAGGCACTCTTGCACATCAATCGCTGAAGGAATCACACTGACGCGGGACGGATCGACCCCAAGGTAGCGGGGGAGATCGTGGCGGGTACAGGCATCGGTCGCAATCGCGCGGTCAGCGCAGCGATGCCCATAGGCATAGAGCGCGCGAAAGGGTGCATAGGCAAGCCATTTCCGCCAATCGGGGGTACGAAACTCCTCCATCCCGTGGGGATTCGCGACAAAGGGCACCTGCCGCAACAGAGGATCGCGCTGACGAATAAAACCATAGCCAGTCGCACAGAGCCCCTGGCTATGCACGAGATCGACCTCATTGCGGCGGACGGCTGCCGCCGCGACACGGCCAAGGTGCCACGTATACCAAGGATAATTGAGTTGGCGTCCGACAACACCATTCGGCGGCAAAGCGGGGGAGGTATAGTCATAGCGCAGATAGACCACACGGGCGAGACCCTGCGTAATCGCCTGACTCGCCGCATCAGAGCCAGCGACCCGTTCGGGATCAGCCTCTTGCACAAAAAGCGTCACCGCGACACCGAGGCGGGTCAAATGGGTCACCAGATGAAAGACGTGGCGTTCGATACCACCATAGCCATGGAGCGGAAAGACCACCCGCGCAAGCATGGCTACCCGCAGAGGAACGTGATCATCATGGC
Source organism: Candidatus Chloroploca sp. Khr17 (assembly GCF_004138165.1). Taxonomy (GTDB): domain Bacteria; phylum Chloroflexota; class Chloroflexia; order Chloroflexales; family Chloroflexaceae; genus Chloroploca. The sequence goes on from NZ_RYFF01000064.1 coordinate 26,245, forward strand.
GAGAAGAGGCATTCATAGGAGCCTATGATACCATAACCTCGCGTGAACGCCTTTGACGCTCAAAACAGTCTAGGGTATAATAGCGAGTGGGCCGGTAGCTCAGCGGCAGAGCACCTGACTTTTAATCAGAGGGTCGTGGGTTCGATCCCCACCCGGCTCACCATCCACACTTTTTCTTCCCTCCCATCTGGGTGCGTTTTCACGCTCCATGTGAGGGGTGTGAGACACCCGCCGTCGTCGATCTGGGTTGCTTGAAGCAACTAGGGTCGGCGGCGGCGTTTTGTGTTGCCCCACCTCCAGCGGAGGAAGACTGATGCGACGTGGATCTGCTGTTGAATGTCAACTAGATTTGCCGCCTGGTGTCAACTAGATTTGCCGGTTCCCGCTCCCTTCCCTCGTGACCTGCG
>NZ_RYFF01000065.1 GCF_004138165.1 Candidatus Chloroploca sp. Khr17
CATGTACGTGCCATCCTGGATGCCTACGCGGCCCGCGATGCCCGCATTCGGGTCGTCTATCGCACTGAAAACGGCCATCTCGCCGCCGCGACCAACAGCGCCCTCGCTGCGGCGACCGGCGAGTTCGTGGTTTTCCTGGCTCACGACGCTACCCTGGCGCCAGAAGCCCTCTTTCAGGTGGCGCTGGCGATCAATGCGCAGCCCCAGGTCGAACTCCTCTATAGCGACGAGGACAGCCTGGATCGCCGGGGCCGCCGCGTGCGGCCCATCGCCAAGCCTGGCTACAGTCCCTTCCTACTGCGTAGCCACAACTACATCTCACACTTGCTGATCATGCGTCGGGCCTTGGTGAACGGGCTGGGCGGCTGCCGGATCGGGCTGGAGGGGGCGCAAGATCACGATCTGGTCTTGCGCGCCGTCGAGCAACTCCCACCGCAGCATATCCACCATATTCCCGGCGTGCTCTACCATTGGCGTATCCATGCTGACTCGACGGCAGCCAGCACCAGGATCAAGAGCTATGCTGCGGCTGCCTCACGGCGCGCCGTGGCCGAGCACTTGCAGCGCGTTGGCGTTGAGGCCAGGATCGAGTCAGTGCCGGGTCGACCCTACATCCACTATGTCTGCTATCCCGTGCCGGCGCAAGCCCGCGCCAGCGTGATCATCCCCACGCGCGACCGGCTGGATCTGCTGAAGCCCTGTCTGGATAGCCTGTGGGCCGGCACCGATTTTCCTGAGTTTGAAGTCATCGTCGTGGACAACGGCAGCAGCGAGCCGGAGGTGGTGCGCTATCTGGCCGACCTGGCCGCACGGCCCAATGTGCGCGTGCTGGGTGATGACGCGCCCTTCAACTTCTCGGCGCTCTGCAACCTGGGGGCGCGGGTGGCGACGGGCGAGTTGCTCTGCTTCCTCAACAATGATATTGTTGTGACTCAACCCGCCTGGCTCCGTGAACTTGCCGGGTTGGCATTGCAGCCAGGCGTCGGCGCGGTCGGCCCGCTGCTGCGCTATCCCGACGGACGCATCCAGCACATGGGCATCGAGCTCAAGCAGCCCTGGGCCGCCCAACTGATCGGCCACGGTCGTAACTACGCTGAGGCGCAGCGTACCCTGGCGCTCTGCACGGTACGCCATGTGGTCGCAGTCACCGGCGCATGCCTGGTCGTCAGCCGCGCCGCCTTCGACGCCGTCGGCGGCTTCGATGAGCGCCTGCCGGTGGCGTTCAACGACGTGGATTTGTGTCTCAACCTGCATGCCGCCGGCTACTGGAACATCTGGACGCCCTTTGCCGAGCTGACGCATCACCACTGGGCCACCCGCGGCCGCGACAACACGCCCGAGCGAGAGGCGCGCAAAGCCCAGGAGGCAGGGTATTTGCATCAAAAGTGGGCAGAGATCATACCGTATGATCCATTTCGACCGGAGTGCTACCAGATAGCTCTGCCCTAAGATCGTTTTCGGCGCAAGGATGGCATCGGTCGTTCTCGATAATCCTGAGAAGATTGGGCACAGGACAATAATGCGCAAATTCATTGTCATCACCACGATGTTTTTCGTGGAAGATTGCGTAAAGTAGGGCACTGCAAGCCGAATGGCTGCTTCTTTTCTGGAACGGAGGACAGCGTATGGCGTGGAAGACACATCTGCGTCGTTGGGTTCGCTCGTTGGGTTGGGATATTGTGCGTTACCGACCCTTGTGGCCCACGCTACTAGGCGTCGAACGCCTGCCCATCCGCACGGTGCTGGACATCGGTGCCTATGATGGCGACACGGCGCGCGTTTTCCGGCGCTTCTTTCCTCAGGCCCACATTTATTGCTTCGAGCCCCAGCCGGAACCGGTGCAGGCGCTCACCGCCTGGGCCGCCACCCAGCAGGACCTGGTTCACGTGCTTCCCTTCGCGCTGGACAGCACCAGTGGCACCGCGAACCTTCACCGGAATCCGCAGCTACCGCGGATGGCCTCTTTGGCCGCTGCGCGCCCCGGCCACCCCAACCGTCTTCCGGACGCCATCACGCTCTCGATACCGATTATGCGCCTCGACGAAGCGGTCAGCGCCCATATCCCGCTGGTGGATGATCTGCTGATCAAGATTGACGTGGAGGGGCACGAGCGTGCGATCCTGGCAGGTGGCCCGATCACGTTGCAGCGCTGCCGGGCATGCATCATGGAGTTTCACACCCAGCATGCGTTCGACGGGCAGATGAGCCTCATGGAAGTCATCGCGGCACTTGGGGATTACGGGCTAGAGTATGGCGGCGTATTGCAACAGACGCTGCGGCAGGGGCGTGTACAGTACTTCGATACGATCTTTGTCAATTGGACACACGGCAGCGCGCTGAGGCCGAGATAGGGGGGCTATATGCACGCGAGCCAGCTTCAACCTTACCTGCCCTGTGCCGATCTGTGGGTGATCACAACCCACTATAACCCCGTTGGCTATGCCGCTAGGCGCGAGAATTACCAGCGCTTCGCCCAACCGCTGAACGAGGCCGGGATCAATCTGGTCACGGTGGAATGCGCTTTTGGCGACGAGCCGTTTGAGCTTGCGCCATCGCCGTCGGTGATCCAAGTGCGCGGGCGGGACGTGATGTGGATGAAGGAACGTTTGCTCAATCTCGCCATCGAACGCCTGCCGCCACATGTGACGAAAGTCGCCTGGATTGATGCTGACGTACTCTTCACCAACCCTGCCTGGGCGCAAGAAACGTCGGCACTCCTCGACACATGGCCGATTGTGCAGCCGTTCGAGACCATCTATATGCTCCAACATGGCGAAGTCACGCCCCTTAACAAGGGGCACCCGAGTTTTGCGCGACAGCAGTGCAACCGCTCGCGGCTACATAGTGGGAGGCATGGAGCACCGGGTGGTGCCTGGGCGTCCCGCCGTGCATTGGTTCAGCTTCACGGGATCTACGACACAGCTATCATTGGTGGTGGCGATGATCTGTGGATTCATGCCTCTGTCGGCAGACTACGCTCAGCCAGGGTATGCGGCGTCACAGGCGCACCGCGTCGGCGCCTCTGGCTTGTCCCGGCGGGCGTATCTGGTCGGCTGGAACGCATGCGGTGGCCCGCTTGGCTGATAGACTGGCGGGTGAGCCGTATCCGGTCGCAACTGCCTGCGCTCGCCGTCACCGAACCATTCCTGGCCCACTACCTGGCGTGGGCCACCGGTTGGTATGCTGCGGTGCGCGGGCGCATGGCATTCACGACAGGCGACGCGCTGCATCTCTGGCACGGCGCACCGGCAAAGCGCCGCTATGGTCCAAGAAATGGGATCATCCGCCGTCATGCCTTAAATCCCCGCACCGATCTGCGCCTCAACGCACAGGGCGTGTGGGAATGGGCCAGCGACAAAGAGGCGCTGCATCGTGAACTGGCCGAATATTTCCAGTCGCGCCGGGAAGATGATGATGCCGAATAACGCTCGTTCCCTGCTATTCCACATCATCTACACCCCCAATACCGTGCGCACCCTGCTGCCCTTTGTCGAGACGCTGCTACGCTGGTCTGATTGTGCATACTGTTTGGTGAGCAACGGCTGCGATGACGAGGAGATGAGCTTGTTGCGCACACGTTGCGCTGGCGAGCCGCGATTACGTTGGCGCAGTTTGCCCTGGCCGCGCAAGGTCGAGCATGGCCAGGCGCTGAATTTTCTCTTCGCCGCCAGCAACGAGCCCTCTTTCTGCTTCATGGACTCCGACATCCTGGCGACGGGGGACTTCATGGCGGAACTGCTCCCGGCGATGTCCGGTGCTGCGGGCCTCTTTTCGGCCTGGCCGATCACCATCAAGGCTGAGGAACGCATGCTGTCGGATGCTTGCAGCTTCATTGGCGGGCGCCACAGCCATACCGCGGACGGACGCTGCCTGGGCGGCTCGTATTTTGCCATCTATGAGCGGGCTGCGCTGGCTTGCGCCCTGGCTCAGGCCCCTGATGGTTTCAACCGGGGCTACTGGGCGCAGTTGCCCCGCCGAATGCGCCAGTTTTTGCGGAAGATCGGCCAGGAGCGGCGCTTCTACGACACCGGGCGCGTGCTCAATCTCTTTTTGCAGCAACAAGGTGGTGCGTTGCGCGTCCACGATTGCGCGGCGCTGCTCCATCTGGGCAGCTACAGCATCTACGCTGGGAGTGCCCAACGCACAGTGCCGCGCTGGAGAAGGCTAGCGCAAGCCGTCTTGCGACGAGTCCGCAACCAGCTGAACGGTCAGACGTATCGCGATGCGGTGCTACACCAGGTGGCGCAGGATCCCGTCCAGCGCAGTGTGGATCAGCGCCGGGCGCGACTGGCTGGCTATTTTGCCCGCCTGGCTGCTGCTCTCGCAGCAGGCGAGGATCTCCCTGAACCCGTAGAATTGCAGGATGCGGAACTCGATGATAACGTGAAGCGAGCTACGGCGATCCTGGCAATGGCCCAAAGCCAGCGGCAGGAAGCGGAGAAACTACCGTGAACGCAGTTGGAACCGCCCATATGCCGAGCTTGTCGCCAACTATGCTGAACTGGTGGCGATGACAGAAACAGATGAGGGTTTGGCCTTGCCAGCCGCGTGGGACTCTACTTTTTGAGGACTATTGACGTGACAGTTGTCTCGATCTTGATCGTTACCCACAATAGCGGCCGCGAGATCGGCGCGTGCCTGGACGCGCTTCAGCGCCATACGCGCCTTGACCACGAGGTCATCCTGGTGGACAATGCCTCCGGTGACACTTCCCTGGAGATCGCGAAGCAATGTGCGGGTGTTCGCCTGCTCGCGAATATGGAGAACATCGGCTTTGCCGCTGCGGTCAACCAGGCTGCGCGCCTGGCGCAGGGACGCTATCTCCTGCTGCTCAACCCCGATACACGAGTGCATGAGCAAGCCGTTGATCGGCTGGCAAGCTACCTGGACAACCGGCCCGCCGTGGGCCTCTGTGCGCCGCGGGTGCTGGCCCCTGATGGCCGCATCCGCCACAACTGCTTTGCCTTCGAGACACCGTGGAGCTTTTTCTGGTTTGGCGTTGGTGTCGGGCCGCTGCGTCACCTGCGCAACTGGATGCTACGCCGCAACCGTTGGGACATCGCCGCCGCTACGCCACAGCAGGTCGAGGCGGTCACCGGCGCGGCCATGTTGGTGCGGCGTGATCTGTTCGAGCAGCTCGGCGGCCTAGACGAGCGCTTTTTCATGTATTGCGAAGATGGCGACTTTTGCCTGCGAGCCCGGCGGGCCGGCTGGCAGACGCTGCTGGTGCCGGATGCGGTTGTCACTCATATTGGTGGAGCCAGTGCTCCGCTGGATGCGCCGCTGCTCAACGGGATGCTCGGCGAACATCTGCTGCGCTCTCGCTACCGCTACACGTGCAAATACTGGGGCCATCGCACCGCGTGGCTGCTGCGGTGGGCTTACGCTGTGATCGGCGCACTCTGCTGGCTCGGCGGTCACGTGCCCTTGACCGGCACCACAGGAGCCAAACTGAAAGCCCATGGGCGCTTACTCTGGGTGACGCCGATCCTCCGAACCGCTCTTGATCGCACCCAGGCCGACAAGCCCCAGCCGACCCAGAAGAGATAAGGGAGAGACCAATGCTGGCACGACTTCCCGATTTCATCGTGCTCGGTGCCCAGAAAGCAGGCACCACTGCGCTGCGCCATGTGCTGGCACAGCACCCGCAGATCTACTTGCCAGACTTTCCAGAGCCTGCCTTCTTTGCATTCGAAGGTGGAGCACCAGCCTTTATCGGCCCCCAGTCACCTCGTTCACGCTTTGGGTTAATCCCTAGCATCAACGCCTACACTGCCCTCTTTGCCAAGGCAAGCCCGCAGCAGGTGATGGGTGATATCTCTAGTCATTACAGTTACTGCTGGCCTGAACGCACCGCTATCTGCATGCACCATTATATACCTGACGCCCGCCTCATCGCCATCCTGCGCCACCCAGCTGACCGCGCCTACTCCGCCTTCAACATGATGCGTCAGAAAGGGCTAGAGCCGCTGGCCGATTTCGCTGCGGCCCTGGCCGCCGAGCATACCCCAGCGCGGTCTCGTTGGACGCCCGACTTCCACTATCGGCGCAACGGCCTCTACTACGCCCATCTTGCATCCTATTTTCGCCTGTTTGGTGCGCAACAGATCCGCATCTTTCTCTACGAGGAATGGACGGCGCGACCGTCCTGGGTGCTCGCGGAAATCTGCCGGTTCCTAGGTGTGGCAGAGCCGCCGCCGCTCGACGTGAATCAACGCCATCGTGAGTCTTTGCGCCCCCGCAGTATGACGGCCCTGCGAGTGCTGCACCGGGGGCGGCGCGTGATCGAGCCGCTCCGCGACATCATGCCTGGCTGGCTGCGGGCGCGCCTGCACGCCTGGCTATGGGTACGACCCGCGACAATGGTGCCAGCGGTGCGCAGCGACTTGACGACAAGCTATGCAGCGGATATCCATATGCTGGAGGGGTTGATCCAGCGGGACTTGGGCCATTGGCTGGCCGATGATCCAAGTCCCGACAATTCGGTGGAAGATACCAGATCAAGAGGCGTCAATGACTCTTCCTGACTGCGCCAAGTGGTGGCACCCTGAGTCCCAAATGGCCGACGATCCAGTGGCACCGCGATAACATCCGGGGATGTTAACGGCGTTTACATCTCTGATAAATATCGTTACGTCTATATTGATAATCCCAAAACCGGCTGCACCTCGCTCAAATCGGCCCTACTCGAACTGGAACTACGGGATACCTCAACAACCTTTGAACTGTCAAATTTCAGATTTATCCACGGCTGGGCATCTCTCCCCATTTGGCCCAATCGAACCCTGACCAACTTGGTGGCGCAAGGCTTCAAATTTTTTAGTTTTGTCCGTAACCCTTACACCCGGCTGGTTTCGTGTTATCTCAATAAGTTTGAGAACAGTACCAGGCCTAACCGTTATATAACAACCTGCCTGCCCAATAAAAAGCCGCCCGAGAATTTTGCCGCTTTTGTGCATCAAATCACACTACAACAGAACCATAAAATGAATCCCCACTGGCGTCCACAAGTAGCTAACCTGACCTTCAGCGCCATTCCCTACACCTTTATTGGCCGTTTTGAAAACTATGCCAAGGACTTTGCCCTCACCTTTGCCACTATTGGCGTCAATCAAATTGACGCCCCCGCTCTGCGTCATCTGAATCAAAGCCAGAGGAATGGACGGGGAATGGGTGATTTTTATGATAAGGAATTGCAGGAACTGGTCTACCAACGCTATCTGGCCGATTTTGAGACATTCGGTTATGATCCAGCCCTGCCGGAGAGGGACTGATGCCTGCAACTGCCGTACAATCAACTGCCTCAACAAACAACCGACCGGCCAGTCGTTGCACCGTGCTAATGCCGGTTTTTAACTGTGAGTTGTATCTGGCGGAGGCCATCCAGAGCATACTGGCCCAAACCTACTGTGATTTTCACCGCTTTATCACGCCTTGCGCCAACACCCTCAAATTTTTATGTCGCCCCAAAAAGAACCGGGCTTCTTTGCTTTTGATATTCACCCATGCAATTTTGAGGGGCCGTTGTTGCCGCATAAATATTTTCAAAACCCACCAGATTGGCCCACTTACCTGGCCCTGTTTGCCGGAGCAGTTGCCCAACCGACCCGGGGTGAAGCCTCCACTTTTTACAGTTATTGCTGGACAGAGCAAACAGCGGCGCACATCCGCCGGATCGGCTACACTTGTTGCGCTGGCGGGGCTGCGCGGCGGCGGCAAGCCGACGTTGACCAGCGCGATCAATCGGATATACTTGCATGCAATGCGCGGGGCTGCGCGGCGGCGGTAAGCCGGCGTTGACCAGTGCATTGTAGCCGGGTATACTTGCACGCAATGCGCGTGGTCGCGGTCAGATGCCCACGCTGCATGGGTCCCCCTGGGCAAGCGCAATGCCGTATGCGAGCGGGCACATATGCGCACCGAATGACAAAGCCATTGAAGGGAGCGTGGCATGGTGGTGGTGCAGAAAATATGAACCGCGGAACAATGACGATTGACCACCTGACGATGACGCACCGTTCCCCGCGGGGCGCCGTCATCGCGTTGGCCGACGTCTCATTCACCGTGGCGGCGGGCGAGTTCGTCGCGCTCGTCGGCCCGAGCGGCTGTGGCAAATCCACGCTGCTGCGATTGGCCGCCGGGTTGCTCACACCGGACGGCGGGACGATCGCGTTTGCCGCTTGGCCCAAGCCACCCAAACGCCGACTGGTGTTTCAGGATCACAGCTTGTTCCCGTGGATGACCATCCGCGACAATGTCGGGTTTGGGCTGGAGATGGATGGTCTGTCCAAGCGAGAGCGGCAAGAACAGGCTGCGGCCCAGTTGGTGACCATGGGCCTGACGGACTTTGCCGAGCACTATCCTCACGAGTTGTCGGGTGGCATGCGCCAGCGTGCGGCGATTGCCCGCGCTTTTGTGACCCAGCCGGATATCCTCTTGATGGACGAGCCGCTGCGCGCCCTGGATGCCCAGATGCGCCTGGTGATCCAGGAGGACCTGCTGGCCTTATGGGAACGTAAGCGGCCGATGGTACTCTACGTCACGCACGATATCGAAGAAGCGCTGTTGCTCGCCGACCGGGTATTGGTGATGAGTGGGCAACCGGGGCGCATCCGGGAAGAGATCGTTCCACCCTTTGGTCGTCCCCGCGACCTGACGGGACGCAGCCATCCTGAAGTTGAGGCGTTGAAATGGCACATCTGGAGCATGCTGGAACAAGAAGTCAAACAGAAGCTCCAAATCAAGGGGACGTCATCAGCATGACAGCGGGCCAGGCCACGCCGCAGCTAGTGCGGGACGAGCGCTGGCTGTCAGCCATCGTCATCCTGGGTGCGCTGGCCCTGTGGGAGATCGCGGCGCGTGCGGGCTGGATGTCTGGGCTGTTCTTCCCGCCGCCTTCGACCATCCTGCTGACCCTGGGCCGCATGATGGTAACCGGCACGCTGTGGTCGGCACTGGTGCTCACGCTCTCCCGGTTGGCGCTGGGCGTCCTCATCGGCGCGAGTGCCGGGCTGCTGCTGGGCTGGACTATGGGGGCCAGCCGGGGCGTGCGGGTCGCGCTCGAACCCATCATTGCCGCGCTGCATCCCCTACCCAAGCTGGCGATCTTCCCGATTGTCCTGGTATTGTTGGGCATCGGCGAGGCGTCAAAGATCGCGCTGGTAGCGCTGACGGCCTTCTTCCCGCTGGTGATCAACACGCTGGCTGGGGTGCAACAAATTGACCATACCTATTGGGAGGCCGCCGCCAACTACGGTGCCAGGGGGTGGGCGCTGGTACGGCGGGTGATCCTGCCGGGCAGCCTACCGATGGTCATGGTGGGGCTGCGACTGGCGGTAAATACCGCGTTCGTGGTGACCATTGCCATCGAGATGCTCTCAGCCCGCGCAGGCCTGGGCGCGACGATCTGGCTCGCGTGGCAGACGCTGCGTGTTGATGAGCTTTATGCCATCCTGATCGTGATTGCTTTCTTGGGCATTGTTGCCAACAGCCTGTTGGTTACGGTGACTCGCCGACTGGCACCCTGGTGGATTGAGGTCAGGGCATAGCCAGAGTGCGAGGAATTCTTGCCCAGCCAAGAACCGGTGCTTCCGCAGTTCAGGAGAGAAATAGCTTTCATGTGTAGTATCAGTGGTGTCTGGAACTTGGATAATGCACAGGTTGACGTCGAGCGCGCGCAGCGGCTTTCGGATGCCATGAAGCACCGGGGGCCGGACGGATATGGCATGCATGTAGATCGTGCGGCCGGCTTGGTGTTGAGCAACAATTTGGCGTGAAGCCGCTCTACTACCGTTGTGATGAACGGCGCTTTGTTTTTGCCTCAGAGGTCAAGGCTTTCTTGGCGTTAGATCGATCCACCCCCAACATCAACCTGGCGTATTTGGCTACTTCGATTTCAACACAGCAGTATCTGCTTTCGACGCCTCAGACGTTGCTGCAAGATGTCAAGCGATTAGAGGCGGGGCACAGCCTTATCCGTTTTGGCAACCTTGCACCAAATCTCCAACGCAGAAGTGGATCGGGGCAACCTTTATCCGGTAGTGGTTTCACCGCGCGCATACGTCGCTACATTTAGCGATGTGCTGCGCGACGAAGGTCCCATGGCGAAGTTGCTGATCGAACAACTGGGTGTTGAGGCGCACTATGGGCGGGTATACCCGCTGCTTGCCCCAGATGACCTGGACCGGATGTTGTTTCACGCCGAAGATATTCATTCCATTCATCCGGCGAATTGGTCTATCTACCAGTCAATGAGCCACGACAATGTGCGGGTTGCGATGACAGGTGATGGCAGCGATGAGCTCTTTGTGGCCTATCCACCTCACCTTGAGGCTGCTATCGCCGAAACTCTGCTATACCCACCGCAGCCGTTTCGCTATCTTCAGCTAAGAAAACTCAAAGCTGCCATAGTGTCCGAGGACAATGCCTTGCAGAGCACAGGCTGGCGAAAAGACCTTCAGGCTAAAGGGTCAGCCCGTCGTCCAGCAGGCAGGGCAGGGCAATCGGTTGTCGAGACGGGCTATACAGGATACCCTGTTCCAGGCGCTGATCTGCTGATGGTTGACACCCTTGCGCTTGACTTTCCCAACTTTGTCGCCGACCAATCCAATCTGCCCGAAAAGCGGCTCTTGGCCAAGCAGCTCTACTTCGATTTTCATTATGGCATCCTGCCGTGGATTTTGCATCTTAAGGATATGATTTCGATGGCGCACGGCGTCGAAATTCGTTCGCCGTTTATGGATTGGCGTATCGTTTGTTTCGCCTTTGCTCTACCAAGCAGTAGTCTCATCGGTGAGATGGCGACCAAGCGTGTCTTGCGCGAGGCTATGCGTGGTACCCTGCCGGAGGCCATCAGGCAGCGCAAAAGCAAGGTGTCTTTTGTCAGTCATGAAGGAAGCGCCTTCTGGCAAATGCGGACACTGGTGCTGGAGACGATTCATTCGCGTGCTTTTCTTGAATCGCCCTTATGGCCGGGCAAGCGTATGCAACAGCTTATCGAGAAGACCTACCGGGACCGCGACAAACTGAATACCGAGTTTTTCTGGCGTTGCGTCAAGGCCGCCCGTTTGGTGGCTGCTTTTGAAGCACATGCCAAGCGATGAATGCTATACCTTCCGAATGTAGACCATATTGGAGAGCGTAATGCGTAAAGAATATCGAATTCTCGTGGTTGGATTGCTCGTAAGTATTTTCTACTCAGCCTGCGTCCCCGTCCCACCACCGCAAGCTGCTGCGCCTGCCCCCAAAACGCTCAAAGTTCTCATCTTGCCCTTCCTCTCTTTTGCGCCCTACTTCATCGCGCAGGAGAACGGCTACTTTGCCGAACAGGGGTTGGAGGTTGAGTTTGTCCAAATGCAGCAAGGGACAGAAGCAATCCCGGCCCTGGTGCAAAGTCAAATTGATGTCTATGGGGGATTCATCAATGCAGGGTTGCTAAACGCCATCTCCCAAGACGTCAACGTGAAGTTGGTGGCCGACAAAGGCTACATCGCCACCACCAGTTGCGGTGCCGATGATTTCATGACCCCGCAAAACAAAGCCATCCAGTCGGCGCTGGCTGACGCAAGTCAGCGCGCCAACCTGCGTTTCTCAGCCAATACCGCTTCGGTGGAAGGTTATTTCATCAGTCAACTCGTTGCGCCTTTCGGCATGACCTTGAACGATGTTCGAATCGAGTACATTGCTGATCCTGCCGCCGAGTTGGACGCACTCAACAACGGCGCGATTGACGTGGCATTGGTGTCAGAGCCCTGGGTCACCCGGATCACCCAGGCCGACGCTGGCCAGGTCTGGCAGCCGGTCAGCGCCATTGCTCCCGATTTTCAGTCTGGGATCATCGCCTTTGGCCCAACGTTGTTGACTGAGGATCGGGCTGCGGGTGAACGCTTCATGGTGGCCTATCTGAAAGCCGTGCAGAAATTCGCCGAAGGAAAGACGGATCGCAACGTGGCGATCATCGCACAGTACACGAAACTGGATCCGGCATTGCTGCGCGATATGTGTTGGACGACCTTTCGGGGCGATGGTTCGATCAATACGGCGAGTATTACCGAGTTTGCCGATTGGGCAAGAGAAAATAACTTGTTGGACACCGTGCCAACACCAGCAATTTTTTGGGACGGCAGTTTCGTCGACTTCGCCAATAAGGCGCTCGGCACGACACCCTAGCTCTGCCCACCTGTGACATACGCTTCAAGGAAGACAATGGAACACCATCGCGACTTTGACCAAATCGCCCAGGAATACGATTTCTGGATGAGTACCGTTAATGATCCAGCGCACTATTTGGGATTGTTGAAACTTCTGCCAGCCGACACCGCGTCTGTGTTGGATGTCGGCTGCGGCGCGGGCCAGTTGGCGCTTTTCCTGGCGGATTTTGCCGACCAAGTCACGGGTCTTGACATTTCCTCCGCTATGATTGACCGGGCAAAACAGGGTCAGGCAGAGCAGCACAAGGAAAACATTGAATTTTTGGTCGGTGATATCGAGACGTATGCAGTCGATCACACAGGCTATGATCTCGTTGTCAGCGACTACGCCTTGCACAACACCGATCTGGAACGCGCTTTGCCCAACCTGCGGCGGCTTGTGCGGCCAGGTGGGCGGCTCTTCGTGCGTGACCTTGTGACTGACGACGCGCAGCGCTGGCAATCGGCGACCTGGCAGCGTTGGCGCGCGTTGCAAGACGCACCCGCACTGTGCCGACAGCATGGTTGGCAAGCTATGGGGCGCATCCTGCGCTTTCGTTTGGGTTCTGCCTGGGTCGAACATGTGCGTCACGATAAAATATTGAAGGCATCCGTCGCGCAGGCGATCTACAGGCGGTTTTTCCAGGGTTGCGTGCTGCGCGTTGAAGGGCAGGAGATGACCCTCCTGTGGGAAGCACCACCTCCAGCTCTGGTTGCCACGCAATCTGCCGACACGCAACCGGAATCCCAACCAACAAGGATATCCGACCAACCACGCTTCCAGCCGCCGCCCCCGTGGCCGGAGGAACGTTTTCCCAAAAGCCAGGCCGAGACCTCGATTGTGCAGGTATTCGAAGCGCGGGTCGCACAGCATGGCGATCGACAGGCAATCCGGGCGGGTGACAAGACGCTGACTTACGCCGAACTCAATGCGGCTGCCAACCGCCTGGCCAGGGAGATCGTCCAGCGGTGCGGCACGGTGGAAGAACCGGTGGCGATCCTGTTGTCGCAAGATACATCCATCCTGGTTGCGCTGTTTGCCGCGTTAAAGGCGGGCAAGGCGTATGTGGTGTTGGATTCCGGCCAGCCAGCGGAGAGGCTGCGCGAATTTCTGTTTGATGTGCAGGCCAGGATCGTGGTTACGGCGGCCTGGCATCTTGATGATCTGGCCGCCCTCGTCCCCGCTGATTGCCATATTGTGAACATGGAGCAACTCGACCCGAACCTGTCGGCTGACAACCTCGATGTGCGCATCACCCCAGATCACCTGGCCGGCATCTTCTACACCTCTGGATCCACCGGGGAACCCAAGGGGATCCTCCGGCAGCACCGCCAGATTCTGCACTCAACCTGGCATAACACCAACGCCTACAAGATCACGTTTGAAGATCGCCACTCACTTTTGGGTTTTTGCGGCCATACCGCCACGGTGCCGGACATCTTCGACAGCTTGCTCAATGGGGCAACCCTCTGCCTCTTCGAACCGGGCCAGCACAGCCTGTCGGAGATGTCAGATTGGCTGCTCCAAGAAAAGATCACCCTCTTTCATCCACCGGTAGAGCTATTTCGCCGCTTTCTCACCGCACTGCACGGTGTGGGGAATTTCCCGCATATCCGGATGGTTATCCTTGCGGGCCAGACTGTACTCCCTCAGGACGTGACCCAATACCGCAGCCACTTTAGGGCAGAATGCCTCCTGCTTCACCGTCTGGCTTCTACCGAGACCGGTTCTGTTGCCCATCTGCTGATCGATAGAGGGACGCCCATTGGCGACCGTGTGCCAGTAGGTTATGCGACAGCAGACAAGGAAATCTTGATCCTCGACGAGGCACGACAGCCGGTAGGGGTGGGAGAAATTGGAGAGATCGCTATCCGCAGCCGCTACCTCGCTTCTGGTTATTGGCGCCAGCCGGAACTGACTGCGGCCAAGTTCATCGCCGATCCAGGCGGTGGGGATGAGCGGGTCTATCTGACTGGCGATATGGGCCAGTTGGCAGCGGATGGTTTGTTGGAACATTTGGGACGCAAGGACCTTTTGGTCAAAATTCGCGGCTATCGGGTTCAGCTAGAGGCTGTGGAGGCCGCGCTGCGCGCCTTGTCCTTTGTCCACGAAGCCGCTGTGGGTGTCTATGAGGCGGCTGGCAGCAGCCAGAGACTGGTGGGATATATTGTCCCGAAAGCGGCGCACTCTCCCAGCGCTAGTGACCTGCGTTGGCAACTCAGTCGCAGCCTGCCGGATTACATGATTCCGACAGCCTGGGTGATGTTGAGCGAACTGCCCATGACTGCCACCGGCAAAGTTGACCGGCGTTCGCTGCCGTTGCCGAACTTTACACGCCCCGATCTGGACACGCCCTTCGTCGCCCCGCGCAACGAACTTGAGCAGCAACTCGCCGTCATCTGGGCCGAGTTGTTGGAATTGGACAAAGTTGGTGTGGAGGATAACTTCTTTGAGTTGGGCGGGGATTCGATCCTGGCCATGCGCATGGTGCTGGCAGTGGAGCGGGCGACCGGGCGAGCCGTGCCAACCGAGTTCTTCCCGGAACCGACGGTGGCGAAACTGGTGGAGAAGATTGTGCTAAGTGTTGAAGCCTCCCACTCCACTGCAATCCTTACCAATTTGAAGCAGTCCACCGGATCGTCCAGAAACCAGGCACGCTCGTTTCGGCGCAGGTTACGCGCTCAAATGATCGAAGTCGGCCCGCAGTGGCGTAGGCACGCATTGCCCTACGGCCTGGGCGTGCGGCTGCAACGCCTGTTGGTAGCGCAACCTTTTGTGCGTCAGTGCTATGCGAGACAATTAGCGCTGGTGGAACGCTGGTCTGAGGAACTCGGCATAGATGGTGACAGCGAGGAGCGTCTCACCATCAGCCTGCTGGCCAACACTTGGGTGGAGTGGCGAAAACGCGCACTATCTCACCCCGGTAACTCAGGCGCCTGGTACAATGTGAATGATCCTTACCACGTTCTAGCAGACAGTCTAACATCGTCAGCAGGGATTGTGCTTGCTGTGCCTCATGTTGGGAGACTGGGAACGGAGCTACTGGAGCTCTGGAGATTAAGCGGGCGGGAAACTTCCATGGTTGTTGGCGGGGCACAAGTGGGTACGAAACGACGATCCGAAATGCTTTTGCATGCCCTGCGTATTTTGCGGTGGCGCGGCGTAGTTATGGTGGCAGCAGATGGTTTGCAGGGCAATCAAAGCGTTGACGTGCCTTTCTGGGGGCGCTGTCGGCCCTTTCAAATTGGCGCCGCTGAACTGGCAGTGACCACGGGCGCGGCTTTTGTGCCCGTCTATTTTCGTTTTGAACCAACCGGGCGCATAGAAGTAGAGATTGCCGCGCCCATCATCCCGCAGATGACGACACCGCAGACGCAGATCAGGGAGCTAACTGAGCGTTACGGCACCGACTACGCAGCTCGCTGGCCGCAATTTTTTGCCTCCATGCGTTGGCATCATCTGGCATACAATTTAGACCGACCAGAATGGTAGGAGGGCAAAACGTTGATGCGGCCGAATTTCTTAATCATCGGCCCACCCAAGTGTGGAACGACCGCGCTCTACGTCACCCTGGCCCAACATCCGCAGGTCTTCATGAGCCAGGTCAAGGAACCCTACTTCTTTGCCTTCGATGGCCAGCCGCCAACTTTTGTCGGGCCAGACGCAGATTATTACCACCGGCAAGCCGTAACAAAGTGGGAGGCCTACCAGTCCCTCTTTGCTGAGGCGGACGGCTATGTAGCGTGCGGCGAGGCATCTCCCCTCTACCTGACTAACTATCAGCCGGAGCGCACGGCTGCCAACATCCGCCGCCGACTGCCGGATATGCACTTGATTGCCATCCTGCGCCAGCCAACTGACCGTGCCTATTCTCAGTTCAGCTTCCGTCGGCAGCTAGGCTTTGAACCACTGACGGACTTTCGTGATGCCCTTGCTGCAGAAGATCAACGGCTTGCTGCTAACTGGCCACCGGGCTGCCGCTACTGGCGCAATGGGCTATACTTCACCAACTTGACGCCTTACTATGCTCTGTTTCCGCGCACGCAAATCCGGGTCTATCTCTATGACGATCTGCTAAATCGACCTGCTTCTATGTTGAACGACCTGTGCCAGTTTCTGTGCATTGATCCGTCGTTGATGCCTAACACAGTGGTTAGGCGTAATGTGACAATCTGGCCGCGCAGTCAGGTATTGAGTCTTCTTCTGCGCCATGCTGGGAGGTACAGAGCGCTATTACCCACCTATCTGCGTCGCACGTTGGGCCACCATCTGCGCGCATGGAATCAGACGAAGCCGCCACCCATCGATCCAGGCCTGCGCTGCGAACTGAGCAAGAGCTATCGAGACGAGATTATGCGCCTGCAAGATCTCATCGCCCGTGATCTGGGTCATTGGGTAGCGAAACTATGAGAAACTGCCTGATCCTCGGCTCTGGGCGCAGCGGCACCAGCATGGTCGCCGGCACATTGGCGCAGAGCGGCTATTTCATGGGAGGTCATTTGTATGCCCCGCGCCACGCGAACCCGAAGGGTTTTTTTGAGGACCATGAAATCAATACCATCAACGAAGCAATCTTGAAGCCACTCACGCCCTGGGTTCCGCCGCGCTTTCGCCCCGGCGTCCTCCATCGCCTGCTCTGCCGGACGATTTTCTCACGACGTTTCACGAATGACGGTCGCTGGCTGGCGAAAATTCCGGTAGGTGCTTCTGTGACATCATCGTCTACCATTGATGCGCGTATCCAGGCGTTGACCGCACGTGCACCCTACTGCTTCAAGGATCCGCGTTTCTGCTACACGCTGCCGGTCTGGCACCCCTGGCTAAGCAACACTCGATTTGTCTGCGTTTTTCGTGATCCCACGATTTCGGCGCAAAGCATGTTGCAAGAGTCGCAGGACGTCTCCAAACTGGCGCGGCTGAAGCTCACCTATGCCGATTGCCTGGAAGTGTGGCGGCTCATGTACACTCATGTGCTTGACATCCACAGCCACCAGGGGGAGTGGCTTTTTCTGCATTACGATCAGGTGCTGGATGGTTCCGGGCTGGATCGCCTAGCGGCTTTCCTGGAGGTGACGCCGGATCGCTCTTTCCCTGAGCGTGCGTTGCGGCGCACGCAACCAGCAGAAGAGATGCCGGACGATGTTCGTATGGTTTATGAGCGTCTTTGTCAAAGATCCTCAATAGCACCAGAGGTGATTTCATCATGAATTTTGTTGTGTATGGTCAGGCTCGTACCGGTAGCACCCTGCTCGTCAGGCTCTTGCAGTCCCACCCACAGATACAGTGCGCTGGCGAGATTCTGAGCCGGGGTCGCTGGCACCGTCATGTGAAGCGTTATTTGCATACGATGGTACGGCATATTCCGGAACCCTATGTACTTTGGGAAGCCAGCCGCACGGCCAAAGATACCTTTGGCTTCAAGTTGCTGCACAATCAAGTGCCGGTCTCTCCTCGCCTGATGTCCAATTTGCATCGCCACGGGTGGCAACTCATCCATATCCAACGCCGCAACCTGTTCGATGTGGCAATCTCGCGGCAAGTTGCCGAGCGGAAGCGACACTGGGGCGAATACAAGCCATCTCTGCAAGAGGATCGTATCGAGATACCGCCCGAGGATTTCTTGCGTCAGCTTCAGCAGTGCGTTGCTCTCAGACAAAAGGAACGCTATACGCTCGCTGACCTGCCCCACCTCTCGGTCGTCTATGAAGACGACCTATTGCACGAGGAGGACAGGCAACGCATCTGCACCAGCATTTTCGCCGCTCTGTGCATTGCGCCACACCAGGTCGCCACAACCAAAAAGCGCAGTTGGGATCGCCCATACAGTGAACTGGTTACGAACTACGCTGAGTTGCAGGCCTTGATGGAGACGGAACAGGGTCAGACGTTCAAGGTGGAATGGGAAAAGAACAAATGAGACTTCAAAGGATTGGTGATTGACCATACACAGCAAGATCTGTAGAGTTACAGAGGATTGAGATGCCCCTTCGCATCACCGCCGCCATCTGCACCCACAACCGGGCCAGCATGTTACCTGCCGCCATCGAGAGCCTGCTCACCCAGACTCTGCCAGCAACCGACTACGAGATTCTGGTGATTGACAATGCGTCCACCGATGCGACGCCGCAGATCATCCAGCGCTATCTCAATGCACCGGGCAGCGTGACGCTACGCAGCGCAGTGCAGCCTGTATTGGGTCTGTCCCACGCCCGCAACCTGGCCGTGGGGATGGCGGAGGGCGAGATCATCGCTTTTCTTGATGACGACGCTGTAGCCGATTCAGCGTGGCTCGCTGCACTGTTGGACGCCTATGCTATGCATCCTGATGCCTGGGCGGTAGGAGGCAAAGTGCTTCCCTTGTGGCAGGGCAAACGTCCGCGCTGGCTGACAGACGATCTCCTGCCACACCTGTCAATGCTTGATCTGGGTGCCGTTGTCCGACCGCTGCAGAAAGGAGAGGCGTTGTATGGAGTCAATTTTTCATGCCGACGCTGTGCATTCGACGCGATCGGCCTGTTTCGCTCCGATTTAGGTCGGCAGGGCATCGCCTTGCTTGGCAGTGAAGAAAGTGAGTTTCAACAGCGCGTCCTGCAGCATGGTCAGGCTTTGCTATATACTCCCCATGCCATTGTCAAACATCGGGTTATGGCTGAACGTCTGCAAAAACGTTACTTTATTCGACGGGCCTATGGTAAAGGGCGTACTAACGCACGCCTGATGATGAGCCATGCTCAGCAACGCTGCACAATAGGGCGGCGGATTATACGGGGATGGCTTGGTATTGCCCGACAATGGCTTATGTTGGGACTACATCCTCTGGACAAAGGCAAGCAGTTGGATTGTATGCAGGTTACCGCAACCTGGTTGGGCTTTACGTTAGAAGCAGTAACATACAGGCATAGGTATGATGATACCTGACAGGATTCTTCTAAACTCCGCGTATGATTGACGACAAAATACGTGTTTTTGCCAACAACGAACTAATGCCCAGGAACTGGTCAAACGAAGGAGCGTTAGGGGGGCGCATCTTCAATCCGGCGCTCACCGTCTTCGATGCACAGTTGCTCATGGCTTACCGCGTTGTCACTGCGGATGGGAAACGACGTTTGGCTATCTGCCGCCTCGACCCGAGACTACAAGTAATCCCCGGATCGGTGGTTTCGCTCTCTGATTCGATCCAAAACGGTGGAGCATGGCATGCCGATGGCCGTTTCTGTACGGTGGGTGAGCGGCTGTTTTTACACTACAACGACGGCTGGCGCAAAGATGGCAACCACATTTTTCTGGTGGACATCGACCCGGATACGTTGGAAGCAGCTTCCCCAGCCCGTCAACTCGTGATGGATGGCCCACGACGCCTTGTCGAGAAGAATTGGATGCTGTTTGAGCATGATGGTGAACTGTGGGCCATCTACACCATCGCACCACATATTGTGCTCAAGGTTGAGCCTGATAGGGCAGGTACTCTTTTGTGCCGTCCTATCTTTTGCACAGCATGGCCTACCGACAGTTACACGTCCCTTTTTGGCCCGTTGCGGGGTGGTGCGCCGCCGCAGCGCTATCAAGACGGCTACATCTCAGTGTTTCACTCCTGCTTCCCTGTGCGACGCGTCCGATCGATGCTCCGACGGTTGCTTGGCAAAAGCCCTAGCCAGAACATCCGTTATGTCGCTGGAATATATAGCTTCAAGGCATCGCCGCCCTTTGCACCCCAGTGGCTACATCCACGCCCAATCCTTCAACCACCGTCGTTCCTACGCCGTCAGCATCCGCCAATGGACAACCGTGTTGAACGCGTCGTCTATCCTTGTGGCAGTGTGTTCTATAGAGATCGATGGTTAGTCTCGTTCGGCGTAGACAACGAATACTGTTGTATCGCAGTCGTAGACGAGCATTCAATATGAGCAATCTGCCCGCAGTGCGGACATATCACTGGTTGCAAAGTAGTGTGGTGCAAAACGTAGGTGACTATGCCGGAACGCTCGTGCTCAAACAGATGGGCTTTCAAGCCGTCACTCGCTATGCGCACCACAGCCGCATCATCAACCCGGGTCGTTGTCTGCTCCCAATTGGTTCAGTCTTGTATGATCGTACGTTTCACAACATCCCCGAACCGGTGGATGTGTGGGGGTGTGGCTGGCGTGGGACAGCTTTGCATCCAGACTTCGCCCTGCGGGTGACCTTTCATGCCGTGCGTGGACCTCAAACAATTGAAGGGCTTGGCTTACCGCCCAATACACCGCTTGGAGACCCTGCACTGTTGTTGCCACATTTGTCAACGATTGCGCCCAAACACCATGGGCGTACATTGGTTATGCCTCACTATTTCCGTACATACGCGCTCTCGGCCAGACAACGTTGTCTCAGTACTGGTTGTGCAATGATGGTACCGTCTCGCATTATCGGTAGACCGGCGCAAGGGAGGCGTCCATCGCCAAGAGGCCTGGGGAGCATGGTACGAGGGTTCTTGGCACTCGGTATACCGATCTACAGCGGAACACAGGCGATCCATATTATTGCGGGTGCAGGCTTCATTCTAACAGGCAGTTTGCATGGTGCGATTTTTGCGCAGGCATATGGCGTCCCTTGGGCGGCCTATGACGATGGGTATATAGACGTACCGGCCAAGTGGTTGGACTGGGCTGCTTACCTGGGCATTCGCCTTGATTTCGTAAAAGACTTGCGCGAAGGTCAACATTGGTGGCAAGTAGAAGGACGACACGGGAAGGTACGCGAGCTAGAATCTCTTTTAGGAGCCTTCCCGTATCCTGTCTAGCTCACACCTTATTGTGACATAAAATATGTACACCAATCTCACTACGTCTGTTGGCTTTGGCACTAGTGATCTGATGCCAGCACAATGGCATTGCAAAGCGAAGAATGGTCGTTACAGTCTCTACAACCCCGCCCTTACCCACTTCCGTAACCGACTGCTCATGGCCTACCGTGTCGATTTCGGTTTCGAGAAGCCGTTCCGGGTTGCCACGGCTATCTGCGTGCTCGATGAACGCCTGCAGGTGGTTCCCGGCTCCGTCGTGGCCCTATCCGATACGATCCGCTGTGAGGCTGCCAATCACTACGATGCACGGTTTGTCGTCTTCGGCGACCGACTCTTTGTCCATTTCAATAATGACTGGAATACGGTGCCTAATCAGATTTTTCTTGTGGAACTCGATCCTGATACGTTGCAGGCCCGCTCGCCAGCCCGACTCCTCGCCTTGGAAGGGCCGCGCCAGCCGTGCGAAAAGAACTGGTTGCTCTTCGCCCACGACGGGGAACTCTTTGCGATCTACCAGGTCGCTCCCCACATCGTGTTGCACGTCGACCTGGCTGGCAGCGGGCCGATTCGTTGCCGACCAGTCTATCGCACGGCATGGGATACGACAGCCTATGCCCGGCGCTACGGTGAGTTACGCGGTGGCACGCCCCCGGTGCGGATCGGCGAGCACTACATCTCGATTTTTCATTCACGCACGCATCCGCAAAGTCTGGCTCCGGGCAAGCCTTCCCCTGCGGTCGCAAAGCTCAAGCGCATGCCCTGGTTGCGCCAGATCAAGCGCTGGCTGCGTGAGCACTTCGCTCCTGTACGCTATTACGGCGGCGTCTATGCCTTTGCCGCCGAGCCGCCTTTTGCCCCCACGTTCCTCCGCCCCACTCCGATCCTCTGGCCGGAACGTGAAGGGCCACGCCAGCGTCCGACGGCAAGCCACATGGCACCACGCCGCGTCGTCTACCCGTGTGGGCTGGTTCAGTTGGACGATGGACGCTGGGTGGTCTCCTACGGCATCCATGACGAGCGGGCCGCGCTCCGGGTCTTCACCCGCCAGGAGATCGAAGGAGGTCTCGAGAGCGAACCTCAAGGATCTGTGACATGAATACGTTTCACCCTGCTGCGGCCTACGCGCCGTGTGACGATCTGTGGGTCGTGACGACCTATTACAACCCGGCGCGCTATCAGACCAAGCGCGCCAATTACGAGTACTTTGCTGCGCCGATTCGTGCGGCAGGCATCCCCTTCATCACGATTGAGTGTGCGTTTGGCGATGAAGCATTCGAATTGACAGCCGGCCCCGCTGTCATTCAGGTGCGCGGGCGCGATGTGATGTGGGTGAAGGAACGGCTGATCAACCTGGCAATTTCCCAGTTGCCATCACATGTCACAAAAGTGGCCTGGCTGGACGCCGACATCCTCTTCACCAACCCGGAATGGGCACAGCAGACCTCGGCACTGCTCGACCGCTGGCCGCTGGTACAGCCCCAAGATCGGGTCGGACGCATGGCGCGCGGGCAGATGGTCTTTCGCGGACGAACCCGCCGCAGCTTCGCCTGCCAACTCCAGCGTCGCCCCGAGTCGGCCCGGCTCGGCGGCGCGGCCCACGGACAGCCAGGCATCGCCTGGGCCGCACGGCGCGACCTCATCGCAGCGCATGGCTTGTACGATGCAGCGATCCTTGATGGCGGGGATGAGTTATTCGCCCATGCCGCCGGCGACAGTCTGAGCAGCCGCTGCGTTCGAGGGATTGCGTGCGCCTATCTGCGTCGTCGTCCGTATGTTGTGGAGAAAGCCCTCAATCGCCTGTTGCGGATCCCCTGGCCGCGCTGGCTCGCGCATTGGTATCTGGCCCACACCAACGCGTCGCCGGTTGCTGCGCCAGACGAAGCCTTCTTCGCTCATTATCTACACTGGGCACAACCATTTGCCGACGAGGTGCGAGGCGCGATCGGCTGTACACCAGGGATGGCCCTGCACCTCTGGCACGGCGATCCGGTCAACCGGCAATATGGCCACCGGAATGCCATTCTAAAGCGCCACCACTTCGATCCCGCCACTGATCTGCGCCTCAATGAAGATGGCCTATGGGAATGGGCGAGTGACAAGTTCCAGCTTCATCAGGAAGTCAAGCACTACTTCTATGCACGTCGTGAGGATGAATAAGTCAAGGTGTCGCGATGACCAATTTCGTAATTTTTGGAACGGCCCGTAGCGGCAGTCAACTGCTGGTCAGCTTATTGAACTCACATCCTGCCATCTGCTGTGAGTTAGAGATTCTGCGTCTAGGCCAGTGGCGACGCCCTCTCAGGCCACTGGTGTATCTCTGGCAACGAATACCGTATCCCTATTTTATCTATCGCAGCCGACTTATGCGCAAACGCACACAAAAAGGGTTGTATGGCTTCAAACTGTTTCCCTATCAGGTAGCGGCCCCAGCATCAGTGGTGAGAGAGATGCACAGACGTGGCTGGAAGATCATTCACCTTCAACGTCGATCTTTGTTTCAGCAAACATTGTCAGGCGCTGTCGCAGGTCAGACGCGATGGTGGCATGGCCGCATCGGTGTAACCGTCACCCCACCCGTAATCACCATCGATCCGAAAGCTTTCCTCGCTTCATTGCTTGATATGCATAATCAGCGGGAGCAATGCACCCATGCACTGGCAAATGTTGAACACCTGGATATCATGTACGAAAATGACCTCGAAGATGCTGCTCAATGGACAGCCACGATAGGAGGTATTTGTTCGTATCTTGGTGTGACGTCTGCACCGGTACGCACCAGACTCACAAAACCCTGGAGTCAACCGTACCGCGAAATTGTCTCCAATTATGATGAGTTGGTCGAAGTCTTTGAACAGGGCGGCTTCCTTAACACTCCACATGCAGCGATGGGTGTATCGTCTTCCCAATCAGACGCGTAGTGCCAAATGATGTTCAAACCTGCCTCACCTCACGCCGCGAGGACGGATAAGCTTCCAATAGTAGCGTACCAGCCATTTCAGTGGACGCTCCCCGCGTAGCCAATAGCGTAGGGGGAGGAGGTTGCGCAACGGATGCTGTAATTGACACATCGTCACCGGTACAGACCGTCCCAAAACCGCCATGCCGGAAAAACTGCTGCCCACCGTCCCAACAAAGTAGTCCGTCTGGCGCAGGAGCCACAAGTCTACCAACGCGTCGTGGATGGCGATCGGCTCGCGGCGGTCGAGCGACCGTGGGGTTGTTGCGACGACACGCTCACCATAGCGTTGCACGAATCTGGCCCGCACACCTTCGGTGGGTACCGCTTTACCGGAGTACTGATTCAGCGCCCCGTCGTCGGTGCAGAGCAGTATCCCTGCGTCCGGAGCCTGGGCCAGATAGGCGTCAACGGCCCGCATCGCGGTTGCGGTATTGTCCGCGATGATTGGTTCAAAGACCCGAAAATCACCGCGGCGCAGATGCACCCCGATCATCCGCGTGCGAAATGCTTCGGTCTGAAAAGCCTCAACCCGAGCTATGATCGTCTCGATTGGCTGCATGAGGGCAAGCAATTCCCCCATCCGATGCTGGAGGTCTTTATGGGCGGGAAAGCGCTGGGGCATCAACAGCGAATGCGACGTCCACAAGGAGATCTGCGGCACATCTGTTGTCAACAGGTTATACCTGACCCGTTCACGGCTAAATGTATGTCGCCGGTTCGCCCACTCCTCATCAGTCACATCGTATACCGGCCACGGGTTGGCAAAAAGCTCTGCAAAGCCGGCGGCGCAATCCTTCGTGCGTGGCCAGAACATGGTGAATTCTCTGCCCGTTGCCTCGGCCAGCGCCATGCCCGAGAGCAGCACGCGCAGGCGGTTGCAGAGCCCGGCAGTACTGGCTACCATCAGCGTGCGGAGGGGCGGTTCACCGATGGGTTGGTGCATTCTGATCTCGATTCTGGGCAAGTGGCGGTGGTAGGCGCGGTGTCAGACGCATGCTGTCATCCTGGATCAGCACATCCCAACCGCCATCGCGTTCGATCATCGACACCACTTCGGCAAGAGGCGGATAGCCGAAGCGTTCCTGGAAGAGCCGGACATCATCAATGATGATGACGTGCCCCAAACGTGGCACCGCAAAGAGATGAGTCAATTCTGCCAGGATCGGCGTCACCAATTCGCCAGGCGGCTTCTGGCCGGGATTGCCGTGACCGTCCAGCCAGAAGAGGGCTGGTTCGTGCAGACGAGCGATGATGCTCGGCAAAAGATCGGTGCTATCCCCACAGAAAAGTTCAATCCTCCGATTGAAACGAAAGCGCCGCCGCACCTTCTTGTAGCGTACGGGATCTAACTCAATTGAGTAGAGCCTGGTAAAGACCTTCTTGAGGGCTGACAGCATATGCCCATGCTGCGTGCCGGTTTCCACCAAGATGTGCAGGTGATATGTGGCCGCATAGTGACGCAGTATCTCTGCTTTAACCGCATGGGGTGGCGGCACAGGTTTCCCGCATGCCAGCCATCGGTCGATGTGTGTCTTGCTGTAGCGCTGGCGGTGCCAGGCATACACTCGTTCGATAAACGGGGTATACCAAATGAGCACCTTAGCATACCGCTTGAGCTTTTTGTATACGACTGATGAATGCGTCTTACTCGGCAGCATTCGTTTCCACTTCCGTCACTACGCTCAGCCTTGCTCGCCCTCTCGCCCCTCCAAATACGCACGCAGCGCCGCTACCGGATCGGCTGCGCTTGCGAGCAGGTCACGATGATAGAAGAAAAGGAGGCCCAGCGGCTTTTGCCCGCGCTCCTCTGGCGTCATCTGGTCGTACCCTTCGGTGTACCACCGCACCAGGTTGCGCAAGAAACGCTCCACGTCCCACCGCTCGCGGCGTTCAGTCACACGCCTGGCGTACAGATCGTGATACCAGAAGAGCAACCGCTCGAAGGAGAAGCTGCGCAACTGCGCTTCCGCCAATGCGAAAGACATCGAGCGCACAGTCGAACACCTTGGTCTGCGTCGCGGCAATCGACGCCTGGCAGACGACGCAGACCAGTGGCTGCGCAAAGTGGATGGTATCATACATGCCCATAGCGGTCTCCTCCGGTGTAGCGCGAGTCCAGCCTGTCGTATGCGGATACCAGGATCAAACCATCCCACGGCAAGGCACCGTGTAGGGGCGCAGCAGCCCCCAGCGTCCCCTTTGCCGAACACGCCCCCCTCATCGCTGCTGCGCCCACGGGCGTATCGGCGGCGCACCCTACCCCTGATGACCCGTCGGGGCCAACGCGGGCACATATGCGGATACCAGGATCAAACCATCCCACGGCAGGGCACCGTGTAGGGGCGCAGCAGCCCCCAGCGTCCCCTTTGC
>NZ_RYFF01000140.1 GCF_004138165.1 Candidatus Chloroploca sp. Khr17
GTTGAGGACATCCTGAACGACGACCCCCGACCGGTCACCATCGCCCACCTCGACGCGGCGAAGGAACTGATGATCCAACGCCAGGATACCCACCTCGATAGCCTGGCCGAACGACTGCGCGAACCGCGGGTCCGCCGCGTGATCGAGCCGATCCTCATCGGTGGGTCAATCAGCGATGTGCCCGCTGATGACCGCCAATTCGTCGTTGACCTCGGGCTCGTGCGCCGCGATGAAGCGGGTGGGCTCGTCATCGCGAATCCGATCTACCACGAAGTGCTGCCACGCGTGCTGGCGGGCGGGGCGCGCGACTCGCTGCCGCACATCACCCCGGCATGGCTGAAGCCGGATGGCAGCCTCGACCCCGACAAGCTGCTCGATGCGTTCCTCGCTTTCTGGCGGCAACACGGCCAGCCCCTACTCGGCAGCGTCCACTATCACGAGATCGCCCCGCACCTGGTCCTCATGGCCTTCCTGCACCGCGTCGTCAACGGCAACGGCTCGCTCGACCGCGAGTACGCCATCGGCACCCGGCGCATGGACCTCTGCCTGCGCTACGGCGGCCCGCAGCCCGTTACGATGGGCATGCAACTCAAGGTCTGGCGCGACGGCGAAAGCGACCCTCGCGACGAGGGATTGGCCCAACTCGACCTGTACCTCGCTGGGCTCGGGCTCGAGCGCGGCTGGCTGGTCATCTTCGACCGGCGCAGCGGCCAACTCCCCATCGCCCAGCGCACCACGGTGGAGACGGCCATCTCGCCGCAGGGACGCACGATCGCCGTCGTCAGGGCGTAAAGAGGAACCACCACCGCCCCCTGAGCCGCCGCAACGAAGCACCAACAACCGCTAACGCACGCTGGGCATGGTATACTTGACCCACATACGACCAGGAGGATCCTCCATGCCACGGCGTTTCAATGTTGCCGGGCCGTGCAAGCCCGAATTGCACTACATGCTGCCCGCCGCAGCGCGCGTGCTGCGGGCGCGACGCCTGGTGGCCGATTTCAACTATTTTGTCATCCACGCCCCGCGTCAGACCGGCAAGACGACGTCGATGATCGCGCTGGCCCAGGAGTTGACGGCGTCTGGGGCTTATGTTGCTGCGCTGGTCTCGGTCGAAGTGGGGGCGGCGTTTAACCATGACCCCGGGGCGGCAGAACTCGCGATCCTGAACAACTGGCGATTGGCCCTCAACGCCCAGATGCCACGCGATCTTCAGCCCCCGGCCTGGCCGGAGGCGGAACCGGGAACACGTATCGGGGCCGCATTACAGGCATGGGCACAAGCGGCTCTACGTCCGCTCGTGCTCTTCATTGACGAGATCGACGCCTTGCAAAACGAGACGCTCATCTCGGTGCTGCGCCAACTCCGGGCGGGCTACACGTGGCGTCCGACCGGGTTCCCCGCGTCGCTGGCGCTGATCGGCATGCGCGATGTGCGTGACTACAAAGTCGCATCAGGCGGCAGCGAGCGGCTCAATACCGCCAGTCCCTTCAACGTGAAGACGCGCTCGCTGACGCTGGGAAGCTTCACCCGCGACGACGTGGCCGAGCTCTACCAGCAGCACACCGACGAGACGGGGCAGGTCTTCCCATCCGCCGTCATTGACCACGCCTTCGGCCTGACCCAAGGCCAGCCCTGGTTGGTCAACGACCTCGCTAAGACCGTGGTTGAGGACATCCTGAAGGACGACCCACAGCCGGTCACCGTCGCCCACCTCGACGCGGCGAAGGAACTGATGATCCAGCGCCAAGACACCCACCTCGACAGCCTGGCCGAACGCCTGCGCGAACCGCGGGTGCGCCGCGTGATCGAGCCGATCCTCGTCGGTGGGTCGATCAGCGATGTGCCTGCGGATGACCGCCAATTCGTCGTCGACCTCGGGCTCGTGCGCCGCAACGAAGCGGGTGGACTCGTCATCGCTAATCCGATCTACCACGAAGTGCTGCCACGCGTGCTGGCGGGCGGGGCGCGCGACTCGCTGCCGCACATCACCCCGGC
>NZ_RYFF01000066.1 GCF_004138165.1 Candidatus Chloroploca sp. Khr17
GCAACTCTGTCGAGGTCAGTTGCTCGGCTGGCCCCCAGAGAGCCTGGCAGAAGTAGTCCCCAAACCCTAACGGTCACATCCAGGAAGCCAAACAACTGCGATGTACCGTGCTATAATAGTGGGCTATCCAGAAGTTACCGTGGTTGACAAACTCGTTATTCCGGGTCAGGAGAATCTGCAAGGGCTCTTGCCATTTGTAGCATCGATAACTGGTGAGACTACTCAAAATATGGCTTTTGTAATGAGGTAAAACAAAATTCATGAACGCATGTTTTTCGCAACAAATCTCAAAGAGCTTGTACTGACCCCTCGGGAGATAGTATGACAACCACTATTGAATTACACGTCCGCCAGCTCTCTGACGAAAGCCTCATTGCTGATGCTAAGTTGACGAGTCACGTCAGCGCAGCCCCTGCGGTACTAGCTTCCAACGCGCCCGTCCTGATCGATATCGGGGGATTGCTTAGTGTCGCCAACGATCCTGTCGTCTATGGGGCACACCTCAGTTCGCAACTCTTCGCAGATCAAACCCTTCGCGACGCATGGCTTAGGGCCTACGCCTACGCCTACGCCGCAAAGGATACCCTCCAGCTACGTCTACATCTCGATAAATCCGCTGACCACCTGCACGCTCTTCGTTGGGAGACACTACGAAACCCTGAGACCGATCAACCTATCGGGCTCCACGAGCAAATTCGTTTTGTACGCAGCCTTGACAGTGCTGATTTAACACCGATTGTCATATCTCCTAATCCCGCCTTACGCGCCCTAGTTGTCATAGCCAATCCATCAGATCTTGCACAATATCGCCTCTCCAAAATAGATGTGGATGGGGAAGTGAGCCGTGCCAGAGAGGCGCTGAATGCTATTCCAACAACTATTCTAGCAGACCACGCCGAAGCGGTCGGGCGAGCGACTTTAGCGAATTTCACCGCGCAGTTGCGCAATGGCCCGCATCTAGTTATCCTCGTTGCTCACGGAACGTTACTCGATTCACAGCCAATCCTCTGGCTCGAACAGGAAGATGGAACTCCTGATCCTCGCTCGGGTTTGGAGTTCGTTGCTGCCATTCAGTGCCTTTCGATGCGTCCGCTATTGCTTGTACTCGCCTCTTGCCATAGTGCTGGCACTGGCTACG
Organism: Candidatus Chloroploca sp. Khr17; assembly: GCF_004138165.1. Lineage (GTDB taxonomy): Bacteria > Chloroflexota > Chloroflexia > Chloroflexales > Chloroflexaceae > Chloroploca. The sequence continues at coordinate 1,139 of NZ_RYFF01000066.1, forward strand.
ACGGCACGCTAAACGCATTGGGGCCAGGGCTTGCCCGTATCGGAGTGCCAGCTGTACTTGGATTCCAAGGGGATGTGGCGATGAGCACCATCAAGGCGTTTTTGCCACCATTGATCACTGAGTTGTGCCGCGACGGGCAGATCGACCGGGCCTTGGCTGCAGCGAGGGCCGCCCTTGGCAGTGCACGACCTTGGTGGCAAGCTGTGCTATGGCTGCGAACCGACGGACGGCTATGGGATGTCAGCAACGAGCATTCTACCGGGGTGTCTCTGCCTAGCGGTGTAGCGCAGATGATTAGGGCCACTCGCAAGAGTAGCGTGCGAAATGTTACTCAATCAGGGGAGGCGGGAAGTCATCAGACTGTCAGTGCTGACGAAGAGAGTGAGATCGCAGATGCTCACCAGCGTGGTCGTGGGCCAACCGAGTCATCAGAAGATAGGCCCAAAAGATAACAGCCTGACTGAAAGGGCAAGCAAGATCGCAACACGGAGATCTGGCAGATCGTTGCCCATTTATCTTTCCATACTAAAATTCTATTGCACATGAGCGATGAATCGTGTATGCTACGAATTCAGATACCTGCCTATAATTATTCCTGAGAGTAGCAGTGGACAAGTCGTCTCAGGGCATGCCAATTGGGTCTTGAGAACGGCATACAATCTCGATACATTGCGTATCGGCACCCCCGCTTAGGACAACACATTGATGGTTATGATCACCTCGTCCATCCCTACGCCTCAGACTACCACCCTTGCGGTCATCTGAGGCGATGACAATGTGTGCCACATTGGGACTGTAAGCTGTACTCATGAATGTTATCAGTTATTAGATGGAGAATATTGCTGCCCGTATTTGCGTCGACTTGGCAGCGTATACTTTAGAGAAAAAAGTGTACGCTGCTGTATGCCTAGGCTGCTGTTGCTGATTCGAAGTCTGCACAGCCTACTGGAAAATCGGGAGGGATTAGCGTTAAAGAAAATGTTCCATCCTACAGAATACAGGTCGATTCATCAAAATGGGAGGTGAAACGTAATATGACTACTATTCCTCTTCAGATCGAGTTTATGTTGCGATCTATAGACGAAAGTACGGTTTCTGTTGATGTAAGTATTCAGGCGTCCTGGAGTAATAGTCGACCTGTCATCGCTCACAATGAGTTAATCAAATTTGATTTGAATGAACTGGCAAGTAATGCATGGAATCCCGATCACTATGGCGATAAGCTTACTCAAACGTTTTTTAAACCACAACCCCTCCGCGATGCCTGGATTAAAGCAAAAGCCCAGGCTGAAGTAATTGGATGTCCAATTCGCATACGCTTACGCATTGATCCTCAATCATATTATCTTCATACTTTACGCTGGGAAACCCTTCGTGATCCCGACTCCCAATCTCCACTATCTTCTAGTCGGCGCATGCTGTTATCTCGTTACCTCGACTCGAGTGATCTTAGTCGGGTTCCCATTATTCCGCGATCCGAATTGCGTGCCCTTGTGTTGATAGGCAATCCTGCTGATATTCAGACAACATATGGCCTCCAACCATTAGCAGTAGCTGGTGAAGCCGAGCGGATACGAGTTGCATTGACTGATATAAGTGTTTGTTTTTTGTCAAATGAAATTGGAAATAAAAAAGGTTCATTAAATTCACTTATATCCGAATTAGAAAATAATTATTATCCGATTGTTTATTTCATGTGTCATGGTAATATCGAAAATGATGATGCTATCTTGTATATCGAAAAAGATGATGGAGAATGTGATCCTGTCTCCGGCACCATGCTGGAACAACTTATTACGGATCTTAGCCCTGATCACAGACCTCTGCTCATTGTGATGGCAGTATGTCGTAGTGCAGGTAACGGGTCTGATTATATAACTGGTGCGTTAGCACCGCGGCTGGCACGCGCCGGGGTTGCCGCAGTGATTGGTATGCAGGGCGATGTCCCTATCGCAATAATTGAGCAGATGATGCCGCGCTTTTTTGAAGCTCTCGCTGAAGATGGAACAGTTGACCGTGCCCTCGCACTAGCCCGCGCTAGCTTAACAAAAGACGATGCCTGGTGGATGCCCATTCTTTATTTACGGGCAAATGATGGCCGTATCTGGCAGGCTAAACAAGGTGATGTTCAGGTTGCGTCTACCGGTCTACACGCACTCCACGAACTCATGCAGCAGCGGATAGAACTGCGCGTTATGCTTGCCAACTATCATGCCAACTTTGGCATGACCCATAACCAGGTGAAGATTATTGCTACGTACAAACTGTTGCATGATCTTTGGCAACAACTGGAGAGTTTCGTCAGGCTGCTTCATCTGGCTGCACGTCGACTAACCGACAGTGAAGAGGCCTGGGAGGACCTTGAGTTGCATGAAATCGAAACGCGACGCCTGATTGAGCGTTTGCTGGGTGTTGCCAATCAGTTCAGCCTTAAGGCCGAGGAAAGTGTTTGGATGCGACGATTAGAGCATCGGCGTGATGAGCTACGCCGCTCGATTAAGCAGTTCGATGGGGATCTCTTGCGAAAAGTGTTGAGCCAGTTCGATGCTCTGCTCTCTGCACAACTAATGCGAGTCAATAGCGAACTCGTGGCTTCTGTGGGTACACTTCGTCTTGTTACCCTCGTGGGAATTCTGAGTGAGGCGCATAGACGCTTGCTATTGCTCAACCATCCCGCTGATCTTGACAATTCACTTGGTAGGCTTACTTCTGGTATTGAGGCGCTTGAGCACCTTGCGCAACAACTTGACAATCAGGTTCGAGCGCATAACCTCTTTCAAGTCTTGGATCATGAGTTGCGCGGCGTACGCTCGCAGATCGAGCATCAGCCGCAAGAGCTAGACGATGTCTGGAGCGACCTTGAACCAATCATTACCCAACTGATAGCTCTTGAAGAGCATCGCTATAAGAATCTCTCTGAAAGCGCCAGAGCCTTGCAAGAGAGTCTCACAGTGGGAGATATGCTCAAGATACGCCATTTTAAGCGCTTTATCATTCAGGTCAGCACCAGTTTCAATCAAGCAGACCATCAACTGTTGACTCTCTGCAACGACCTTCAGACAATAGGTGAACCGCTACGCCAGATCGTCATGTGGTTTGAGGAGCGTTAACAAAATAGCTTGGTTATAAGTGGAGCAGTAACTATGAACAAAGGAATTGATGACCCTTCTGATTGGTCGCTGCAACCTAAGCGGCGTTGGCCGAGCTTACAGACATTTTTTGGCAACCTCCGCCAGTTTACTGAGAAGTTGCCGCAGGTAGACCTGAATAGCCTGTTGACGAGTGAAAGTGGGATGGAGTTGCTTCGCACCGTTGTTGATACGGTACGCAAATCACGAGGTTCAACAGGTATATCAAACGAGTTGCACATTGGTCCATTTTTTGCCGTGGCAGCCCAACTTCTCTCGCTGAGCGCGTTACGTGTGTTCCACATTCGGCTTATGAACCAACGTCGGGAAGCACTGCAAGACCCATCAGATGAAGCCCTTTCTATAGTGCTTGATGACATTGAGCGATTCATAGAAATGCTCCGCCTTGCCGGTCGGATCATTGATGACAACGATCATCGCGATGAAGTGCAAGAACTGCTTAGCTTCTGGAACAATGTACTCTATCGCGCTGGACGTCCAAGCACAGTCGATTTCTTAGATGACTTCGATCCTCGTTTGGCGCCAACTATACCCGATCATCTGTGTCCATATCTTGGCCTCAGTGCCTTCCGTGAAACCGATGCGGGATACTTTTTTGGAAGACAACGAAGCGTCACGCAACTCGTTGAGATGCTTGCTACGCAACGGTTACTGGCAGTGCTAGGGCCGTCAGGCAGCGGCAAATCATCCGTAGTACAGGCTGGCCTCATTCCTTCACTTCAAGCTGGAACACTCCCGAACAGTCGTGACTGGTACTATCTTCCAGTTATGGTTCCTGGCAGTCATCCGTTGACAAATCTGGCTGTTGTACTCGATACTCCTGCTGTCCCTCCTAATAGGGTTTCTTCGTCCCTTTCAACACCGCCTTATGACACTGGCGTCGTACAAGTTAGTTTGTACGCAGGAGAAAACGCCGGATTAATCTCTGAAATCCAATTACCTTCAACTGCTATTCATCGACGTGATCAACTGCGCATAGATGGTAACGCTGTGCTTGCCATGATTCCCGCTAGTCTTGCACATCCTGTTGTCCTGATCATCGATCAATTTGAAGAGTTGTTCACTCTTTGCACTGATGAGGCAGAGCGCAAGCAGTTTCTCGCTGCGCTGCTGGCTTTGGTGACTGATCCTGGCGTACCTCATCGTGTCATTCTGACGATGCGTGGTGATTTTGAACCCTTTATCACCCGTGCTGAAGTTTTCCTCCCGCTCTTTGAAGCCGGTCGTGTAACTATCGCACCTTTGAACGCTGCCGAATTACGAGAAGCCATTGAGCGACCAGCTGATAAAGTAGGCTTGCGTTTTGAAACAGGTATTACCGAAAACTTGCTCCAAGAGCTTCTTGGCGAACCGGCAGCACTTCCGCTTCTCCAATTCACGTTGTTGAAACTCTGGGAACGGCGCCAGCGGAACCGCATTACACTTACGGCGTATCAGGAAGTGGGTGGTGGTCGGCGAGCGCTCGCAAAAGCGGCTGATGCTCTCTACGCAAACCTTATTCCCGAGGATCAGATGACCGCACGGCGTTTACTTCTGCGCCTGGTTCGTCCAGGCGAGGGGCTGGAAGTGACGAGCAATCGTGTCCGTCGTGCCGATCTGCTCACTCTGAGAGAAGATCCTGGACGAATCGAGCGCGTGTTAACGAAGTTGGTTGATGCTCACCTTGTGCGTTTAACATTCAGCAAGGTTCCTGACGACGATCAGGTTGAGATAGCTCATGAAGCACTCGTGCGCAATTGGCCGACTCTCGTTGAGTGGCTCGAAGATGAGCGATTAACCCTACGTCAACGCCAACGACTCACAGCAGCAACTGAACAGTGGGCACGTCACGGGAATGATCCGGGGGCTCTGTTACGGGGCGCATTACTTGATGAAGCTCGGCGTTACGATGATCTAAATCTCCTGGAACAACAGTTTGTACAGGCTTCGATCCATGACCAGAAGCGTGTCGAACACGAGCGCGAACAGACGATCCACCACCTTGAACAGTTGACCAAAGAACTTGAGCAGCAGCGTCGGCGTGCTGATATTCAACGGCTCGCTTTCGCCGCACAAAGTTTGACTTACAACGACCCAGAGTTAGCGCTACTGCTCGCAGCCGAAGCAGCTACTCGTGAGGACACTCCACTTACGCATCAGGCACTTCGCATAGTACTCACAAAGGCCGAACGGACACCGATCGTTCTGGATGAACATCGCGCTCCGCTGATCGTCGGCGCAGTTAGTCGCAGTAAACCCTACTTTGCTACTGGTGCTGCGGATGGCTCGATATGTCTATGGTCATTTGAAGGCTACCTGTTGCAACGGCTGAATGGACATAAACATGTTGTTGAGTCAATGTCATTTAGTCCCGATGGACAAAAACTGCTGACTGGTTCACGGGATGGCACCGCCAGATTGTGGGATCTTGACAAGGGCAAAGCACAAAGGATTGTGCGAGAGCATACCGATACCGTCAGGGCTATCTGTTGGAGTCCGGATGGAAAGTCCTTTATCACTGCATCACACGATACACGTGCAATGGTGTGGTCGGCCAATGGAAGCCTGCGAACAGTCTTGGAAGGACATCGAGACTCGATCCGTGATGTGGACATTAGTCCAGATGGAAAATGGTTGGTCACCGCATCGCGTGATCATAGTGCCCGCTTATGGACCCTAACGGGACACCTAGTGGTTGAATTGACCGGTCATCGCGATGGGCTGACGCAGGCAAAGTTTAGCCCGAATGGTCAGCAAATCCTCACCTGCTCATGGGATGGCGATGCGCGCCTCTGGTCAATTCACGGGAAAGGCCGAGAAGTTCTCCCCCTTCAGGGGCATCGAGGACCCATTACAAGTTCGGCCTTCAACAAGGATGGGAGTCTGATCGCGACAACATCATGGGATGGTACTACGCGTATTTGGGATGCTACCGGACGTTCAGTTGGCATATTGACAGGACAAGCAGGACTCATTCGTTGTGTGGCCTTCAGTGATGATGATCAATCAGTTATTACGGGGTCTTCTGATGGAACAACCCGGATTTGGGGGTTGCATGGTAACGAAATCGCTGTCCTCGGAGGGCACACTGAGCAGATTCAGTATGTAAAGTTCTTGCCTGGTAGTCATCGCGTATTAACTGTCTCGCGTGATGGTACTGCTAGAGTTTGGGCTGAACCTACCAAGCCATATGAAGTCTTTGATGGTCACACCAGTTCTATTAATGCTGTCGCCTTGAGTCCTGACAACCATACGATGGCAACAGCCTCAGATGATGGCACAGTATTGCTCTGGTCAGGCGCCACACTGAGTCGTTGTGTACTGCGCAGTGGTCAGGTACAAAAGGCCCTTGACTTCAGCCCTGATGGTAGCCTCCTTGCGGTTGGGGGGGAGTTAGGTGCTTTTATATTCGGCATCCATGATGAAGCTCATGTGGTGGTGTTACCCCATAGCTCATCGGTAATGACGGTCTCATTTTCGCCTGATGGGCAACAGATTCTTACTGGTGGTGCCGATCATCGAGCATTACTGTGGTCAACTGACGGAAAATTGATCAGAACTTATGAAGCCCATAAAGGGATAGTTCACGCAGTCGTTTGGTTTCCTGATAACTCTGGGCGTAGTATAACGGTGGCTGCTGATCGATCAGTTTGTGTATGGGCATCGAATGGGCAACTCCTTGCACACCACTATCGTATGCAGACTGGTAGGTTAATCAGTGCGGCGATGAGCCTGGATGGACGTAAATTGATTACGGGTTCTGCTGACAAATCTGCTCGAGTCTGGGATGTCGAGACGTGGCGTCTTGAACGAGAGGTTGTTCATAGCGGTTGGGTTGAGGGTCTAGCCGTCATGCCTGAGGGTCAAGGTTTTGCGAGTGCATCTCGTGATGGCATCGTGCGCCTATGGTCTTGGGATGGCGAGCTTGTAAACATGCTGCGTAGCCACATCGGGGGAGCGCGTAGTTTAGCTTTCAGCTTGGATGGACGGTCAGTGGTTGTTGGTGCTGGCGATGGGAGTGTTCGCCGGTATCCGATACGAACAGAAGATCTGCTTGATATGGCCGCCACGCGTCTTGGTCGAGGACTTACTGAGGAGGAACTCTTTCTCTTTGGCTTGACTTCTCCACTATCGTTCCAAGCTCACAAACACCGCCATCCATTACCTCGTATTGGTATTATGGATGAGGATTGAACTGTTCTGCATCAGCAAGACACGCAGCGGCGAGGTGCGCTTGGATGCCCCCTTGAGGGTCTTGGTGATCTTATGGTTGTGGATCAACGAGCATAGGTTTGTATAAGGATACCCATAATGCGTCGCATACGACTTATGTTGTTCATTGGTCTGTGTAGTTACTGGCTCTTGCTCGTTTCATCAGCGCAGGCCCAGGGCAGCCTGACGGCGACCCCCATGCGCATCAGTGCCGGTGGCGTGACGGGCGAGCGCCTGACGCGCACGACGGTGATCCGTGCCACCACGCCGATCACCGGGCTGCAAGGGCTTGCCACCGATCTGATCAGCGACCAGGGCCAGGTTATTCCCGCGCCGCAGATCACGATCCAGACCTCGGCAACTCAGGTGGCAGCTGGCCAGGTGCTGACCGTGACGACCACCTTTGATCTGCAGGGGAGCGCCAGCGGTGCGTATCAGGGCGAACTGCTGCTCACCTCTGCCAACGATGTCCTGAGTCTCCCCGTGACGGTGCAGGTCAAACACCCCTGGGGCTGGGCGCTCGCGGTGCTGCTGCTCGGCATTGTCGGCGGCGGCATGCTCACCTATTATCGCCAGCAGGTGCGCCCGTACGACGACATCCTCATTCGTGCCGGGCGGCTGCGCAGTCAGGTGCGCACCGATCTCAAACTCGTCAAGAACTTTCAAGAGCAGATCGAGCGCTTGTTGATGGATGTGGAAAGTGCTTTACAGCGGTCTGACCTGGAACAGGCGCGTGACTACATGGGCAAAGCTGAACATGTCTGGCAGTATTGGCGACGTGATCGAGTCAATTGGCAAGAGCAATTTGATTTTATGGATGAGCTTAACACCAGGATCGCATCATCTGATGATAGTTCCGCATATATCCGCAAAGTAGAACAGAATCTCAAGGATGCTGCTCGTGATGCAGTCCTCCACCCGGAAAAGTTTGATGAATTCGCAGGCCGTCTGAAAGGACAAGAGTATGCCTTCAAGGATTATCAAACTATCTGTGCTAAGCTTCAGGATCTGCTTCATCAAAGTATCAATGAGTCTCTGCTCTCTCAACGTGTCGAGACGCTTAAAGAGCGCCTCTCGAATCTTGATCCAAATGACAATATCAACCGCAATTTGCTCAAGAAAGATCTTCAGGCGTTAGCTGATGAGATCAGAACGAAGGCACCAGGACGTACTATCGTTGATGATCCTCTCTTTGGTGGGGCACTCGATGCACAACCCGGACTCTTCTCCTTTCCCAATATGCCAACTTTTGCGCCAATCAATACGTCAGAAGCGCACGGGCAACAGGCGAGTTCCCGCCGTTTCTTGGAACTCTGGCTCAGTTCGGGCTTTCTCATCTTGCTCCTTGCGCTTGTCGGACTCGGTCAACTCTACGGTAACACCCCCACCTTTGGCGCAAATCCCTGGGCCGACTATGCTACCTTGCTCGCCTGGGGTTTTGGTATCGAAGCAAGCCGTTCGGCAATTACAGGATTGGGCAGCAAATAGCAAGAGGTTCGGAACCGCGTTTGTGTTATCATTGCTTATGAGAAAGTAAGGATCATCTCACCGTTGTGCTGCTCAAGGTAATTCTATGGTGCTCTGAAGTTGTGTTCAGGATGCGTATGACCACGCTGCTTGCAGGAACCGAAGTTCAAGCTCGTGGGTTGCGTTGGGAGGTTGTCTTTATCAGACAGCTTTGGTCAGCAAACCCTCTATTGCCTTCGGGGGCTTGATGAGTCAATGCGCGGACTAGAACTCTTCGAGGAATTCTACAATTGGAGTGTTCGCAAGCAACAGTTTCAAATTGGTCAACTCCGTGAGATGAGGGAGTGGATGCGGAAAGTACCGCTTATCCCAGGTGGGCAGAGTAACTTGACACCCCTTGCGCGGGGATCTGGGAGATCGAGGCAGAGCACAGGTAAAGGTCAAACCTTTTCCTACCTATCGTCTGATCTCGCAACTGCCTATAAACACTTGAAGACACTGCTAAAATCTAATGTAGTAATCAGATGCTCAGGCGGCACTAGAGCTTGACGCGGCAACGGTGCACCTGCTGCTCAGGCGCCTAGTGGAAGAGGGTGTGGCGCGTCAGGAGGGCGAGAAGCGGGGGAGGCGGTATCGGCTAGCATAGCAACATTTGTATAATATCAGGCATAATCGAATTTCTTCATACAGAGAGGTACGTGATGCAATATGCTGAATTAGAGCTAGGACTACACTGGCGTGACATTGAAAGCTATGCGCTGGAGCTACGATTCAGCTTGACGGGAGATATGGTCGATATCACACTCTCGCGTGACGAAACTAAGCCGATTCAGATTGATAACGAACAACTCCTTGTTCATTCACTTGATCCAGATGCTTACGGAAGATATCTAAGCGAAGCATTATTTGCCGATCCTCTTGTGCGTAAGGCATGGGATCAGATTTCCAGTGTTACTCTATTCAATCAAATACCACTGCGCATCCGAATTTACGTTGGCACGAGCGCACCAAATTTGCACGGTTATCACTGGGAAACTCTGGTCAAACTAGATGACAATACCCCCCTGTTTATGGGCGAGTTGTGCTATTTCTCACGCTATTTGAGTAGTCGTGATTGGCGTACGGTAAAACCTCGCTCCCGAACCAGCATCACCGCATTTGTTGCAGTCGCAAACCCACGAGATTTGGCCGATTACCAACTAACACCAATCGATGTAGACAGCGAATTGGCATTGGCTCGCGAAGGGTTGGCAGGCTTTCCAACAGAGGTGCTCGCCACTGCTGTGACACACCGTTCAGTGACACTCAACAACCTTATTGCCGAAATGCTTCACGGACAGGATATCCTCTATCTCGTATGTCATGGCAAGCTCATTTCAGGTGAAACCTGGTTATACTTGGAAGATGAACATGGCAATGCAAAGCCAGTCGCTGCCAATGAGTTGATAACCCGGGTTAAAGAACTAAGTCGGCGTCCCTTGCTAGCTATCCTCGTAGCATGCCAATCGGCAGGTTCAGGACAGAGTGGTACAGACGAACGCGCTCTGGCAGCACTCGGACCACGCCTAGCCGAAGCTGGCATCCCAGCGGTTGTGGCAATGCAGGGTAATGTAACGATTGATTTTGCATCTCAATTCATACCAATATTTTTTCGCGAACTTCAGCAGGATGGGCAAATTGATCGCGCTATGGCGCTTGCTCGGGGCACCCTGCGTGCTCATCCTGATGTCTGGAAGCCAGTCCTCTTCATGCGTTTAAAGAGCGGTCGGATCTGGTATTCACCAGCTTTTGCTAGCGATCAGCGGGGAGATGGAGACGATAAATGGCCTGCACTGCTGACAAGCATTCGCACGGAGCGCTGCACCCCTATCATTGGCCCCGATATTGTCGAGCCCCTCTTCGGTTCACGTAACGACATTGCCTGGCGTCTGGCACGTGAGTGCGAGTATCCTATGGATGCGCACGATCGCGATGGCTTGCCACAGGTGCTACAGTACCTTGTGGTAGGTCAGAAGCGCTGGTTTGTGTTTACGAGACTCGTTGAGCAGCTGTATCAGGGGATCCGCGATCGCTATGACAAGATCCCGCAACACCTGCAGCACCATGACCTCAAGACTCTCAAGCCAGGGAAAGCAGTTGAGCTCCTTGATGAGTTAATGGTGCTTGCCTGGGAGCAGCGTAAGGGCCGCATAGAAGCGGACCCACATCAGGTTCTTGCAGAACTTGACTGCCCTGTCTATGTAACCACTGATCCCAGCAGATTGCTTGAGTTGGCACTTGAGAAAACTGGGAAGAGACCAGTAAGAAGAATTTGTCCCTGGCACCCTGCGATTATTCGGCAGCCCAGGTTATTTGAGGTTGATTATGAACCAGACATAGAACAACCCCTCGTCTACCAGCTTTTTGGTAGTCTGAGCTACCCTGAGTCGCTAGTCTTAACTGAGGATGATTTCTTCGACTACTTAATTGGCGTAACCCGGAACAGTGACAAGATATCGCCGATCGTTCGCGAGCGGCTCGTGGACAGCTCATTGCTGCTGGTGGGCTTTCAAGCCGAGGACTGGCATTTTCGATCTTTATTCCGCTTCCTGATGGCACAGGGCGGCGCTGAAAGCCTTGCATATTACTCGCACCTTGCCGTGCAAATCGCACCAGAGGAAGATCGGTTTCTCGATCCTTGGCGCGCCCGGCGTTACCTGGAAAACTATTTTCGCCACGATCGAACAGATATCAGTATCTTCTGGGGCAATGCAGAGGATTTCGCGCAAGCACTTCAATCTCGGTACCGAAGGGAACTACGATGAGCATAGAATTGCCACCTCGGGAAAACCCCTTCGTCGGCCCACGGCCCATCCCACCCGACCGTCGTCTGTACGGACGTGATCACGAACAACGCGAGTTGTTACGTCTCTTGGTGGCCGAGCGAGTAGTGCTTTGCCACGCGCCTTCTGGCGCTGGAAAGACGTCGCTGATTCAGACTGTCTTGATACGGCAATTGAGGGAAAAAGGGTTTCACGTTGTACCTCTCGTTCGTTTGTCGTTTGAAACTCCTCATGATCAGCCGATACCGAATAAAGCTAATCGTTATGTATTGAATACGCTTCGTTGCCTTGAAGCTGAGCGCGATCCTGACCAGCAGCTAGCAGTTACGCAGCTTGCTAATTACTCCTTGTCGAGTTACGTTGAAAAGTATGTTCGATCTGAATACGTAAATGAACGTGTTGCTGTAATCTTTGATCAGTTTGAGGAAATTTTCTCACTCGATCCACTGAATTATGATGCGAAACTAGGCTTTTTCACCCAATTAGGAGAGATGCTAGCTGATGAGCGTATCTGGGCACTCTTCGCGATACGTGACGACTATCTCGGGGCAATCGAGTCATATGCTGACGCACTCCCAGGGAGATTTAAGACGACATATCGCCTGCCATTCTTACAGCGTCGTGCAGCGATCGAAGCGATGCGTAGAACCGCAGCGGAAAAAGGTGTTGAATTTACACTAAAAGCCGCTGTGTATTTAGCGAAGGATTTACGGCGCATTCGCGTCGTTCGAGCCGATGGAAGCACATACGAAGTGCTTGGTCGCTATATTGAGCCAGTACATCTGCAGGTAGTGTGCTATCAGTTGTGGGAACGCCTTACTCCTGACGATCATCAAATTGATCGGACAGATATTACGGCGGCGTTTGCCGATGTCGACAGTGCTCTGGCTGACTACTACGACGAGCGCGTTGTAATCATTGCTTCCACGACGGGAACGCCTGAGCGCTCCATCCGTGAATGGTTTGACAAAAAACTCATTACGAGCGATGGAGTGCGAGCGCAGGTACGTAAGGGGACACAAGAGAGTGAAGGACTCGTAAATACGGTGATTGGCTTCCTTGTGGACTCGCGTCTCGTACGTGCCGAGCAACAGCGTGGCGCGAACTGGTTCGAACTGGCTCACGATCGCTTGATTCAACCTATCCGTAAGAGCAATGCGCAATGGCAGGAGTTGCATGCCAGTACGCTAACAAGACAAGCTGAACTGTGGCAAAGCAAAGGGTGCCCGGACGGTATGCTACTGCGTGATACTTCTCTCCAAGAGGCCGAAGCGTGGGCTCACGCTAATCCGAACGAGATCCACCAGATCGAACGCGAGTTTCTTGATGCGTGTCGCTACCTACGTGAGAAAGATGAGCAAGCTCAGCGAGAATATGCTTTATTGCAGGAGAGAGAAGAGGAAAGCCGCCAGAAGGTGCTCGCTTTGCAGGAGAGAGAAGAGGAAAGCCGCCAGAAGGTGCTCGCTTTGCAGGAGAAAGAAGCACAGACCCGTCAGAAATACGTCATCGCCGTAGTTGCCTTGGTTTTGATCATCATTGCGGCGTTGACGGCCTTTATTCAGTATCGCGAAGCCTCCAAAGCTGCTGACAAAGCTGAAGCTGCAGCAGAACGTGAACAGATTGCGCGCGAGATAGCCGAGTCTTCGGAAGAAACGGCAGTGGTCGCCCGGGCAACCGAAGAACAGGCTCGTGGCGTCGCTGAAACGGCAGTTGCCAACTCGGAACAGAGCGCCCTTGAATTAGCTAAACGCGCACTTGTTGCTGATGCCCAGGCAGCGCTGGCCGCCGGTAATATTGATCAGGCGCTTGCTCTTGCCGTGGCGGCTGCATCTGCGGAAAATCCTCCTCGCCAGGCCGAAGTTGTTCTTGGTCAAGCCATAGACAGCGCTGCAACAGTACGGCTCTTTGCTGGTCTTCCAGAGACGACCGCACTGAGTGTTGTGTCCAGCAGTAACGGTGACACGATTATGTCTGGTCACCAGAACGGCTCAATTAGAATTTGGGACAAGGAAACCGGTCGGATCGTCGATACTCTTGCCGGGCATACTGGGGGGGTGCGCCAACTTGCCCTAAGCCCTGATGGACGTTTGCTCGTGTCTTGCTCTGATGATCGTACTATCCGTCTCTGGGATCTGAACACAAAGCGGGTGATCAGAGTCCTAACAGGCCATCGAGCAGCGATAACGACAATCAAATTCAGCCCAGATGGACAGACCATATTATCAGCTTCAAACGACGGCTCAGTGCGCCTTTGGGACGTGGCAAGTGGTGATGAGCAAGAGAGGTTTTCTGGGCTTGCCGTGGCAGCCTACTTTCCCGATGGCTCCACCGTAGCAGGTGCCACTGACAATAATCGCATCATTCTCTGGAACCTTGCTGACAGACGTGAGCTGCAGACCTTCGAAGGGCACACAGCCGCAATTCGTGCTCTGGCGTTTAGCCCTGACGGTCAGACTCTTGCGTCAAGTTCGCAGGATACCACCATTCGCTTGTGGAACCCTTCTAATGGGCAGGAACGCGCCAGATTGCAGGGGCATACAGCAACGGTCTGGAGCATCGCGTTCAGTGCAGATGGAAGACAGCTTGCCTCAGCAGCGGCCGACAATTCTATTAGACTCTGGGATGTCGAAAGTGGGCGAGAACTTCGTCGCTTGATAGGCCACGGAGGTTCGGTCTTTGATGTGAAGTTTATCGCTCGTAGTGAGCAACTCATCTCGGCCGGTGAAGACAAGACCCTGAGGCTCTGGGATCTCGCTGACCATTCGCTCATCAGTGCGTTAAGCGGTCATCAAGGCGATGTTTATTCCCTTGCAATTGATCCTACAGGGTCGTTCCTCTTGTCTGGTTCTGCAGATAGAACCGCCCGGCTCTGGGATCTCGCTACCGGTCAATTGGTGCGAACCTTCAGCGGTCATACCGCGGAAGTGCTTTCTGTTGCTTATAGTCCCGACGGTCGTATCATAGCCTCTGGCTCTGCGGACAATACGGTTCGTGTTTGGGATGTCAGTTCAGGTCAGGAATTGCGAAGACTGTCCGGCCATACGAGCAAAATCCAAGTGGTTGCCTTTAGCCCAGATGGCCGTCGACTACTCTCAGGCTCTGGCGATAGAACGATGCGCATTTGGGCCAGTAGCACAGGTGACGAGTTGGGTGTCTTAGCGGGACATCAGGCCGGTATTGTTGGTGCAACGTTCAGCCCTAATGATGAGGGGCGCTTTATCGCCTCAGCGTCTGAAGACCAGACTATCCGGCTATGGGACACCGTGAGTGGTCAAGAGATACGTCGCTTCGAAGGTCATGCAGCTGTAGTCCTTGCTGTCGCCTTTACACCAGATGGCTCACACCTTGTTTCGAGCTCTGCGGATCGCACCATTCGGGCCTGGAGTGTTGCAAGCGGTGAAGAACGTATGCAAATCTCCGGTCACACGGCGGGTGTCTGGTCGATTGCGCTCGATGCAGTGCGAGAAATTGCCGTGTCAGGTTCTGCCGATAACACCGTGCGCCTTTGGGATCCAGCGAGTGTCCAGGAACTGCGCCGTTATACAGGTCATACTGAACGTGTGTGGAGCGTCCTCTTCTCACCAGATGGGCGCACTATTTTATCAAGCTCATCGGATGATACCATCCGAGTCTGGCGCGTTGAGTCGCTGTGGGAACTGATCAATTGGGTGCGCACAAATCGGTACATTCCTGGCTTGACTTGCGAGCAGACACGCCTCTATCGACTTGATGCACCTTGTGTTGAAGTATCGCCAACGATCACTCCGGGGCCTTGAAGCAGGTCGTAACCTAGCGGTTTGTATTGTCAGAAACCGCTTATATTAAACCTGTTGAGGATCTCATGAGCACCATCCTGCGCCTATCTGAACTATTTGCACGAAGCGATGAGGCTCTTGCTGCGACAGGCATTCTGCTGACGAAGAAGCCTTTCCGTCTGGATGCCACCAATGTTGAAACACTTAATACTACACAACTTGATGCTCTTTTGGGCGCACTTCCTTTGGAATGGGGTATCACGAATCTGGCTGAGGTTATTGACACGAGCACGCTTCATACCATTGTTCACACACAATTGACCACCTGGTTGCACCGACGCCTCGGCGCTGCCGCTCCGGACGACCTGCCGGATGAGCGGTCAGTTCCCGAGACCGTACGCATTGCTTCCGGCGCGATCCATCCCATCCGAGCCCTCGATCGCGTGATCGAAGAATATCGCGACTACCTGCGTGATGAGTTTCACGCCAGAGATCCCGGGCTCAAGGAAGCACTCGCGCAAGAGTTGGCAACTTCCGGCTTTCTGGCCCAGGAAACGTTCTTCCAGGCTCATCGCCCTTTCAAGCCCGGCAAACGCTGGCGCGATCTATCCCTTGATGGGCACCTGGCCGGGGTTATGGAACGCAGGGCTGTTCTACACGCCTACTTGCACCAGTCCGAGGTAATTGAATATCTGCTGGGGCCGAATGCCGACCCAATCGTTGTGACAACTGGCACCGGTAGTGGTAAAACTGAAACCTTCTTCCTGCCAGCTATCCAGAACGCCATTGATGATGCCATCCGCTACAAACATCCCGGTCTGGCTGCCATTCTTGTCTACTCGATGAATGCACTAGCCAATGACCAGATTGAGCGAATCACTGTGTATCTCAGCGATTCTGGCTTTAGTGGCACGGTTGATGTCCGTCAATATGATCGCGGCACTAGCCAGAAAGAGCGGCACGAGTTGCGTAGGCATCCGCCGCATATCCTGCTGACCAACTACATGATGCTGGAGTACCTGCTGGTTCGCCCAGTCGATCGCGACAATATTTTCGCCAATCAACGCTGCCGCTTCCTGGTGCTCGACGAAGTGTATACCTATCGAGGCACACTTGGCAGTAGCATCGCGCTGCTTGTGCGGCGTCTCACGGCACATCTTGGCCGGGCGCAGCAGGATTGGCACCAAACGGTTCCGCCCGCTGAACGCAAGCACCGCTTCCCAGATCTTATTCCGATCAGCACATCTGCAACGATCAAAAGCCTCGCTGAGGGAAATCTCGCTCCTAATGAGCAGTTCAAGCTGCGTGATCAAGCCGTACAAGGCTTCTTCAGAACCTTGACCGGAGCAACTCCAGAGTCAATCCGGGTAATTGGCGAAACACTGGAGAAGATCCACCCTCCTGTGGAGGCCTATTATTCAGCTCACCCAGGCATCGTGAATGCTGCCCAACTCGAGGTGTCGGACGCATCTGCAGTCCATCAAGCATTTTGTGCCTTGAGTGACCTGCCCGCGCAGACCCCGCTTGTGGAAGCGACACAGCACTCCCGTCTGATCTGGGATCTGAATCGGTTGCTTTTCACCACGCCGTTATCACCATCACAGATTGTTGAGCATATCGGGGCAACTGTGCCTGAGCGCACCACGTTCGCAGAAAAAGATGTTGCTGCCGAGGTCAAGGCTGCGCTCACCTTTGGCGCAGCCTTGCCCGATAATACGCCTGGAGTGCTGCGCTTACGGGCACATCGGCTCATTCGCGGGGGTTGGCAGTTTCACCGTTGCCTGAACCCGGCGTGTGGCAAGCTCTATCCTATGGGTGAGCGCCAGTGTCACGCCTGCGGCTTCCGCACAGCACCGCTATATCTCTGCCGTAGCTGTGCTGCGGACTATCTCCGGTTCTCTGGCGAAGACCCGAAAGATCCAACCGTCGGGGTTCTTACCCCAAGCGCGACCCCGAACGAACCAGCGGAGTGGTTGCTCTACGAACCCCAACGGTTTGATCTAGCAGCCGACGACGCAGAGCTTGATGAGAACGATGACGCTCCCGAGAACCTCGGAAGACGTGGTACACCGAAAGCCACCAGCCAGATGCGCGGTCGGCCTGTTGAGCCCGACTTATTCGATCCACAGACTTGCCTGCTCAGCCGTGATAAACAGGCGTATCCGCTCCCGGCCACCCTGGCCCCGGCGCGCACCCACATTACTCCTCAGGGTCTACCGAAACAGAAAGCGGTCGATGCGCTTATTACTGGCGTTCGTGCCCAAACCGCACATGCGCTGGAGTTGGACCAATCGGCGTGGGGAATAGACGTGCTGCATGTCGCTGAATTGACAACTGACGAACCGCGCTGCTCACCCTGCCTGGCTGATGCGCCAGGACGAACCATCCCGGCAGTTACCTATGCTGGCTTTGTCGCCATCCGTGACAACGGCCCCATCCTCGACGAGGAAGAGCGCTTTGCCGTTCGCAACCGGGTTACCGGCCAAACACGGTTTGAGCCGCACGGTTTTTACCCACAAAAGCAAGTACCAGTGGCCCTCAATGCAACCAGTGCGCCGATCTCGGTAGCTGACTTCGCCCTCCCTGATCGCCGCCTAGCCATCTATATTGATGACGCAGCTTTTCACGTCGGGATCAATATGCGCCGTGATCGAGCCATTCGCACACGTCTGCGGAATGGCGCGCCACTCTGGCAGGTGATCGAGTTGCGGGCGCATGATTTGCGCCGCGGTGCCGATATGGTGCAAGAGATGCTTGACCTATCCAAGGAGTGAAGGTGTATGCACAGCAATGAATTAACACCATTAGCTACTATTCCAGCGTTTTCCCGAGAGATTCTTCGCACGTTGGCAGATTATTGGATTACGACCGCTGAGGAATTTATTGCGACGGCACGTATGCGTAATCCCGTGTATGAAACGGGTCTTGGTGCGCTGGGCGCAGTGCTCAATACCGATCAACGAACCGTACAAAAGCTCGTTGAGGCTGCTGTGCATGCGTCCCCGGCAGCAGCAGATTTTGGAAATCCGCTTGAGCACGATACAGAATTTCCTGGCGGACTCATTTTTGATTCCGAGTTTGATGAAGGGCTTGATTTCAGTCGAACGCCACCTACGTTTGATGCCCCATCATTACCTGCTGCTTGCTCATTGACTCATCGCTTTCCTGTCGTTGGCAATCAGGGACAACGTTTGACCTGTGTAGCATTTGCCCTCATTGCGATGTACCAATGCATGAGTGGTGACCCCACCGATTTGTCTGAGCAGTATCTCTTCTGGCTGTGCAAGGAACATGATGGGGCAAAACACGATGCGCAAGGGACGCGCGCTAGCGTTGGAGCCGCCATGATGCAACAGTTTGGGGTGTGTCTTGAAAGCTTCTGGCCCTATCAAATGAACCCTTCAGCCGACCGACACAACATCGGTCAAGGCCCTCCTGATAATGAACCTGTCTTGCAAGATGATGCACAGAAGCGTCGCATTACGACATATCATGTCCTCGAACACCCCCGTGATGTTGCTACGTTGAAGTCCCATCTTGCTTCAGACTGTCCAGTCCTGATCGGTCTTACGTATCAGATGCATTGGAGTAAGTCGCGTCAGGTGACTCGCCTAGGACGCCTTCGCCCGCCACTTCCGGGCGAACATGATGTTGGTGGACATGCAATGTGTCTGGTGGGCTACTGTGACGATGAAACGGTACCAGGCGGTGGATACTTCATCGTACGGAATAGTTGGGGCATTGAGTGGGCCAGCGAAAATTCAGATGGCGCTGGCTATGCACATCTGCCGTATGCCGTCCTGACTGCCCAGAATCGTATTGTTGCCCTTGTGCTTAAAGGTGCCACCTCGCAGGCACGCAGGCTGGAAGAGCGCGACACCGAAATGGATGAGCGCTACCAGCAAGCTCTTGCGGCAGGCCTGAACCTTCCCGTTGCCGTACAGGCGCGTCTGATCGCTGCGCTTGCTGCCAATGTAGCCACTGGCATTGATGCGACTGGCAGGACGAAGCCCCTCCTTCCTTCAGGCGATACGGCAACGCCACCCATCCCTGTGACAAGCACGTGGTTTGATGCAATTGAACGCGAAGAGAACCCACTTGCATGGATGATACCGAATGGCATTGATCCCACGATTGGTCGTGCGCGTTATCGCTTTGACCTCGCAGGGGCTCGTAGTACAGCCGCAACCAATGCTTGGGATAAACATGATATGGAGCGAAAGCTGCACGAGCGACGTGAGGGTCACGGCAAACCAACGCTCGGCCTCATTCATGGTTTCGACTACGGCGAGTTGGCGATCGCCAAGAAAGGCGCTGGCTGGGGACTGGTTGCTTGTGCGCAGGATAGCGCACAATTGCTTATTGCCCTATGGCCGTTGCTGAAGCTTCGATGTGAACAACAGGGATATGCACTCCCGCCGGAGCCTCGCCAGGATGAAACCTGTGGTGCATGGCTGCGCCGCGTGGTAGGAGATGCATACGTCGATTCTCCACTCAAGGCACCAAGCCCTGTGCCCGTGTTTCTCTTTGACGCGAGTCGAGGTGAAAACGGCGAGGCCTATAACCAGTGGGTTGCGCGTCATGGCATTGGTGCTGATGCTGGAGCTGTCGATCCCCGCCGTGGCCTTCCCTTCTATCTCCTGCTAGCAGGACGCCCAGGGCCACGCTACACTGGTGATCCTCATATTCCCTTTCGTCTTCAGTATGATCTTGATCTCTTCTGGGGGGTCGGTCGCCTCACCTTCACCGACTTGCTCGGTGAGCATCGCTACAGTGCCTACACTGCATATGCTGAAGCGGTTGTCCGCGCCGAAACGGGTGCGATGACCCAACGAGCGCGTGAACTTGTCTACTTTGGGCCACGTCACAACCTCGACCGGGCCACGGCCCTGAGTACGACCGAACTGATCGCGCCACTATTGGACGGGAATGACGGGCAGGTTCCACTTGCCACACGCTTTGGGTTTACTACGCGCACCTACCTGGAAACGAACGCCCATCGCACAGCATTAGAGCGCCTCTTTCAGGGCCAAGACCATCAACCGGCCGTTGTCTTCAGTGCCAGTCATGGCATCGATCTGCCCATCGGACATCCCGACCTGATTGCCCAACAAGGCGCGTTGCTCTGCAGTGACTGGGACGGCTTTGGCTCACCCCGACGCGATCACTGGTTTACCGGAGATGATCTTTCGGGAGATGCACGGGTTGAAGGCCTGATCGCAGTAGTCTTTGCGTGTTTTGGACTTGGCTGTCCTCCGATCGACTCATTCCGCATACGCCGTGATGGGCCACCCACCGCACTTGCACCGCATGCATTTGTAGCGCAGTTACCGCAACGGATCCTCGAGCGAGGCGGGCTTGCCGTGATCGGCCATGTTGATCGTGCCTGGAGCTACTCCTTCCGTGATGAAATGCTGAAGGTGCCGCGCCAGGCGCAGGCCTTTGAAGATCTCTTAAGCCGTATCCTTGATGGCAAACGGCTTGGTGAAGCAACGGATCAGTTCAATATGCGGCAAGGCATGACCGCGGTTCACCTTACCGAGTTGCTTGACAAATACCGGCATGCTCAGGGCAATCTTGAGTTTGAAATCCAACGCATCGGACCGCGCTGGGCGGCTTTCAGTGATGCAAGGGCGTATGCATTGCTAGGTGATCCTGCCGTTCGTATTGTGACCAGTCCAGCACAGACTGAGGAAGAGACAGGATGAAGACGCTCTTCGAGCATCCTCCAAAACCGCCGGATCTATGTTTACCCCCTTTGTCAAGACCACCAAAGGACGAACATAGGGCAATGGCATCTTAAATTCGAAGCACGCGTTCCAGATAGGTGTCATTGAGTGCGGCACGAAAGGCGTTCTGCCTGCTATGAAAATTCCCTCCTGGCGAGCCGCTATCGAGATCAGGCGGCAGCCAAAGCCGGGTCGGTCGCAGGCCGCTCCGCGTCTCGCACCTCGACCGCAAAGCCGGGCGTTTCGAGGCGTTGTACCAGCCGACGGCGGGTCCGCTCGCGGTTGACTTGGTCGAAGTAGTCGTGCCCCAGTTCCTCGTAGGTCGTGCCGTCTTTGATCAGGTAATAGGCGATCTGGAGTAAGGTGCGCGCCACTCCAACGGACGCACGCTGCGCCCCACGGCGATTGGACAGACGATAGTTGCCCGTTGTTTGCCACCGGTTTCGTTCTTCCCTGGGGCGAGGCCGGCCCAGGCGGTCAGATGTCCAGCCGTGGGAAAGCGCTCCATGTCGACCCCAATCTCTGCGACCATCGTGAGCGCCGCCGTGCGGTTGACCCCTGGCAGCGTGTCGAGGCGCTCCACGGCCGTTGCAAACGCAGGCAACTGCTCCACAAGCGTGTCGATACACGCCTCAAGCGCGGCCACTTCTGCATCAAGAACATCCAGGTGCCCCAGCAGGCGGCTCAGCAGAAAGCGGTGATGCTCCTGAAAGCGACCTTCCAGCGCTCGCTCCAGGTCGGCCTGCTTCTTCTGCAGTTTGCCACGGGCATAAGCGGCAAGCACAGCGGGGTTCGTCTCGCCCTTCACGAGGGCGCGCAAGATATCCTGCGCGCTCAACCCCTGGATGTCGGTGACGACACTGGCAAGCTTCAGGTTTGCGCTTTCGAGCACGTTCTGGATGCGGTTCAGGATACGGGCGTGTTCATCAGTGAGCGTTTCCCGGTAGCAGGTGAGGTCGCGGAGGTCGCGCTGTTCTGCCGACGGGATGGAGCTGGGCTTCAACAAGTGGCCTCCGCGGCTTGGGCTTCATACAGTGTTGAGCGCGTGACATCCAAGACGCGGCAGATGCGGCGGAGCGATGCCGTGGGCATCATCTCCTTCACTCGTCGCGCATCTGCCGCATCGAAGGGTTTGCCTTACGGGCCTCCTTGAGGATGTCGATGTCCATGACCAGATCGCCAACCTTGCGCTGCAGGCGCGTGATCTCCTGATCCTTGAGGGCCTCATCATCCAACGGCCGGCTGCGCAGGGCGTTCTCGGCGCCGCCGAGGAAGCGCTCGTTCCACTGCTCGATCTCGGCGACGGTCAGTCCGTGTCGGCGGGCGGCCTCGTCCGCGGTCGTCTCGCCGCGCAGGATCTCCAGCACCAGGGCGACCCGGCGCTTGGCTGCCCAGCGCTTGAGGGTTTCGTCGTTGGTTGTCTGCTCGTTGCTCATCAGCTCCACCTTCCTATCTGACTACTAGTCAGTATGTCATCGTGGTGATCTGACTGTCCAGGGGGGCAGTATACGGTTAGGCTTCGCCGTTCTCGATACATTGGCCAAGCCAAAACCCACGTGCAACACATGCTGATTGCGGTAGCCATGAATATCCTTCGCGTCGTGGCCTGGGTGCAAGAGGTTCCCCGAGCGACGACACGTGTGTCACCATTTGCCCGTCTGGTCGCCTCGTTGAGTTGAGCGCCCCGCTCAGTGAGCATAAACCAGCGGTATCTTGTAAGCGAGGCAGAGTGGGATGTGTCGGCAGAGTTGGTCTTGACTCGGCCTGCTGGAGGCTGCCTGACCGCGCCAGGACACACCCAAAACCTTTGACACTCGTTGTGTTATTTTCGTCCTTTGGTGGTCTTGACAAAGGGGGTAAGCATAAGTATGCCACGGGTGGGCATCACGCTTTGTCCGCGTCCTGACGCTCTCCCTCCAAGTGTTAGTTACTCAGTTGCTCTGGCGGGTGTACCGTGTGAGCTGCTTCCACCACTGACAAGCTTCGTGTAATATTGACAACCAATAGAAAAGCAACACTGAAATCAGTATGCCATGGTGTTTTTGAAAGTACAAAATTTTACTTCTATAATAATAGAACTGTCGCTTCTGGGGAACTTGTTCACTACTTTTTCCTTGATGGTGAATTATACTAGTACTTCCATTGTAAACAATTTTCCATCCGCTCTCTTTTGCCCTTCTGCACCAGTCAGTGTCATCATAGTACATCCAAAATCGAATATCTAAACCTCCTATTTGCTCATAAACTTCTCTTCGCGCAAGGAGAAAAGAACCTTGCAGCCATTCCACGTCTACAACTGCATCATCTCGCTCATTCTTTACATAGTAATAATCTAGAACGTCCTTAGGAACATATCGTTTCATCCACACAAGATCGGATAAACCATTTACAAGAAAACCAACAACAATCGTGGGAAAGCGACGACGTGTATCTTGAATTGAGCGATCACTATTGAGAACTTGAGGGCCTACTATCCCAATCCTTGGATTATTGTCCAAATAGGAAGATAAGACTTGCAGAGTATCAGGTAGTACTTCTGTGTCGGGATTTAACAACAACACATAACGCCCCCTTGTAACTGCTAATCCGATATTAACTGACTTTGTATATCCCGTATTTTCTGTTTGTTTTATTACCTTGATTTGCGGGTATTTTGAGAGCATATCCAAAGTATGATCAGTGCTGCAAGAGTCAACAACTATAATCTCAGTCCTCAATATATTTTTATTGGTAGTTGTATCGTCAATTATCAGATTAGAGGAAAATACGCTTTCTATGCATCTAGACAAATAATCGGCAACGTTCCAAGTTACAATGACTACAGAAACATCAATAACCGATGAAGGACGCTCATTACAGGGGGGCGGGTAATGCATATGGGTGTACTTCGATTGTTAACTGCGATCTAAAACTCTTCGGATTGTAGTTAAAGCATCAAATTTGTCTACAAAATCAAGCTCTCTTAATATTCGCATTGCATCATTTACCACCCCTTTCATGCTGCACAATGTAATGGCTTCTTCATATGCTAATTGGGATAACTGCAAAAGATATTCACATTGATCGTCTGTTGATAGAAGTGCCAATCCAGAAAACGCCAACCCACGCGTGTATTTTGCGTGAAACGCAGATGGAGATTGTTCTATTAGCTTGTCTGCGTGAGAAATGGCACTCGTAAGAGCCATCTTTGCTTCGTCCGGTTGATCTAACCTTGCTAATATTACTCCTCGGACGACCGCGGCAAGGTGATTATGTTTCGGTGTTCCTTGGACATGTGCGACGGCAATCATGTCTAAAGACTGTTTTAATTCTCCTTGATACAAAAAGAGTTGGGCAAGTGTTATGGCGCATAGTTGAGAAGATTGTGGAATATCTATCTTTTTTGCAATATAGCAGTCCTAGATGGTTTGTAAACCAGGCGGCGATTTTGTGGTATCATCTCCCGGACGTACCGTGCTTACCCTGGGAGGATGACCGATGGAGACTGACCTGCACGCATTTCTCCAAACGACCACCGACGTACGCGAGTATCGACGCGCCATCGCGGTGCAGTTGGCGCTCCA
>NZ_RYFF01000141.1 GCF_004138165.1 Candidatus Chloroploca sp. Khr17
GTGTTAAATGTCAACTAGATTTGCCGCCCGCATTGCCTCACGTTAGATGTAACCTTGACAAGCATCGTTGCCTCACGAATAATGTCACCCGACGTGATTGAATCTAGAGAGCGTAGGGTGTCTCGTGAGGTCCCTGATGAGTTATCGAGCGAAACGTGAATTGTTGGCGCAGACGGCACCACGTTACCAGGAGGCCAGCCATCAACAGAAGTCGGTCATCCTCGACGAGTTTGTCGCGGCCACGGGCTATGCCCGCAAGTACGCCATTCGGTTGCTGACCAGCCCGGTCGTCGCTCCTCGTCCCGCGATCACCCGGTCGCGTGAGCGACGCTATGGCCCAGAGGTACAGGCGGCCCTCCGGCTCGCATGGGAGGCAACCAACTGCATCTGTGCCAAGCGCCTCGTGCCCTTTCTTCCTGAGTTGATGCCGGTGCTCGAACACCACGGTCATCTGAAACTAACCGATGAGGTGCGGAGCCAACTCTTTACCATCAGTCCCGCCACGGTTGACCGGATCCTCAGCCCGATCCGCCGCGACCCTGCCCTGCGCGGGATCAGCACGACCAAGGCGGGCACGCTCTTGAAGCATCAAATCCCGGTGCGCACCTTCACCGACTGGGATGACGCCAAACCCGGCTTCTTCGAGATCGACCTGGTGGCCCACTGCGGCGGGAACGCCGAGGGTGCCTTCCTCTCCACGCTGGTGCTCACCGATGTCGCCACCGGCTGGACGGAGTGCCTGCCGTTGCTCAACAAGGGCCAGCACGGGGTCATTCAGGCCATGTCCCAGGTGCGGCAACTCGTGCCCATGCCGCTGGTTGGCATCGATAGTGACAACGGCAAGGAGTTTCTCAACAACGAGTTGCTGGACTACTGCGAGCGGGAGGGCATTACGTTTACGCGCGGACGGGCCTACAAGAAGAACGACCAGTGCTTTGTGGAGCAGAAAAACGGGGCGATTGTCCGTCATTTCATCGGCTACGACCGCTACGAGGGCGAGCGCGCCTATCGGCAACTGACCGAGGTGTATCGGGCACTGCGGCTCTACGTGAACTTCTTTCAGCCCTCAATGAAGCTGAAGGAGAAAACGCGCGATGGTAGTCACGTCCAGCGACGCTACGACGCCGCCCAGACACCCTTCCAGCGGCTCCTTGCCGCCGAGGTCGTGTCGGACGAGCAGCAGGCCCGCCTCACGACCCTGTTTGCGGGGCTCGACCCGGTGCGCTTGCTCCGCCAGATCGACCGGCTGCAGGATGCGCTGTGGCAGTTGGCAATCGTGCCACGCGCAAGCGAGCCAGCCCGCACGCCGACTGCGGCACCGGTCACGTTCCACGGCGCAGCGTGTGGGTTCGGGGAGCCGGCGGATCCCGGCGCAGCAGAACAGGAGCCACCCGCAGGGGAGGGTGGCGCACCAACCCGCCAGAAGCGGAAGTATCGCCGCACGAAACCAGATCCGGTGCCCCATACCTGGCGGACGCGCCCAGATCCGTTTGCCGACGTGCGCGTGACCATCGTTGAGCGTCTGGAAGCCAATCCCGAACTGAGCGCCAAGCAGTTGTTCCGGGAACTTCAAGCTGCGCATCCCGGCCGATTCCCTGACGTGCAGCTCCGGACGCTCCAGCGCCGGGTGGCGGCATGGCGGGCACAGGCGATCCTGACGTTCCACGATCAGTGGCTGGCCGAAGACCGGCTCCAGACGCCGCCTGATCTTCGCGGGATGGTGGATGAATCGGCTGATGCGGGCACGCCGGAGGTCGCTCATGCCGCCGACTGAGCGGTGTCAGCAGGGGGATGCCTGCTGCCGGAGGGCCAACGCGGCAGGTCGCACCAGCCTACCACGCCGCTCAAGGCCAAGCCGAGCGCGCGATGGGCCATCTGATGGAGGCGCTTCGCGCTGCGGTTCATGGTGGCCCCCGCGCGGCCTTGACCTGGCGTGGTCGGGTGCTCCTGACCGCCGCGCAGCCCCCACCCGGCTCGCGCACCC